>UQXL01000047.1 GCA_900545135.1 uncultured Eubacteriales bacterium | reverse complement strand
GCAGCTTTGTCCACTATCCGGCGAATTCCCACTGACGTCTCGTAATCTATGGGAATCATTACGTCCATATATCCCAAGCTATGCGATATCTTAAGCTCGCTGATTTTCAAAACAAGGCGACATTACAAAACATCTGATGTCACAAACAGGAGGCATCCATCTTCCCGGCAGCGCTAGGGGTTCCGGCAAAACAAGAAAAACAAAAGCCTGCCCGCTTCTGCAAAAGGGACGCCAAGCTTGGAGCCAGTGCAGGAAGCTAGAAAACCGAACAATAAAAGGGGGGCGGTAAAAGGGCGGCTAAGTGTCCTAATTAAAACAGCTTTACTTATCAAGATAGCTTTCAACCAACACTCAAAACAACCAAGCAAGAAAAGGAGGAAGACAAAATGAAATATGATTTTGACGAAATCATCGACAGAAAAAACACCAATTCGCAGAACGTAGAGGGCTGGCGGTCCTATATATTCAAATGCGGTCCCGACGAAGTTTTCCCATATAAAGACGATGAATTCATCAGAATGTGGGTCGCCGATATGGAATTCGCAGTCGCTCCTGAAATAAGGCAGGCTATCATAGACAGAGTCGACAGAAAAATTTTAGGCTACACCATTTTATCAGACGGCAAATATCAGGCTGCTTTCAAAAAATGGTGTCAAGACAAGTACGACTGGAGCTTTGAAGACGGGGAACTTACCTTTTCTCCCGGCGTTATCCCTGCGCTTTATCAGCTGGTGGAAGATCTGGTCAAGCCTCAAAACGGAAAAGTGCTGACGCTCACGCCAGCTTACGGCTTTTTTCTCCACGCCTGTGAATATAACGGGGTCGAGCTGGTGACCTCGCCTCTAAAAATATCCGACGACGCAGGAGGGAGAGACGACGCAGGAGGGAGAGACGACGCAGGAGGGAGAGACGGCGCAGGCAGAAGAGACAGCACAGACGTAAGAAACGATGCAGGCGGAAAATGCGGCACAGACAGGCGGTTTGAAATTGATTTCGATGATTTTGAAGCCAAGGCGGCGGATCCGCAGGTAAAAATGCTGATGTTTTGTAATCCCCACAACCCGACAGGCCGAGTCTGGTCCGAAGATGAACTGAGACGAGTAGCCGGCATTGTTGAAAAATATGGCTTGTGGGTCGTTTCCGATGAAATTCACTGCGACTTGATAAGAACCGGCCTGCGCCACATTCCACTGGGAAAAGTCATGCCCGGCTACGACCGCCTCATTACCGCCATGTCCGCCAGCAAGACCTTCAATCTGGCAGGCCTGTCGTTCTCTGACATAATAATCCGCAGCCATGAAGAGAGAAAACGCTTTATCAGACGCGACAAGACACACGGCGCGATAAATCCCCTTTCCGTCGCAGCCCACAAGGCGGCTTACGAGCAGGCGGGAGAATGGCTGGATGAGCTGAAGCTCTACCTTGACGGAAATCTTAAATTTGTCAAAGATTTCATCAGTGAAAACATCCCGACCGCTGTCTTTCAAGTTCCGGACGCGACCTATTTCGCATGGGTGGATTTCCGCAAAACCTTACCCGACGTCAAAGACCTTTCCCTGTTTTTCGCCAACAACGCCGGGGTACTGCTTGAAGGCGGCGACGCTCTCTTCGTAGGCAACGCCGAAGGGTTCGTGCGCCTTAACCTGGCTATGCCGAGGGCTCTTGTAAAAGAGGGGCTTGAGAGGATGGCAGCCGCTATAGAAAGATATAGTCCGGGAACCGATAAAAAGTAAGCCGTCGTCTAAAAAACTGTTTATTAGCTATCTAAGGATCCAAAACTTATTGACTTCAAATTCGTTGCGTGTTAGATTTTTGTTAGAAGATAAAAGTTAAAATTTGTAAAGACCGAAGCGAGGTGATTCAATGATCAATAAAGAAGAACTTATCCTCAGAATAAAAAACGGCTGCAGCACCGTTATTGCCGCCGAAGCCGAACTGACAGATATAGACGCTAAATTCGGCGATGCAGACCACGGATTCACAATGGTCAAGATTTGC
Source organism: uncultured Eubacteriales bacterium (assembly GCA_900545135.1). Classification (GTDB taxonomy): domain Bacteria; phylum Bacillota; class Clostridia; order Peptostreptococcales; family Anaerovoracaceae; genus Fimisoma. Next base: position 5,159 of record UQXL01000047.1, on the reverse strand, counting down.
AATGCAATCGTCAAGGCGCTGGTTGAAGCAGAGGGTGATATAAAAGAAACATTGGACGATGCGGCCATGGCTGTAATGTCCCTGAACGGAGGCAGCGCAGTCCCTCTGTGGAACACCTGGCTGGACGGCATGCAGGAGGGCGCGCCTGAAGCAGGAGAAATGGACACTGCTCAGCTTAAAACCATGTTTGCCCGCGCCTTTGAAGAACTCGACGACATGTCAGGAGCAAAAGTCGGAGACAAGACTATGATGGACGCTCTCATTCCTGCGACGGAAGCGATTTCTTCATACGGAGGCGATAGCGAAGCCGAGCTCTTTGACGCTGCTGCAAAAGCCGCATGGGACGGCGCTGAAAACAGCAAAAACTTCCCGTCAAAATTCGGCCGTGCTAAGAGCTACGGCGAAAAAACCATCGGCACACCTGATGCTGGCGCGATGTCCATGGCCTACTTTTTCAAGGGCATGGCGCAATAACTGATTTTTGAAAATCTTCTGTTCTAAAGCAGGGCAGAGCAAGAGGGAAAGCCAAGCCGTCAGCTATGCGCAAAGCATCCGAGGTTTTCACTTTCAAGGCTAGGCTCCTCTGAGTTTAATTTCATAATCAACGTAAAGGAGAATTTTTAAAATGATGAAAAAATTTATCAACAGCCCGGAAACCGTAACCGATGAACTGCTGGTAGGCCTCGGCCTGGCCAACAAAGACATTTTAGACGTTGAAGGCCACCTCGTGATCAGCAAAGACCTTGCAAACGCCGACCGCGTTACAGTAGTCACCTACGGAGGTTCCGGACACGAGCCTGCTCAGGCCGGATTCGTAGGAAAAGGCATGCTCGATATTCAGGTAGTGGGCGACATATTCGCCGCTCCGTCGGGACAACTGGTATTTGAGGCCATGCAGAAAGCCGACAAGGGTCACGGCGTACTGCTTCTCACCCTCAACTATGCTGGTGACCAGCTTGCCGGCAAGCAGGCCATGAAGCTGGCAAAGAAAGCCGGCATGAACGTTCGCCAGGTCATCACCGGCGAAGAAATCCAGTATGACCCTAACGGAGAAGACAACCAGAGAGGTCTGGCAGGAGCCGTAGCTCTGTACCACGTAGCGGCAGCGGCAGCGGCGGCAGGAAAAACCCTTGATGAGGTCGCCGACATCGCTCAGAAATACGCAGACAATATGGCTTCCGTAACAGTTAAAGTAACAGACGCCACTCATCCTCAGAACGGCATGTCCTTCGGCGATCTGCAGGATACAGACCTCATGGAAATCGGCGCAGGCCAGCACGGCGAAGGCGGCGGAGTACGCGTTCCTATGCTGAGCTCAAAGGAAACCGTTGCAGCTATCGCCAAGCCTCTGATGGAAAAAATCGGTCTTAAGGCAGGAGACAAAGCGTTTGCAATGATCAACGGCTGCGGCGCGACTACGATGATGGAAATGCTGGTTCTCTACAAAGACACTGTGGAATATCTGAAAGAAAAAGGCGTGGAAGTTGTCGGCAATATGGTCGGCGAAATCCTGACCGTGCAGGAAGCGGGCGGTTTCCAGATGAACCTGGCAAAATGGGACGATGAAATCGAAGCCCTGTGGAACACGCCGGCTCACACACCATCATTCTTTAAGGAGTAATCAAAATGGCAGACAATGTAGGAAACAAGGCGGCAAAGGAATACTATCTCAACGTTCCCGCCGCTCATGAAAGTTTTTATGTCAAAGGCGCATCCCATTGCGACTGGGGAATGAAAAACCGCATGGCCCGCTTATTCAGTCCTAAATCAGGCAACACCGTCATGCTGGCCTTTGACCACGGATACATAATGGGGCCTACCGCAGGTCTTGAACGCATAGACATTGTCATCCCGTCACTGTTCCCTTATGTAGATGTTCTGATGGGAACGAGGGGAGTTATTCGCTCCTGCATTTCACCTACCGCCCAGGTGGCCAAATGCGTGCGTGTAACTTATGACTCAACTGTTTTATTCGACGACATGTCTAACGGAGGAGGAATTTCCTGCGATATAGAAAACGCTATCCGCATGAACGCAGACTGTATGGCAGTGCAGACCTTTATCGGTTCAGCCGGAGAATCCCGCTCACTTGAGCTTCTGGCAAGAACCGCCGACGCCGGCACACGCTATGGTATTCCGACTTTAGGAGTCGTAGCTGTAGGAAAAGAAATGGAACGTACCGAAAAGTTCTTCCAGCTTGCGACCCGTGTTCTGGCAGAAACAGGAGCTAACATAGTCAAGAGCTATTACTGCGAGGGATTCGAAAGAGTCGCGGCGGCGTGCCCAGTGCCCATAGTCATCGCAGGAGGCAAAAAGCTTCCTGAAATGGAGGCTCTGGAGATGGCTTACAGAGCTATCACAGAAGGCGCTCACGGAGTGGACATGGGAAGAAACATCTTCCAGTCCGATTCTCCTGCCGGAATGGCAGTTGCCATCGGAAAAGTAGTTCACGAGGGCTACACTCCTGCTCAGGCTTACGATGTATACGAGACAATCAAAAATGCAAAATAGTAGCGGCACGCGAAACTGTAACACGCAGAAAGGAGAGATTCATCATGGCAGTAGAATATATGCACATAGGTATTCCTATCACCAACAAGAAACAAGGTATGGTTTACAACGAGGGGGCAAAGTTCTGGGTAAGCAACGTAGACGACTACGAATATAAAATCGAATATCTGAAATTCGAGGAGGGAACTCCGTTCCCTGAGGTTCTGCACAGAAATCCTCACGTTGCCTACAAGGTAGACGATCTGGAAAAATACGTCGCGGAGGCGGACGGCGTCATCGTTGACCCTATGATGGCCAACGAGAAAGACCGTCTCGCTTTCGTGTGGAAAGACGGTGCTATTCTGGAGCTGTACGAAGAAAACTAAAAAATCAAAACTTTAATCGATACGATAAATCCCCGCATAGGCTCTGCGGGGATTTGTTGTTTTTCATATTTTAAGCGCTTTCCTGCAGACGGCTTATTTTGTCCACAGCGTCGGAATTTTTCATCCTGTTTATCGTATCACAAATATCCTGTTCCGTAGTCTCCGGATTGATAATGCACATTCTCAGAACCTTTTTACCTCTCAGCTCCGTAGTGAACACCTGTGCGAATCCGCTTTCGGTGATTTCCTTTGAAATCTCGGCATTTATTCTGTCCGTCTCTTTTTCGGAAAGCGTTCCGTCGGCTATATATCGGAAATTCACGATCCCCAGCTGCGCCGGTGATACGATTTCCCAGCCTTTACTTTCACGAATCAATTTTTCTGCAAGCTCCGCCATGTGGCAGCCATATTCGATGGTTCGACCCATTTCAGCCTTTCCAAGAACTTGCAAAGTAAGCCACAGCTTTAAACCTTGCGCCGGACGAGTCAACTCAGGCCCCAAGCCCCAGAATTCAACATTGTCCTCCGAAGTTTCCGCGTCTTTCAAATATTCAGGATGAGCAGCAAAGCTCTGAACAAGGCGTGATTTATCACGCACCAAAACGACGCTGCAACTGTAAGTCTGCCTCATCCATTTATGCGCATCCCAGCTCAAGCTGTCCGAAAGCTCGATTCCCGATAATTTTTTCCTGTATTTATCGGAAAGCAGGGCGGAAGCCCCAAAAGCGCCGTCGACGTGCATCCACATATCGTACTCCCTGCACAGCGCGGCAATACCCAAAAGCGGATCGACGCTTCCCGTATTTCCATATCTTTCAGCGATTCAGAGGTGCCTTTTTCCGCCAAACGGCACACGGAATATTTTTCAATGTTATTATAAAAGTCGACTGCCTGCGACGTAAACTCTCTCACCAACGCACCGATTTGTTCGTTCTGCTCTCTTAGTTCTTTACGCATAGCATTTCCCTCCTTGATTTTCTCTAAAAACAATGTTACTATGAAATTTAATGATTGTAAAATTCATGGTTTTTATAAATACGTTCAAAATTTTTGAACTATAGACGAAGCGCCGCTGGGAATAAAACATCGTTGGAAATCAGAACTTTATGAGGAGGGAAACATCATGGAGATAAGAAACCTTATAACTTTTGTCCGCATTGCTGAGTTGCAAAATTTTTCAAAGACAGCAAAACAGCTGGGCTATTCTCAGTCTGCCGTCACCATGCAGATAAAACAGCTTGAATCCGAGCTGCGCGTTCAGCTATTTGAGCGAATCTGAAAGCAGGTAAAATTGACGCAAGCCGGGGAAAGGCTCTTGCCTTACGCCCTTGAAATACTTAATTCCGTCGAAAAGGCCGAAAACATCGCGCAGGAGCCAGATCAGATCTCGGGAACCCTGCGTATCGGCACGTGCGAATCTTACGTTATCAGTATTCTTCCCCCTGTCGTCATGGAGTTCAGCGAGCTTTGCCCCCGCGTCGAAATCAGCACTCACACCGCTTCTACGCCCGATTTATTCAACATGCTCAGACAAAATGACGTCGACGTCTTGTATTTTCTTGACGAAAAATTCTATTTCCCGGAGTGGGTCAAGGTTTCGGAAAAGCCGCAGAAAATATCTTTTATCGCTTCGGCCGACTCCCCCTTGGCAGATCAAAAGCAGATTCCCCTCGAACAGCTGCTCAAAGAGCCTCTTTGCCTTACAGAACGTGATATAAGCTACCGCTACGCTGTGGAACAATTGTTGGCAGCTAAGGGATATGAACTTCACCCTTTCTGGGAGGTCGGAAACACGGACGTTATCACAGAATTTCTCCTGAAAAACAAAGCGATTTCGTTTCTGCCCGAATACGTCGTGAGCGATTACATAGAGAACGGCAAGCTCACAATTTTAGATACGGAATGTGATGAAATCACCATGTGGGGTCAGCTCGTATATCATAAAAACAAATGCGTCACTCCGCAGATGAACCTCTTTCTGGAGCTGTTGCTTAAGCATATCGGAAAATGAAATCGCGTAGCAGCATAGTGAAAATAAAAAGCACCCTCGTACCGAGGGTGCTTTACTTTATTTTATATTACCAAAAGTTTAACATTATAAATCTGCTTGGTCGTCCGGAATTGTTATGAATTTTTCTACCGCTATCTAAAGCATAGCCGCTTTCTTCCAATTTTGAAACAATAGAATACATATTTTTAGCAGAAGTTATATATGTCTTTTTGACTATCTTTTTATATCTTCTTAAATGTCCGCAAAGCCTTATTTTATCGGCTCTACGGGCA
>UQXL01000046.1 GCA_900545135.1 uncultured Eubacteriales bacterium | reverse complement strand
CATCCGTCACTTCCTATGACGGCCAAAACGTTCAGACCGGCTATGTGGAAATGGCCTATGACGGAGCGGGAAATCAAACAGTAGACTATCAGTACGCAACAGACGGCGGCCAGGTGGGCCGGGTGGAAAAGACCTATGGCAGCGGCACAGAGCCGACGGAAGAAAAGTGGTACGACGAGCACGGCGAGCTGATGATGTCTTTCCAAAAGGAGTATGGGGCGGATGGAAATCTGCTCTCGGAAAAGCGGTATGATCCGCAGGGAGTCCTCGAGGGCACCCGGGTCTATGAATACGACGCCCAGGGACGGGAAATCCGGCAGTCGGACTATGGTCCGGACGGGGAGCTCCAGGGCTATTACACCATGGAATACGATGAGGAGGGCCACCGTGTCCGGTACAGCAGATATGGCGCGGACGGGACGCTGGAAGAGGATCAGATCAACCGATATGACGACCAGGGAAACTACCTGGGCTACGATGAGTACGACGGATCGGGAAATTTGATTCGCTCTACCGTCAGCGAGGGCTGACCGGCACAAAAAGGAAAGAGGAGGCAGAAAGATGAAGCGAATTTGCAGCTGGCTTTTGACCCTGGCCCTGGTGCTGGGCCTGTGCGCCTGTGGGCAGAACGCGGAAGCCGCCTGGCAGGAGCAATATGACTTAGGCGTGCGGTACCTGTCGGAAGGAAACTATGAGGAGGCCATTATCGCCTTCACTGCCGCGATTGACATTGACCCCAAGCGGCCCGCGGGCTTTGTGGGCCGCGGCGACGCCTATGCCCTGTCCGGGGACACGGAGGACAACTTGTCCGCCGCCCAGGCGGACTATGAGGCCGCCATCGCCCTGGACGAGACCTTGCCCGGCGGCTGGCTGGGTCTGGCCGACGTGTACATCCGCCAGGGGGACTATGACAAGGCTCTGGAGACCCTGCGGGAGGCCCTGGAGAAAACGGGGAACGACCAGAGCATCGCCGACAAGCTGGCGGAAATGGAGAGCGGTACCTTTGCCGACTCCACAGGCAGAACCCGGCGCAGCAACCATTATGAAAACGGTGAGCTGATGCAGTATTGGCTGTATGAGTACGACCAGGTGGGCAACAACATTCGCACAGTTTGCTATGACGCTTCCGGTGCGGTGAAAAATACGGAGGAATCAGAGTTCGACGAAAGAGGAAATGAGATCCGCTGCGTTACTACACAGGCCGACAGCGGCATGCGCAGGGTGGAGACTTATACCTACGATGCCGCCGGACGCACAGTGCGGATTGATATAGAAAATCTATATAACGGGGAAGGACAGGACGATAGTCAGTATACTCTGATTACTTACGACGATACCGCTCGGACAGAGACTCAGACGACATACGAACAGGATGGTACGCCGATATCAAAATTTGTGGTCGAGTATGATGCTGATGGAGTTCAACAGAGAGCGGATAGCTATGCAGTGGATGACTCCGGAGCATTTTATCTGGAGTACTATGTGGAGTACATCTGGAATGAAGACGGCAGTTATGGAGGATATGAGCTGACACGAGTGGAGAATACAGACTAACCAGAATGAGAAAATGGAGAACAACACCATGACAACAACCTTCAACGACACTTATGAAATTCGGTCTGTCATCGGCCGGGGCGGCATGTCCACCGTCTATCTGGCCGAGCACAAGCGCCTGCACACCCGCTGGGCGGTGAAGCAGGTGCGCAAGGAGCAGGGGACAAAATTTGACTTCCTGGCGGAATCCAACATCCTGAAAAAGCTCCAGCACCCCATGCTGCCCCGCATCGTGGATATTTTCGAGGATGCGGAGAGCATCTACTTTGTAGAGTACTTTGTAGAGGGCATCACCCTGGAAAAGCTGCTGGAGGAGAAGTTTTCGTCATAGGTGGTTTGCGGCAGTTCACGCCAGTTTTCAGCATAGGCGGCTCGCGGCAGCTCACGCCAGTTTTCAGCATAGGCGGCTCGCGGCAGCTCACGCCAGTCCTCAGCAAGCCGCAGCGGCTCTATACGAGTATCGGCGGCTGGCATCAGCTTGTGCCGAGAACCGTAAGAGTCAACGTGAGTCAAAAACTGAAAAAAACAGCTTGCAAAACAAAATCAATGTGAAGGGAGGTTGTGGAGATATGAAGCAAAAGACGATCAACGCCGGCAAACGAATCAAGAAAATATTTTTCATGATGCTGGCGCAGTTTGAAGACCCGTATTATCAAGGCGTAGCGGCACAGATCGCTTTTTCTCTGTTTCTGTCTATCATCCCTATTTTGATACTGATTTCTCAGCTTTTAGGCCTGTTTTCCCTTTCGCTGAATGAAATCAGACTGTGGGTCGACGACAACGTGACGGTCGAGGGAGCCGACAAATTGTTTTCATTTCTCGAATATTCGCCGTCAGGCGCCAATAGCATATTCTTGGCGGTGCTGGCGCTTTATGCCGCTTCAAGAGTTCAGTTCGCACTGATGAGAGTAGCCAACTATACGCTGACCGACGGAAAGGTCATAGGCCAGGGGTTCCTGCGCGACAGGCTGAAATCCGTCAGAACGATACTTATAACCATCTTCACGGTAGTATTTTCGCTGGTGGTGCTGGCCTACGGAGAACCGATCATAAATTTGGTCTTTGGAGCTGTGGTAGGGCAAGAAATATCGGAGGCCGCCTGGGTACTGCTCAGATGGCCTATAGCATTGGCAATGTATTTTCTGATGATATCATACAATTATTATATTTTGCCTACGAAGAGGGTACCGTTCCGCGATATAGTGCCGGGAAGTATTTTCGCGGCGATAGGATTCTTGGTGGTGACTTACGTCTATACCATATATACCAATCTTTCTACAAACTACGATATCCTGTACGGCTCCTTTTCCAACATTGTAGTATTGATGCTCTGGTTCTGGTTCTTGGCATGGGTGATGTGTCTGGGAACTATTTTCAACAGAGTATGGTGGGCGACGCGCTCTACAAACAAGATTCCAATACCGGAAGAAGCCAAAGCTAAGAGAAAGCCGCTTAATATATTTTAAAACTCCGAAAGTGTGAACAGGCGCAGCCGGGCTGCGTTATCACAGCAATCGGAGTTTTTTATGAATTCCTGAGTTTTTATCCGCCGCCTGCCAAGCCTTTTTCGCCATCGTCCGCATCTTTCACTGTCCGCATCTTTCACCGCCTGCCAAGTCCTTTCATATATTGAAAATAGCATATTTTGAATGAAAGGATTTTGTTTCTTATGAAACCATTGAATAAATTAGAGATAGATGAAGAAGGTCTGGTGACGGAAAACTTGAGAGAAAACAGGAGGCTTCAGGATTTGGGAGTGGTAAAGGGCACCAGGATAAAATGCGTGCTCAGAAGCCCTCTGGGAGACCCGTCGGCCTATAAAATACGCGGAGCGGTAGTTGCGATAAGAGGAGAGGACGCTTCCAACGTGCTGGTGGAGGTGCCTTGCCATGAATGAAGAGCGCAGAGAGAAAGAGGTGAGCATAGTCCTGGCGGGCAATCCCAATGTGGGAAAGAGCACTGTCTTCAACTGCCTGACGGGCATGCGCCAGCATACCGGGAACTGGGCAGGAAAGACCGTAGCCAGCGCCAGGGGAAAATGGCGTGTCAAGGATACGACCATAAATCTGATCGACGCTCCCGGCTGTTATTCTCTCCAGGCCAGTTCAGCTGAGGAAGAAGTGGCCAGAGACTGTATATGCGATCCTGTGGGCAGGGGAGTCATAATCGTATGCGACGGAACATGTCTTGAACGGAATTTGATTTTGGCACTGCAGATACTTAGACACCGGGATGATGTGATAATCTGTATAAACCTGATGGATCAGGTGAGGAAAAGAGGCCTTGCGATAGACGGCAAGAAGCTGTCAAAGCTGCTGGGAGTTCGCGTCATCATGACTGAGTCATCGAAGAAAAAGGAGATGAGAAAAGAGCTTGAAAAAGCAGTATTGAAACTGATTGATGAGAGGAAGAATCATATAGTCAGGGCGAGAGGCTATGTGGCAGAACTTTTGGATACTCCTGAAGAAACCGCGGTTAAGGCCGAAGAAATAGCTAGACAGGTGGTATGCCGGGAAAAAGAAAGAGAAGATGTAAGCCTCAGAGTGGATAAGATTCTCACCAGCCCGGCCGTCGGCTTTCCGGCCATGGGACTTCTGCTGCTGCTTGTCTTTTGGATTACCGTCAAAGGAGCCAATTATCCGTCGGAAATCTTGAGCAGCCTGTTGTTTTCCCTTGAAGAACCGCTGTATGACAAGCTTTCCGCGCTGGGGCTGGGCGCTTGGATATGCGATATGGCAGCCCACGGGATGTACAGAGTACTGGCCTGGGTGGTATCGGTCATGCTGCCGCCGATGGCCATATTTTTCCCTATGTTTACGCTGCTGGAAGACTGGGGATTCTTGCCGAGGATTGCCTTTAACCTTGACAGATGCTTCAAGTGCTGCAACGCATGCGGCAAGCAGGCTCTTACCATGTGCATGGGGCTGGGGTGCAACGCTTCTGCGGTGGTAGGCTGCAGGATAATAGATTCAAGGCGGGAAAGGCTTTTGGCCATGCTGACCAATTCCCTGATTCCATGCAATGGCCGGTTCCCTATGCTGATAGCCGTTATCACCATGTTTTTCGCTGCTGAATCGCAGCTAAAAGGAGCGCTGCTTATTACAGCCGCAGTTCTTGCAGGGATTATGGCGACTTTCGCCTTGACGAAAATACTTTCAGAGACCATCCTTAAGGGCGTTCCCTCTTCTTTCGCGCTGGAACTGCCGCCCTACAGAAAACCGGAGATAGGCAAAGTGATAGTAAGGTCGGTGTTTGACAGGACACTGTTCGTGCTGGGAAGAGCAGTTGTTGTGGCGGCTCCGGCGGGCATGGTTATATGGATACTGGCCAATGTCACGGTGGGAGAAGTGAGCCTTATAACTTATATGGTGGATTTTTTTCAGCCGCTTGGTCATCTGATGGGGCTTGACGGAGCCATCCTGACAGCTTTTATATTGGGCATACCGGCCAATGAGATAGTGCTTCCCATAGTCATGATGATATATATGAGCCAGGGGACTTTGGCGGAGGTGAATGACCTGGGATTCTTTTATCAGCTTTTAACGGACAATGGCTGGAGCTGCCTTACAGCTCTGAACATGATGCTGTTTTCCATGATGCACTGGCCCTGCGCGACGACGCTTCTTTCCATAAAAAAAGAAGCTGGAAGCTGGAAATGGGCAGGGATTGCTTTTATCGCTCCGCTGGCGATGGGAATCGTCGTTTGCTGCGCGACTACTCTGCTGAGCAGATTTTTCTTGTAAAAATTGATAAAAAAATGTAAAATAAAAGGGTTAGTGCAGATATAAAAAGGGGAAAAAAGATTATGAAAGAGAATTTGATTATTATCAATCCATGCTCGGGAAAGAAACGGGCTAACAGGTATCTTGTAAATATCGTCGACACATTTACTAAGGCCGGATATATGTCTTCAGTACTTACGACCACCAGGCAGGGAGACGGCACGATGTATGCGGCGGAGTACGGCGGTGACTTTGATTTGGTTACTTGCATCGGAGGAGACGGTTCATTCAACGAGGTCGTGGCAGGACTGCTGGAAAAAGGGCATAAGACGCCGATAGGATATATACCTGCCGGCAGCACCAATGATTTTGCCAGCAGCCTCAACCTTTCCACTGAAATCGTAAAAGCGGCAAGAGACATTGTCAACGGAAAAAAAATACCTCTGGACATAGGCAGCTTTAACGGAAGAAAGTTTTCCTACGTGGCGTCTTTCGGCGCTTTCACCCAGACTTCATACGCGACGCCGCAGAACATCAAGAATGCGCTGGGTCATCTGGCATACATTCTGGAGGGCGTAACCAGCATAACCTCCATTAAAAAAGAACATATATCCGTTGAAGCGGACGGACAGATATATGAGGACGACTACATCTTCGGCGCCGTAAGCAACTCCACGTCTCTGGCTGGAATAATCACCATCAAATCGGAGTATGTGGATATGAACGACGGTTTTTTCGAACTTCTTTTAATTAAATCGCCTAAGAATATCATAGAGCTTACTAAAATTGTCAACGCGCTGACTACTCAGAATTACGAATCTGATATGCTGACCTTTATCAACGCCAGAGAATTTAAAATCCGCGCAAGCAGCGACGTTCCATGGTCGCTGGACGGGGAATATCAGCAGGGAAGCGAAGAAATCCACATTGAAAATCTTCACAATGCGATAGAAATATTCATCGGAAAAAATGGTGAATAAGGGAAAGGAGAGCAGCTCATGTCTGACATTTTGATTTTATCCTTCCTCTTTGCCATGGGCTCGCTTTTGGGCTGGTGCCTTGAAGTCGTGTACAGAAGATTTTCTCCGGCCAACAAAAGCCGCAGATGGATAAATCCAGGCTTCATGACGGGACCTTACCTGCCTATCTACGGTTTTGGGCTCATAGCATTGTATCTGATGGCAGGACTGGAGGAGACTGATTTTATAGGAAACGCCCAGGCAGGCGGAAAGGCGGTGCTCTTTATAGCTATGGCCGCCGTCATGACGCTGATAGAATACGTGGCCGGTCTGATCTTCATAAAAGGAATGAAAGTCCAGCTCTGGGATTATTCAGGAGAAAGATTTAATGTTCAGGGGATAATCTGCCTGAGATTCTCAATCTATTGGGCGATGCTTGGGGCCATGTATTATTTCCTTATCCATCCCCATATCCTCGACGCTGTGAGGTGGCTGTCGGAAAATATCACTTTCAGCTTCTTCATAGGAATGTTCTACGGAGTGTTCATGGTGGACCTGATCCGTTCGCTGGGCATAGTGACCAAGGTAAGAACTTTCGCCAGAGAAAACGAGATTCTCATAAAGTACGAGGAGCTGAAGATGCAGATACGCCAGAACGCCGCCGAAAGGATGCAGAAACCCCCATGGCTTTTGCAGTTCAGGTCGGATATACCTATAAAGGAACATCTCTCCAGATATTTCGACCTGCATCAGGCGTTTTTCAAGGATGACATGGAAAACAGGTTCAAGAAGAAAAAATGATATTATATAAAGAGCGGCCGGCTCCAGATGGGAGCCGGCTTTAATAATGTATAAATACATGCGAAAGTTACATTTCTCGAACTATAGATGTAGAAAATTCATCAAGATGTGATATAATGAACCAAATATCATATTGTTCGGCGTTGCCGCAAGTCGATAAAGAAAAGAAACAGGAGTGCGTTATGACAGACACAAAAAAAGAGCAGGAACGTGCAGAACTGCACCGCGTAATATGGAATATTGCAAATGATTTACGCGGAAGTGTTGACGGTTGGGATTTTAAACAATATGTTTTAGGTATGCTGTTTTACCGCTATATTTCTGAAAATCTTACAGGATATATCAATCGCGGGGAACATGAAGCCGGAAATACCGAGTTTGATTATGCGACGCTTTCTGATGCAGAGGCAGAGGAAGCACGCGCCGGACTTGTCGAGGAAAAAGGTTTTTTCATATTACCGAGTGAATTATTTTGTAATGTACTGCGCGTCGCGGGTCAAGATGAAAATTTGAACGAAACTCTTGCGGGTGTTTTTCGTAATATTGAAGCGTCGGCGCAAGG
>UQXL01000045.1 GCA_900545135.1 uncultured Eubacteriales bacterium | reverse complement strand
ATCTTCTCTCCAGTCTGCAGATATATCTTTGTCTCCGGCATGGCGGCGGCTTCTCCAGTCACCTCAACCTCCTGATCCGGCTTGAGGTTTTCCACTGCCAAAAGAGCCGTCATCAGCTTGGTCATGCTGGCCGGTTCCATCTTTTCGTCGGCGTTCTTCTCCCATATAATTTCGCCTGTATCTCCGCATAAGATAATGGCTGATTTTGCCTCCACGTCAGGAACTCCCGAAACATCGGAAGAATCCGATTCGTCTACGGAATTGGATTCTCCAGCTGGTTCCGACGCGCTGGAAGAATCTGACGCATCACCGGGACTAACAGCGTCGGAAACTGCCATAGCCGGTACCCATGTCACGCAGGAAACCGCTATCAGTACCACGCAAAATAAACTTGCAAAAATTTTTCTAAAGCTCATCATCTCTAAAATCTTTTCCCCTGTTATCTGTTTATTTCAAAGAAAAAATCTGTCATTTCATATCCGTTTTCAAAATGATTTCCCGAAGCGAGAGCTGCTCTCTCGTTGAACTGCTTGCGCTTGTCAGGCTCAGTCTCATTACGGCTGTCATATATGACGAAAGGAACCGGGTCTGAAGTATGGGTCCTGATGGCCAGAGGCGTCCTGTGATCAGGAACAACCAGAATTCTGTAATCCTCTCCTGAGTTTTTCAGATATTCCACCACCGGCTTTACAGCCCTCTGGTCTATATACTCAGCGCACTTTATCTTGTTTTCCAGGTTTCCCTGGTGGGAACACTCGTCTGTTCCCTCGAGATGAAGATAGACGAAATTCTGTCCTCTCTCATAGGCGTCTATGGCAGCTTTCGCTTTGCCCTCAAAATTGGTGTGTATACTGCCGTTGGCTCCTTCGACCTGGATTATTTCAAGACCTGCAAACATTCCGATACCCTTTATCAGATCGACAGCAGAAATCACGCTGCCTTTCACTCCGTATTTCTCACCGAAATCAGGAAGATTCGGTCTTGTACCCTGGCCCCATATCCATATTCCGTTGGCCGGATTCAGGCCTCTCTGCGCTCTGGCTTTGTTGACCGGATGGTCTTTCAGCAATTCATAGCTTTTCTCGGCCATATCTGCAAATAGTTTTCCGTCTCTTCCCTTGGGCAGATAATCTCCCAGTCTCCTGTCCAGAATATCGTGAGGCGGAACCATGACACATTCCGAAGGCTGGCCGCTTATGACCATGCAGTGCCGGTACTGGGTGCCCAGATAAAATTTTATGTTTTCCGCGGAAAAAGCCTCTTTTATGACCTCCAGCAATTCCGCTGATTCTTCAGTAGTTATGTCACCCGCCGCGTGATCCTTGATGGAAAAGTCGGAATATCTCCCTGATTCCGACGGCGACAGTGTGACAAAATTGACTCTGAAAGACTCGTCGGTCTCTTTCATATCTATCCCCAGAGCTCCCGCCTCCAAAGGCGATCTTCCGGTCAGATATCGCCTCGGGTCATATCCCATGACTGATAAATTGGCCGAATCGCTGCCCGGGCTTATTCCCTCAGGTACGGTGCGGCATGTGCCTATCATTCCTTTTGACGCCAAATCGTCTATACAAGGCAGCAGGGCCGCCTCGAGAGGGGTCCTGCCGCCTAAGCTGTCTATCGGGTCGTCAGCCGACCCGTCAGGTACAACTATTAAAAATCTCATATTTTTAATTACTCCTAGTCTTGTCTTATCTGTTTTCCTGCTCGAACTTTTTCATGAAATCTATGAGCGCGTCTACGCCCTCCATCGTCATAGCGTTGTAGATGCTGGCTCTCATGCCGCCTATCGACCTGTGTCCTCCCAGGTTCACAAGTCCGGCTTCTTTCGCTTCGGATACGAATTTCTTGTCTAAAGCTTCGTCTCCCGTTACAAACACTACGTTCATCAGAGAGCGGTCTTCCTTGACTACAGGGCAGCTGTAAAGACTGCTCGAATCTATGTAGCCGTAGAGCTTTTCAGCCTTGGCCTTATTGCGCTCGTACATGGCTTCGACTCCTCCTGTCTCCTTGATGTGCTTGAACACTTCCCCTGCCACATATACTGCGAAGCAAGGAGGAGTATTGTACATGGAGCCGTTTTCGTCGTGTATCTTGTAGTCAAGATAAGTCGGCACTTCCTTTCCGGCATGGCCTATCAGGTCTTCTCTTATGATCACTATGGTCACGCCTGCAGGTCCTACGTTCTTCTGGGCTCCTGCCCAGATGAGGCCGAATTTGCTCACATCTACAGGCTGGGAAAGGATGCATGATGACATGTCGGCCACCAGCGGTATGTCTCCCACGTCCGGAACATAGTTATATGCCGTTCCGTATATCGTATTGTTGGCCGTTATGTATACGTAGTCGGCGTCAGGTCTCACCTGTTCTTTGCCGAATTTAGGCACCCAGGTGAAAGTGTCGTCTTCCGACGAGGCCGCTATCTTTATATCGCCGAACTTGCAGGCTTCCTTATAGGCTTTCTTGGCCCAAGTTCCTGTAATCGCGTAGTCAGCTTTTTTGCTGTTTCTAAGAAGATTCAGCGGAACCATGGAAAACTGCAGCGTGCCGCCGCCCTGAACGAAGAGGACTCTGTAATTGTCCGGTATGTTCATCAGTTCCCTGAGATTCGCCTCGGCATCTTCCATGATCTTTTTAAAATGAACTGAACGGTGGCTCATCTCCATTACTGACTGTCCGCTGCCCCCATAGTTGAGCAAATCTTCCTTTACTTTTTCCAGGACAGGCAATGGCAGTACTGAAGGGCCCGCCGAAAAATTATAGACTCTATTATATGCTGTCATAATGAACCTCCGCTTTTTTTAAATATATAATACATTGTACCACTTTACCTTATTTGAGTAAAGTGATATACTGTTTAGAATAGCAGAAAATCTTGTGTCCAAAAGGAGGGAAGTATGTTTAAGATATCCACACTCAACAAAATTTCAAGCAAAGGCCTGGACCTTTTAGATGAAAAATATACTCTTACCGAAAACATCGAAGAAGCCGACGGAATTCTGGTGCGCAGTCAGGACATGAATTCCATGGAGCTTTCATCTAATCTCAAAGCCGTGGCCAGAGCAGGCGCCGGAGTAAACAACATTCCTCTGGATAAATGCGCGGAAAAAGGCATCGTGGTGTTCAACACTCCGGGAGCCAACGCCAACGCGGTCAAAGAGCTGGTTCTGTCCGGACTTCTACTGGCCGCGAGAAACATCCCACAGGCCCTCTCCTGGGCTGCTTCCCTCAAAGAAAACGTCAGCGCAGCAGTGGAAAAAGGCAAGTCTCAGTTTGCCGGCACGGAAATATGCGGCAAGACTCTAGGCGTAGTAGGTCTCGGAGCCATAGGAAGAAAGGTCGCCGCCTCAGCATCCGCCCTCGGCATGAATATACTGGGTTTTGACCCTTATTTTACCGGGGAAATAGAAGACGTAAAGATTTATTCCACCATAGAGGATATGCTGCCTGAATGTGATTACGTGACCATTCACGTGCCTGCCACCGACAGCACCAAGGGAATGTTCAATCAATATCTGTTCGATAAAATGAAAGCCTCTGCCGTGCTGCTCAACTTCTCAAGGGATAAGCTGGTAAAGGACGACGATCTTCTGGCTGCTCTCGAATCAGGCAAGCTGGCAGCCTACGTCACCGATTTTCCTAACGACGCGCTGGCAGGCGCGGCATCTGGAGCCGCTGCATACGGCAGCATGGGCAAATCTGGCCAATCTGCAGACGGCAGCGCGGGCAGGATCATCCTGCTGCCTCACCTGGGAGCTTCGACGGCTGAGGCTGAGGAAAACTGTGCGGTCATGGCCACTGAGCAGATAATGAACTATTTCCAAAACGGAAATATAATAAACTCGGTCAACTTCCCTAAAGTCGACATGGGATCTATCAAGGGCGGCGCGAGAATCGCTTTCTTTACAAAAGGCTGTCAGGATCCTGTATCCGCCGCATCGGCAGTCCTGGAAAAGAACGGCGTCAAACCGTCTGCTCTTCAGGGCGGTACGAAAGGCGATCACGGTTATGTACTGGCGGAAACAGACCTCGATTCAGTCGCCGATATGGATATTTCGGACGACAGCATAATAAAATATATGGTTTTCAAACCTGGTCTTTAGAATTTTTAAGCCGCGCTCACCGACATTTGTAAGTCCGGTGGCGCGGCTTTTTATTTAAGCGCGTTGCCTTTGCATATTCTGTTTTATATTAGCCCAAAATATTTTTCAAAGAATTTTAGCAGCTTGTCTATGACGTTCTGCTTTTTTTCATTCCTACCTCCTCCGCCGAACCTGGAAACAGGAGGCATGATTTTATCAATATCCGTACCTGTCGTTTTAAGCGTTCCATCACGGAAAGAATTGTCGATAAACTTTCTCGTTTCTTCTGGCTTCAGTTTTTCTTCTGTAATGATAGCAGATAGGTCGATTTCCTTTTGTTCAAGGATAAACCTGCGCCAGTCCTCATCAACATTAGTTGAAGCGTTGACGGTACGTATAAAGTTTTCGATCAGCTCTTTCTTGCTGCGAAGCTGAATACTTGAATTAACAGCCTTATCGATCGTAACAAGAATTTCTTTATCCTCGCAGTTTCCGTCATGGTACTTCTGCACAAGCATAAGGATATAGTCAATGTTGATTTCTACTTGACGTATAAGTTCGATTTCAAAAAGTATATCATCATTGATGTTTTCTTTTTCACTCCTTGCCGGTTTCATATCGTTCCAGAGATCAATGTAAATGCTCTGATAATCCTGCATATACCGGTCGGATAAAATCTCATTTCCGTCAAAAGCGTCAAAGGCTGTCAAAATATTTCTCAGCCGCAAAATAGCGCCGAACAAACTGATAAAATCTTTCCGGTTTTGTTCTCCGATAATTTCTTGTCTTAGCGGAAAACGCTGTATAAGTTCATCGATCAATTCGGTATAACCCGAATAGTGTTTCCCGTCTTCGTCGTAGCCGTTATAATATGCGTCATAGCCTTTTAACAGCACAACGCTTCCTGCTTCTTTATCGCCAAACAACGCGATCGCCTCATCGGTTTCTTCCTGTAAATCCCGAAAACATACAATGTTGCCGTAAGTTTTGACGGAATTGAGTATACGATTTGTACGAGAAAACGCCTGTATCAAACCATGCATTTTAAGGTTTTTATCCACCCACAGCGTGTTAAGAGTCGTCGCGTCAAAACCTGTAAGAAACATATTGACGACGATCAGCAAATCAACCTCGCGATTTTTCATACGTTGCGATAAATCCTTGTAGTAGTTCTGAAATTTATCGGCAGACGTGTCAAAGGCTGTGTTAAAATCGGCGTTGTAGTCTGCAATCGCGCTTTCCAAAAAATCGCGCGATGTTTTATCCAGCGCGTCAGTTTCAAAGCTCTCGTCAGGCAGCACGTCATCCGGGTCATCCTCGTTTGGGTTGTAACTGAAAATGGTTGCAACATTCATTTTGCGCCCGGTTTCAGCAAGCTGCCTGCGAAATTCCGTATAGTATTTCATCGCCATAGGAATAGAGCTGACCGCAAAAATTGAATTGAACCCAGCTATCCGCTGCCCTTTCAGCGTGTAGAAGTTATTCCGCTTAGTCTTTTGGTCAAAATGCTCCAAAATATAGCCGACAATTTCGCTGACACGCTCCGGCGCGGCCAAAGCCCGTTCAGTATCGATCGCCGAAACTTCTTTATCGGGAGCGTTGTTTTTCTGCTTGACAGTATTGATATAGTCGATGCGGAAAGGCAGCACGTTTCCATCGTTGATAGCGTCAACAATTGTATAAGTATGCAGCGGCAATACTTTCTTCCTTTCCTTGTCCGGCTCGCCGCCGAAGGCCTGAGGCGTAGTTTTCAGCATCGGTTTACCGCCGCTCGGCGCATTTGCTGCGAATATCGGCGTACCTGTAAATCCAAAAAGATGGTAATTCTTAAAAGACTTAGTAATAGCCGTATGCATATCGCCGAACTGGCTTCTGTGGCATTCGTCAAAAATAATGACGAAATGCTTTTTAAATACTTCATGTCCTTTATTTTTGCGGATAAAAACGCCTAACTTCTGAATAGTCGTAATGATAATATGCGTATCGGGATTTTCAAGCTGCCGCTGCAAAACACGAGTCGACGTGTTGCTGTTTGCCGCGCCCTTTTCAAAACGGTCGTACTCTTTCATAGTCTGATAGTCAAGGTCTTTTCTATCGACAACAAAAAGAACTTTATCTATGTAAGGAAGCGCGGACGCGAGTTGAGCAGTTTTAAAAGAAGTCAACGTTTTTCCGCTTCCCGTGGTATGCCATATATAACCGCCCGCGTCGAGTGTGCCTGTCTTTTTATAGTTGGTCGAAATTTCTATCCGCGACAGGATTCGTTCCGTAGCGGCGATCTGATATGGCCTCATAACAAGCAGAAGATTTTCCGCAGTAAACACACAATACCGTGTCAGAATGTTAAGTATCGTATGTTTCGCAAAAAAAGTCTTTGTAAAATCCACAATATCCGCAATTATTTTATTGTTCCCATCAGCCCAATAGGAAGTAAATTCAAAGCTGTTGCTCGTCTTTTTGCTGCGCTTGCGCTCGCTCTCGCTGTTTTCTTTGATATGGCTATTTCTTGTAGTATTGGAGTAATACTTTGTATGAGTTCCGTTAGATATAACAAAAATCTGTACATACTCAAACAACCCTGAAGAAGCCCAAAAACTGTCTCGCTGATAACGTTTAATTTGATTAAACGCTTCTCGTATAGCTACGCCGCGTCGCTTGAGCTCCACATGAATAAGCGGCAGACCATTTACAAGTATCGTTACGTCATAGCGGGTATCGCGTACGCCCCCGTGTTCTTCGTACTGATTGATAACCTGCATTCGGTTATTATGTATATTCTTCTTATCAAGCAAATAAATATTCTTTATCGTGCCGTCATCCCTGCGTAAAATCCGAACATGGTCGGTCTGTATTTTACGGGTCTTCTCTACAATGCCCTCATTATTACTTGCAATACATTCAGCAAAGAATCTGTTCCATTCACCGTCAGAAAAATCATAATCATTCAAAAGTTCAAGCTGCCTGCGCAAATTGGAAACAAGGCCGTCTTTATCATATATTTTCAGATATTCATAACCTTGCGTTATCAACAAGCGGATAAATTCCTGCTCCAACTCCGCTTCGCTCTGATATGAGTCAGAACGCGACGTTTCGGGAATATACTCTGCAACAACAGTGCTTTCTGCCGACTGCATTACCATGTTATAAAATGACATTTTTTTACCTCCGGTCATCTATTGATAAAGCCCTTGCGCTTCCCTCTCCGTACGAATATCGCTGAGCTTCCTGCCTTGATATATCCAATGTACAGGTCCCTGTAACGGATAAGGAGTCTGCAATATCTTTTGCGCGAGATATGAAAGCGAATATAGTTTCCCCTGATATTCGATCTGCCGCTCTTCCTTTACGGTCGCGATAACCTCCGAATGACCGATAAGCTCAATTTCTGCTCCTACAGGAATACCGCATTTGAAAAAGGAAAACGGAGATTTTCGCTCCTTTGCTTCCGCTTGGATCTCGGCAGCCGCTTCCTCATCGGCAAGCTCATGACCTTCCGGCGTTAGGCGATGCAATTTATCTGTTGTTCCGCTAAGCCTCGCGATACTTTCCAGCAATGCGTAGGCATCCTCCGCAGACATGGCATAAAATTCTTTTGTTCTTGTTTTTCCATTAAAGGTATCTATGGCGCGAAGCTCAGGGTTCAGCCTGTCAATCAGACTATGCAATTCTTTGTCTTGAAGCGGTGTGGAAACTTCATAAACAGCATAAACGCGAAACGCAAAAGGAATACATTCGCTGCGATTAAGCTGCTCTAATCGTTTTTCAAGGTTAGCGGCATAACCTATCTTTACATATTCCGGAAATGACGGATTTGTCAGTATATAGATCACGCCGACTTTTTTCTCTGTGCTCATGATGTTTTCTCCTTAAATGCCAATAGTTTATCTCTGTAATATTCGTACTGCTTTTGTCTTGCTTCGATTTCTGCCGGAATACCGGTAGAAATGTTATTGCACAACCGGTGGAAGTTGTCGAGAATATCAGCAATTCGTTTTTGTTCTTCAAGCGTCGGCAAAGGAATGGTTATTTTCTTTAGCGCCGGAACACTTGAATGAACCACCTTACTTTTTACTCTGCCCTTACTTTTTTGTGCCTGCGCATCTGTTGTAGACAGGGCATAGGAAATATATCGAGGGTCTTGATTATGCTTCATAACCACGGTATCGCCACCGGCCATACACTTTTCATTGCCAAGATAAGCAATGGATTTTCCGATTTCTTCGACACTTTCTCCTGTAATGGCGAAGAGAATGTCTCCATGCTCGAAATACTTCGGATTGTCAACAACATCCTCACTTGTATGGGACACGCACTCATGGAAGCTAATATCATACATGGTATAGATTTCACCATAGCGAACACAAGGAATCCCATCTGTGGTTACTTCATCTCGCTTGATACCGGCTCCACGATAAATGTCTGTTGCAAGATTTCCCAAAGAAACAAAAGCAACACCAAAAACATATTGGCAAAGCAGAATCAAGCCATTAAGCTCGTCTGTCTGTCTGTCTGTCTGTCTGTCTGTCTGTCTGTCTGTCTG
>UQXL01000044.1 GCA_900545135.1 uncultured Eubacteriales bacterium | reverse complement strand
GATACTTAACTCCATCGGAGTTCTACAGGCAATCAAAATCTGTCTAATTCCCTCTCCACTTTTTGGGGTACGGTTCAATTGATACCACGGTATCCAATATCGCAAAAACCGTATCCATTTTCCACGTTTTTAACAAATTTGGATACGGCTACGCGGAATACGGCTTGAAAATCCGCAACATTGAATTGTAAACTTTAACTTTTTTGAAATTCAATCTGAGGCGGCGGCTTCTATTTTCTTTAAGTTTCAAGTTTTATGAGATGAGGCTTTCAGGCAGTGCGGAAATTTTATCTATAGTCAGCCTTTCTCAGAATATCTTCTGCCGCCGCCCATGCTGAGGAAAAGGCAAACTGCAGATTATAGCCTCCCGTATCCCCGTCCACGTCCAAAGCTTCTCCTATGAAATACAACCCTCCATACTTCTTGGCCGCCATTCGGGTCATATCCACTTCGGCAAGACTTACGCCTCCTTTTGTCACCATGGCTTCACTGAAGCCTGCAAGGCCGCTTACAGTAAAGGAAGCCGCAGTCAAAGCTTCGGCCAGCTTTTGTATTTGGCTTCCCGAAAGCTGAGAAACTTTATTTTTGCTTATGCCAAGTTCTTCTGCAATCTTCTGTGCAAATCTCTTAGGCAGACCCAGTTCCTCGCACATATAACTCTGCGGCGATTTGCCGCTGCCCGGGAAATCCCGCTTGAACCGGGCAGCGGCCTCCGGCCCGCTGATTGGCGGAGCTGGCGTGCCGGCCGGGTTTGACGCGGCGGCTGATGTGCCTGGCGTACCGGCCGGGTCATGCGCGGCCGGCGGCGCCGGCGCCAGGAAGTTCAGTGTGAAGCTGGCGCCGGGGCTCAGATAGCGTGAATTGTTCAGAATCAGCGGGCCGGAGAGGTTTTTACGCGTAAAAAGCAAATCGCCGCGGCGGATCGTACCGGAAATGTTAATGGCGATATCTTTGAAGCTCATTCCGCTCAGATCGCCGTATATGTAATTTTCAACGTAAACAGGAGTAAGGGCGGGGCTTGGCTTGACTATCTCAATGCCTAAATCCCCTCTAAGCACGTCGAACATCTTTCCGTCGGAACCCGTCTTGGGGTAAGAACAGCCGCCTGTCGCAATTATCAGATTACGGCAACTGAAAGCTCTGCCGGGCGTTTCTACGGTGAAGAGTTCTGTCCGTCTGTCACCGATGCTTTCGCCAGGGATTTCGGCAGCAGAACTTTTGTCGGGAGAACTTTCGGCAGATGGCGGAGTTATCTTCACGACAGGAGAATCGCAGTTCAGTTCAACGCTCTGCTCCTCAATTTTCCTCAGCAGGGCTTGGAGAACGTCCATGCTTTTCATCGAAGAGGGGAAAATTTTTCCGTCCTCTCTCTCGCAGAGGGGAACTTCCAGTTCTTCAAAAAACGCTACGAGGCGCAGGTTGCTGTATCTTTGCAGTACGCCCCTTATATTTCTGCCGTGAGGTCCGTAATGCTCTATGAAATCCTTGATGGAGCCGCCGTGAGTCACGTTGCATTGGCCGCTTCCCGACGCCAATAGCTTTCTTCCGGGACGACTCGTCTTCTCAAGTATCAGCGTGTCGCCTCCCAGCACGCACCCACAGTAAAGCCCGGCGGCTCCTGCTCCTGCTATTATGTTTTCGTAGTAATTTTTCTTCATACCGTCTATTCTCCCCCGTCTCTTCTCCGTTTCAATAGCAGCTAATCAAAGTTCGGCTTTACACAAATCAAGGCCGCAAATCGCTGCGGCCTTGGCGTTTTCATGCTCTATTTTGCGGGGCTCATTGGACGCGCCGCTTCAGCAGCGAACCGTGTTACTCCGTTTGTGTGCCCACGACGTAACCGTAACCCGCGTCTGTCAGACATTTAATGATATTTTCATCGAAGTTGGATATGGTGAACACAACACTCTCTTCACCATATTTTGCTCTCTTCTTGTCTTCAGGCTGCTTGAAATAAATTTCGACGCTGGCTATTTCCTGTATCGAGGAAACGCCCCTGTTGCCGCTGAGATAGCCGCAGTCTGCCATATCTTTATCCCAGGCCGAGAAAACCTTTTTAATCAGCTTTGGATTTTCAATTACGGCTATATTTGCATTGCTTATCTCGTGTTCTTCATAGTAATCTCCGTAACTGTAATAACTTCTTTCGCTTTCTTCATAAGGATCGTCATAATACTCCGCCGTGCTTGTTATCTGCACATAACTGATATTTTCCATATTTATATAAGATGACAGCTTGCTCTTTTCCATGTACTCCTCGCCTGTGAGAATATCATCAAGCAGCTGTGCCACTTTTTGATCCATGTTGACAGAGTAATAACGTTCAAGGGAATTGCCGTTTTCAAGCTTGTATTTTATATGGATATACTCACTTCCTATGCTCACAGGAGTGCCGTCTAAATCGTACACTTCGGCGCCGGTTTCACTTTCGCCTGCATAAAGCTTATTGTCAACGATGTAGTTGTGGAGTTCTACTATCTTGTCAATGGACTCAGGAGATGTGAACTGCATCTTCGAGTTTACATTGCTTTCTTCAGTAAAACCTGAATCTATGAAATTGTCGTAGAATGAAGCGAAGTCTCCCATTTCTACGGATTTTACGTCGCTGGCCTCAGGCACGCGTTTAGAAAATCCTGTAATATCAAATACCGTCAAGGCGACGAATACCACGGCTATGGCAGAATACACAGCCAGCGAACGCAGGAAATCCCGGCCGAATATTCTCATGCTCCTGTTTACGATGATCTTGACTATGGAAAGTGTCAGCAGCGTTCCTATGATCATTCCGACGATTATCATAAGTCTGGAATCGCTGAAAGTCCACATCATGAGTCCGAAAGAACTCATACCGACGAAGACTACCAGATATGTCATCAGTTCTTCAAAAGTCTTTGAAAGCGTTGAACTTCCAACCCTTTCAAGTTTTCTGGTCTTATATATGCGTCTTCCCCATGCCGACAAGAGTACGCCTACAGCAAAATATACGGCGAAAACGATCGTTCGGCCTGTTTCTTCCTCTCCGTACCTGAAGAGCATATTCAGCATCGGATTGTAGTTTTCCGCTATATATGTCACACATTCAGGCATTTTATAATAACCGCTTATGAAAATATTGCAGTAGGCTTCGGCAATTGACACGAGTACGGGGAAAATGATTGTTAACACGCCTGCCGCCAGCAGATTCATCACCGCCGTTCCCGTCAACGTTCCGGCAAACACCGTAATGCCGAAAAACCAAGTCATCACTGCTATGGAAGAAAGCAGCCAGTATATGATATCGAAGCGGGTAATCGCGTGTATCCTGAACGACAGCAACAGATATAACGCTGTCGTGATCAGGAGAGGTATTATACACATCAGCCAGCCGGATATATAATAGGAATTGAATATCCTGTTCTTTGAAAGAGGCTGTATGTGCAGCATCAGCGCCTTTGACTCCTTGTGTATGAAGCCCATCATCAGCACGGCTGTAATCACCGGAACAACGCAAACGATCCCCGTATATATGATATTCATATTTTTTACGGATTCGTGGATATAGTAATCTATTGAATCCATGTTTGACATGTTGGAAAGTATGGGCATGATGCCGGCAAAGAAATACAGCATGAAAGTAAATACGGGAATATACCAGTACATTCTGAATATTTCTTTCATCAGCGCGCCTGAAATACAGAGAGGATTCTTATATTTCATCTCTTCCACCTCCCAGCTTCTCAAGGAAAATTTCTTCTATGGAGGTCGGCATGATTTCCAGCAGGTCACCTTCGAAGATCATCCTGCCGCCTGCGATGATGCCTATATAGTTGCACACGTCTTCCATCTCCCTCGCGTTGTGGGATGAGATGAGCACTGTCATTTCCCTTTCCGCCACGTCGCCCATTATATAATGCCAAAGTTTTCTGCGGACTATAGGATCAAGTCCATCTATGGGTTCGTCTAAAATCAAATAGTCGGGAGTCGTTGAAAGAGCCAGACAAAATGCCGCCTGCTTTTTCATCCCCTTGGAAAATTTCATCATATTTTTATTTATATCCAGGGAAAAGTCTTTCGTCATCTCTCCAAAGCGTTCTTCGTTCCAGTTCTTGTATATTTTCCGGTAATACCTCTTCATGTCTTTTAGCCTGTAGCTATTAAAGAAGAACAAATCGTCCGGAATGATCAGAACTCGTGATTTCAGTTCTTCGTTATCTTTTATGGGCTGTCCTTCTATGGTTATGCTGCCCGAATCAGGTTCGACAAAACCTGCCAAATGTTTGATGACAGTAGTCTTTCCGGCTCCGTTAAGCCCCATGAGTCCGTATACGGCTCCCTTGGGAACGTTAAGACTTAATTCTTTCAAAATTTCAGTGTCGCCCAATCGTTTGCAAAGCTTTTCTATCTTGATCACGAGTCCTTCCTCCTTTCCTCAAATAATTCTTCAGCAATTTTCATGGCCTCATCATAGTCAAGTCCCAGAAAGAGAAGTTCCCTGAAGCCCACCCGCAGAACTTCTTTAGCCTTTTCCAGTTCCACAGGGTCTGCCTTGATCTCGCTCTTATCCGCCACAAAGGTCCCCACGCCTGTGGACGTATAGATGTATCCCTGCCGTTCAAGCTCCCGGTACGACTTTGCGATAGTGTTTGGATTTACCCCTAAATCCTTGGACAGCTCCCTCACCGACGGCATCTTTTCTCCGCATGCCAAGACTCCGGTCATTATCATCTCTTTAAAGCCGTCCGTTATTTGCTCATATATTGATTTGTGACTTCGCAAATCAATTTTAAACATGTGTTTTCCTTTCATATCCCTTTTAACCACAATTTATAACCCTTTTCACCTTAAGTGTACCACGCAAAGTAGTACACTGTCAATGAGTTAATTTTAGCCGGATTCAGCAGCCGGATTCAATGTCGCATTGGTATTTTCGGACACCGGCATATGATCTCTTGCTTTCTCTCATCCAGAAATTCAACTTTTCTCTGTTCATACAATCGTCATACACAAATTATTTTCTTTT
Source organism: uncultured Eubacteriales bacterium (assembly GCA_900545135.1). Classification (GTDB taxonomy): domain Bacteria; phylum Bacillota; class Clostridia; order Peptostreptococcales; family Anaerovoracaceae; genus Fimisoma. The sequence goes on along the minus strand of UQXL01000044.1, from coordinate 3,684 downwards.
CACGGGCCTGCTTTCATGATAGAATTACAGTATAAATTTATTAAGAGGGAGGATCAGATTTTGGATTTTTTCGACGAAAACAACAATGGCGGCAATAATCGCGGCAATTCAGAAAGCGGCGGTCAAAGCGGCGGTCCGCAAAGCAACGGCTCGGAAAGAGGCAGCCAAAACGGCGGCAAACAGGTTCAATATTACTCCAACGGCCGCTTCTCAAACGGCTCAAACAGCAGCTCCGCCGGCAATGCAAACTACGGCTCCACCAACAGCACAAGTTCCGGCAACGCTGACCGCGGAAGAGACATCGGCGGCTTCACAGGTTCAAAATACTACGAGAGAAATTACGATGACCAAAGCAGAAAGCGTATGCCCGGCTGGGCAAAAGCTCTCATAATCATCTGTCTCGTCATTCTATGCATCGTGCTGCTGGCCGTAGGCTGCAGCAAGCTCATATCATCAATCGGAAACGCGCCGGAAAATGAAGTTATCACAGGGTTCGGCCATGATTATATAGGAACGCTTTATATAGAAGGTACAATTGACGAATACGGTACCGGAACGTATAACCATCAGTATATCCTCAACGCCATCGACGCGATGATATACGATGACAATAACAAGGGGCTCATACTCTACATCAATACGCCGGGAGGCTCCGTATACGCTTCCGACGAGGTCTACCTGAAAATAAGAGAATATCAGGAAATCACCGGCAGACCTGTGTATTCTTCAATGCAGTCCCAGGCCACTTCGGGCGGATATTACATTTCCGCTCCTTGCGACAAAATCATCGCCAACAGAAACTGCTGGACCGGTTCGATAGGCGTTACAATGGGCACTTTCATAGATCTCAGCGAGCTGCTTGGCAATCTGGGAATTAAAACTGAGACCATCACCTCCGGCGACAACAAGTCGATGGGAAGCTCCACCGAGCCTATGACAGATGAACAGCGCGCCATATTCCAGGCTCTCATAGACGAAGCGTACGAACAGTTTGTAGGCATAGTCGCCGAGGGCAGAGGTATGACAGACGCGGAAGTCAAAAATCTGGCCGACGGCAGGATATACACCGCCCAGCAAGCCCTAGACAACGGCCTCATAGACCAAATCAGCACTTATCAGGAAGCCGCAGCAGATATGATGGAAACCTACGGACTTACAGACTGTTATGTGGAAAACTTCCAGCCGGAGGTAACAGCCAGCCTGTCAGATTTTCTTGGACTCCTGCAGGAAAGCAGCGGCCAATCGGGCAGTCTGACCGACGCTGAAGCCATTGAAAAGCTGCTTGAGCTCAACGGAACGTTCAGAGTCAGCTATATATGTAACGTGGAAAAATAAGCCGGTTATTTCCTGCGGCATAACCGCTTTGCATGGACTTAAAATTGTCCGCCTAATATTTTGCACGATTTACGCGATTTGTGCTACTTGTGCGATTTGCGCGAGCCTGAAAATGCGGTTTCTATATTTGCACGAGCCTGAAAATTGCGGTCAACACCTTGATTTAAGAAAGCCTTCATGGTAAAATAGACGTATTATATGAAAGATTACTAGATTGGAGACGTACATTATGAAAAGAATCAAAACTCTGAAAACCGCTTCTCTCTGCGAAAGCGCCAAGAACGGCGGTTGCGGTGAATGTCAGACTTCCTGCCAGTCAGCATGCAAGACCAGCTGCGGCATAGCTAATCAAAAGTGCGAGAACGAAAACAAATAAAAACGTTCTGAATTATTTAATTACAGAGTGCCGCCGTTTTTGGCGGCACTCTTTATGTAAAGCAGTGGTGTTTTTACATCAAAAAGCCTTTCAATTGACCCGCGTCGCTGCCGACTTATTCCAGACCATGCAGCGCTTCCGCCCTGCTTCGGATCACTAATATTTTCAAAACATCTAAACGGAGGACCTATATGGTACATCAATATAAGCTGAACAATTACAATATAGTGCTCGATACATGCTCAGGAGCCGTCCATTCGGTGGATCCGATAGCATACGACATAATCGCCATGTTCCAGGACAAATCTGAAGAGGAAATCGTATCGGAAATCATGGCCAAATACGGCAATTTGGGAAATCCTGCGGAAGTCGAAAATCCGTCAGAAGCCGAAAATCCTGCGGAAGTCGGGTTGGAGGGCGGCACTGAGAGCAAACCGGATACAGAAATAGTCACCTCCGAAGAAATCCTCGAATGTATAGAGGACATAAAAGAACTCAAGGCCGCGGGAAAGCTTTTCACTCCTGACACCTTCGCTGAACTGTCCGGAACATTCAAGGAGCGCAGCGGCAACGTGGTCAAAGCACTCTGCCTTCATGTGGCTCACACCTGCAATCTGAACTGCTCCTACTGCTTTGCCAGCCAGGGAAAATATTCAGGAGACCGCGCCCTCATGAGCTTTGAAGTAGGAAAGAGGGCTCTCGATTTTCTCATAGAAAATTCCGCCGGCCGCACAAATCTGGAAGTAGATTTCTTCGGCGGCGAACCTCTGATGAACTGGGATGTCGTGAAACAATTGGTGGAATACGCGCGCACGCAGGAAAAACAGCACAATAAAAATTTCCGTTTCACCCTCACGACCAACGGCATGCTGATAGACGACGACGTTATAGACTTTGCCAACAGGGAGATGAGCAACGTGGTCTTAAGCCTCGACGGCCGTAAGGAAATTCACGACCGACTGAGGGTCGACTACTCAGGCAAAGGCAGCTATGATACGATAGTTCCTAAATTCCTCAAACTCGTGGAATCAAGAGACGGAAAAAATTATTACATGCGAGGCACCTTCACTCACGCCAACCCTGACTTCACCAACGACGTATTCCATATGGCCGACCTCGGCTTTACGGAGCTGAGCATGGAACCTGTAGTCGCTTCCCAGGACGACCCGGCCGCGCTCACCCCCGAAGATATTGAGGTCGTAAAGGAGCAGTACGAAATTCTCGCTAAAGAAATGCTCCGCCGCGAAAAAGCCGGCCGCCCCATCACATTCTACCACTACATGCTTGACCTTGAGAGCGGCCCATGCATCTATAAGCGGATATCGGGCTGCGGTTCCGGCACAGAATACATGGCCGTCACGCCATGGGGCGACCTGTATCCTTGTCACCAGTTCGTCGGCGAAGAAGCTTACAAGCTGGGCGATATCTGGAATGGTGTAACTAATGAGGGGCTCCGCGAAGAATTCAGAAACTGCAACGCATATTCACGCCCGGAATGCCAGGACTGCTGGGCGAAGCTTTTCTGCTCCGGCGGCTGCGCTGCCAACGCTTACCATGCCTCCGGTTCCATCCGCGGCATATATGAGCCCGGCTGCGAGCTTTTCAAGAAGCGCATCGAGTGCGCGATAATGATGAGGGTAGCGGAGAGTGAGATGTAGGTTCATGTCAACTAAGTGTTTTTTCGGAAAGCGGTGAAGTACATAAGTACATAAAAAGCCGAGGGTATGTAAGCCCTCGGCAATTTTTTATTTTACGCTTGATTTATTCTTGATTTCTTCAGCCCTCAAGAACCGCGTCTATTCTTCCTTTTACCTTTTCTATCTCTCCCTCATCAGGATAGAAATAGTACTGGTAATACCCGTCTCTGATCTCGTCGTAATGCCATTCATAGCTTCCGCTTATCGTATGGTTTTCCATCACCATACGGTTTTTTGTCTTTTTCTAACAGGTGGAAGTAATACTCATCTTCTTTT
>UQXL01000043.1 GCA_900545135.1 uncultured Eubacteriales bacterium | reverse complement strand
TCAAACCTACGCCGTCCATATACAAGGCGCAGGATACGGTGGACCTGGAGAAAGAAGAAAACGCCAAACTCATTATACAGGGCAGACACGATCCGGCGGTGATCCATAGGGCCAGAGCCGTGGTGGACGCCGTTACGGCCCTCACCTTGGCAGATTTGCTGACGGTGAGATTCGGAACGGATTTTATTAAAGGAGAAAAGCGATAGATGACAGAATACGGACTCATAGGCAGAAAGCTGGGGCACAGCTTTTCCAAAGACATACACGCAAGACTGGGCAAATATGATTACGCGCTTATTGAGCTTGAGCCGGAGCAGCTGGAAGCCTTTCTCAGAGAAAAGAAATTTAAAGCAATCAATGTAACTATTCCCTATAAGCAGACCGTGATCCCCTTCATGGACAGCATGAGTAAGGCAGCCTCAGAAATCGGAGCGGTCAACTGCATCAGAAACGACGGCGGAAAGCTGACGGGGCACAACACCGACTTCGACGGTCTGTCCGCCTTGATAAGACGCTTGGGGATAGGTATTAAAGGAAAAAAAGTCCTCATCCTGGGAACCGGCGGCACTTCGGACACCGCCCTTGCCGTATGCAGGAGCATGGAGGCCGGCGAAGCGGTAAAGGTGAGCCGCAGCCGTATTACAGGCGCTCCCGGTACTGTTACATACGATGAGGCATATATGCTGCATAAGGACGCGCAGCTCATAATAAATACAACGCCATGCGGAATGTATCCGAATATCGGCGACTCTCCGCTGGACATTGATAATTTTTTCAGCCTTGAGGGCGTAGCCGACGCGATATATAATCCCATAAGAAGCCGTTTGGTGACGCAGGCTCTGCAAAAAGGAATAAAAGCTGAGGGAGGACTTTATATGCTGGTGGCTCAGGCCGTCAGCGCTTCGGAATTTTTCCTCGGCGTGAAATATGAATCAGAGCTGACCGACAGGATTTACCGGGATATCCTCTCTGAAAAGACCAATATAGTTCTGGTTGGCATGCCGGGAAGCGGCAAGACCACGGCGGGAAAAGCCGTCGCCGAGAAGCTGGGACGCAAATTCTTCGACATGGACGAGGTGATAGTTTCCCAGGCAGGCATCAGCATACCTGAGATATTTGAAAAATACGGAGAGGAACATTTCAGAAGGCTGGAGACTGAAACCGTTAAAAGTCTAGCCGCCAGGAACGGGGCAGTAATCGCCACAGGGGGCGGCAGCATTGTAAAAAAGGAAAACGAAAAATTTCTCAAGATGAACGGACGCGTCGTGTTCATAGACAGAGATCTTGAATTGCTTGTTCCCACTCCTGATCGCCCTACGGCTTTCGACAGGGAACAGCTTAAGAGGAGATACGAGGAAAGATACGATATATATAAGGTCGCTGCTGACGTCATAGTACAGAATAACGGCAGCAAAGAAGAACTTATACAGAAGATCATGGAGGAATTTCAATGAAGCTGGTGATCATCAACGGGCCAAACCTCAATATGCTCGGCGTAAGGGAGCCCGACAAATACGGCAGTAAAAGCTATGACGATCTGGTCGCCAAAATAAAGAACCACTGCGCGGAAAATGAAATAGAAGCAGAATTTTACCAGTCGAACCACGAGGGAGACTTGGTGGACAGGATACAGCAGGCGTATTTCGAGCAGGCCGACGGCATCGTGATAAATCCGGGAGCATATACCCATACGAGCATAGCGCTTCTCGATGCGGTGAAGAGCGTAAGTCTGCCGACTGCCGAAGTCCATATTTCCAATGTAAAAGAGAGGGAGGACTTCCGTCAGATAAGTTACATAAGACAGGCATGCTGTTTTACCGTTATGGGCCGCGGAACTGACGGCTATCTGGAAGCGATAGACTTTCTGAAAGAGAAAATTTTGCAGAAAAAATAATAAAAGCGGAGAAAATTTATGAAGATAAGCATAAGCAAAGGTAAGGCGGCAGGTTTCGTGGAAGCTCCGCCGTCAAAGAGCATGGCGCACCGGCTGCTGATATGCGCGGGGCTTTCAAAGGACAGGTGCGTAGTTCATGGCATAGCCGGCTCCAGCGACGTGCTGGCTACGATAGACTGCCTTGAGGCCATGGGCGTGAAGTGCGAGAGAAGCGGAGACAGCATCGCAGTGAGCGGGACCGATATAAGAAATGCGGCGGCCGGTAGGATATTGAACTGCGGTGAAAGCGGAAGCACGCTGAGGTTTTTCGTTCCTCTCTGTCTCATCTCAGGAGCCAACGCAGTTTTGTCCGGCAGTGAGCGCCTGATGGAAAGGCCTCTTGGTATATATGAGACGATGTGCGAAGAAAGAGGTCTGCTCTTCTCTCAGGACAGGACCAGCCTTATGGTCAAGGGACCGCTGAGGCCGGGAAGTTTTAAGATGGCCGGCAACGTGTCAAGTCAGTTCATCAGCGGACTTTTATTCGCGCTGCCTCTGCTTGACGGCGACAGTGTTCTCACCATAACGCCGCCTATAGAGAGCCGGTCATATATAGACATGACCATTTCCGCCCTCAAAATATTTGGAGTCGAAGCGTCGTGGAAAGACGAGAAGACCATTTATATAAAAGGAAATCAGGAGTATTCGGCGCAGGAGGCCTGGGTAGAGGGAGATTACTCCAACGCCGCTTTCTTTGAGGCTTTGAACGTGTTCGGCGGAGAGGTCAAAATCAATAACCTTCCGGAAAACAGTCTGCAGGGCGACAGAGTGTACGGCAAGATGTTTGAGCAGCTTAAAAAGGGTACGCCAGCACTGAACATTTCCGACTGTCCTGATTTGGCGCCGATCATGTTCGCCGTGGCGGCAGCCAAAAACGGCGGCGTGTTCTCCGGGACCAGAAGGCTCAGGATAAAGGAAAGCGACAGAGCTCAGGCCATGGCGTCGGAACTGGCCAAATTTGGAGTTTCATCATCAGTTTACGACGATGAAGTAGTAATTTATCCGGCAGATTTTAAAACTCCTGTATCAGAACTTTACGGACACAACGACCACAGGATAGTCATGTCGGAAGCCATCCTGCTGACGCTTACGGGAGGCGTAATAGACGGTGCGGAAGCGGTGACGAAGAGCTTTCCGGACTTCTTTGATAAATTGGCAGCTTTAGGAATTGAGGTGAAGAAGATTGAAGATTGATAAAGACACAAATATACTGATTATAGGACTGGGAATAATAGGCGGCAGCTACGCCAGGGGCTTTACTAAGGCGGGCTATGCCGTAAGCGCCATAGATACAGACGAAGAGACGATAAAATTCGCCCTTGAAAACAACATAATAGCCAAGGGAGCAACCCAGGTGGACAGAGGAATGATAGAGTCGGCAGACGTGATAATCTTCGCCCTTTATCCTCATATTTTCAGGGAATGGATAGAAAAAAACCAGTGGTATCTCAGGAGCGGTACCATAATCACAGACGTCACGGGCGTTAAGGGAAAGCTGGTAAGGGATATTCAGAATATGCTGCGGGACGACTGCGAATACATAGCGGCTCACCCGATGGCAGGATGTGAAAGGCTGGGAATCAAAAACAGCGACGAGAAGATATTTTACGATGCCAATTATATAGTCGTTCCTACGGAAAAGAATACGGAAAGCGCCAAAGAACTCTGCAGGCAGATAGGCGAAATACTCAATTTTGCCAAAATATCCGAGCTTTCACCTGAAGATCACGATGAAATGATAGGCTTTGTCTCTCAGCTGACCCACTGTATAGCCATGTCCCTGATGACATGCGACCATACCGAAAATCTTGAGGACTACACAGGAGACTCGTTCAGAGACCTGACGAGAATAGCCAGAATAGACGAAACCATGTGGAGCGAACTGTTTCTGTTAAACAAAGACGCTCTGCTGCATCAGATGAAGCTGTTTACCATGGAGATTTCACGGCTTGAGCGGATGCTCATGGAAGCGGACAAAGAGGGAATCAAAGATATGATGAGACGTTCTACAGCCAGAAGAAAGCTGTTTGACAAGGAGAAAGGGGAGTAAACTCATGAACATGGAATTTAAACGCAGGCTGCCTATACCTAAAGATATAAAGGAAATGTTTCCTATAAACGAAAAATATAAAGCCATGAGGGAAAAAAAGGTAGCTGAGATAGAAGACATTCTAGCAGGCAGGAAAGATAAGTTCATCCTTCTCATAGGGCCATGCTCGGCAGACAACGAGGACGCCGTTCTGGATTATTTGTCCAGACTGAGAAAAGTGCAGGACAAGGTAGAAGAAAAAATCTGCATCATACCGAGAGTCTATACCAACAAGCCACGCACCACGGGAATGGGTTACAAGGGCATGCCTCACCACCCGGACCCGACGACCAACGACGACATGCTCAGACGCATCGTTACCATAAGCGAAACATATAACAGAGCTATTGAGGAAACGGGCTTCTTCACCGCCGACGAGATGCTCTATCCTGAGCAGTACAGATACTTGAGCGACTTGCTGGTCTACATAGCCGTCGGAGCCAGGTCGGTTGAAAACCAGTCCCACAGACTCACAGCCAGCGGTCTCGACATACCAGTGGGGATGAAGAATCCGACCAGCGGCGACCTTTCCGTGATGATGAACTCCATCACCGCCGCGCAGGGCTCCCATACATTTATATATAGAAACTGGGAAGTAGTCAGCAGGGGAAATCCTTATGCCCATGCCATACTCAGAGGCCATACCAACAAGAGAGGCCAGTCCATACCTAACTATCATTACGAGGATCTCAAAATCGTATGCGATATGTACAATAAGGAGGGATTGGCCAATCCGGCGGTCATAGTGGACGTCAATCACGCCAATTCAGGCAAGAAATACATGGAGCAGATAAGGATTGCCAAAGAAGTGCTCCAGTCCAAGTCTCTTTCCGAGGATATAAATAAGATCGTGAAAGGTCTGATGATAGAAAGCTATATCGAAGACGGCAGCCAGCCTATAGACGGATGCGTCTACGGCCAGTCGATAACCGACCCGTGTCTTGGCTGGGAAAAGTCCGAAAGACTGATATGTGAAATAGCAGAAATGGTTTAGGTGCAGGTCGTGCGCCCGCATGCTCAAATAGCCCGTGTGCTCGAGCCGGCCGCCAGATATGAACCTGCTCGTCGGGTACGACAGACCCGGACTCCGAGCATGATAAAAAGGAGAACAGAGAGCCTGTCAGGCTTTCCATTCTCCTTTTAGCATTTCGCTTTAAATTTTTAAGATCTTACAGCGGCTTTTTGATTCGTTCTATTATTATCTTCTGCACCAGAGGCAAAAGGACGAATACCAGTCCGGCGAATATGGCGCAGTTTGGGATTCTTGAGATCACGTATGCCCAGTAGCCTGCGCCGTTAGGCGCACCATAGGTCAGGAACAGAAAATATGTAGTTCCGAAGAGCTTCACTGCCAGAGCAGCCAGCGCGGCGAAAAAAGCCCTTATAAAGATCCACTTTCCGCTTATGTCTCGCTTATAGTAGATCAAGCCAAACGCCAGGCCGATCAGAAGCAGCGTGAAGGTTATGCCGGGGTTGAAAGGTCCTACCGGAAACAGTATGGCTGCGATTGCGTCTGCGACGGCGTAAGTGAGGGCTGACCAGAAAGGTCCGAAGAGCACCGCGATTATGAAAACAGGCACGAAATCGACCGTGAGGTGATATACCGGAGTGGCAGGAAACACCCTGTTGACGATAATGGTCAGGGCTATCATCAAAGCCACCAGTACCAGCCTGTAAGAATTGCCGTAAGCGTGGTTTCTTTCCAAAAAAACATCTCCTTTCTTTATAGTGTAACTACACCATAAAGAGAGGAGAATGATTTCCCATAACTTAAACAGTGTAGCAGCGGACGCAATATTGTACCGCAATCCCGTTTGGTCAGAGGCAAATTTCCTGAGAAAAATCACCGGATACCAGCCTGGCCAGCCAAAGGAGATTTTCGTCTATGAGCTACATCCCATCTCATAGCACTTAACGCACAATATTTACTCTACTTGATGACTATATTAACACATAGGCAGCCGCAGGGCAAGAAGATTTTGCCGCTGTTCCGGCGCCGTTTCCTGCCGCAGCTCTGGCGCCGTTTCTTGCCGCGGCTTTGGCGCCGCCTGCATTACAGGATGTTTGCTGCTTTTATATCCTGCTGTTCGTACATGAAAATCAGCTGCTCTGCGAGAGAATTCAGTTCTCCTGAAGAATTTGAAACATCCTCGGCCTTGATATATTTTTCTGCCTTTGCCAGACAAAAATCTATCTCGTTGATTTCATCAGTGTCTAAAAACATGAGAGCCTTTTTTCTGTACTCGTGCCAGTCGTCGCTGAAATCAGCTATCATGGCGATGCTTTCCTCCCAGTTTTCTTCTTCCACTGCCGGAATGATATCGTCTATTATATAATCCGCAAAATCACTCAAATGATTTTCGGAATAGCTGTCGAAAATGAGCCAGCCTCCTATGAGGACGATCATTATCGCTGCGGAGATTATAAGGTCTCTCATATTATGACCTCCTTTGCGAAAGTTCCGCTGCCTTCGTCGATCATATATACGTGAATACGCTTTTCTCCGTCACAGAAAGCCAGAAAAACGTCGTGCATATTGGTTATGCCGACCTTTCTCAGCCTGTCCTCGAACTGAACGAGACTCATTCCGGAAAAGATTAGATTGCTGTCATAGACATTTCCGTCGGAAATGATTATGGCCGGAAGCACTCCCTGTGTGACTGATAGATCCAGATCTTTAGGCGTTACCGGAGAATTTTCAGCCTTTTGTATCACTGAAAGCTGACCGTTGGATTCCATTATGGCGTATTCTACGTCGCTTATAGAAGGACAGTTCTGTATCCTCAGCTGCTCCAAAAGATCGGTGGTGGTTATGCGGAGGCTGGTCATCTCTTTTATATTTAATTTGCCTTTTTCGATGAGGACTGTAGGATGACCGCTGATGAATTTTTTGAACAGTTCGCTCTTTGTGGACAGAAATGAAATGAATATCTGCAGAAACATGAGCATGAATATGGCCACCAGGCCGTTTATCAGAGACGCGTCGGACGAATCTATGGGTATCGCCGCCAATTCCGCGATCATGAAAACTATCACCAGCTGAAAGGGAGACATCTTGGAAAGCTCTGACTTTCCCATTATCCTTACGGAGAGCAGCAGCGCCGCATACATGATCAGAGTTCTGATTGCTACGATTAACAAAATCCCACCTCCAAAATTATTTTCAATTTATATTGTTTACCAAGCTCTGATATGATATACTAAATTTTTTATAAGAGGAGATTTTATGGTCATGAAAAATTTTGCTGAAAAAAATCCGGCTGCAGCGAATACGACCGGAGCAATATTGAGCGGAAAGAACGACAGTGATTTAAAACGCGCCGTTTTGTACTTTTTCATATATTGCCCTCTCGGCATAATCTGCCCTCTCATAGGGCAGTATCTGAGTTCGATAGGTTTCAGCGGCACACAGGTGGGCGTTGTCACCTCTCTAGGGACGGGGACGGCCATACTGGCAGGTTTGTTTTGGGGAAAGGTATATTCCAACAGCAGCAGAAAAAGGATGATACTGGCAGGCATGTGCTTAGGCGCGGCGGCCATGGGTATTGTCAGCATGACTACGGAAGTATTTGCTCTTTATGCCTTGGTTTACAGCGCCATGTACTTTTTTCAGGGACCGGTTTACGGAGTTTCGGACGCGTTCATATTAAGCAAGAGCCGGAGATTTTCGGCCATAAGGGCTACAGGGGCTTTCGGCTTCGCGGCGGCGGTATTTATCGCAGGTCAATATGCGGAAAGTTACGGACTGAAAAATATATTCTATATGTATGCGGCGACATTTGCCGCTGCAGCTGTCATCACCCTTACGGAAAGCGAGCCGCCTTACTATAAAGAAGAAAACGAAAAGATAAGAATGGGGGAGCTGTTTAAGAACAAGAAGTTTGTTAAACTACTCATATCAGTCTTTTTCCTGATGGGTACCAGCGTGGCCAACAACACTTACTTCGGTTATCTGTTCAAAGAACAGGGAGGAGATGTGGCGGGAATAGGCCTGGCTTTTCTCCTAATGGCGGGAAGCGAAGCTCCCTTCATGGCTCTGACTCCTAAGCTTTCCCAAAAGCTGGGCTCAGAGAGACTTCTGCTTGCGGCCATGTTTCTGACAGTAGCCAGATTTGGGTTTTATGCCACAGGGCCGAGCTGCACTGTGCTGCTTTCGACATTCTTTCTTCAAGGGATGACCAACGGTATAATCCTGGTGGAAGTCGTCAAATATTTCGGAAAGATAGCAGGAGATAGGTTGTCTAACATGGCCATATCAGTATTCTACGCCGTAGGAAATAATATGAGCGTTATAGTATGCACTTTTTTAGGCGGCGTGATATTAGATGTGGCAGGACCTAAGACCGTATATTTGTTTTTCGCCCTGTTTAATTCCATTGCGGTGATTCTGTTCATCGCGCTCGGAATGTACAAAAGAGAAATAAAGCAATGAAAAACTTCAGCTTAAATTCCTTAGCTGAAGTTTTTTTATGTAGTATGACGGACATGCCGTCAGGCAGGCTATGCCCTTGTGATGTGAGATGCAACTAGCTGTAAGGTTAGTTATTGTCGATTTTCTTAGCCGCAGAAAATATAGATATTCCGAAAAGCAGTGCCATGAAATCGAATACATTAAAAGAACTCTGAGTAATCTGAACGTATACCAATGATACAAGCCCCAGAAGAGCAAACAAAGCTCCGAAGACTTTTGCCTGCTTGGCAGCTCCCTTAACGCAGACGATTCCGCATATCAGCGAAAGCAGAGCGACGTCGTATGCCAAAGCGACAACAATAACTTCTTCCTTTTCATGTCCCGGAAGAACATTGCTCAAAGTGCCCATCAGGGTCAGGGTTCCCACAGCGGCATAAACAATAGCGAAAATTATCATTATTACGCCGAGGACTTTCAAAGTAGTAGAATTGCTGTTTTTCATAATATGTTTCTCCTTTTACTCTATTGTTTCCTTATACAATATAAAGTAATAAATGTAATAAATAAACAATAATTTTAAAAGTTTTAAATTTTTAGAAAAAAGCGCTTGACAGAGATATGAAAGAGGTGGTAATATAACCAAGCTGCATGAAACAGCAGCAGGAAAAAGCACATCAAAAA
>UQXL01000042.1 GCA_900545135.1 uncultured Eubacteriales bacterium | reverse complement strand
GCCGTTCTGTTAGGTTGGCTGATTTGGGGCTTAGGGTTGATGGGACTGATGATGTCGTATTTCGGGCTGAACAGAGTGAGACCTGATCTGACAAACGGAGTTTACAGCTACGCGCGGGAGGGCTTCGGAGAATTCGTAGGCTTCAATTCAGCCTGGGGTTACTGGCTGAGCGCCCTACTGAGCAACGTTTCGTATATGACTTTGCTCTTCGGCGCCATAGGATATTTTTTTCCAGTCTTCGGCAACGGCAATAATCTGATTTCGGTGATATGCGCCTCGATAGTGGTGTGGCTGGTGAATATGCTGGTGCTCCAGGGAGTCAAGGAAGCGGCTGGCATATCTATCATCACAACCATAGCCAAGCTGGTGCCTATACTGGTTTTCATAGTAGCCGTGATATTCGTAAAAGCCTTTGATTCCGATATCTTTTTCGATAATTTCTGGGGAGACGGCACCATGTCTCTGAGCGCACAGATAAAGGAAACTACCTCGGCCACCGTATGGTCGTTTATAGGAATAGAAGGGGCGGTCGTCCTTTCAGGACGAGCTAGGAGGACTGAAGATGTGGGCAAAGCGTCGATAACGGCTTTTTTAGGGATATTGGCTATATATGTGATGGTGGCAGTTTTGAGTCTGGGAGTCATGCCGATAAGAGAGCTGGCAGGCTTGGAAAATCCCCAGATGGCCGGAATATTGGAATATGCCGTAGGACCGTGGGGAGCGGCGATAGTCAACATAGGCGTAATATTATCTCTGGCCGGCGCTCTTTTGGGCTGGACCATAATAGCTGCGGACTGCCCGTATTCGGCGGCCAGGCAGGGCGTGTTCATGAAAGTCTTTGCCAAATCCAACAGCCACGGTTCACCGTCGTTTTCACTGTATTTGACCAACGGAATAATCCAGCTTTTTATCATAGTGGGCTATTTCAGCGCCTCGACTTATCAGGCTTTCTATACTCTGAGCACAGCTATGATAATGATTCCTTATCTTTTCAGCGCGGCATATTATCTGAAGATTTCCCTGAGGGGCGAGGGATTTGCAAAGGACGAAAGTCATTCCCTGATGTCAGCCCGGATATTTGCTTTTATAGGTACTGTCTATGGCGTTTGGATGCTGTATTCAGGCGGTCTTGATTATGTATTGATTACGACGGTGCTGTATGCTCCGGGCATAATAATTTACTGCCTCGGCAAAAAGGAAAGGGGAGAAAAGTTCTTTGCCTACGGATGGGAAAAGGGCATAGCGGTCGGATTAGTTGCGGCAGCCGTCGTTTCCGTATATATGATATCCACAGGTACTCTCAGGCCATTTTAAATTCAGCAGAGCATCTTGGGCCCGTACAGTACCTGACGGCAGACATAGAGCGAGTTGTCATCTCTGACGCACATATTCCATCTGATCAGCGAAAGCTGACCTGAAACCAGCTCCATACATGTTATTCCGTTTGGGTGCACGCAGGAGCCGGTATTAAAATACCCTGCCGCCTGTTCCGGCGGCAGGACCGGCCTGTGGGTGTGGCCGGCGATAATGTTTCGGTCTCTTTTCGCGGCCCACACAGCCAGCCTTTTCTCTACTTTTTTACCTTTTTTGTAATTGCGGGCGGCACTGGTGGGATCCTTGAAGCCTGCCAGCTCCAGAGGCTTCCAGAGATAGCGGACCATCCAGCGGGCCAGTGGCCAGAGCCGGTCGTTAAGTATGTCCGCCTGGTGGCCGTGCAGTACATACAGGTTTTGAGATTCATGAGGCATTTCTATTACGGCAGATTGGTAATACGGAGGTGAAAAGCCGCCTCTCCCGGCCGGGAAATTCTTCTTGGATTTGACTTTATCGTGATTTCCCCATATCATGTACAGCCGGCCGCTGTGGCTGAAATTGCCCAGCTGGGCAAAGACGTCGCTGTGGATTTCCCTTATCAAGCCAAACCGGCGGTTTTCCCAGAGTTCGTCTCCATCGCCGACTTCAATGTACGTAAAATCCTGCTGCCAGTAATAGTTGAGGGCGGCCTGATACAGTATCTTGTTGTTTAGAAAGCTGTCGTTCCAGGTGCCGCAGCCTCTGTGGCAGTCGCTGAAAAATACTATTCTGCCGTGTTCGGAAGCCTTGATGACCTTAGCGTCTTTAAAGGCTTTATCTATGCGCTTTTCGTAATATCCCAAGTCAAACCTCCAGAGAGAAAAAGCTCTTGATATTATATGAAAGAAAGACAGGGAATGTTACGTCAAGCGCGCGTCAGATGAATAAAAAAGCTGCCCGGCAAATTGACCGGACAGCTTTTGGATTGTGGATTTTGGACATTTTCAAGTACTCTCGTGCTGCTTCCTATTTCCAGCACTCAGTGTTTTCAAGACCGATGTCGGCAGCCTTGAAACTAATTTCTTTTCCTGCTTTCTTCTTGCCTGTGTAATCCTTGAGCGCCTTGAAAGCCGTGTTGCCGAGAATTATGCAGACAGGAACGTTTATCAGAGCCATGCAGCCCATCAGCACGTCCGCCGTATCCCAGGCAAGACCTGCGCTTACCTGAGCGCCGATGAATATTATAACTACAGCCAGCAGCCTGTAGCCTGTCATAAAAGCCTTGTTATTGAGAGCATTTTTGTAGATATAGCTTATGTTCATTTCTGCGTAGAAGTAGTTGCCAACCAGAGTGGTGAAAGCGAATATCGCCATGGCCGCTGTGATGAAGTAACCGCCGAACGCTCCGAAGTTGGCTCCCAGCGAATCCTGGATGTAGGCGCCGTTCATGGTGTTTCCAGCTTCATCTATATAAGCCGAAGAATCGACTCCGCTGCAGAGGATCATGAAAGCTGTCGCACTGCAGATCAGAAGCGTATCTATGAATACAGAAAGCATCTGCACCAGCCCCTGCTTGACAGGGTGGGATACGTCGGCTGCCGCTGCCGCGTTAGGCGCGGAACCGATACCTGCCTCGTTGGAATAAAGGCCTCTCTTGACGCCCTGCATTATGGTGGCTCCCAAAGCTCCTCCGGCGATGGCGCTGAAATCAAGAGCCTGGGAGAAGATGCTGGCTATGACTCCCGGAAGGGCTGAAATATTGAGGATCATCACTATGAGAGCGACAGAGATATAGCAAATAGCCATGATAGGAACCATGACCTGCGTAGCCTTGGAAATCCTCTTCCCTCCGCCGAATATCACGATGCCGGCCAGAACTGCGACCACGGCGCCGATGATGAGAGTGGCGTTTTCAGCAGGAACGTAAACCTTGACGAAGTCAGTCAGGTTGAACGACGCGAGAGCGTTGAAGCCTCCCATGTAAGTGAGGATGAGAAATACCGCGAAAACTCCGCCGAGGGCAGGGGTTTTGAGCGCCTGTTTGATGTAATAAGCTGGTCCTCCGTAAAAGCCCTCTTCTTTGTTCTTCTTTTTATATATCTGAGCCAGTGTGGATTCCACGAAAGCCGACGCACCGCCCAGCAGCGCGATGAGCCACATCCAGAACACTGCGCCGGGGCCGCCGGCTATGATAGCACCTGTAACTCCCACGATGTTTCCCGTACCTACTCTGGAAGCCGTGGAAACCATGAGAGCCTGGAAAGAGGATATGGAATCCCTGTCCTTTTTCGGCTCAGCTATGACTCGGATGGACTCCCTGAAGAGCCTGAGCTGAACGAATTTCGTCCTGAATGAAAAATACAAGCCTGCGGCGATGAGAAGGGCTATAAGGATATAGCCGTACATATAACCGCTTATGCTGCTGATGATTCCTCCGATGTAATCCATAAAAATTCTCCTTAACATTTTATTAACATATATTGTATTATGGAATGGAAGAAAAAGCAAGAAAAAGCTTCTCCCACAAGGCATGACAATCATTTTGCCGCATGACAGGGGGAGAAGCATGTTATGACGCGCGGTAAGCGCGGAAGCCTGAAAGGCTCAAGAGTGAAAAATTTGAACGCGAAAGCGCGGGTTCAGCTCTCTCCTTATATCGTCAGACCTATGATGAGATATCCCACCGAAGCGACAGCTGCTCCTGTCAGAGCATAAGGTATCTGAGTCTTTACATGGGCGATATGGTCTGAGCCTGCTGCCAGCGAGGACAGAATGGTGGTGTCCGATATAGGCGAGCAGTGATCTCCGAAAGTCGCGCCGCCTAAAACCGTTGAAACGGCAGCATATACCAAAGTGTTCAGTTCACCGCCGCTGACTGAGAATGCCAGAGGTATGATGATAGGGATCATGATTGCTATGGTTCCCCACGACGTTCCTGTCAGGAAAGAGATCAGGGAACATACGAGGAAAGAAATCACCAGCAGGAGAGCCGCTGTCATCCATTCTTTAGTTATTCCTACGATGAACTCCGCCGTACCTATCTGCTTCGTGATTGCGTTGAGGCAATATGCCATGGCCAGGATCAATATGGCGGACATTACTGATTTGATACCGGCGACTGCAGTATCGACGATCTCCTTGAGAGTTGCCATGCGCCTTACCAGCATGGAAATGACTTGATAGGTCGCTGCTACGACGAGTGCCTCAAGGCATAACGTGGAACCGAGAATCACATAAGTACCGATAGATATTCCAACGATGATTACTGCCGGCATGAAGAAGTCGGCGACTAAGTTTGATTTGCGGCCTTCTTTCAGTTTTATAGAGTCAAGTTCAGAGCTGAGCAGAGGAACGGCATTGTCAGCCAGAACCTTGCCCTCCTGCTGAGCTCTCTTTTCTGCTGTTCTCATAGGCCCGAACTGCGGGATGATGCCGGCCGAGATGAGAAGCACCATGATTATGGTTATCCAGCAGTAAAAGTTGAAAGGAAACGCTTTAAACACCACATCGACGCCTATGTCGGAATCAGCTATAGCGCCTATGCCAACCAGAAGGCCGGCCGTATACATCGCCGTCGAGGTGAATGGCAGCAGCGAGGTCATAGGAGCCGACGTCGAGTCGCATATATAAGCCAGCATTTCTCTTGAAACCTTTGCCTTGTCGGTGACCGGCCTCATGATGTTTCCTACATACAGCGAGGAAAAGTAGTCAGAGAAAAATATGAATATTCCCAGCAGCGATGCCAGAACTGTCGCGCCTCTTCTCTTGAGATTGTGCTTCGATACCATTGAGGCGAAGGCTTCAAGGGCGCCTGCTTTCTGGAAGAAAGCGACTACTATGCCTACGAATACCTCGATGGCCAAAATCCAGATGAAATCCGCGTTTCCCAGCGCGGACTGCAGTATTCCCGTAAAACCTGTAACTATGTTCTGTCCGGAAATTACGACGCCTGCCAGCACTCCAAGCAGTATGGAAACCAGAGCGTCCTTGGTCACAAAAGCCAGTACTAGAGCTATGCACACGGGAACCAACGATAAAATACCGTATTCCATTTGGTTCTCCTTTCTAAAAGATATTTAGAACATTTCAAATATCTTATCTTTTGATGTCAGCTCGATGCCGAAAGCCTCCGCGGTGTCCTTGAAAGTAAGGTATCCTTTTACGAAGTCGAGGCCGTGGATGAGTCTGCCGTTATCCATGGCCGCCTGCTTCCAGCCCTTGTCGGCGATTTCCTGGATATATGGAATAGTCGCGTTTGAAAGAGCCTGAGAAGCTGTGTTTGCAACGGAGCTCGGAAGATTAGGTATGCATATATGTCTTATTCCGTCCACTTCGTATACAGGATCCTCATGGGTGGTGTAGCGGCATGTCTCTATCGCTCCGCCCGGCTCTGCGTCTATGTCCACGATCAGCGAACCAGGAGTCATTCCTTTCAGCATATCTTTGCTTATCAGGGTAAGTCCCGGGAACCACTTGACGCAGTTGAAGACGATATCGGCGTCTTTGATCTCATTGATTATATTGTCGTGGGTGGAAAATACAGTCTTTATTCCAGGTATGATCTGGCTGGAAATCATGTTTAATCTGTCGATGTTAACGTCCATGAGCACTACGTCGGCATTGAGTTTGGCTGCCAGACGCGCGGCACCTACGCCTACATGACCTGCGCCGAAGATGACTATCTTCATAGGCTTTATGCCGGGATTTCCGCATATCATCTTGCCGCTGCCGCCGTGGGTGGTGAAAGAATAGAAGAGTCCGGTGAGAAGCCCCGTCTCTCCGGCCAGTCCGCTCATAGGCTCGAGGAGAGGAAAGCCGCCCTTTTCATCTTTTACATCCTCGTAGGCGAAAGCCACGGCCTTGGAGTCCAGTATAGCCTTTGTCTGAGGCAGCCTGTTGGCTGAATGTATGTAGGTGCAGAGGATATGTCTTTCTTCAAGGAAGCCGAACTCAGGCGGCAGAAATTCCTTTACTTTGACTATCATGTCTCCTGCTTTGTATACTGAAGCGGCGTCAGGAAGTATCTCAGCGCCGGCTTTGACGTATTGTTCGTCTGTGAATCCTGACGCGAGGCCGGCCTCTGTCTCCACATATACCTGATGACCTGACGACGTCAGTTTGCTTACGTTGTGCGGCACTATGGCGACACGAAATTCATTTTCTTTGATTTCCTTTGGCATTCCGATTTTCATAACTATTCCTCCTTAGAACTTTGCGCCTTTGCGCTGGCATTTTTGATGTCTGCCTCGTTTTGAACCGGGCAGCATTCTCATGTCTGTCATATACAACAGCAAAGTTTGTGCCAGCTTTTCCGGGAAAGGGAAGGCGTGCAAATATGCGCGTTCTAGTTAAAAATGTACGAAAAAAGAGGTCAAAAAATTTTGACCGGGCAAAAAATTTTAACCTCCATTCGATTTAATTTTAGTATTCGATTGATTTGCTTTCAGCCTCTGCCTGGCTTGCTTTCAGCCCCTGCCTGGCCTGCTTTCAGCCCCTTTTGAAGAAGTCTTCCAGCTGATATTTTTCCAGCTTGTATTGAAACGACTGCTTTGACAATTTCAGCTTGCGGGCGGCTTCAGCTCTGCAGCTGCTGTCCTTGAGCGTTTCCAAAATGATTTCTTTTTCTATCTGCTCCATAGCGCCTTTGAGACCTACTTTGCAAGTTTTCATGTAGTTGGAATCCGGCGCATACTCTTTTTTCGTCAGATATTCCGGCAGGTCTTTTTTCTCTATGAAACGGCCGGAACTGAGGTTGAAAGCTCCTTCGATTATGTTTTTCAATTCGCGCACATTTCCCGGCCAGTGATAGTCGGAAAATATGGCGTATACCTCATCGGTGAGATCAAGTATATTCTTGTTCATGTGATAGTTGAACTCGTTTATAAAGAATTTAGCCAGAGGGCCTATGTCAACGATTCGCTCCCTGAGAGGCGGAATATTCAGACAGACGGTGTTCAGGCGATAGAGCAGGTCTTTTCGTATGTTTGGGGAGCCTGCTGCGCCGTCCTGACTGTCGTTGACGGCAGAAATTATCTTGACGTCTACACATATGGGCTGACTGCCGCCTATTCTGGTGATTTTCTTTTCTTCAACTGCTTTGAGCAGCTTGGGCTGGATGGAGGATTCCATAGAGTTTATTTCGTCGAGGAAAAGCGTTCCGCCGTCGGCGAGCTCAAACAGTCCGGGACTGTCTTCTGCTCCTGTAAAAGCGCCTTTTTTAGTTCCGAAGAGGATGCTTTCCATCAGAGTCGAGGGTATGGCGGCGCAGTTCTGGGATATAAACCTGCCTTTCCGCCTGTTACCGCAGGTATGTATGGACTGTGCGAAAAGCTCTTTTCCAGTGCCTGTCTCCCCGTGTATCATCACGGCGGAGGAAGTCTGAGATATTTTTTTTATATTTTCTTTAAGCTCGTTCATGCGGCTGTCGATGGAAACTATGTCCGAAAGCTGATAGAAAGTCTTCGGACTGCGCGGTATCCGTTCAGAAAGGGTGAGGGGCTCTACAGCGTAGCTGGACACGTCTATTGTGCCTACGATTTTTCCGTTTTCTTCTATGGGAAGCGTGCTGGTTATGGCGTTTATCTTTAGACCGCTTGTATTGACCAGCTCCTGCTTTTGATTGAGTATGGGAACGCCCGTGCTGAGGACTTTTAGGACAGTACTGTTTTCTCTGGTAAGATTTTGGTACATGTCCAGTATATATGTGCCCAATATTTGTGATTTGTCGAGCATGTTTATATCTGAGCGGTTAGTATGGAAATATTTTATTATACCTTTATCATCTGTAAGTGCGATGCTGTCTACGTAGCTGAAAATGTTTAGCGCTTGCTCCACGTACTTTTCGAACAATTTTCTATCCTCCTGATGTAGTCTTCAGATAATTGTCATTCTAATTATATCATAATTATATATCCCTAATTATACCCCGGGAAATAGTTTAAGACAAGGTAAAGTGTGGGTGTGCATGCGGAACTGTCGTGTGGTGATGGTGCGGCGCAAGGGTTTAAGAGAGTCTGAGCTTGGCCGTGCGAGGATGGTGATGCGAGGAAGAGCGGGACTGCGATGCAGGAGGCAGAAAACGTTTTTGATATTGGGAAAACCTTTGCAAAAGGATGACTTTTTGCGGAAATTGGCAAACTAAATCGACCCAAATTGAGTTTTTTAGGAAAAAGGATACCGTTTGCTCGACTTTGGATACGCTTTTCGCTTGCCCTGTCATAATGCCTGTGCCGGTGACCGATGAGAGCTTCTTTTATGAGACGTATTTAAAAACATCGGACAAAAGTAAAGCAATTTACAGAATTATAAAATTCCATCATTTAAACTGTACTAAAATGAGCGGCGATTTAAGACAGAACGCGAGGCGCGCCGGCTGGTAACACAGAATCGCCGTCAGAAATGGAGGTGGACTGCAATAGAAAACAGATTTTTCGATATCAGGGACGTGCTGAAAGAGCTTCCTGCAAAAGCGACAAAATATCTGCTCTATCAGAACGAACGTACAAACGGCGTAGTATGGTATGTGCCTGTAGGAGACCAGGTGCCGGCCCACTATCATCCCGAAACCGACGACGTATGGATAATACTGTCGGGCGAGGGAGATTACTATATCGGCGGAGGAAAAAACGTCCATATTCATGAGGGGATGGTCATTCCGGCCGAGAAAAAAGAAATCCACGGCGTCAGAGCCACGGGAGACAGACCGCTTGTGTTTGCGGCAGTTTCAGCGCCGATGCCGTCTGAGATGATTTTGAAAGGAGAAAAAGCATGACAGAGACATTGAACGAAAGACTCAAATCGCCCATACCCATCCGCGAGCTCGAGCGCAGGACGGCAGCTCTGCAGCAGGCCATGAAAGCAGAGGGAATCGACTGTGTGATAGCACAGAATATAACCCAGTATTTAGGCGGATGCAACAGATGGCTGACGGATACAACTGCGGAAAACAATTATCCCCAGTCCTCTATCCTGCCTGCAGAAGGCGCGGTACGCTATATAGCCTGTTCAGGGCCTCCTCTTGACCTGTATCCGCCGTCACACCTCTTAAGAATAGGACAGCCCTATGCCGCCCAGCCATATTTCTCACCGTTCAACTTCACCCACACCTGGGAGGGCAGAATGGCTCTCAAATGGATACATGACAATGAAGCGAAAAAAGTCGGCATAGCCGGAATGGAGATGTTCTACTGGAATTATTACAAATATATAAGAGAAAACGCTCCTGAAATAGAGCTTGTGGATGTTTCAGACATGTTCGATAGACTGCGCGCCGTAAAGAGTGAAGATGAACAGTCATTCATCAGAAAGGCAGCTGATATTCAGGATAAAGCGCTTTCTTATGTTCAAGTATATGCCCAGCCGGGAGTGAGAGAGTATGAATTACGTTCAAAGCTGATGCAGATATTGACAGATCACGGCGGAGAAGAGATGATCGTGACTTTAGGTTCATGTCCGCAGGGCGAAAAAATGCAGCTTATGCCGTCATATTTCCAGAACAGGGCGCTGAAAAAAGGCGACATGCTCTTCGTCAAGCTTTCGACAGCAGGACCGGGAGGCATGTTTACGACTGTAGGAAGACTGTACTCCGTGGGATGCGAGCCGTCGGAAAAGATGAAGCGTGACTTTGAGCTGGCCGTTAAAGCTGAGGAAAAGCTGGTTTCCATGCTGAAAAAAGACGCTAGGCCGGAAAAGATATTTGAAGAATATAACGAATATCTGCAGCAGCTGGGATGTGAAAAAGAAGCGGGACTGTTCTCATATTCGCAGGGCTATGACCATGTGGAAAGGCCGAGCATACAGCCGGGAGAAACTATGACGATAGAAAAAGATATGATGATGTGCGCCAATGTACGTCTCAAAGGCGCGGAGATTGAATGTGGATATATTTCAGACAGCTATCTCATAGGAGATAGAAAAGCTGAAAAACTGCACAATGCACCGGCTGCGATTCTGCGCACTTGATGTATTTAACGGAAAGGAGAACAGGAATGATTTATAACGAGAGAATCAGAAGACCGATTTCAGACAACGAACTTGAGCGTCGCTGGAATCTGCTGAGAGGTCTGATGAACGAAAAAGACCTGGACT
>UQXL01000041.1 GCA_900545135.1 uncultured Eubacteriales bacterium | reverse complement strand
ATCGCGCACCATCGAGAAAGAGATGTCAGATGACATCTCTTTTTCGATTGGTGTGCATAAGAACGAGAGGGACTTGAACCCGAGAGGGCACGAGCGTAAAATGAGAGAGTTCGGTGAACTCTCGAATAGCGAGTGGTCCGAAGCCGCGCAGCAGCAAGGCGAGGAAGAAGCCTGCGAAGCAGGCGGTCAGTCCCTCATCGCGCACCATCGAGAAAGAGATGTCAGATGACATCTCTTTTTCGATTGGTGTGCATAAGAACGAGAGGGACTTGAGTCGTAAGCATTAACCGGCTAAAGCCGGAATGCGCTGACATAAGACATTCCACGATTTGCAGAGCAAATCGGGACAGAGCTTTAACCCGGGTCGTGGAACGCAACGCGCTTAAGCGTTTTTTAATAATTTTTTTAATGGATAAAGAAAAAATATGTGATATAGTTGATAGAGTTAAGACAGAATAAATAGGTGAGAAAAAGTATATAAAGGTGTAGAATGTAGGTGAACTGTTTTATTTTATTAGTATTTAGCTTTCTGCAGACAGTGAAGCTAGCCTGGCGGAGTAAATATTAAATCAAAAGGAGTTTATCCGGGATTTATAATTACCTTTGCTGTCAGGACCTATTTCCCACACCAAAAAGGATACGTGTATCCCGAAGCCACTCTGGGACGGCTTGAGGAAGATAGATACAGCTTTAGAGGAATTTAGAGGACAGATTTATGTGGATTATATTTGCGTTCGCCTCGGCCTTGTTTGCCGGGCTTACTTCAATTCTTGCAAAATGCGGCATTCGCGCAACCGATTCTACGTTGGCTACAGCGGTTCGCACTATCATAGTACTGCTGTTTTCATGGCTGATGGTGTTTGTCGTGGGATCTCAGTCTCAAATTGTAGACATAAACGCCAAGACACTGACGTTTCTCATACTTTCCGGGCTGGCTACGGGAGCGTCGTGGCTCTGCTATTTCAAAGCTCTGCAGATTGGAGACATCAATAAAGTCGTGCCCATTGACAAATCGAGCACGATTCTTACCGTGCTGCTGGCATTCATACTTCTTCAGGAAAGCATAAGCGTTTACAGTGCTGCCGGCGTAGTTCTCATAGGCTTGGGAACCTTTATGATGATCGAGAAAAAAGACGTAAAGAGCAGCGGAAGAGAAGGCAGAGGCTGGCTGCTTTACGCTGTCGGCTCGGCTGTATTTGCCAGCATGACTGCCATTTTGGGAAAAGTAGGAATATCAGGAGTAGAATCCAACTTAGGGACAGCTATCCGCACCGGTGTTGTGCTGGTGATGTCGTGGATAATGGTTTTCGTAACAGGAAAACAAGGTGAGATGAAACAGATAGAGAAAAAAGATTTGATCTTTATATGTCTTTCCGGACTGGCTACGGGAGCGTCGTGGCTTTGTTATTATAAGGCTCTGCATGACGGTTTAGCCAGCATCGTAGTTCCCATCGACAAACTGAGCATATTGGTGACAATTGCGTTTTCTTATTTCGTATTTGGCGAACGGCTGTCCAAGAAGTCTGCCGTGGGCCTTGGAGCCATAGTATTGGGAACCTTTGCAATGATGATACCGACTTTGACCGGGCGATAGATTACGTTCTGCGCTGTGGGAACTCAAAAAAAAGATTACGTTCTGCACTCTGGAAATCATGAGCGCAGGCGGGAAACAGGAATTTCCTGCGCAGATGAGAATTGAGCGCCTCGATGAAACATGAAACGAATAATATATGAAATCGATAATAAATGATCCCACGTAAGCGGGATTTTTTATGCCGTACAGAAAGAAGCTGCCGACAGAGCGGAAACTGCATACAGAACGACACTGCCGGCAGAGCAGAAACTGCGCAGAAACGACGCCGCTGGTAGTGCCTCTCATTTCATATTGATTTTTTGCTCGGCAGAATGTATATTTAAGATAGTTTTATTTAAGATATACACGGCGGAGACGCTTTAAAAGGAGGACAGGCAAATGGCTATACTGGAACAATGTCAGAAGTGGAATGAAAGAGGCGAGTATCAGAAGATTATCGACGCATTGGAGGCGGTGCCGGCGGAGGAACGTAGCCCGGAAATGGACAGCGAATTGGCGAGGGCATATAACAATGCGGCTTCCGTGGAAGACAAAGAGCTTTTCAGAAAGGCTCTCGGTCTTTTATTGCCTCACAGAGAATATTTTCAAGGCGACCATTGCTGGAATTTTCGCGTAGCTTACGCCTATTTTTTCTTAGAGCAGGAAGGCAGGGCGCTCGAGTATTTTGAAAGAGCTTTGGAAGCACGGCCGGGAGATGAAGATACGGAAGAGTTTATCGACACCTGCCACCGGAGACTTGTGCTGCCTGAGTTTGAAAAGAATTTCCGTCAGCGTGTTGAAGAAGCCTGGGAAGCTTTTGAGAATATAGAGGGGGAACTGAGGCGCCTAATAGATGAAGAAAAGGAAGAGAAGAACGGCGAAGAATTAATTTCGATATGCCAGACCGCCATTGAGATCGCTTTGGAAGATCCTGCTTTTGAGCTGTGTATGAAGAAAAACGGCGATGATAAATATGAACTGATACTGAGCGCGGAGGGAATTAAACACAGTCTGTTTCCGCTGGTCTATTTTAAACGTCACGCACCGTCTTCCATTTTGGAAAATTGGGATATCATAATCGGCAGACAGCCTTCTGCGGAATTCAATATGCGTGCAGACGAAATCGAGCTTTCAGGGGAAGATGTGCTGGTTTGGGCAGAAAAACAAGGGAAAAATCAAGTTTCTCTGACACTTTACTGCGAAAAACTGCTGCCGCTTATGAAAGAAAATGAAGATAAAGTTTGGTGGATGCTTTCTGTTTTTACCGATCAGATATTGGGAGAAGTAGCGTCCATAGCTCTTATCGGAGATTTCAACATAGTCGATATGCCGGTGGAAGAGCAGCCTGTAACTATAGATAAACTGCCTGACGTTCTGCAGGAAATGGGAATCGACATTTGCAACGACGCTGAAGAATATCTGGAGAACAGTTATACTGCTTATGAGATGGAGCCTGTAAGCGATAAAGACGCCGATTACAGGCTGGATGTATACATAGGGTCTGCCCGCATTCCTGCGCTGATAAACGAATATCTCAGCAATGAAAACACGGCAGTCGATTCATATCATGCAGACGGTATAGCCGCCGGATTTATAGCTTTTCCGATAGAAGCCTTCGGCGGTGAGGATTCAGCGGCAAAAATATTGGATTTCCGTGATGATCTTGAAAAAGCCATCTTAGAGGCGGCAGGAGAAGATGCAGTATGTTTTATTGGAGGAGCCACGGGACTGTACTGCGGATATCTGGATTTCATAGCCTGGGATTTAAAAGCTGTGCTGGACGCGGCGGCAGACTTTCTCCGTCAGACTGAGCTTGAATGGGCATCGTTCCATTCTTTCCGCAGGGACGTAGGAGCTGTGTGGCTTTTGAAGCAGGAAAATGACTGGGAAAACACCGAAGCGCAGATCGACCCCGAGACAGGCTCGCTGCTCAGTCTCAAAGATATAGAGACGCTGGAATCTTTCGTTGAAGAGTCGCAAGGGTATTTTTACAAGATGTTCAGTTATATCAATGATTTTATCAACTCAGGGACAGATGCCGGAAGATTCAGTTATGTGCAGGCTCAGGAGGATCTTCAGCTGGCCCTGTGGTATGCTTATGCGTGCAATAATATGGATGAATATGAATATTATCACAGGGTATGCCAGTGGATGCCGTTTTCTGAAAAAAGCGCGGCCGGCTGCGGCACATGGTATTACAGATATTCGGTGGCCCTGACATACTGCGGCAGGCTGGAAGAGGCGCTTAAGTATGCAGAAAAAGGAGCTTTAGAGGAACCTGATTATCCGTGGATATGGCTGCAGGTAGGAAAGCTGAGGGCTCATGCGGGAGATAAAGAAGGAGCCCTTGAAGCCGTAAAACGCGGACTTGAACTTGAGCCAGGCGATTATGAGTTTACTACGCTGGGAAAAGAGATAGAAGAAGGAGCCTCCCTCGAGCAGATGGAATATCACTGGATAAATCCGTCATTCGACCTGGAGCTGCAGAAAGGATTGGCTAAAGATGCCGACGACAAGCAGAGAGCTGTTTCCTGTATAACCGTCAACGAAGAGGGACTGGAAAACTTTAAGCGTATTTTCGCCCCGGAAGAGGATTCTTACATAAAAGACTCCCCATACTGCATGTTCCCTTATATGGTAGGCGAAGACACAGTGGACCTGATATTCTGCATGAACGAGGCAGGACTTTCCAAAATGGATGCTTCATGGCTAAAAGCGCAGAAAGAAGCATTGGACGAGGGACTGTGGCTGATAAGGATCAATCAGGAAGACAAGGCTGGAGTGCTGGAAACAGTATTGTTCAGGCAGGACTATAGAATAAGTCTCATCTACAGAGTCAAAGGCGAGAGAGAGATGTTTTTCCAAATTTGGCTGGACGACGACGGAACAGAGGCAGAAAACTCCGACGACACGTCTTTTGGAAGCTTTTCTGTCCATGCGGCCGGCGGAGAAAGCCAGAGCGGACATGACGGCCAGGGCGCCCTGGAATTGTATGATGAAAAAGAGATGGAAGCGGTGGAAAATCATATCCAGAAATACTTCGGAGAATTCGGTAATGTTTTCCACGAACTGGTTTCCGAGGATATACATGTGGATATCTGCGTAATACCTCCGGCTAAAGGCAGGGACTATTATACTTTGGTGACAATGGGCATGGGAGCGCACGAGATGGACTTGCCGGAAGAACTTAAAGAGTATAAGCTGAAAAGGGCCGAATTGGCAATCTCGCTGCCTGCAGACTGGAAGCTGGACGAAAAATCTCTCGAGGATGAGAAATGGTACTGGCCTATACGTCTGCTCAAAGTTGCAGCAAGACTGCCGATAAACTGCGATACGTGGCTTGGCTGGGGACACACCATAGACCGTCAGGGATCGTTTGCTGAAAACACCGATTTCTGCGGAGCCCTGCTCATAGGAGTGCAGAATGTGGAAGAGGAAGCAGAAGTATGCGTTCTGCCTAACGGAGAAAACGTCAATTTTTATCAGCTCATACCGCTTTACCGTGAGGAGATACAGTACAAGCTGAAGCACGGCGCCGACGTACTGCTGGATAAGATGTCGGAGCTGAGCTTCGTGGTCCGCGTTGACAGAAAGAATTATATCATCGGACAGCCGGTTCTCAATTAGAATCGGGCGGCCGATAAGCGAAAGACCAATAAGCGAAAGACCGATAACCGAAAGACAAATAACCGGCTGACAAATTATATCAGGAGGAAATAAAGATGAATCAGAAACAGATAGATGCGGCGAGACAGGCCATGACAGAGTGGCTCGCTCATCCTCAGGAGCTGGGGAAAGCGCCGGCGAAGATAGAATACACAGAGACCTTTGAACTGCATGACATGCGCTACTATATTTTCCGCTATAAAAAGAGCATGCTGGGCAAGTGGCTTCTGGGCGTATGCGGCGGATACGAGGGAGATGAACTTGAACACTGCGGACATGTTTTCAGCGAGATGGAAGAATACGACGAGTCAACGGCAGTTGAAAGTGCGAAAAATATGGTGGAGATGATCCGTTCATACTGGATGCAGCAGGCTGAAGAAGCTGAAGAACGAAAAAAGTCCGCGGGAGTCTTTCTCGGATTTGCCTTGCTGTCTGATGACAGCTGGGATAAAGAGCAATTGATGTCAGATTTGAAAGAAAAGTGGGATATCATAGCTGAAGAGGACGAGGACAAAAGAGAGGATTCTCTGATATTTTCCTGTGGAGACATGCTGGCCGCGCTGAGCCTGATGCCTGCTCCCATACCTGACGGAGAAGCGGAAACCAACGCCGAAAACAATTACATGTGGCCTGAGGCGGTAAAGGCGGCGAGAGAGCATAAAGCGCATATAATGGTGTCTGTGATGGGCAATGAACAAAGTCTGATAGAAAAGGGCAAGCTTTATGTCAAGCTGCTGGCCGCGTGCTGCAGTCAGAAAAACGTATCCGGCATCTATTCGAGCGGAGTGGTATTTGAACCTCGTTTCTACGAGGCGTTTGCCGACATGATGAAAGACGGACGTCTGCCGGTCTTTAACTGGATATGGTTCGGTCTTTACAGAAGCGAAAAGGGCGTATGCGGATACACCTACGGAATGGAAGCGTTCGGCAAAGATGAGATGGAAGTGCTTGACGCTGATGATGAGCCGTCTGAGGTGCGCGACTTCCTCGCCGGCATTGCTTCTTATGTCCTTGAGTATGACGCTGAGTTCCTGGACGGAGAAACGGTGGGCTTTTCCGCAGAAGACAAACATTCGATAACGCGGAGCCAAGGCAGCGCTCTGCCGGGGAAGATGACGCTGAAAATAAGTTATGAAGGCTCAGTTTGATTATGAAAGTATTTTGATAAAACCTTTTGATAAACCTTTTGATAAACCTTTAAGGCCGGGTGAACTATATGGACAGAAGAAATTTACAGCCTGACATCATTCTCGACGTCTTTGAAGATATGTGCTGCTTTGTCATCACAGACTCAGAGGGGCGTTATATGTATGCCAATAAAGCATGGGCTCAGACCATGGGCATAGATTTTGAGCATGACAACGTTCACGGCCGCTATGTCAGCGAACTGATAAAAGATACTAAAATCGGCAGCGCTCTTAAGGAGAACAGAACGATATCCGGATACTCGACGATAGTCACGCGCCATGGAAAGGAAAAGAGAGCTTTCTCCATATATAACCCAATCCATGATGTTTCAGGAAAGATTATCGCAGGAGCAATCATAGCTATAATCACCGGCGACGATGATGATGAGGTAAACAGACTCATAAAGGAACTGAATTTTTATAAAAAGGAACTTACTAAACTGCGCGGCGCGAAATACAGGCTGGAGGACATCATAGGCAATTCGCCCCAGATTGCAAGGCTGAGGGAAGAAATAAGGCGGGCGTCAAAGTCCAACTCAACTGTATTGATTTACGGGGAGACAGGCAGCGGCAAGGAGCTGGTGGCTCATTCAATACATGCCTTGAGTTCGCGCAGAAATGAAAGCTTTATAAAAGTAAACTGCGCCAACATTCCCAAAGATCTGATGGAGTCCGAGTTCTTCGGTTATGAGGCAGGAGCTTTCACAGGAGCTAGCAGGAAAGGCAAGATAGGAAAGTTTGAACAGGCCAACAAGGGCAGCATTTTCCTCGATGAAATCAACCAGCTTTCTTATGAACTTCAGCCTAAGCTTCTGCGGGTCATGCAGGAAAGAGAGTTTGAGAGAGTGGGAGGAACGAGGAGCATAGATGTGGACGTGAGGTTCATAGCTGCGGCCAACGTGCCTTTGATGGAGCTGGTGGCAGATGGAAGCTTCCGTACTGATCTGTACTACCGCCTGAACGTTGTGCCTATCTGCGTTCCGCCTCTGAGGGAAAGACGTGAAGATATTCCTCTTCTCATCGATGATATTTTAAAAAAGCTCAAAGGAAAGATAGGCATACCGATAAGCGATATTTCAGAAGAAATAAAAACCAATCTGATGAAGCTGGATTACGGCTGGCCGGGAAATGTCAGGGAACTGCAGAATGTAGTGGAATGGGCCGTCAATATGGCATATGGCGAGCCCATGAAATGGAGTCACTTTGAGCAATACTTTTCCCTCAGGAGCAGCGGAAATGAATCTAACGGCGTTAGTTTGAAAAAACTGGCTGAGGTGGAAAAAGATATAGTGGCAAATGCGCTGGCCGAATATGAAACCAAGACTGAAGCTGCCGAGGCGCTGGGTATATCCAGGACGATGCTATATAAAAAGATAAAGAAATATGATTTGTGACAAGTTACCGGTGTAAACTTTGATTTACAAAAGATGCAAACTTTAGTTTGCATCTTTTTGTTTATTAGATTTTGTACAAGGTAAAAACGTTGGAATTTCAACGTTTGATTTTTTGGTATCATTTTTGCTCATACTAATTGCAGTCGATAAGTTTTATCTTAAGTTTAAGGACGGGAGGAAATCATGGAAAGAGAACAGAGAGAAATCGAGAAAAAACTGCAGGCTGCGATGGAAGAAGAAAACTTCGACGTTCTGCTGCTCACGAGGCCGGAGTCCATTCGCTATGCAACAGGCGTGACGAGCGCTTTTATGTACTTGAATATTCCTATAGGCAACGTGATAGGAATTGTACCGAGGACAGGAAAAGCGGCCGTGGTGATGTCGGAGTTTGAAGGCAATGCGGCTAAACTTGACAGCCCTGAAATAGAAATTTTAGGCTATCCAATCTTCGTCTACATAGCGGATTTTGACAACGGAGGCCGCGTAAAGGATTCTCAGCCCAACACCGACAAGGCGTTCAAAATGGCGGCGGAGTTCATAAAGGAAAGACTGGGAGAGGTCAGAAAAATCGGCGTCGAAAGGCCTATGTTTCCGTATGACAGAATGTTGTTCATGCAGGAACAATTCGGAACTGAGACAGTATGCGACTGCACGCAGCTCCTGAGAGAAGTGACTAAATTCAAGACGCCGTGGGAAATAGAAGTGCTGAGAAAAAACGCTCAAGCCTCAGAACGAGCCATGAGTTATGTAGCGAAGCATACTGAGCTGGGCATGGACGAGCAGGACATACTGCTTTTGATGAATCAGGGCCTTGTCAACGAGGGAAAAGGTTTCTGCTCCACGAGACAGTGCAACGTGGTAGGAGAACAATTTTCTCCCATATATCTGCCGCACACAAGCTATAAGCTGAAAGAGGGAGACACTGTACGGCTGGACGGAGGAATAAATTCCAATTCATATTCCTCAGACATATCGAGGACCTACTTCGTCGGACGGAAAGTAAAAGATGAGAGAGCCAGAATATGGAATATTCTCCACGACACTTTTGAAAAAGTCTTTAAGATAATAGGCCCTGGCGTACGCATCTGCGATATTTTCAGGGAAGCCGAGGAAAATGTCAAGACTGTGATTCCCGAATATCACAGAGGTCATTTCGGCCATTCAGTGGGCTGTTACGTATGGTGGGAGGAATACCCTACCATAAGCAGAAACGACACAGCCACACTGGAGCCGGGAATGGTCATGAATCTGGAAATCCCTTATTACAGCAGCTTTAACAATTCCTATAATTTTGAAGATACTTTTCTCGTAACGGAAAACGGAATAGACCGCTTCACGTGGCACAGCAGCGACATGTTCTGGAGGGATTAAGGGAGAAGATCAAGAAAGGAGAGCAGACAATGAATAAAGGAATATTGATTATAGTCTTGCTTTATATAGTCGTGCTTGCGTGCATCGGCGTATATTTCAACAAAAGAAACAGAAACAACAAGGATTTCTATGTTACGAGAGACAGGATACCAGGCTGGGCCATAGCCATATCAGAGAGAGCGACCACCAGCTCGTCGTGGATGATGCTTGGCGGCACCGGAGCTGTGTATACCATGGGTGTGTCGGGCATTTGGCTGTTTTTCGGACTTTATCTTTCTCTGATAATATATTGGTTTTGGTTTGCCAAAGCTTTCAAGAAAGAAAACGACAAAGACCCGCAGCTGACGCTCACCTCTTTCATCGCCGCCAGATGGGGCTCGCACGAAAAGGTGATAAGACTGCTGTGCGCTCTGATCATCGCAGGATTTTATATAATATACGCGGCCTCAAATCTGGTGGGCGCCGGAAAAACCGTCAACAGCTTGTTTGGATACGATACCGTACCGACGATGATCGTAGTTGCCGTCATCATCACGGCATACGCTGCCCTCGGAGGCCTCGGCTCCATAATCTACAACGATTTGATACAGGCTGTAATCATGTGCTTTGCTCTCGTGGTATTGCCTGTAATAGCATGGATACACGTCTTTCAAAGCGGAGGAATAGTTGAAAATTTGCAGGCAGCGGGACCTGATTACATGGCTTTGTTCGGAGGAATGACCACGGGCAGTGCATTTCTTCTCGTTTTCAACCAATCTTCATACGTGTGGGGAAATTTCGGCATGGATACGGTAACGAGAAAAATCATGGCGATCAAGAAAGACGAGGACATCAAATCGGGCCGCATAGCGGGGCTGATAACAGGATTCGTATGGTATTTCGGAGTATTTTCCATAGGCATAACAGGTCTTTGCCTGTACGGTTCCGGAACTTTCTCAGATCCTGAAACACTCTTTCCTACGATGGTGGACGATTTGCTCCCTGGAGGGCTTTCAGTTCTCGTACTCTGCGGCGTAATAGCAGCCATCATGTCGACGTGCGCGGATCAGCTGCTGGCGGTGACAGGGGCTATTTCAGTAGATATAGTGCAGAAAGTCTTTAAAGTTCAGATGAAAGAGAGGACAGCGCTGATCTTTTCAAAGATACTGCTGGCAGGAGTCGGAGTCGCTACGTTCCTCTTCGCTCTGAACTCAGGCGAATTGGTGATGAACATGGTAAGCTTCGCCTGGTCGGGAATGGGCTCGTCTCTCGGCCCTGTGGTTCTGCTTACTATGCTGGACAAAAAAGCTTCGGGCATCGGAATGATAGCAACTCTCATAGCAGGCGCCGGAGCGACACTGGTCTGGGGCAATATTGCGTTTGTATCTGCCGTAGACGTAAAATTCGGCGCTTTCTTCCTGGCACTGCTGGTAGGTATTATTGTGAGCAGAATCGTGCCTAACAAAAAAATGCAAAGTGAACAAGAAAAAACCGATGATCAGACGGAAATATGAGCCGAGATGAAGCTAACTGAAATGAAGCAGATTGCAAGCTGGAGCGTGAGGTGAAATAAACTGAGATGAAGCGGATTGCAAGACGGAGCGCGAGGCGAAATGAGGCAGATTGCAAGACGGAGCGCGAAAACTAGCCGAATTGCAGGACGGAGAGAAGTGAAAAATATAGACTGCCAACTGCATGCAGTGCAGAGTGAGGCGAAATGAAATTTAAAACGCTGAAATAAGTTGTCTTTAATTATACTTAAAATATCAAACGATGTGCGCAAAACATGTCGTTTGATGTTTTTTGTCGTCTCTTAAACGCATATCCCAGGAATAAAGCTTGAAAAGCGACAGACCCATGCTCTGAGAGGGGATACACATTGCGGCGGTTTGCGGCGGTGCAGGCTGATAATATTAAACGTGTTTTTTAATGCGGAGCGGAAGAATTGAGATATGCTGGCTTTGGCATCGGAGATGTATTGAAAGTGAAGCGGTATGGTGCGCGATGCGAAGATAAGACGATGCGATAATAGGCAGCGTTTTGTAAGATTATGTAAAATGTTGTACAATTTTTTGTTTTTAATGATTTTTGACAACATTTCTTTTACTTAGGAGCGTCGAAATTTGTCGAATTGCTGTTTCAAACAAGGAAATGTTGGTATTTTTTGCGATATTCAGAATTTTGCCAACATTTTCAGAAAATTTTGTTGGCAAAATCGCAATAAATTTTAAAAATGTACAACGTCGACAAATTTCGACACGTCGGAGGTACCAAAGCATGCTTTTATAGAATAATGTACGTGAGGGATTGGAACGTCAGCGGTTAGAGCCACTCCCTGCCAACCCACCACCCCTTGCCATAGCAGTATGTTGTAAAATTTTGAAAATTATAAAATTTCTACAACATACTGGCTGATATCTGGTTAAAATCAGACTCTCAAATTATGCAATGTTGTAATTTTTAGAAATATTTGAAAATAATTACAACATTTTAAAATTTAAGAAGCTATAAGCCGTATCATATTCAGCAGCGCTTGTTTAACCGTAATATAATTATCTATATTGCCTTTACACATTGTAAAATTTTGCCAGTGACGTCGAAGAAAAGAAGAATAAAAGATAGCTGTGCTTTGTGTTATGGTATAATGTCCGCAGAAGATTGTAACGGCTTCGCCGCAAGGAAGCGGACATTGAAACGCCGTTTGACTGACTGGTGGGCGTTATAATAAATTACCACAAAACTGTTATTTCTTTCAAAGAACAGGCAAAACAACGGCTCGTTGCTTTGTTTTCAGGAAATCAAAATAACTCGCCGTCGCTTTTCAGGACCAGAGTGCGCGGTGTGCTCAAACAGATTTTGATTCCCAGCTGAAAACATGCGCAGCTTTGCCTGTTTTGCAGACTGTTCTTTTCAACGAAATAAAGATTTTGTTATGATTTATACATTGAAAACGCCAGATACACTACTCTGCCGGACTTGCTTTGCAGTATAAACGCAATAATCATATTGTTCAGCTTCGCTGCA
>UQXL01000040.1 GCA_900545135.1 uncultured Eubacteriales bacterium | reverse complement strand
GTGAGCGTACATATAAACAAAGGGGACTTCGTATTTTTGGTCGGCCCCAGCGGTGCAGGTAAGTCAACTTTTATCAAATTGATTTTAAAAGAAATAAATGCCGACAGCGGCAGTATTATAGTAGACGGAAAAGAGGTCACCACTCTGAGCAACAGAGAGGTTCCTGAACTGAGAAGAAAGGTTGGAACTGTTTTTCAGGATTTCCGCCTTTTGCCTAAGAAAACGGTTTTTGAAAATGTGGCCTTTGCCATGGAGGTTCTGCATAAGAGCAGAAAGCAGATAAGGAAGCAGGTGCCGCAGATATTGAGCTTGGTAGGAATTACAGACAAGGCCAACAAGTACCCGGATGAGCTTTCAGCTGGGGAGCAGCAGAGAGTAGCCATCGCCAGGGCCATAGTCAACAATCCTACCGTTTTAATTGCCGATGAGCCTACGGGTAATCTGGACCCCGTTACGGCTGCGGAGATAATGGATCTGCTTGAGCAGATAAATCTCAGGGGCACCACCATAGTCATGGTAACCCATGCGAAAGATATCGTAGACAGAATGAAGAAGAGGGTAATAGCCATAGAAAAAGGCAAGATCGTCCGCGACAGAGAAGGCATTTACGTACTTGATGAGGAGGTGAAGGGACTTGAATAGTTTACTTTACAACATCAAGCAGGGTTTTACGCAGATATTCAGAAATAAGGGAATGAGTTTGGCCTCGATCTTTTCCATACTGGCCATGCTGTTGATTCTCGGAATATTTTTCCTTATTACAGTGAACCTGAACCTATTTACCGAAGTAGTAAAACAGGATTACGATCAGGTTGAGATTTTCATGCTGGACGAAGCCAGTGAGGAGCAGGTGCAGACCGTAATGGGTGACCTGGAAAAACAGGACGGTGTGAAAAACGTGACGTACAGAAGCAAAGAAGAAGCTCTGGAAATCATGAAAGAGAGATGGGGAGACAGCGGTTATCTTCTCGATTCGCTCGGTGACAACCCGCTGCCTGCTTCCGTTCTGGTCGAGGTAGAGTCTGCGGAATCAGCTGCGGCTGTATCAGAGCACAGCAAAGATCTTGAAGGAGTGGAAGATGTTCAGTTCTATCAGGAGACGGTGGAAAAGCTGACAAAGGTAACCAACTTCCTCCAGATAGGCGCCCTGATAGTCATGGCTTTCCTTGTCGTAGTGTCTGTCGTAGTAGTGTCGAACACCGTAAAGCTGACTGTATTTGCCAGAGCCAAAGAGATACGAATAATGAAATATGTCGGAGCCACCAACTGGTTTATCAGAGGTCCGTTCATCTCTGAGGGAATAATCATAGGTCTCATCGGCGCACTCGTATCTACAGGCATAGTTACATTGATATATAACAGCGTAGTATCAGGCATGGGCCCTCAGATTATGGCCATCGTTTCATGTCCGCTCATACCTGTAAGCTACATGGCCGGAAATATGCTGGCGATATTCATAGCTCTGGGCGTAAGCATAGGCGCCTGGGGCAGCATCATTTCCATGAGAAAATTCCTGGATGCATAAATATAACAGATGAGAGAGGAAAACCCGATGAAAAGAAAATTCTTATCAGTTTTATTGATACTTGCAGTTACCGTTTCTCTTGCGCTGCCTACTTATGCGGCAGAAACCAAGGGAGAACTTGAAGACGAACTTTCAGATGTGAAAGACGAAAAAGAGCAGGTATCCAATCAGTTGGCTGAAACAAAGGACAGAATCGACGAACTGAATGAAAAGGTCAGCGTGCTTAACGGTGAAATTGCCGAGGCCAATAGCAAGATCTCTCAGACGGAAGCTGAGATACAGCAGAAGCAAAAGGACATGCAGGAAAGAGAGGACGGCCTCAACGAACGCCTCAGAGTCATGTATAAAAACGGCTCCATAGGATATGTAGACGTACTGCTCGGCTCAAACAGCATATCTGAGTTTCTCAGCAATCTGGATATGATCCAGAGAATATACAGAAATGATATGGAAGTTTTAAAGACTCTTCAGCAGGAGGCCGAGGAGCTGGAAGTCATCAAAGCACAGCTGCAGGAAGAGAAGAATGATCTCGCTGCAAAAAAAACTGAACTTGACGAAGACAAAAAAGAGCTGGATGAACTTAAGTCTGAGCTTGAGGCGAGAGAAGACGAGCTTCTTGCTGAAGCTGAAGCTCTTACCTCCAAGATTCAGAGCATGACCAGTCCAGATACGGAGTATAAGGGAGATGGAGCATGGGTATGGCCTGCTCCTGCCAGCCACTATCTGACGTCCTATTTCGGCTGGAGAATGCATCCTGTGTACGGCACATGGAGGTATCATTCAGGTATTGATATTGCGGCGGGATCAGGAACCAACGTATTGGCGGCAGCGCCAGGAACGGTGATATTGTCTTCATACTACGGCGGATATGGCGAGTGCATAATAATCGACCATGGCGGAGGTATAACCAGCTTATACGGACACATGAGTACGGGATCAAGAAGAGTTTCTGTAGGCCAGACTGTAAGCGCCGGTCAGGTTATAGGTTTGGTCGGAAGTACAGGCGTGTCCACAGGACCGCATCTACACTTTGAAGTGCGTGAAAACGGACAGGTAGTAGAGCCGCTGAATTATGTAGGTTAATAGAATGGAAATAAATCCGATTATAATACAGCTTTTAAAGAACAGAGGAATAGACTCGGAAGAAGAGATGTTGGAATTCCTCTCAGATAAACCGCAGAAAACGTATGATCCATTCCTGCTTCCCGATATGGAGGCAGGAGTGGATTTGATTTTAGCCGAAATCAAAGCGGGCTCAAGAATCTGCATATATGGAGATTACGATGCGGACGGCATAACTTCTACAGCTTTGATGATGGATGTTTTGAGGAAGCTCACCACTGACGACAAGCTGGGCTACTACATACCCTCCCGCTTTGAAGAGGGATACGGGCTCAATATGGAAGCAATAAAGACAATAGCTGACAGCGGAGCGGATTTTATTATCACCGTCGACTGCGGAAGCGTTTCCTATGAAGAGGCGCGGTATGCCCGAGAGCTGGGAATGAGGATACTGGTCACCGATCATCACAATATCACCGATGTGATGGCTGACTGTCTGCTGATAAATCCTAAACACCCCAAGTCGCAATATCCTTTTAAAGCCCTGTCAGGCTGCGGCGTAGCGTTCAAAGTAGCTCAGGGTATCCAGCAGAAAGCAGGACTTCCCAAATCGGTACTTACTGAAGTTTTAGACCTGGTGGCGATCGGTACCATAGGGGATATAATGCCGCTGATCGACGAAAACAGAACCATGACAAAATTCGGAATGCGGGTGATAAACTCCGGCAGGAGAAAAGGTCTCACAAAGCTTATTGAAGGTGCTTCTCTCAAAAAAGGCAGCGTTTCGTCCGAAAATATAAGCTATATTGTAGTTCCCCACCTGAATGCTACAGGCAGGATAGACGACGCTTCTCAGGCGGTGGAACTTCTCTGCAGAGACTTGAACGATCGTGAGCAGGACAGGATAGTCGAAGATATACTTAAGAAAAACAGACTGAGAAAAAATTTGCAGGATGAGACATTCAGAGCTTGCGCCGAGAATATAGACAAGGATGATCTGCAGGATATAATCATTATAAAAGCTGACGGAGCGCACGAAGGAATTACGGGCATAGTGGCAGGCAAGATAAAGGAGACGTATTACAGGCCAACCATAATAGTGACTCCTTCAGGAGAGGATGACCGTTATCTCAAAGGCACAGGCAGAAGCGTCGAGGGCGTGAACCTTTACCAGCTTTTAAAAACCCAGGAAAATCTGTTTGAAAAATTCGGCGGTCATTCGGGAGCATGCGGTTTTCTCATAAAGAAGGAATATTTTGACCAATTGAAAGAGGGCCTCTTAAAGGAGATGTCGCTTATACGCCGGCAGGACAGCAATATATTTGAAAGAAAATATACTGTAGATTTAAACCTCGATGAAGAGGATTTGACTTTAGCTTTAGCCCAGCAGTTTGAGCTGCTCGCTCCTTTCGGCAGCAAAAACAGAAAGCCGTCAATAGAGCTGGACAACACCATAATTTCTGACGTGAGATACATGGGCGACAGACAGCAGCATGCCAGATTTTCAGCCCAAAGTTCAGCAAGCGGTGCAAAAATCCAATGCGTGCTTTTCGGCAGGGCTCAGGACGTCGACTTGTCGGGTAATCCGGCGTGCCTCATCGGAAACCTTGATTTACAGGTTTGGCAGGGCGCGAAAAGGCTGCAGTTCATGGTTGAGGAAATACGCAGAAATACAGTTTGACGAACTATAAGTACAATGATATAATTTTTTAAATAAGTCTGCAGATAAAAGGTTAAGCAGAAATTGATGAAAGGAGAGGCTGCAATGTCATACGATTCAAAGCTTAAGAGAGATGACATAGACGAATTGTTCGAAGCGATTCTGACACTCAGAGACGTGGAGGACTGTTACAGATTTTTTGAAGATATATGCACCATCAATGAGATACATTCCATTTCCCAGAGACTGCAAGTCGCCAAGCTTCTTTCGGAAAAGAAAACTTATACTGAAATAGAGGCGCAGACTTCAGCGTCCACGGCGACCATAAGCAGAATAAACAAGTGTCTTGTTTACGGAGCAGATGGGTATAAGCGCGTGTTGGAAAGACTGTCAGAAAAGAAAAATGAAAAATAGTTTTCAGCTTTTTCTCCTGGAACGAGACGATAGGAAGGACTTCAGCAAAGACAGAGAAGTCTTGATCAGACAGGCGGCTTTATCTTACGGCGTGTCCGAAAATGAACTGCGAAGCGAAAAAATCTGCCGCAGTAAGACTGGCAAGCCTTTTTTTGAAAAACTGGATATACATTTCAGCATAAGTCACAGCGAGTCTCTGTGGGCATGTCTCATGGGGCCATTTAACTGCGGACTGGATGTGCAATACGTCAAGCCCTGTAATTTTGCCAAGATTGCCGGGCGTTTTTTTTCAGAGAGAGAGAAAGAATATGTGAAAGGCAGCGGCCTGGATGGATTCTTCGATATATGGGTCAGAAGAGAGGCCTTTGGAAAATACACGGGAGAGGGGTTTTTCGGGCATATGCCTGAGTTTGTAACTGAGGAAAACAGCCTCGCCATGTATCTTGCCGTGCCGTGCGGAGAAATACGATCTGAAAATCCGATTCAGTTTGAAACGCCGGTTCGGTTTGGAACTCTGGTTCGGTTTGAAACGCCGTTTGTGGGCGATAAAATAAAGTGCGCCGTATGTATTCCGGCAGAAGCAGGCGGAGAGTGTACCGATGGAACAGATGCAGTCGGAAAAGCAAGAAACTCATCGGAGCCGTCTGTGAACATCGTTTCTGACTGGAAGAAGGGAGAAAAGATATGAAGATTACATTTTTATCGGACAACAAGACTGAAAATGCAGCATGCACGGCGGAATGGGGCCTTTCAATCCTCGTTGAAAGCAAAAGCAGAAAGCTGCTGTTTGACGTGGGCGCTTCCGGCATGTTTGCAGATAATGCAGCGGCTCTTGGCATAGATTTGAGAGAAGTCTTTGCCGCAGCTGTAAGCCACGGTCATTACGACCATACCGACGGCATGGAAACCTTCTGCAGCATAAATCACGATGCGCCTATATATATCCATAGGGAAGCTTTGGAGGAAGAATATGCCTACGGAGATGACGGCGAAGTTGAAGATATAAATTACGGTATACGCTGGAGTGAGGATTTTAAAAAGCAGGTGATGCCGCGCCTCGTTCTGACTGAAGGCGTGACTGAAATCAATGAGAATATGACGCTGGTGGGCAATATACCTCTTCTCAGCGAATACCCGATGACGGAAGCTTTCCTCCGCAAAGGAGAGGACGGCTGGGTGAGCGATCCTATGGACCACGAACAGTTTTTGGTGGTAGAAGAAGAGAGGGGAATCCACATAATCTCAGGCTGCAGTCACAAAGGCGTGATGTCTATAATTTCACGTGCCAGGGAATTATTCTCCGGAAAGCAGATATTGTCCTTTATAGGCGGCATGCATCTCTATCCGCTGCCGAAAGAAGAGCAGAAGAAAATCGTCGATTCGATCTGTGACCTGGGAGTTGAATGGATTTTTCCTGTCCACTGCACCGGCATTGAGGCCATAATCATGTTCAGAGAAAGATTGGGAGACAGATGCGTGATAGCTTCGGCAGGAGAAAGCTATGACTGTTGATGAACGCGCGGCCGGCCCTGAACGCAATACATCTGAACGCGCGGCCGGCTCTGAACGCAATACATCTGAATGCGCGGCCGGCTCTGAACGCAGCTCCGCCGAAAAATGCCGCTCGGCGGCTTTGAGATATGTCTCGATGGCCGCAAAGACCGAAGGACAGGTGAAGGATTATCTTGTACGCAAGGAGTTTCCCGAGACTGAGATAGAAGAAGCCATAGAAATGCTCCGGGAATACAGATATGTCGACGACGAAAGATACTGCCGCGACTACTATATCCAGGGCTGCCGCAAAGGCAGGGGACGCAGGAGAATAGAGCAGGAGCTGGAGAGAAAAAAGATAAGCAGGAGCATCATCAGAAAGAGTCTGGACAACTTTCTTTCCGAGGAAAACCCCGATTATCAGGATATATTGGAGGAGACGCTTACGGAGAAAGAAAGAGCCATGGCTCTGGGGCGGAAGATGCTGAAAGAACAGCTAAGCCTGGGGAAATCCGTGGATAAGGCTTTCTGCGCCAAAGTGGCAAGGCGGCTGACGTCGATGGGATACGACGGAGGTTCCATATACAGCGTCATAGGCTACATAATGAAAAACTCTCAGAATGGAGATTTTTAGATGAAAGAGCAGTTCCAGCGGACAGCCGGCCTTATCGGCGAAGAGGTCTGTCTGAAATTATCGAGATCAAGAGTCCTGGTGTTCGGCGTGGGCGGCGTGGGCAGCTATGTCTGCGAAGCCCTTGCGAGAGCCGGTATAGGAGCAATAGATATAGTCGATAAGGATACGGTAGATAAGACCAATATCAACAGGCAGCTGATAGCTTTGAACAGCACGGTGGGCAGGGCGAAAGTTGACGTTGAGAGAGAAAGGCTTAAGGATATAAATCCGGATTTGAAAATCGAGGCGAAAAAGATTTTTTATACTCCGGAATCCGCGTATGAGTTTGACTTTAAGAAATACGATTACGTCATAGACGCGGTGGACAATGTGACGGCCAAGATAGATATAATCCGCCGCTGCAAAGAAGCAGAAACCCCGGTGATTTCATCTATGGGAACGGGTAATAAGCTGAACCCTATGGCATTTAAGGCCGCCGATATAGAAGATACAAAAGTGTGCCCTTTAGCAAAAACAGTACGGAAAGAACTGAGGAAGCGGGGCATATCCGGCGTAAAGGTCGTCTATTCAGAAGAGGAGCCGGCAGTCACAGGCAGCAGAACTCCGGCCAGTATCAGTTTTGTCCCCGCTGCAGCGGGCCTCCTTATCGCCGCTGAGGTGGTAAAAGATTTAATAAAAGAATAAGCCGATTGGGCTTATTCATATTTTACTTTGATTTTCCAAATAATTCAGGAGATGGCAAGGGTCGTCAAAGCTCTTGTAAAGGTTCTCCGAGCCCTTTCGCATGAAGCCTTCGCTGAAGGCTTTTTTTATCATCGCTTCAAGCTGGTCGTAATAGCCGTAAGCGTTGAACACGGCTATAGGCTTGCTGTGGCGGCCAAGCTGCTTCAGCGTCAGTATTTCAAAAAACTCTTCAAACGTTCCTATGCCTCCCGGAGTCATGATGAACGCGTCAGAGCGGTCTTCCATTATCTGTTTGCGCTGGCGCATAGTATCCGTGAAAATAAACTCATCGCATGTTTGGTGCAGTATTCCCGGCTCATCAAAAAATTTCGGGGCAACCCCCAGACTTTTGCCGCCTTTCCTCTGCAGACCTCTTACAGCCGCGCCCATAAGACCGGCGGTACCTCCGCCGAAGACCAGCACGTGACCGCGGGCAGCCATTTCTTCTCCTAATTTTTCTACAGCTTCTATGTATTTTTCATCTATTGCTTTGCTGCTTGCTCCGTAAACGCATATATTCATGTTTTACCTCCGATAATATCATTATATCGGCATGGCGCAAATCATGTCAATGTGGTAAGATGATATCATGAAAAAGAAATTTATAGTTTGCGGTCTTGTCTTTCTTGCTGTTTTGATATTTGTGATGTCGCCGCTGGCGCCGTATGTCCGCAGTCTGGCAGTCATGAAAGTTTACAGCTATATGAACGAGAAAGAGAGCCTGATGAGGGAAAAGGGAATAGACATTGAGATACCGGGAGGCGGAGCGACGGAGGAAGACGACTGGTATCCCTTTGTGATGACGTATAACGCTGATTCTGAATTCCGGCAGTTTACAGGCAAATCAGGTGCCAGACTTACGATAATGTATAACTTTCCTGCTTTTGATATGTGGAAAGGATGCAGCCGTCTTTATGACGATGAGTCGCCGTATTACAACGGATTTTACGGAGCATATATGGTTGAGGGAAAGCTGGGGTTCAGTGAGGGAGGAGAGCTTGACGGCAGTGAGGCTTGCGGGTCTCTCGAATTCGACGAGAGGGAGGCCGCCATCGTTCCCGAATTCGATATGAAAAAGTTAGTCCTCGAGGATCTGGGAATGGATAGGAGCGACATCGTATTTGAATGGCAGACGACGGACGTAAAGAATAATCTTTCCTATGCGGGATACGACGGCTGGACACGCGTCGACGCTGATATGACTGTCAGCGGAACGCTTCACAGGCCGGTTGAAAATTACCGCAATTATATTCAATACGGCAAGCCGGCTTACGAAGTCAGCGCAGACGATGAGTTCGCACCGGTGCCGATGAAAGGGAGACTCTATGCCAGATATTTTGCGGAGGAGGATGTCAGCATATATTTTTACGTGATGGCAAGGAACCTTGAAGTAGTTGAAGCCTGCGATGAGAGGATTCTTTCGGGCAGTGCGATAAACGTTGAATGACCGCCGATGCTGTATAAGAAAAGCTTTTTGACGCTGCCTGCGGCGGGGCACAGCATATATTTCTGCATATAAAAAAGCGTTCATCTCTGAGAAATTATTCTCGGAAACGAACGCTTTTACGGTTTCAGTTAATCCAGATCCAGATCCAGTTCCAGTTTAGCTAAAGCTGCTACTAATTCGTCAGGCATATGGTCAAATTTGGCATACCATTCTTTTAAACCGGAAAGTTCTTTCTTCCACGTCTCCTTGTCGACAGTAGTGATTTTTTCCAGCTCAGAATCGGTTATCTCTAAGCCCTCAAGGTCGAGGGAACCGGGAGCCGGCACGTATCCCAGAGGTGTTTCGACAGCTTCAGCCTTTCCCTCGCAGCGATCCAGAGCCCACAGCAGAGCGCGCAGGTTTTCGCCGAAGCCGGGCCATATGAAGTGTCCGTCTTCATCTTTTCTGAACCAGTTTACGTTGAATATCTTAGGCGGGTTGGTCATCTTGCTGCCCATGTCTATCCAGTGCTGGAAGTAATCTGCCATGTGATAACCGCAGAACGGCAGCATGGCCATAGGGTCATAGCGGACTACTCCCACTGCTCCTGTGGTAGCCGCGGTAGTTTCGGAGGACATCTTTGAACCCA
This sequence comes from uncultured Eubacteriales bacterium, assembly GCA_900545135.1. Classification (GTDB taxonomy): domain Bacteria; phylum Bacillota; class Clostridia; order Peptostreptococcales; family Anaerovoracaceae; genus Fimisoma. The sequence continues at coordinate 2,639 of UQXL01000040.1, read as the reverse complement.
TGAAAACTCCGTGGTTCCAGTTGAAGGATTGGCTGATGAGGGGCTCTGCGCTGGCGCGTCTTCCGCCGAAAATTATCGCGCTGATAGGAACTCCCTCGCCTGTGAAAAATTCAGGAGCGATCGAAGGACAGTTCTCCGCCGGAGCTGTGAACCTTGAATTAGGGTGAGCGCCTTTTTCTTCCGCAGTCTGGGAATTCCAAGGACGTCCGCGCCAGTCTTCGCCGTTGACAGGAGCAGGCTGGTCCAGCCCCTCCCACCACACGGTATTGTCGTCGAGATTTCTGCATACGTTGGTGAAAATCGTGTTTTTTCTGGTGGTAAGCAGAGCATTTTTATTGGTCTTGCTGCTGGTGCCGGGAGCGACTCCGAAAAAGCCGTTTTCAGGATTTACGGCGTAAAGCCTTCCGTCCTGCCCTATGCGCAGCCAGGCGATATCGTCACCCACGGTATAAACCTTGTAACCCTTTTTTCTCAGGTGTTCAGGCGGTATCAGCATGGCCAGGTTTGTCTTTCCGCATGCGCTTGGGAACGCTGCGCTTATGTATTTCTTTTCACCCTCAGGATTTTCGATGCACAGTATCAGCATGTGCTCCGCCATCCAGCCCTCTTTTTTGCCGAGGCAGGAACCGATTCTCAGCGCGAAGCATTTTTTGCCCAGCAGCACGTTGCCGCCGTAAGCCGAGTTGATGCTCCATATGGTGTTGTCCTCAGGGAATTGTGCTATATATTTGTTTTCCGCGTCCACCTGTGCTTTTGAGTGGAGACACTTTACGAAATCGGCGCCCTCGTTGAGTTCCTTTGCCACGGCGTCGCCGACATGGGTCATTATGTGCATTGAAAGCACCACATATATTGAATCTGTAAGCTCGATGCCTATCTTTGAAAACTCAGTGCCGGGCACTCCCATGGAAAAAGGAATGGCGTACATAGTACGGCCTTTCATGGAATCCCTGAACAGAGGACGCATTTTTTCGTACATTTCATCTTTCTGCACCCAGTTGTTCGTAGGGCCTGCGTCTTTCTGATAGGCGGTGCAAATCACTGTTCTTTTTTCATCTCTTGCTACGTCTTTTGGGTCGGTTCTGTAATAGTAACAGCCCGGCAGTTTTTCTTCGTTCAGGCGAATCATTTCTCCTGTCCTGCAGGCTTCTTCGCGAAGCTTGTCAAGCTGTGCTTCTGAGCCGTCGATCCATAGGATTTCCTTCGGATTGGTCAGATCCGCACATTCCTTTACCCAATTTAAGACTTTTGCATTTTTAATCTCGATCATTTCTCTTCCTCTCCATCGATATTTTACTTTATAAAAGCTTGCAAAGCCTGCCTATATTCTAACACCTGAAGGGCGCAGTGGCAAGGAAGATTTGCGGCGGTTTTTCGAGCTGTTTTCAGAGGAAGATTTGCGAGCGGTTTTGAAAGGCGCTTTTAGAGGGTTTTGTGAGGCAGTTTGATAGATTCTTTTATGGCGGCAAAAAGAAAAACCCATGGGAGACACATCCATGGGTTTTCATCGCTCGTTGCTGTGCATTTAACTTATGCACGGGTGGGGACGGGTGAGAATTAAGCGTTCGCTTTGTTGAATCTCTTTGCTAATCTGGAGACTTTTCTGGATGCAGCGTTCTTGTGGATCGTATGTTTAGCAGCAGCCTGCATCAGCTTCTTTTCTGCTAAAGTCAGCTTTTCCTTAGCTGTTTCCATATCACCAGCTTCGAGTGCAGCGTCATAAGCCTTTAAGATTGCTTTCAGGTGACCCTTAACACGTCTGTTTCTAGCTGTCTTCTTGTCGATTACACGGATTCTTTTTTTTGCGGATTTAATGTTTGCCATTTAAATTACCCCACTTTCTTTATTCTATAGCATAAAACCACAAACTAAGTATAAATGAATAAAAGGCTTTTGGCAAGGGAAAAATCAGGAGCAGGAAAGGATGTGAGACAGGAATGAATCAGTATCGGACGGATCTGGCCATCGAGTGTCAGGAAATTCTGGATGAAAGTGCCGGGATCCAGCTGGAAAAAATCGAATACAACGGAGGGATCCGCGTTACCAGGATCAAGATCATTTCGCAGGAAGCCGCAAAGAAAATGGGAAAGCCGGTCGGAAGCTATATTACTCTGGAAGCAGATGGTGTTCTGGAAGAAGAGGACGGTATCAAAGAAAAAACCGCAAAGGCAGTGGCGGGAGAACTGGGACAGCTCCTGCGTGTGGATTATACATTGAAAGTCCTTGTGGCAGGACTTGGAAACAGCCTGGTGACACCGGATCGTCTGGGGCCTGAGACGGCTGCAAAAGTGCGGGTGACACGACATCTCTTCGTGATCTTCGATGCGGACGGCGACGAGGAAATGTCCAATGTCAGCTGCATCATCCCCGGAGTTACGGGTTCCACTGGTATGGAGACGGCAGAAGTGATCAAAAAAGCGGCGGAGATCGTAAAGCCGGATGTAGTCATCGTCATCGATTCTCTGGCAGCGCGGGATATCGACAGAGTCAGCACGACGATCCAGCTGACGGACACGGGGATCCAGCCGGGAAGCGGCATGGGCAACCACCGAGCCGGCATCAATGAAGAGAACATTGGAGTCCCTGTGCTTGCGATCGGCGTCCCAACAGTCATAGATATCAAGACGATCCTGCGCGAT
>UQXL01000039.1 GCA_900545135.1 uncultured Eubacteriales bacterium | reverse complement strand
CGCTTTTCAATATCACTTATCTCAAACTTGCCGCTTGCTATTTCGTTTGCAAAGGCAAGTTCGCACATCTTAGCCCTGTCCTCAAAAGCGATAAGCCCCTTGTTGCTCTTGTGAGGCGATACGCAGGTAGGTATTATCAGCATTTTCTGAAGTTTAAGGTCGGCGAAAGCCTCTTTCACCATATTTATATGTCCGTTGTGAACGGGGTTGAAAGCACCGCCGAATACGCCTATCTTAATCATCTAATTCTATCTTCCTTTTCTTAGCGTCCTTGTTCTGCCTGTAAAGAACTATCTTAGTGCCTATTACCTGCACAACAATGCTGTCTGTCCTTTCGCCTATCTCACCTGCAAGCTCCTTTGCACTGTATCCGCAGTTTTCAAGAACTCTTATCTTTATAAGTTCTCTTGCCTCCAGTGCGTCCGAAAGCTGTTTTATAAGCTCGTCCGAAATTGCGTTCTTTCCTATCTGAAAGATAGTATCGTAGTTACTTGCAATGCTCTTGAGCCTTGCTCTTTGTCTGCTTGTTATCTCCATTTACTTTTCTCCGTTTCTTTTATCTCATAAAGAAATACCATATCGCAAATACAGCGCCAAGCTGCAGAATAATTATGACCGGTATCCCTATCATGAATCTCTTATGCTTTGTCTTATGATGAAATATCCTCATCGAAATATACATAGCGACCGAGCCGCCGAGTGCGGATACGATAAAGAGCGTCCTTTCCCTTATCCGCCATTTGTTTTTCCTTGCTTTGCTCTTATCCACAGGCGGCAGTATAAACCCGATTATGCTTATTATTATCAGGTATGCCGCTGTCAGAATATAGGGTAAATCTTTTATATCCATTACTTCTTGCTAAGTTCAGCCACCAGCTTTTCAAGTGCTTTCGCCCTGTGGCTTATCATATTTTTTTCTTCCGGCCCCAGCTGCGCGAAAGTCTTGTCATATCCATCCGGAACAAACAGCGGATCGTAACCGAAGCCGTTTTCTCCTGTAGGCGCTTCTATAATTCGGCCGGCGCACTCGCCTCTGGCCACCAACGCTTCTCCACCCGGGAAAATCAGTGTAATCACTGACACGAATTTTGCTTTTCTCTCTTCCTCGGGAAGCCCCTCAAGCAGCTTGAGAAGTTTCTCGTTGTTCTTTCCGTCGTCACCGTGATCACCGGCAAATCTGGCAGAATATACTCCCGGCGCTCCTCCCAGATAATCAACCATGAGCCCCGAATCGTCCGCCACGGTTATCTCTCCTGTAGCTTTCATTATTTCATTGGCTTTTTTGTATGAGTTTTCCTCGAACGTCTCTCCGTCCTCTTCGATTTCAAAAGGCGGAACTCCCGCCTCGTCTCTGGAGATGACTTCCATGCCGAACTTACTCATTATGGCTTGTATCTCCTTTATCTTGTGCGCGTTTGAAGACGCGGCAACAATCTTCTTTATCATATCGTCTCTATCCCCCCTGTAATTTCTTTCTGTATTTCATGCAGCTGCCTGCATCCCTTCGCGGCAAATTCCAGGAGCCCGCTCAGCTCACAGGCGCGAAACGGTCTGGCTTCTCCTGTCCCCTGGATTTCTATGTATTCTCCTTTATCAGTCATGACCACATTCATGTCAGCTATCGCTCTGGAATCTTCTGCATAACACAAGTCTAAAAGAATCTCGTCATCTATTATGCCTACGCTTACAGCCGACACAAACCCTGTCACGGGAATCTCATCTATCATATCATTGGCTTTCATCCATTTCATGGCTTCCACCATAGCCACAAAGGCTCCTGTTATCGAAGCTGTCCTGGTACCACCGTCGGCCTGTATCACGTCACAGTCTATAAATATGGTCCGCTCGCCCAGCTTTTCCATATCTGTAACGGCTCTCAATGACCTGCCGATAAGCCGCTGGATCTCGACGCTTCTGCCGTCGATTTTGCCCCTGTCTCGCTTCTTCCTCGTGCCCGTTGAGCCCGGGAGCATGGCGTATTCGGCTGTAACCCAGCCTCTGCCGGTTCCTGCCAGATGACGTGCCGTCTCATCTTCTACTGATGCTGTGCATATTACCTTTGTATTTCCCATCTCGATGAGAACGGAACCCTGCGGGCTCATGAGATAGTTATTGGTAATCTTTACTTCTCTTATCTGGTCTCTTTCTCTTCCGTCGTTCCTCATTTTGTCACGTATAATCCAAGTATCTTTTTTAGGGAGATGATTGGATTTGCTTTTCCTTTCTTCTTTTAATTTATGACTAGCATGTCTGGTATGCCTATTATATCTGGCGAAATGTTTGGCTCTGTCTCAGGGGTAATGTTGTAAAATACAAAATTACCGGTGCCGCTTCAACACGCAGTGTTGTAAAAAAACGAGAAAATTTTTGGTTTATAATGCCGCTCTGCTTGTATATCGCGCTGTTTGTGTGCCGCGCCGTTTGTAATATTATGGAAAATATTGCACAATTTTTTGTTTTGGTTGATTTTTGACAACATTTTTATGGTTTCATGCCTGTCGAAATTTGTCGAATCTACTATGAAATCGTGCTAATGTTGCCATATTTTATAAAATCTGAAAATTTGCCAACATTTTTTTGAAAATATGTTGGCAAATTCGTCGTGAATCCTAGAAATGTACAACATCGACATGATTCGACACCGGAAAAACTCTGGAATCGCGGCGACTTTTCTCAAAATGTTGTCATTTTTTCTTCATCAGGGATTTTTGCCAACATTAAAAAATCAAACCGAACAATTTAGTTTTAATCTTACTCTAGCGTCCTCCAGCCAGCCGAACTGCATCTCAATGTCCGCTTCCTCTCGTCGCAGCCGGTATAATCCTCTGCGGACATTACACCACAAATCCAATATGCCGACGGTGGCTCAACTGACATTTTCGACGCATGAGTTATCACAAAAACTTTATTTCGTTGAAAAGAACAGTTTACAAAGCAGGTAAAACCGCGCATATTTTCAACCATGAATCAAAATCTGTCTGAGCACGCCGCAGGCTATTTTCCTGCCGTGCAGCAGTTGCTGGCGTGCAATCTGTTAACCAATCTCTTTAAAAGCGGCGGCGAGCTTATTTTGCTTTCCTGAAAACGAAGCGTCGAGCCGTTGTTTTGCCTGTTCCTTGAAAGAAATAACAGTTTTGTAGTAATTCATTACACCTTATCATTTTTGCGGGAGGCGATCAATGGCCTTCAAAGCAAAAAAACCTCTCAAACCTGCAGAGAAAAACTACCTCTCAAATCTGCAAAGTAAAAGGCCTCCCAAAACCTTTATCTGGCTCCAGGAGGCCTTTAATAATTTTTCTTCTTCTATTTTCTGTATGACTTACCTGTCGGATGCATTTATTTTGTTCTTGCTTTCGACGTCGCTGTCGTCTGTATCGTCGGCATCGATGTCGTCTGTACCGTCGGCGTCGGTGTCGTCCGTATTTCCTCCGGTGTTGTCGTCCGTATTTCCTCTGTCACCGTCGTCCGTGTCGCCTCTGTCGCTGTCGTTTATCCCTGCGTCTCTGGCGGCGTTTTCCCCGTCGTTAAACTCCGGCATCGCCTCGGAGTCACTGAAAGTTTGCTCGTAAACGGCTTCATCGCCTGCTTGTGACTGTGAGTCCATCTCTGTGCCGCCGGCGACAGCGTCTGACGTCTTGGAAGCTTCGCCAGCGTTGTCTGCGGCTGATTTCGTTTTACTGCAGTAGGCAGCGGTTGGTTCTGTTTCGTCGTAGCAGTTGGCAGTTGGTTCCGTTTCGTTGCAGCATTTGACGGCTGGTTCCGCTTTGCCATCGCAGTTAGCCGCTTGCTCTGTCTTGCCGCCGCACATTGTTGTTTTCATTCCGTCGCTGCTGCTATCTGCCGTCCGCGTTTCGCCTCCGCATGACGCTGCAATCTTATCCAGCTTTTTATCTACCGATACAGTTTTTCTGCAGAGGATTATGAACATCATTATGAGTTCGTAGGTTACTCTCAGCGCAATATTTCCTAAAATCAGTATGAGCAGGCTGGCAAGGAACGCCGTTGAAAAGATGCCCACGATGCTGACCACGGTCAGAACGGCCGCTGAAATTATGTAGACCAGCTTCAATATTTCTTCCGCATAAAATTTATTGAAATTAAAGAAGTTGTATATCTTTCCCGTGAAGCCCTTATATTTTCTCTCGTTCTTTTTATTTAGGAAAGTGAAATACAGCACAATGCTCAGAATCACGGCGGCTAATATGGCGATTACGAGAAATGTGAATCTCCCTGTATAATAATATTCATAACTGTAGCTATATGGATACATCATCTTTAATTGCTCCTCTCTTTGAATTTGTCTTATTTTTTATTGTAACATTTTGTCGTTTTATGTCAACTGCTGTTCTCTTAAGGACAAACACTTTTCAACATCAAATCTTCCTTTATTTTTCAATGGTTTCCGCTTTTATCCACAACCTTTGCCGAAATCGTATACAATTATATCCACGTAAGCCTGTGGATAAGTTGATTCTTTTAAAACCCGTATTTTTCAATATGTTAGTGGTGTTTTTCAATTTGTCAAGAGTAAGTTATCCACAGATTTTTTTGATGGTTTTTCTACTTTTTCTGCCCTTTGTTCGCACTATCTATTATTTCCAAATTTTGCTGCTTTTCGAGGCGCAATACGTCATTTATCCCCTCCCAAATCGCACTTGCCATCTCCTCTTGATATTCAGGGGTTTTTAGCCTGTCACATTCGTCTTTATTCGACAAAAATCCACATTCAACGAGGACTATCGGGCAGGTCGGTTCTTCAAATACGAGAAAGTCGTCCTTAGTCATTACGCTTCTTTCCCGACCGTCGGAAATGTTCATTTCAATGGATTTCTGTATGCTTTCAGCATAGATTTGAGAGCTTTGTTCGTCTGTTCGTCCGTCTGTTCTTTTCACCTCTTCCTTAGGATAAAAGACTTGAGCGCCATATACTGAGCTATCTTCGGGAAAGCTGTTGAGATGAATGGAAACGGCCAAAGTCCCCTGTGCCTGGTCTATGATCTCCTTTCTCTTGAGCAGATCCTGTCTTTTCTGATTCCTGATGCTGACGCTATCGTCGGTGCGGAGGCTCACATCGCTTTCCCTGGTCATAACTATATCTACCGGGTACTCCTCCGCTATATCCTTGAGCTTGACTGCAATCTGCAAGTTTATATCCTTTTCCAGCGTTCCCTCCTGGGATGAAGCTCCTCCGTCCATACCGCCGTGGCCGGGGTCTATAACTATTACGGGACGGCCATCTGTACTTTCAGCCGCCGCTTCAACTTCTTCCGTATTTTTATCTGAGATATCCTCCTGCTCTTTTCCGGTAATCGCTCCGCTACACAGCACTATGCAGCATAAAATCAAGCTGCACGTAAAGGCGGCTGCCGCCGCGGCGATTTCTTTAACACTGAATTTCATAATACACCTCCGGAGTATAAATATATGTATATTTTTCCGGGGATATAAACAGAATACATATTTTGCTTCGCTTTTACAACACACTTCACAATTACTTTTCAAAAATTTCAAATACTTTCCTTTTAATTTTTATGATATACTTTAGGCATATCGGATAAGGAGATTTTTGCAGTGAAAACGAAACGACTTTTTAAGGACGATGTATATCTCAAGGAAGCAGAGGCCGTAATCACGTCTGTGGCCGACGTCGACGGCAAGGTGCTTATAACTTTAGACCAGACTGTTTTCTTCCCGACAGGGGGCGGACAGAGCTGCGATAAGGGCTGCATAGACGGCTTCGAGGTGCTGGATGTCTATGAACATGATGGCGAAATCTATCATCAAGTCAACATGGGAGGCAACGGCGGCAGCAATGTCGACGGCAACATGAGCGGCAACGGCGGCAACATGGGCGGCAACGGCGGCAGCAATGTGAGCAGCACCCTTGAGCTTTCCGCCGGAAAACGCGTAAAGCTTCAGCTGGACTGGCAGCATCGCTTCGACAACATGCAGCGCCACTGCGGCGAACATATATTGAGCGGTATATTCCACCGTGAATTCGGAGGGGTTAACAAAGGTTTTCATATGGGTGACCAGTATATGACCATCGACATCAGCCTCGACGGCAGCAGTGAATTTGACAGGATCACCTGGGACATGGCCATGACCGCTGAGCTTGAGGCCAACAAAGTTATATGGCAGAATCTGCCGGTCATTTCCCGCCATTATGACGACAAAAAAGAGGCCGAGAACCTGCCTCTCAGAAAAGCTCTGGCTATCGAAAGGGATATCACCATAGTATGCGTCGGTTCCATAGACAACCCGTCCGACTGTGTGGCCTGCTGCGGTACCCATCCTTCCACCGCCGGCCAGGTAGGCCTGATTAAAATTTATAAAGTCGAGAGCAACAAAGGCATGTTCCGCATATATTTCGAGGCGGGCCAGAGAGCTCTTGCAAAATACAGACAGCAGTTCGACGTTCTCACACAGCTGGAAAACAGCCTTTCTGCAGGCTCCGGCGACCTGATGGACAAATACAAGTCCCAGCAGGAGAAAAACCGCGAAGTGCGCACGGCGCTTCACTTCCTGAAAAAAGAAATCATAAGCAGAGAGGCCGAAGAACTGAAAGAGATAATGACTTCGTCCAAGGAGCCTGTCATAAGAAGCTACCGCCTCCTTTCGCCCGATGATATTTCATCTATCGCGCGTGAAATCAGCGGCAGCATATCTAAGATCCTCTTTTTGATACATGAGCCTACCATGACCGTTTTTCTGTGTTCGGGCGAAAAAACGCCGGTGGACTGCGGCACGCTGGTCAAAGAAAATGCCGCCATATACGGCGGCAAAGGAGGAGGAAACAAAACTCTCGCCAGAGCTATTTTCAGCAAGGACGAATATGTTCATACATTTATAGACCTGATCGAAAAGCATTTGCGGTGACGGAGAAAGACGGAAAAAGCGGAGTCCTCCTGGCAGGTAAACTTTCCCGTTTATCCTGCACAAGCGTGGCTCCGCTTTCATGTTTTAAAGTCTCGTATTGTTTCCGTATTCAATTATATAAACGTTAACGTTTCTTGCTCCCCAAGTCAGACACTGACTGTATTTTTCCATATAGAGATCGACGGTGTTTCCCTTGATCGCGGTCCCCACATCGTTGGCGACGGCATATCCATATCCCTCGATGTAAAGCAGCGACCCCAGCGGAATTATGCTGCTGTCCACGGCGCACGTTCCGTATTCGCACGGCAGGCCGTATGCGCCCACAGGATTTCCGCTGTAATGATATGCGACGGCTTTTACGCCGGAAATCTTCTGCTTATACTGAAGACCTGACGGCGCTCCTGAAAGGATCCCCATTCCGTAAGATATTATTTTATCCTGTTTTTCCTGCAGGATTTCTGTTTCTGTCAACTCCCTTTCAGCTTCTTTTCCGTCTATATAGGTGACAAGATATGTCCTCTTTTCAAGGCCATCCTGTCCTTCCTGGGTGACGGCGGTCTTGCCTATAGGCATGCCGTAGTCCGCGGCATAAATCTGCTTATGCTCAGAAGAAACTTCTTCCGATACATAACCTGTGGTAACTCTTCTGACGTATACGTGGGTATTGCCCATCAGCATTTCATTCTGAGCAGGCTCCACGATATCGTCCTTTCCCACCTTGATCTCAAGCTCCTCTAACAATTCCCCCACCGTGACCGGAAGCGTTGTCACGGTAATCGTTTTCCCATCGGCAGTTACAGGTATCTGTAACGCTTTGGTGATATTGATTTCCATCTCGTCTGAAATTCCGTCATACATCTGGACGTCTATTATGTCCTGTCCGTAAACGTAATCAATTTCATGGCTTTCAATGAAACTATCCACCCTCATACTCGTGGTCTCGTATTTGGTCGTAGTAGTTTCTATAGAATTATCAATATTTACTATCACCGTCTTAGGCGTGGCGAATCCCACTATTACTAAACCGGCGGCCGAAATGCAAATAGTAGCAACGATGGAAGCCGCAAGTCTCGGATGAGCGTTTTTAAATTTTTCAGCTTTATTTTTAGGGGCGGAAAGCTTGCTGCATGCAGCAGATTTTCCCTTTTCAAACCAGCCGAAAAATCTTTCTAAAAAGCGCCCGACCTTATCTTTAGGTTTATCTATCATAGGCCCTCCTATTCTTTTTCGAGACCTCATCATTCTACCACAGAGCACCCTGAAAGTCAAAGAAAACAGGCATTTTTCAACGTTTTTTGGCCTCGCAGACATAGTTTTTTGTAGATTCTGTGAAGTATTTGAAAAGTGTTTTTGTACAAAATCATGTCTGAAACTATTATTGCCAAACTGCTGCCTCTATATACAAGTTATGATATATCGGCGGAGAAATTCCGCTCAGCTAGGCTCGACGGTGAGCAACGGGCGGCGGTCTGCTGTGTAGCGCGGCAGAAAAACAACAGCATGCCCGCGCACCGGTCATACAAACATAAAAAAGACGGGCGAGCCCGTCTTTTTTATGTTTGAATTATTCTTCTTCCATAGCTTTCATGTTAGGATCGAAGTGGAGTTCGCAGCCTGTAGCAGCCTGGATGTCCTCCTTGCTGTAGTCAGGGTGGAGTTCAACTACCCAGATGCCGTCTTCTCTTACTTCCATAACGCCCATCTCAGTGATGATCTTGGAAACGCATTTTTCTGCAGTCAGCGGAAGAGTGCATTTCTTCAGGATCTTGTGATTGCCTTTCTGAGTGTGAAGCATTACGATGATAACTTCAGGACAACCTGTACAGAGGTCCATAGCGCCTCCCATACCTGCTACCTTCTTGCCCGGTACGATCCAGTTGGCCAAGTCTCCGTTCTCAGCTACTTCCATTGCGCCGAGAACTGTAGCTCTTACGTGTCCTCCTCTTACGAGGCCGAAAGATTCTGCAGTGTCAAAGTATTTAACTCTGTCAACGACAGTTACATAAGTACCGCCGGAGTTGATGATGTCAACATCCAGGTTGGATCCGTCTGCTATGGCGTCGATTCCTGCGAATCCGTTTTCGGAATGGAATGTAACCATAATATCTTCAGGAATGTAATCGGCTACCATTGTAGGAAGGCCGATTCCCAGATTGGCGAATTCACCGTCTTTGAATTCTTTTGCACATCTCTTTGCTATTCTCGCTTTTAAATCTGCCATGGTTTTTCTCCTTCCGCAATAGCATCTACCAGTACGCCTGCAACGGCGAACATATCAGGGTCAATTTCGCCTACCTCCACTATCTTTTCAGGAGCGATTATAGTCTTGTCAGCCGCTCCGGCCATTACATAGTTGAAGTTCTTTGTTGCTTTTGAGCAATAGTAGTTGCCGAATTTATCAGCTACAGAAGGTCTGATGAAAGCGTAATCTGCGCGAAGAGGCAGTTCAAGAAGATACTTCTTGCCCTCAATCTCTACGACTTTCTTTTCTCTTCCCAGCTCGTCAACCTCTGTCTCCATAGGAGTACCGACTCCCGTAGGAGTCAGAACGCCGCCCAGACCGTAAGCTGCCGCTCTGATCTTTTCCGCTAACGTTCCCTGCGGAACCAGCGTGTATCTGAGGGTGCCTTCCGCGAACTGCTCGTTCAGCTTCGGGTTTACACCAAGGTGAGAGGCGATAATGTGGTCTACCATGTGGTGCTCCAGCAGCTTGCCAACGCCTCTTGCAGTCTTTGCGCCGAATTCTCCCGCAGGTTGTCCTGCGTCGAGTCCACCGTCATTGGCAATAACGGTAAGATGCTTTACGCCTTTTCTTACTAAGGCGTCCATTAAAACTTCAGGAGAACCTGTAGCCAGGAATCCGCCGACCATGATGGTCATACCGTCTTTTACGCCTGCAACTGCTTCGTCTGCAGTCATAATTTTGTTAATCATGTTATATATCACCTTTCTTAAAATTTGCCTATTTATCCGATATATATACTCTACCGCAATTCAAGGTCAATGTCAATGAGGCCGATCAGCGGTCTGCCATGTTGGCCTTATCCTGCCATCCTCTCTTTTCTACTTCCTGCATGATATAGCTCATCACATGCTCGGCATATTTTCCAGGTCCGAAGCCTGCGTCATATCCCAGCTCCTGAGCCAGTTCATGAGAAATTCTCGGACCTCCGCAGGTCAGAATAACTTTATCGCGGAGACCTTCGGCTTCCACCAGCTCTACCATCTTAGTCAGCTGTTTGATATGAATATCCTTCTGAGTTACAGTCTGGGAAACCAATATAGCGTCAGCATTAACTTCTTTGGCTTTAGCTATGAGAGCCTCACAAGGAACCTGCGAACCCATGTTATAAGCTACCACGTTCTTGAATCTTTCCAGACCGAAGTGTCCGTGGAATCCTTTCATCTGAATTATAGCGTCGATACCTACGGTATGAGCGTCAGACTCTATGGAAGCTCCCACTACCACGATATCCCTGCCTATATGTTCTCCTATCCATTCGCCGCACTCTACACGGTCCATAACAGTACCCTCTACTTTTGGAACTTTGATAGCAGTGTAGTCGATAGTGGTCTGAGCCGAACCATAGACGTTAAAAAATGTATATCCTTTTGTAAGCTCGCAATAGTATGCTACATTTGGTTCTTCCAATCCTAATTTTCTTGCGTATTGTTTCGCACATTCTTCAGCTTCTTCACCGTAAGGCACAGGAAGAGTGAATGCGAGTTGAACTTTACCGTCGTTTAATGCGTCTCCGTAAGGCTTGACACATGTCAAGTCAACCTGAGTAGTCGCTGTCTTATTTTCTGCCATTTCCTGAGCACCTCCTTATTCATGATCCATAAACAGTGGAATAAACGGATTGAAGTAGTTTTCGCCCTTAGTGCAGACGCCTTCAAGGCCGTGTCCTCCGTCAAACGGGCGCTTTACGCCGCCGAATATACCTTTTTCGATGGTAGAGAAGAGACCTTCTTTTTCTACTTCTTCAAGGAGCTCGTCAGCCTTTTTTAAAACGTTCTGGGCGCGGCTCTGGATTATTCCGCCTTCTTTGAACTCAATCTCATCTCCTATATGTCTGCAGTTATTGAAGATATATCTTGCGTTTTCAATAGCCAGATATCTGTCCTGCATCAGAGGAGTGTGAATAGCCTCGGTGAGCATTCCCGTCAGCAGCAGCGACTGATGAGTCCAAACCGTAACCAGGTTGAACAGGGCGTCCTGAAGATGGCCTTTAAAGATATTGCCTGTCATGAACTTTGTAGGCGGCATATATTTGAGTCTTGCTTTAGGGAAGATTTCTCTTGCCATCTGAGCCTGAGACAGCTCAAGAAGGAATCCGTCCTCTGTGTTAGGATCCATTTCGAAAGCGTGTCCAAGTCCCATCTGCTCTTCCGGAATATTTGCGAGAACTGCAAACTGTTCGTTTATAAACTGAGAAGCAGTTACAGTGTGCGCGGCTTCGATAGCGTCATCTGTGGTCAGGTAGTTGTCCTCGCCTGAATTGAAGATGATGCCGCAGTAACCGATGATTACTCTGGACATGAACTGGTCTACCAGAGTTCTCTGCATGTTGATGTCTCTGAACAGGATTCCGTAAATTGCGTCGTTGAGCATTACGTCCAGTCTCTCCAAAGCTCCCATGGCAGCGATCTCAGGCATGCACATTCCCGATGAGTAGTTGCAGAGTCTGATATATCTTCCTACTTCTTCTCCCACCTCGTCGAGGGCTTTTCTCATGATTCTGAAGTTTTCCTGAGTAGCATATGTACCGCCGAATCCCTCTGTGGTAGGTCCGTAAGGAACGTAGTCCAGAAGAGACTGAGCAGTAGTTCTTATAACTGCTATGATGTCGGCTCCCTGTCTGGCCGCAGCCTGAGCCTGAATGACGTCTTCGTAGATGTTTCCGGTAGCAACGATTACATAGATGTAAGGCTCCGGTCCCTCTCCGATAGTCTTAAGATATTCCTCACGCTTAGCCTTCTGCATGTCTATCTTCTCGAAAGTGGCTTTTATAGAAGGTTTAAGAGCTTCGGAAGCCTCTTCCTGAGAGCAGGTAGGAAGTTTTGTAATGTCCAGCTTTCCTTCTGCCATTTCTTCTGCGATCTCCTGAGGAGTCTTGCCGGTCTGAACTATAGCGTTTCCGATCCAGTAAGCGGCTCCTGTAGGCAATGCGCCAGCCTCCTTAAGCTGATCTACCACTACGTTAGGAAGCGGAGTGTCAACATCATCGACGCCGTCGACACCCAAAAGTCTTACGATAGTTCTCTCTGTTGATACCGTCGTATGGCGCTCGATAAATTCCTGCATGTCGTGAGCAATATTTGCCGCATGCTGGCGAGCGCTGTCAACAACTTTCGGGTCAAGGTTTAGTTTGCTTTTCATCCTGT
>UQXL01000038.1 GCA_900545135.1 uncultured Eubacteriales bacterium | reverse complement strand
CCTGAACACAAGAAATGTTGGCAGAAATCGGTTAAAACAAAAAATTGTACAACATTTTCCATAATATTACAAATGACTTACAAATGACGTCACAGAATATAACCGGCTTCACCGAGAGGGATGGCCACTGAGATGGGAACTTACTACTCAATGTTGTAAAATTTTTAAAAAGCCATAATACTTTACAACATTACAGCCATGATACAGCATTAAACCGCCATAAAAATAAAGCAATGTTGTAGAATTTCAGAAAAATCCCCTAAAATACAACATGATTTTTGATTCATGTTGTAATATTTTGATAAATTGAAAAAGTCTACAACATTGGACGTTTTTTCACCGCAAGGGATGCTACAAATTGCGGAAATGTTGTATAATTATATAAAATCAGTAAATTCTACAACATTGCTGATAGGGCAGTTATTTAACTTGGAACAAACCAACGGCTCGCCGCTTCGGCTTCAGGGAATCAAAATAACTCGCTGCCTTTGGAGTGCTTGACTCGCGGCTTGCTCAGACAGATTTTGATTCCCAGCTGAAAACGTGCGCAGCTTCGCCTGTTTTGCAGACTGTTCTTTTCAATGAAATAAAGATTTTGCAACAATTCATGCGTCGAAAATGTCAGGCTAATTACAGCAGTCACATTTGTTTTGTGGTATAATGTCCGCGTAAAATTATATCGGCTTCGCCGCAATGAAGCGGCCATTGAAACTCCGCTTATGTGACTGGAGGGCGTTAGAATAACCCCCAAAATCTTATTGTTCGGCGTTGCCGCAAGGTAGGGTTCATTGAATCACCTTGACAGACTTGCCTTGTGGTATAATAAACGCAAAAATCATATTGTTCAGCTTCTCTGCAAGGAAGCGTTCATTGAATCACTTTTCCAGACTTGTTTTGTGGTATAATAAAATCAGAAATAAGTAGTAAAAATGTATTTTATCGCGGGAGAAACGGATCATGTCCTCAAAAGGCAGATATTTCACTTCACTTGAAGAAATATATTTGGAAAATTATAAACTTGTTAATGCATTTATCAGAGATTATTACAGCGACGAAGAGACTGTGAAAGATATATCCTCCATCGTTTGGATCAAAGTAATGGAGGAGCCTGACAGATATATTAGCATGAACGAGTACTGGCTGCAGAATTATCTCCGAATCGTTGTAAGAAGCGTTGCCGTCAATCAGATGAGAAGCGAGAAAGCTGTCAGAGATCTGTACAGAGAGCTTGAAATCTTTGAAGGAGAACAAACGGAAGAGGTTTTTACAAATGAACTTACAGAAGAAGAAAAAAACAGTTATTTCATAGAAGCGATAAAATCCCTGTCCTATGAAGAAAAGCAGCTTTTGTATATGAGAGTGAAGAAAAAAAGCAGTTTTAAGGAGCTCAGCGAACTCTTTGAAATACCCCAAAGCGCTGTCAGGATGCGGCAATCGAGAATAATCAGTAAATTAAGAAAGACAGTTACAACTCTTATGAGAGAAAACGGAGACTTGGATATATGAATGAAAAGGATAGAAGATACGAACCGGACGAATCATTCTTCAGCGAAGAAGAGCTTGAAATGCTCGCCGACGCGTCTGGGGAAAGCATAAGGGCAGAGATCGATGAATATAAAAAGAAAGCTGAAGAATCTCCGCTGTCGTCATCGGAAATGCCTGATGAAGAGATCCTCAGAATGCTGAAGAGCAAGGATAGGAGCCGGGCGAAAGCAAAAAAACGTCAGAAATTCAGCAAGCTGACCAGAGCGGCGGCCGTTTTCCTCATAAGCGTTGTCGTCGTGGGGGCAATAGGAGTCGGAACTTCAGAAGCCTTTCGCGTCAAAGTTTTCAGCATTTTTAAAAATGACGATACCGGCTCTGTTACAATGATAAATGAGAACGAAGAAGAACTGCTCGCAGACTGGAGCGATTACTGGTATCCGGAATATATGCCGGAGGGATTTGTTTTAGACGGAGCGGAAGCTGATGAAATTGAAAAAGCTATGCATTTCAGCTTAGTTAATGGAGATGCTGAGATAATAATTTCTGTTGGAATTTTAGATAACTTTGTGATAAGTCATAACATAGAAGACTGTGAAGTGGAAGAAGTGGACATAGGCTATTACAAAGGATATATGTTTACAGACAAGCTTTATAATACATGCGATGTGATCTGGCAGACAGATGAAAACTTGATGAGCATAGATGCTATAGGCTATACAGACAAGGGTGAAATATTGAAGATAGCAGAAAATTTGAAATATATACCATAAAATTTAAAAAAATTTTATAAAAGGACGTTACAAAACCTTCTTTTTCCGTATAAGTAAGTAGAAGCGGAAAAGAAGGTTTTATTATTTTGAGAGGAATTATTGAGATGAGAAGAATCAGAAGTATAGTTTTAGCAGCTTTTATCTGTATGCTGTCGTTCAGCACATGCTTTGCCGGAGAAGCGGAGAGCCAGGCAGAGGCAGTTGATGATTCCGGTGCAACGGAGATAATGCCGATGTATGTAAATGTTAATAAATTGAAAGTTAATTTTAGTATAAGCACAGATGGAACGGCAAAAATGAATTTTATATTGATGCCTCGTGCTGAAAATTTAATTGATAAGATTGATGTGACATTTAAAATTTCCAAGATCGACGGAACCGTGCTCTACAACAGAACGTTTACAGTCGGCTGGAACGCGATATCAAACAACTACAAGCTTGCTAAAACGTTTAAGCTAAGCAAAAAAGGCAATTACAAGATGGACGCAACGGCAAAATGTTACAAAGATGGGAAATTGATAGAAACGGTGAAATACAAGACTTTAAAGGATAGCTATTGATTTTCCCACATGAAATAGCCGATATATTATTCATTTGATATATCAAAAAACAAAGAGGGGGATGGTAACGTGATAACAAAATATTCTGAAGAAAGGGGGGGTATGACGCAATGAAAATAAATTCAAGCTAGGCATTTGATGCGAAATACTAACTTAGAATAATATTTAGAAAAGTAACTAGTTTAATTTGTAATAATAGTGAGGAGAATATAAAATGAAATATAGTAATTCTTTAAAAAGAAGATTGAGCACTTTAATGATAGTAGTATTTTTGATTATGTCGTTAATAATTGTAGCTATGGGAAGCGATGGTAATATTATGCCAGTGGCTTTTGCTGGAGAATTTGACGAAGCGATGGAAGAAAGTGTACAACCTCTTGCGGCATCAACTGTTGGCAGCTTTTCTTTTAGCTATACCAAAGGCCATCATGTAGATGGTTCAACAAATAGTAAATATTATAGCTTGAAAAAAGGCGACCATATAAAACTTAAGGTTGAATCTATCACTGGAGCTACGTCAAGTAGTAAAGTGAGTTTATCACTGAGATACAAAGAAGGCACAAATACATATGTTGTAGGCACAGCTAAGGTATATCAAACTGGTACATATGAAATAGGTACTTTGATTAGTAGCACTAAATATTATCTTTATGCAAAAGGTGGGAGTGGAAAAGGATTTTATAAAAGAATTACAGGGTCAGGTAAACTTTTATGCTCTTAGATAATCTTGAAAAAATAGCGCTGGAGAACCTCGACGGAAAGGGTATCGCATATGAAATAAACTCAGAACTCGTATGGCGATATGTAATATGGTTATTCGTGATACATTTTGTCATATACGCGGCGGTAAAAAAACTTCTCGCCTAAAGTATACTTTCCGAAACTCATATTCGCCTTGTATTTAGTACTGATTTGCAATTTCACCATTTTTCCCATAACCTTTCCCGGAGTTTACGACTCGGAGGTCTACTGGAATTTCAGCCTGGTGCCGGTGCTTCAGGCTTTTGCAGACAGGTCTTCGCTCATAAATCTTGCAGGCAACGTGATACTGTTTATTCCCGTAACGATTTTAGGACAGTGGGCGAATATAAAATTTTTTAAAAAATGGTATGGCGCAGTATTATTCGCGCTGGGTATATCAATAATGCTTGAGGGTATTCAGTACATCGAGATGATTCGCGGATATACAATTGCAGTGGTGGACATAGTCGATGTTATCACCAATACGTCGGGTGGATTTTTTGGCTGGCTGCTTGCAAAATTTTACCGTCAGAATCATGGGAAAGAAAATAAGGCGGAGCAGAATCAGCTGTAGCTTAAATGAAAGTCAGTGTGTTATTTATATGAGAAAATAAATGTGCCGGCAAAGCGAGTTTTCTTTTAAAGAGACAGGCTTTGCCGGCGTCCTCATGGGCGCAGCGCATGGAAAAATAGAAGCATACTGAAACACGAACGAGAAAAACCAGAAAGATGTGCCATCAAAAACTTCATAATATAAGTTGGCTCATGCGCAAATTTGTGATACAATTACAATAACTGTTAAAGCTGTAAGAAAATAAAAACAAATCTACAGTGCTTAAGTGAATATGTTAGATCATGGCTGAATTGCCCAGCGGAACCTGGGAGAAAGGAAATATCCAATTATTTTTAACATGATTGGATCATAGGTGCATTATGGATAATTTAAAAAAATTTTTCAGCTCGCCGCTGAGGAGCGCGCTTTTTACACTCTTTGCAACGCTTCTCATAGTGCTTGTGGTTTTCATGATCGTCAGGGAAAACAACAAGATCATCAGCCTGCCCGACGCTATTGACATTTCGATGCAGGACATGGGATATAATTATTTCGACGACTATGATAAAAACGTATCCATGCTCAGCGGTGACATAGATTGTTTTGCGGACGGTTCCAAATACTATAAATTGACGCTCAGAGCCTCCGACGGCTTTGACCATACGTATTTTGTCTGGGCAAAAAGCGGAGAGATAATCAGCTCAGCGAAGCAGGAATCAGGAAGCACGGAGTAAGGCAAACTCCTATGCTCTTAGATAATCTTGAAAAAATAGCGCTGGAGAACCTCGACGGAAAGGGTATCGCATATGAAATAAACTCAGAACTCGTATGGCGATATGTAATATGGTTATTCGTGATACATTTTGTCATATACGCGGCGGTAAAAAAACTTCTCGCCTAAAGTATACTTTCCGAAACTCATATTCGCCTTGTATTTAGTACTGATTTGCAATTTCACCATTTTTCCCATAACCTTTCCCGGAGTTTACGACTCGGAGGTCTACTGGAATTTCAGCCTGGTGCCGGTGCTTCAGGCTTTTGCAGACAGGTCTTCGCTCATAAATCTTGCAGGCAACGTGATACTGTTTATTCCCGTAACGATTTTAGGACAGTGGGCGAATATAAAGTTTTTTAAAAACTGGTACGGCGCCGTATTATTTGCATTGGGCATATCAATAATGCTTGAGGGTGTTCAGTACATCGAGATGATTCGCGGATATACAATCGCCGTGGTGGATATAGTCGACGTCATCACCAATACGTCGGGATGATTTCTCGGCTGGCTGCTTGCAAAATTTTACCGTCAGAATCATGGGAAAGAAAATAAGGCGAAGCAGAATCAGCTGTAGCTTAAAATGAAAATCAGTGTGTTGTTCCCGTTAAAATCAATAAACTAGGTGCATTATGAGTAAAGTAAAGAACTTTTTCAGCTCGCCGCTTAGGAGCGCACTTTTTACACTCTTTGCAACGCTTCTCATAGTGTTTGTGGTTTTCGCTGTAATAATGGAAAATAACAGGCTCATCAGCTTCGATGAGGCGGTTGAGATTTCGTTGAAAGACATGGGATACCAATCCTTTGCCGAACAAGACGAAGTGATTCTTCTAAAAGGCGCTCTTGACTGCCACGCAGACGGCTCTGAGTATTATATAGTGATTTTAAGGGCAAAGGACGGCTTTGACCATGCGTATCTTATCTGGGCAAGAAGCGGAGAGATAGGAGCCTTCTCCAAGGAAAGCTCAGAGGGTCTGACCTTAGAGCAGCTGCCTGATAAATATGATGTGAGGCAGTACGATTATGACTTCGACTATTTCAGATAAATTGAGAATTAAGAAAGTTTTAGTGTGTAATTTAATAGAGAATGGAATGATGGCAAAGAAAAACGCTTTCCCGGGGTAAACTTTGCCAGCATGCTCATGAGTGCCAAGTGTAAAGGGACACGAAGCAGAAAGAACAGAGGTAAGATCATGGGTAAAACGGGATTTTTTTCAGGGGCACAGGGCAGGCTGAGGATAATCGTTATTTTGCTCATAGTCGTTGCAGCGGCTGTGGCGGTTTACATTATCAAGCAAAACGATAAGGGGCTGGTCTTCGATCAGGCTTTCCTGATTGAGATAGAGGATGCCGGAGTAGATGAATTGAGTGCGGAAAACGTCAGGGGAAATTATTATCAGGACAAAGACCATTCCTTATTTGAAGTGCTGTTTGAAGACAAGGACGGAACGGGTTACAGATATATCATAAATGCAGAGAACGGAAAAATAGAAAAAGTAACCACGACAGAAAAAGACGAGGCAGCCCAGCTGTAAGACAGGGGATACAGCCGCGCCGCGGCGATACGGCAATGCGGCGAAACACTCCTCGAAAATATGAAGTAAGCAAAAATGTTGTCATTTTTTGATGATGATTCAAATTTTGACAACATTTTTCTTTTGAACCGCGCCTAGAGGCTTCGCCATCCATGTCGAAATCTGTCGATGTTGTACATTTTTAAAATTAACAAAAATTCTGCCAACACTTTTTCTCAGAAATGTTGGCAAATTTTCAAATGATAAGAAATATGGCAACATTGGCCCGTTTTCGCAGCGTATTCGACCAGATTCGACAGGCCGCTGCGGAGCAAATGTTGTCAAAAACGTTAAAAACGAAAAATCTGCCAACATTTCGCAAAGTCCACAGCTGCGGCAGGCGGCATGATTTGTTAAGCTGCGGCAGGCAGCATGAATTCTTAGGATGCGGCAGGCGGCATGAATTCCAAAGGCGCAGCACGAAGCAGTAGCAAACGATATAATTCCACCGCCGCATCACGCCCTGCGCAAGTCCGCGAGTTCAAGCCCACCGCCGCATCACGTCCTGCGCAAGTCCACGCGCTCAATCTTCCAATGCGCTCTCAGTCTTTCGGATCTCTGGCGATCAAATCGACGAAGTCCTCGAAATCGTCAAAGCCGCTGTTGATAAAATCAAAAAGCACCGGCTCCTTGAATTCGTACTTCGATACGGGAACTACGCAGTCAGCCATGTAAGATTTCTGCAGATCCTCCTCCAGCGCTTGTATGCCGTCGAGGCTGTAAGCGGCCAGGATAAGCTGGCTGTCGTCATCAGTGACATAATAGATGCCCAGCACGTCGTCGTTAAGCATGAAGACCGGCTTTTTCACGTGGTCGTTATGAGGCGAGAAGATCATGAACAGCCTGCCTCTCTCGTGGTCTGTGACCATGGCTCTGGCGGCCAGCTCCGTGGTGTCCTGCGTAAACTCAGGAGAATAAGGTATTATGTCCGTCACCGTTATATATTCGCTCCTGCGGGTCATCATGGAAGCCTCCGCCGGAGAAAGCTTGAACACGGAAACTTTCTCGTATTTCACCACTCTCAGATGCTCCAGGGAAACCTGGGTGATGATCAGAAAATAATTGCCGTCGTATTCTATCAGTGATTCGCACATGTAAGCTTTGACCGTCTCAAAAGTGCCGAAGCTGCCGTCCTCGTCAGTCTGCCGGTAATTGGTGTTTGCCCCGCTCACAGCGTCTTTATACTCTTCTATGACGTTTTTCAGCAAGGACGCCGGTTTGTGCTCAGGCAGAAGATTGGTTCTCACATATCCTTTAGTGAGGAATTTTGCCGCTTCGAAATCCTTGGCAAAGCAACGCATCAAAAAATACGTTATCACCTGATAAGGCGAGTCCAGAACAGGACACTGCTTGCACATGAGCGCATACTTTTCGTCATCCGACAGATCAGCCGCCGGAGACAGCATAAAACTGTATTCGTCATACGGCGCAGGGAGGGACATCTCATTGCGGCGGTTGAAGTCGACATAGCTTTGAAGAATATAGCGGGCCTCGTTCTCCGTTACGGAAACTTGCTCTCCGCCCAGGCCGCCGGCCAATTCGTTTTCCGCTCTTATGACTTTCTGGTAATCTTCCGGCGAATCGTTTCCCAGTATGCTGGAATATGATTCGAACCCCTCTTCTTCCGCGTCAAAATAGAAGAACTGATATAAATCGGTCATCTGAGAATTTTCAGGCAGACGCCAATGGACGGTCATGCTGACGACGCCCATGAGGCGCGTATCGGTCACGGCAGCGCCGGCGAATTCCTTGACGCTGTCGGAAGCCGTCTCTCCTAGGCCGCCCCTTATTAAACTGAAATTATTTTTACTGCTTGTCGACAAATCTGTTACCTCGTAAAACTTTCCCTCTGAACCGCGGCCAATCAAGCAAAGCCGCGCGTTTTAAGAACGATTCGGAAAAGAGTATCAAGATAAGTATACCTTATTTCACGGAAAAAACAACAAATTATTATTATCTTTGGTTGACTTTGCCTGAGAAAGGGTATAATATCATTAAAGAAGAAAAAGTTTTCATGAAAATAAGATAATCCTTATTAAGAGTGGCTGAGGGAATAGGCCCTAAGACGCCCGGCAACCTAGGTGCGGACAGCATAAAAGGTGCTAAATCCTACAGAATCGAAAGTTCTGAAAGATGAGGAAGATATGTTCTGGATTTGAAACCTCTCTTTTGGACGAAGAGAGGTTTTTTAATGCGGCGGCCCGAAAGCGGCAGCTTAACGAGGATTGAAAGATGAAAAGGAGGAAACATACATGAAAAAACTGTTTACATCAGAATCAGTTACTGAAGGCCATCCTGACAAGATATGCGACCAGATTTCCGACGCGATCCTGGACGCCATCTTTGAAAAAGACCCTTACGGCCGCGTAGCGGCAGAAACCACCACTACCACCGGATATGCCATGGTAATGGGAGAGATAAGCACCAGATGCTATGTAGATATCCCTAAAATAGTAAGACAGGTGATTTTGGACATAGGCTATGACAGAAGCGAATACGGCTTCGACGGCAACACCTGCGCCGTGATTTCAGCCATAGACGAGCAGTCGGGCGACATTGCCATGGGAGTTGATAAGGCGCTGGAATACAAAGAGGGCACCTTAGACGACTCCATAGACACCATAGGCGCAGGAGACCAGGGAATCATGTTTGGCTATGCCTGCAGCGAGACTCCGGAGCTCATGCCTATGCCTATAGCTCTGGCACACAAGCTGGCCAGAAGACTGGCGGAGGTAAGAAAAGACGGTACGCTTAAATACCTCAGGCCTGACGGCAAGACTCAGGTAACGATCGAGTATGACGGTGACAAGGTAAAGAGAGTAGATACCGTCCTCGTTTCCACTCAGCATGACGAAGACGTTTCTCAGGAACAGATAAAGAAAGACATGATCGAATACGTTATCAAGCCTATCGTTCCGGCAGAACTTCTCGACGAAGAGACCAAGTATTATGTAAATCCTACGGGAAGATTCGTAATCGGAGGACCTCACGGTGATTCCGGCCTTACAGGAAGAAAAATCATCGTCGACAGCTACGGCGGATACGCGCGTCACGGCGGCGGAGCCTATTCCGGCAAAGACCCTACAAAAGTTGACCGCAGCGCGTCCTATGCGGCCAGATACGCAGCTAAAAACATAGTAGCCGCAGGAATCGCCGACAAATGCGAGATACAGCTGGCTTACGCCATCGGCGTGGCAAAACCTGTTTCCATTTTTGTAGATACCTTTGGAACAGGTAAAATTGCTGATGAGAAGATCGCCGAGCTGGTCGAAAAGAATTTCGATTTGAGACCGGCGGCGATAATCAGGGATTTGGACCTGAGAAGACCTATATACAGACAGCTGGCAGCCTACGGACATTTTGGAAGAACCGACATAGACCTTCCTTGGGAACATACCGACAAGGCGCAGACTCTGAAAGAGCAGGCCGGCCTGTAAGCATTGTCGCAGATAATAAGCGGGAGAGTTCAGCGAGGCGTGAGCAAGTGAGTTGAGCGGTTCGCAGACGGAGGCGCGTGGCGGCTCACAGCCAGCGAATTCTCAGCGGCGCGAAAACGCAGGACTCTCAGTGTTTCGCGATCCTTAGCGAAAAAAATAAAAAAAGCGTTTGTTTTGTATGAAAATGCAGGACAGGCGCATTTTTTTTTGTTACGAAAAAATCTGAGGAGCCGTCAATAAAATATATAATTTAGAAAATAAGGACTCAGTTAAAGCATAAGTTATCCCATTAGTTAAATTCTAAAACGTATAGGAGGAACTTGAAACGGTAGGTATAGTTCTTTTTTGAGAAAGGAGAAAAGTATGAAAAAGAGTAAAAAACTGTTATGTGTGTTCCTTTCTCTTGTGATGATCATGAGCGGGTTCAGCTTCGCGCTCGCTGAAGACTCACAAGATGAAGCAGTTTCATACATGCAGGAAACCGTTGAAAAATTGGGACAACACATTGACGGAGAAGACATGTTTGACTATTTGTCATACGTCTATCTCGGCTGGAGAACAACAGGAGGACGATGGCAGAATCAGGTAATAGACAGTTTTGCCCATGGTCAGCTGGTTGACGCAGGCTATACGGACGCGGGGAAAGGAACCAGCGACCGGAATAACAAGAGCGCCAATGATAAGAGCAGCGCGACTGACGACGACTATGCATGGGTTACATATTTCAACGATATCGACGATCTTACCTGGGATCCTGAATATGCAAAACTGGAAATAACAGGCGGCGGCGACGTTGAAAACAAAGACGAGCTCATAGACAGAATAAACGTCGAATCATATGCTTTCAACCCGACGACAGACACATATCTTGACCATTACGGAATGAACTCCATAGATGATATGTGGGCATGGATAACGGAAAAGGATGCAAACGGCAACCGCGTAAACGTATTGAACGGAAAGGAAGCCGAGCTGAACAAGAGAGTCCACCTGGCATGGAACAGCTGCTTCACGGAGCCTGCAGGAACAGACCCTGAAGACGCCGTCGGCGTAAGCGGCGAGGTAGTATACGTAGGGACCGTTAGTGGAACTACATGCAGCGAGGGATACGAAGCGGCAGAGCTGAAAGGAAAAGTAATCCTCACAGACTCTTCTCTCAGAAACGGCTTTACTTTCGCGCAGAAAGTAGGAGCAGTGGCAGTGGCTTCAAAGGCCAGCCTCAATGACTACAGCGTGCCGATGGAAAACGGAAGCATCATCGCTCCGTTTGAAACATCAGCAAGATATGCCTCCGGCGCGTCGCTTTCCACCACCAAGAGCCAGACAGAGACAGGCCAGCCTATCGTGGAATGGCAGTTTTCCAACGACCAGTACAACGCTTTGAAAGAACTGCTGGAAAATGCCACCGAGCCTGTAATCGCCAAGAACATAAGCATAGGCAAGGTTTACGCCATGAACGACCAGTCTGAAGGCGGAAAAGGCCAGGCCATCACTCTGGCTGAGATCAAAGGTTCCACTAAGCCTGACGAAAGAATTTTCCTCTGCGCTCACGTTCAGGAACCGGGCTCCAACGACAATGCCACGGGTGTAGCCACCCTTCTCGGCATGGCGACCGAAATGAAGAGACTGATAGACGAGGGTGTGATAGAAAGACCTGAAAGGACTATCACTTTCATGTGGGGCGATGAAATGAGCATGGCCACATTATATATGAGCAGCCATTCAGCCGAAAAAGAGGGCATAGTTGCAGTTCTTGATCTTGATATGACAGGAGAAGACCCTGACAAGACAGGCGGAGTTATGAGAATAGAAAAGACTCCTGACCCGTCGGCCGTATATAACTATACGCTGGATACTCTTCCTTGGCAGGACGGGGAAAATACGACGACACATTTAAGGATACCAGCGGAGAATTCGTAAGACTCCCTGATTCCCATACGTTATGGGGAGCCGGCAGCATAAGCGGACTGTTCGCGGATGGATATTTCCTCAACGACTTGTATATGTACGCTACTCAGAGCGTTATAAAATATCATGACAATACTTTTAGAGTAGACGTATGTCCATACGAGGGCGGAAGCGACCATTCAAGATTCCTGGCGCAGGGCATCCCGGCGCTTCTCACCTGGCACTTTACAGATTACACTTATCATACTTCCGTTGATACGCTGAATATGTCCAGCGCAGATGAGATGGAAAACGTAGGCATAACTTCGCTGGCAACGGCTCTGATTATGGCCAACGCCACCGATGATAACGAAGAACTGGCCGTCGAGATGCTCACCGAAGTGAGAAACGCGGCCTTCGAGAGATTTGAAAAAGAACAGCAGAACACTCTCAATCACCAGATTTACGCCAAAGGAAACGGCGGAGACTATAAGGCTGCCCTTGCCAATGAAAAAGAAGTTTTAAACGCTTGGGAAGCATGGTATCAGGAAGCTCTCCTGTCTGTAGAAAAAGACCTGCTCGATAATCCGTCTGCTGAATATAAAGCACTGAGAGCACAATATCAGCTGGAGATCGAACTCAGACTGGACCAGGCTCTGGCCTTTGCTGAAGAAATGATCGCAGAAAACCCTCAGCACACCGAGCTTACTCATGTGCCTGCCGCAGAAGCCACCGAAGACGCAGACGGCAATATAGAATACTGGTACTGCGCGCACTGCGGCAAGTATTACGCCGATAAAGACTGCACCAAGGAAATAACCCTTGCAGATACAGTGGTTAAATATGTGGCCGAAGAAAAACCTGGCGACACAACCGACCCGGGCGATACTACAGACCCTGGCGACACAACCGACCCGGGCGATACTACAGACCCTGGTGATACAACCGACCCTGGCGACGTGCAGAAACCGTCAGATACAGGAAACACTGAAGACCCTGCAGGAACAGATGACGAAGAAACGCCTAAGACCAGCGATACAACAGGCATAGCTGTTTTCCTGATAATGCTGGCAGCCTCGGCGGCAGCAGGAGGAATAGTCTGGAAAAAGAGAAAACAATAGTTTAGGGCCGCTACCCTCTGACTTCTGATGGTCAGATGAATAAATGTTTTATAAATGTTTTCTTGAGAGCTGTTGCAAAACGGATGAATGATGAATCATCTGCGGAGCAGCAGCTCCTTTTTCTAATGCGAGAATCGGCTGCCAGACAGGTTCATAGCCTCTGAAAAGATAAAAAAGTGCTACAGCCTTGCATATTACAAAGTTGCAGCACTTTTTGAACGCTTTAAAAATCTGCGGTTTTGCCGAGCAGCGCTTTGCTGCTCCCAGCCTTTGCTCCTGGTCGGTGTGCCCGGCTGTTGCTCCCCAGTCGGTGCGTCCAGCCGTTGTGGCTAGTCGTGGCTCCCCAGTCGGTGCGTCCAGCCATTGTGGCTAGTCGTGGCTCCTAGTCGTTGGCAGACTCGACGATCTGTACGGAAGCGCTGGCTCCTAGCCTGTCCGCACCGGCCTCGATCATCTCCAGAGCGGTCTTGTGATCCCTGATGCCGCCGCTGGCCTTGACCTGGAGTCTGTCGCCCACCACGGATTTCATCAGAGCCACGTCCTCCTTAGTAGCTCCGCCGGTGGAAAATCCAGTGGAAGTTTTGACGAAAGCTGCGCCTGCTTCCTCGGAAAGCTGGCATGCTTTGACCTTTTCCTCATCAGTCAGCAGACAAGTTTCGATGATGACTTTTACGATGGCGCCGTATTTGGCCGCAGTGTCTACGACAGCCTTGATATCGTCTCTTACAAAATCAAAGTTTCCGCTCTTGAGTGCGCCGATGTTTATCACCATGTCAATTTCCTTTGCTCCGTCTCTGCAGGCGTCTTCCGTTTCAAAAGCCTTGGCTGAAGTCGTGCATGCACCGAGAGGAAAGCCGACTACGGCGGCTATTTTCACGGGTGAGCCAGAAAGCAGCTCTGAGCAAAGCTTTACGTAGCAGGAATTGACGCATACGGAATAAAACTGGTATTTGGCCGCTTCGCTGCACAGCTCCTCTATCTGGGCAGGAACAGCGTCAGCCTTTAATAACGTGTGATCAAAATATTTATTCAATGGTTTAGTTAAGTTCATAATCAACACCTCCGACTAATTCATTATAACATCAGGCTTTTCTTATTGCAACAAGTCAGGTTTATGCATATAATAGAATAAACGCAAAATCGTATTATTCGGCGTTGCCGCAAGGTAGGGTTCATTGAATCACTTTACCGGACTTGCTGTGTCTGATGTTGGCAAAAATTAAATATGGCGCTAAAATGACAACATTTTTAAAAAAAACCCTACGATTTTAGAGGTTTTAGGGTGTCGAATCCTGTCGATGTTGTACATTTTTGATATTTACGGCGATTTTGCCAACATATCTTTCAAAAAATGTTGGCAAATTTTCAGATATAGCGAAATATGGCAACATTAGCACGATTTCATAGTGGATTCGACGATTTTCGACACACTTAAACATGAAAAATGTTGTCAAAAATCATCTGAAACAAAAAATAGTACAACATTTACCACAATATTACAAACATGACATCGTATTTTTCGTCGTGCCGCAAAACGGGGGGGGGGGTATTGGGCTGCGGGCTTATTAGT
>UQXL01000037.1 GCA_900545135.1 uncultured Eubacteriales bacterium | reverse complement strand
AAAAAATGTTGGCAAATTTTTAGATAAAGCGAAATATGGCAACATCAGCTGATTTTGATAGCTGATTCGACAAGTTTCGACGTACCTAAAAGCAAAAAATGTTGTCAGAAACCAGTCAAAACGAAAAATTGTACAACATTTCCCACAATATTACAAATGACTTGCAAATGATGTCACCTAATATTACAAATGACTTACAAACGACGTCGCAGAATGCCACAAGCCTTGCCGTATATTATATGACCTTTAAAGGCAGGGCTATTGAATCGCAACTAGGTTTGACTGGAGGGCGTTAGAATAAATAACCAATCAATGTTGTAGAATTCTCCAAAAGTCATATATTTTACAACATTACGGGAGGATTGCGGTCTCAAATCGCCGCAGAAATAGGGCAATGTTGTAAACTTTTAAAAAAATCGAAAAGAATACAACATAATTTCTGAATCATGTTGTAGAATTTTGAAAAATTCAGAAATTTTACAACATCAGACAGTTTTACTGCCGCAAACACTGCTCTAAATAGCAGAAATGTTGCATAATTTTATAAAATCAGCAAATTTTACAACATTGCTGATAATGAAGTCAGCCAATTCGGAACAAAGAAAATATTGCGGCCGGTCACCAGGCGCGGCAGGCAGGATATTACAGACCAGCCGCCGCCAGACAATTGCTGCGGTCAGCCTGCCTCTGTCAGCAGCCTATCGCGGATTAGTCGTCGAGGCAGCCGCTATTCAGTTGCTATTCAGCCGCGTTATGAAAAAAATAGATTTATTTTAAGGAGAGCAAAATGTTCGACAAATTAGATTTCATATTAGAAAAATATGAGGAACTTTCAATGAAAGTTTCAGACCCAGACGTGATAAACAATCAGCCCCTTTGGCAAAAACACATTAAAGAAATGGGCGAGATGGAACCTATAGTAAATAAATACAAGGAATACAAAAAAGCGAAGGAAAGCGTCGCAGAAGCAAAGGAAATGCTCGAGTCAGGAGACGATGAACTCAAGGAACTGGCTAAGATGGAACTTTCCGAGCTGGAAGACAAGATTCCGGAGATGGAAGATGAGCTTAAAATTCTGCTCCTGCCAAAGGATCCTAACGATGAAAAGAACGTCATTCTCGAAGTCAGAGCCGGAACAGGCGGAGAGGAAGCTGCGCTGTTTGCTCAGGATCTGCTGCGCATGTATCTGAGATATGCCGAAAGACGCGGCTGGAAGACAGAAATCATGGACTCAAACGATACAGGAATCGGAGGAATCAAGGAAGCCAGCGTTTTGATCAAAGGCAAAGGAGCCTATTCCAGGCTGAAATACGAAAGCGGCACCCACAGAGTACAGAGAGTTCCTGAAACGGAAAGCTCCGGAAGAATACACACATCGGCCGCCACAGTAGCCGTGCTCCCGGAGGTCGACGACGTTGAAGTGGAAATAAATCCCAACGATGTCCGCGTCGACGTTTACCGTTCATCGGGAAACGGCGGCCAGTGCGTAAACACCACAGATTCCGCCGTAAGACTTACCCATATCCCATCCGGCCTCGTAGTTACATGCCAGGACGAAAAATCCCAGATCAAGAACAAGGAAAAGGCTTTCAAGGTGCTGAGATCGAGACTTTACGATCTTAAGCTCCAGGAGCAGAACGACGAGATAAGCGCGGAAAGGCGCAGCCAGGTCGGCTCCGGCGACAGAAGCGAAAGAATAAGAACGTATAATTTCCCTCAGGGCCGAGTCACGGACCACAGGATCGGCTTGACTATCTATAAGCTGGACGGATTTCTAGATGGTGAAATCGACGAGATCATCGACGGCCTGATCACCAGCGACCAGGCCGAGAAGATGAAGAATTTCTAATGACCAGGCCGAGAAGATGAAGAATTTCTAATTTTAAGCACATAAAGTGCAGGAATAGGGACATAATTATGGAGACTAGAATTTTCGGAACAGATGAACAAGGAATCGCGGAAGCCGCCAAGCTGCTCAGAGATGGCGGCTTAGTGGCATTTCCCACCGAGACTGTCTACGGCCTTGGGGCAGACGCCATGAACGACGAGGCTGTTGGCAAGGTTTATGCGGCCAAGGGAAGACCGAGCGATAATCCGATGATCGTCCACGTGGCGAAAGCCGATGATTTGCGGATTCTCACAGACCATATAACTGAGGATATGAAAAAACTGATAGAAGCCTTTTGGCCCGGACCGCTTACCGTGGTGGTTCCTGCCAGGCCGGAGGTTTCCAGGATAACCACAGGGGGACTTGATACAGTTGCGGTGAGGATGCCGGACAATGAGACGGCGATCAGACTTATAGAAGCCGCAGGCGTTCCTCTCGCAGGCCCAAGCGCCAATCTTTCAGGACATCCGAGTCCGACAGCCGCATCCCATGTTTACGATGACCTGCATGACAAGATAGACGCTGTAATTCAGGGAGAAAACTGCAGAGTAGGCATAGAATCGACCGTCGTCGACATGACAGAAGCTGTGCCTGTGATCCTGCGCCCCGGAGTTATAACGGCTGAGGAACTGGAGAAAGTTCTTGGCAAAAAAGTTGAAATAGATCCGGCGATACTTCAAAAACCGCATATTTCCAAAGACAACAGCAGGGAGGCGGCAGATGGTTCTCCGGCAGGTGCCTCGTCACCGAACCTTTCCCTGCTTGACGCAGCAGGAGTAAACGGTGATTTTAAGCCGAAAGCACCTGGTATGAAATACAAGCACTACGCACCTAAAGCGGAAATGATAATTTTTTCCGGCGAAGCAGAAAAGGTCAGACTGGCCATAGCCGCTGAAAAGATGGAAAGAGTGGAATTCGGCCAGAAAGTCGGAGTGCTGATATTTGACAGCGACAAACCGGAAGAAGCAGCTCATAAATTTTTTTCGGAGCTGAGAGCTTTTGATAAGAGCGGAGTGGACGTGATACTGGCCGCTGCGCTGAAAGAAGACGGCGTTGGACTTGCAGTGATGAACAGGATGTTCAAGTCCGCCGGATATAACATAAGAGAAGTGGAATAGAAATATATATGCGAGGTGCGCGCTATAATCTTAAATAACGTATGAAACCTGAGACTCTCAGTGACTGTAGCTCTCAGCGACTGAGGCTCGCAGTGCCTGTGACTTGCAGTGCGCGCCGCAGAATATAGCAACGGCCACGGATCTGAACGACGGAGCGGCGACTGCTGCCCTCCGAATCTATGAGCATATCCGGCTGGCCTATTCAGCAAGCCTGCCCGGCAAGCCGGTACACAAAGGAGGAAACAAACGAGATGAAAATTGCCATTGCAAGCGACCACGGCGGTTTTGAACTGAAAGAATTTATTAAAGAGCATCTTTCCGCCAAAACCCCCGAATCTGCGAAGAATCTTGAGATCATTGATCTGGGAACCGATTCAGAAGAGTCGGTAGATTATCCTCTTTACGGAAAACTCTGCGGAGAGACCGTAGCTTCAGGAAAAGCCGATCTGGGCATAGTGCTCTGCGGTACTGGCATCGGAATTTCCATAGCCGCCAATAAAGTCCGCGGAATAAGATGCGGACTTTGCACATCAGTCGAGATGGCCAGGCTGACAAAACAGCATAATAACGCCAATATCCTCGCCCTCGGCGGAAGAACGACAAAGCCAGAGCTCGCGGCTCAGATCGTCGACGCATGGCTGGACGCCGAATTTGAAGGAGGCCGTCACCAGCGCAGAGTGGATATGCTGGATAACATGTAAAATATATATAAATGAGGAGAAGAAGAAATGGGTAAAGTATACGTATTCGATCATCCGTTAATTCAACACAAGACAGCTCTGATGAGAAAGACGGACACCAGCGTCAAAGAATTCAGGGAACTGGCCAAAGAAGTGGCCACGCTGATGGGCTTTGAAGCCACCAGAAATCTGGAGCTGGAAGAAGTAGAGATTGAAACACCTATGTGCAAGGCGAAAATGAAAATGCTCAAAGGCGAGGACATAGCTATAGTGCCGATTTTGAGAGCAGGACTGGGATTCGTCGACGGCATGCTGGCGCTTGTTCCAAACGCCAAAGTAGGCCATATAGGATTATATAGAGACCCACAGACCCATGAGCCGGTAGAATATTACTGCAAGCTGCCGGTGGATATTGAAAAGAGAAAAATATTTGTAGTCGACCCTATGCTGGCGACCGGAGGAAGCGCAGTAGCCGCGATAGATTTTATCAAGCAGAGAGGCGGAAAAGACATCGTTTTCATGTGCCTTATCGCCGCTCCGGAGGGAATCGAAGCCCTGCAGACCGCCCATCCTGACGTAGATATATATATTGCAGCCAAAGACGAAAAACTCAACGAAAACGCATACATACTCCCTGGGCTGGGAGACGCCGGAGACAGGCTGTACGGAACGAAATAGGCGAACGGCTCGTCGCAGTCTATAGAAGCAGCCTGTAGCAGCAGTCTATAGGCGCGGTCTATAACAGAAAGAAATTTTAAGGAGAATATTGATGAAATTCGATTTTATACCTGATGACGTCAGCAAATTTGATAATGTTTACGATGTGCTGAAAGAAAGAGGTTTTATAGAGCAGTCCACCGACGAAGAAAAAGTTCGTGAGCTCCTGCAAAACGAAAAAGTAAAGTTTTATATAGGATTCGACCCGACAGCCGACTGCCTGCACGTGGGACATTTCATGCAGGTCATAATAATGATGTATATGCAGAAATTCGGCCACACACCGGTCGTCCTCATAGGAGGAGGCACAGGCATGGTGGGAGATCCGTCGGGCAGAACGGATATGCGCCAGATAATGACCGTGGAAACCATCGAGCATAACTGCAATCAGTTCAAGAAATTGTTCGACAGATTCCTTGACTTTGACGACGACTGGGAATACGTAGGCAACGAAGGCGTTTTCGTTCCGGGACATGAGACCAAAACTCCGGAGCCGGGAAAAGCCATCGCCGTCAACAACGCACGCTGGCTCAGACCTCTCAACTACATTGATTTCCTGAGAGAAATAGGATCTCTTTTCAACATCAATACGATGCTCAGAGCTGAGTGCTTCAAGCAGAGAATGGAGCGTGAAGGCGGTCTGACCATGTTCGAGCTCAACTATATGCTCATGCAGAGCTATGATTTCATGGTAATGGCCCGCGATTTTGACGTAAAGATACAGTTCGGCGGAAACGATCAGTGGTCCAACATCATAGGCGGCGTAGACCTTACGCGCAAAAAGACAGGAAAAGAAGTTTACGGCATGACTTTCTCGCTTCTGACCAACTCCGAGGGCAACAAGATGGGAAAGACGGCTAAGGGAGCTCTGTGGCTCAACCCTGAAAAGACCAGCCCTTATGAGTTTTTCCAGTACTGGAGAAATGTCGCCGATGCCGATGTAAACAAATGCCTGAGAATGCTTACTTTCCTGCCTATGGCAGAAGTTGAAAGGCTTTCAGCTTTGGAGGGAGCAGAAATAAATAAAGCAAAGGAAATCCTGGCTTACGAGGTGACCAAGCTTGTTCACGGCGAGGAAGAGGCGAAAAAAGCCTTGGACGGAGCAAGAGCGGCTTTCGCAGGGGGCGGCGACATGGCCAACATCCCGACCGTCAAGATGGACAGAGAAATCTTCGAGGGGGAAGGCATCGGAGTCGTAACTCTCATCAAAGACCTGGGTCTTGTGCCTAGCAACAGCGAGGGTTTCAGAACCATCGAGCAGGGCGGGCTTACGGTCGGCGGCAAAAAAGTCACCGACAAAAAGATGCAGGTGACTGCGAACATGTTTGAGGACGGCAAGCTGCTTATCCAAAAAGGCAAAAAGAAATTCCAGATGATAGAAATATAAAGGCAAGGCGTTCTGAGAAACCTCAGAGATGTCGGCGGGCTAAACATCAGTGAATAATAGCGGCTGTGAAATTCAAATTTGGATTTTACAGCCGTTTTTGTTTGCTTGAATTATGTGGTTACTGTTATTTTGACGCTAAATTTCACGTTGAATTTTACGAATAATTTGATATAATAAAAATAAGCTTGCAGCATTTAAGAGAAAGGAGATAATATGGCAAATATTTTACCTGTATCGGATTTGAGAAATTATAATGAAGTATTAAAAAAATGCAGGATAGACGAACCTGTTTTTCTTACTAAAAACGGCAGGGGACGCTTTGTAGTGCTTGATATAGAAGATTACGAAAAGATTCAGGCAGAAAAGAAACTTCTCATGAGGCTGAAAGAAGCAGAAGAAGCCGTGAAAGGCGACGGAGATTGGCTCAGCTTGAAAGAACTGAAATCAATCATGGAGGATTAAGTATGCAGAAACTGCGGATCAATCCTTTAGTTGCAGCAGATCTAAAAGAGGTTTGTAATTTTATCGCAGACAATAATGAAGCTTATGCTGTAAAAACGATTAGTGAAATATATAAAAAATTTGAAATAATACAACATTTCCCTGAGATAGGGGCAAAACTTTCTGAGAGAGTCACTTTAGTACAGATTACAGATATTTGCCCTAGGGCGATTATGTGGTCATTTATAGGATAAGAAAAGAATTCATAGAAATTCTTCGTGTGTTAAACAGATATCTGGATATAACAAGGATTTTAGACTGATTTTTAAATTTTCAGAAAATTCAGAAAATAACTATTGACATCAGACTGCACATAATGTATCATAACCATAACACTAAAAGGAGCAAGGTTATGTCAAACAGAAAGCTAAGACCGGCAAAAGAATATTTCGGCTTTACATACGGCAAGGTATTTTACTGCTTCGCCGCTTTTGCAATGCCAAAATCAGAAACCGCCGCATAGCTGATGTCCTGTGACACGAACCGACATTCCTTGAATAAAAGTTGAAAAGGCTCATCAGCAAAAGCGCTGGATGAGCTTATTTATTTTCTGCATGTTAAAGGAGAGAAAAAATGAAGAAATTTATGGTATTGCTGCTGGCGCTGGTAATGGTGCTGGGACTGGCCGCCTGCGGAGGCGACGACAAAGGAGCAGAAAGCTCAGGAGAAAAAGAAGTTTTCAAAATAGGCGTTATACAGCTGGTTAAGCATGACGCCCTCGACAGAGCTTACGAAGGCTTCGTAGACGAACTCGCTGAAATGGGATACGTTGACGGCGAAAATATAGAAATCGAATATCAGAACGCTTCCAATGATCAGTCAAACTGCCTGACCATAGCCGAGTCGATGGTAAACGATGAAAAAGATCTGATTTTCGCCATAGCTACACCGGCCGCTCAGGCTGCGGCCAGCAAGACTGAAGATATTCCTATTCTCGTTTCCGCAGTTACAGACCCTGCCGGCTCCGGACTGATCGAATCCAATGACGCACCGGGAAGAAACCTTTCCGGAACATCCGATCTAACGCCTGTGGCACAGCAGATAAAGCTGCTCAAGGAAGTTGTTCCTGACGCTAAGAACTTTGCAGTTCTGTACTGCAGCAACGAGTCCAACTCCGAGATCCAGGTGAGACTGGCCAAGGAAGCGGCGGAAGAATACGGTTTGGAAGTAGTTGAAGCGTCTGTTTCTTCATCAAACGAAATCCAGCAGATGGTATCTTCCCTCGTAGGCAAAGTAGACGCTATCTACGTTCCTACAGACAACACGATAGTGGCCGGAATGGAAACGGTATCGATGGTCGCTACAGAAGCTAAGATTCCTGTGATCTGCGGTGAAGCAGGCTCTGTAAAGGGCGGCGGACTCATTTCCATTTCCCTCGATTACTATGATCTGGGAGCCAGAACTGCCAGACAGGCTATAAGAATCCTCGAGGACGGAGAGGACATCAGCAAGATGCCTATAGAATACATCGGCGATGATGAGCTCAAATACTACATAAACGGAGCTGTCGCTGAAGCCATCGGAATAACAACCATTCCTGAAGAGATCATGGAAGCGGCGACTATATACGAATAAAACTTCAGGTGGAACCTAAACGAGGTGCGGCTCTTAAAACGAACCTTTGAGAACCGCGCAGCGGAGGTCCCGCCTTGCGCAATATTGTATAATACGCCTGATATGTAAGGAGAGAGAATGGACTTTTTATCAAATGTATTGAAAAACCTGCCGGATGCGGCGTCGCTGGGTCTGGTATGGGGAATAATGGCAGTAGGAGTATACATAACCTTTAAAATCTTGGATATTCCCGATATGACGGTGGATGGAACGTTCGCCCTCGGCGGGTGTCTGATAGCTTCCACGGTTTCATCCGGCATGAATCCGCTGCTTTCGACGCTGCTGGCCATAGCCTGCGGAATGGCGGCAGGGCTGGTCACGGGAATCTTGCATACCAAGCTGAAGATACCGGCGATTCTGGCTGGAATTCTGACCATGCTGGCGCTATATTCGGTGAACCTGATGATAATGGGAGGAAAATCCAACATCGGGCTTACGCAATTTGGGGAAGGCAAAGTCGAGACCATTCTCGACAAGATTTCAGGATCTTTCGGCATAAGCGCAGATACCACCAACATAGCTTTGGGCCTTGTGCTCGCTATAGTGATAATAGCGCTGCTCTACTGGTTTTTCGGAACGGAGCTGGGAAGCATGATAAGAGCTACGGGCATCAATGAAGCCATGGTAAAAGCTCAGGGCGGCAACACTGAAATGATGAAAATCATAGGCCTTGTGATCGCCAACGGCTTTGTAGCTCTTTCCGGAGCCCTCGTTGCACAGATACAAAGATACGGAGACGTGGGTATGGGAACAGGAACCATAGTCATAGGCCTGGCTTCCATAATCATCGGAGAAGTGCTTCTCGGAAGAAAAGGTTCGTTTAAAGTGCGCCTGCTTTCCGTATTCCTGGGAAGTATTCTGTACAGAGTGATAATAGCCATCGTTCTGCTCCTGGGATTCAATCCGAACAATCTTAAGCTGCTGACCGCCCTGCTGGTCATCGCGGCACTCTCAATTCCTGTAGCCAAGGAATATACGGGAGAGAAAAAACGTACCAGAGCAAACCTTAAAAAATACGAGGGGGTGGAATAAATGCTGGTGTTAAAAGACGTAAGCAAGACATTCAACAGAGGCTCCGCCAACGAAAAAATCGCTCTGCGCGGAGTTGACCTCACCGTAAAAGAAGGCGAGTTCATAACTGTAATAGGCGGAAACGGCGCGGGAAAATCTACGATGCTCAATGCGATTTCCGGTTCATTTCCGATAGATTCGGGTATCATAAAGATAGGCGGCGAAAATGTGACGGCTCAGCCGGAGCATGTTCGTGCCAAAAGAATAGGCAGAGTGTTCCAGGACCCGATGAGGGGCACGGCCGGCGACATGTGGATAGAGGAAAATCTGGCCATAGCGTGGCGCAGAGGAAAGCGCAGAGGTCTTAAATGGGGCGTGATGAAAAGCGAGAGACAGACATATAAAGAGTTGCTCGCACCTTTCGGTCTCGGCCTTGAGGATCGCCTTTCGACTAAGGTCTCGCTCTTGTCGGGCGGACAGCGTCAGGCGCTCACTCTTCTCATGGCGACCATTCAAAAGCCCGATCTGCTGCTGCTCGACGAGCACACAGCAGCTCTTGATCCTAAGACAGCGGCAAAAGTTCTGTCGATGACAGACGAACTGATAGAGGAACACGGCCTGACAGCTATAATGATCACGCACAACATGAAGGATGCCATCAAATACGGCAACAGGCTGATAATGATGATGGACGGCAAAATCATATATGATGTTTCCGGAGAAGAAAAGGAAAAGCTGAAAGTAGCTGACTTGCTCGAAAAGTTTGAAACATCAACGGGAGAGGAGTTTGCCAATGACAGAATGTTGTTGATCTGAGACATTTGATTAAAACGCTGGATTAAGATGTTCAACAAGACGTTTAACTGAGACTTTTAATCAAGACGTTTGATGTTTAGGAGAATTGAATGAGTATAGAAGCATTTCAGGGAGTGATGATTCCGTTTTTGGGTACCGTTTTAGGCTCGTCAATGGTGTTTTTTGCCAAAGGAGAGATGAACAGGCAGG
Source organism: uncultured Eubacteriales bacterium (assembly GCA_900545135.1). Lineage (GTDB taxonomy): Bacteria > Bacillota > Clostridia > Peptostreptococcales > Anaerovoracaceae > Fimisoma. Next base: position 8,806 of record UQXL01000037.1, on the reverse strand, counting down.
TGCAGAGAGCTCTTACAGGATTTGCTGCAGGAGTGATGACGGCGGCTTCCGTCTGGAGTCTGCTGATCCCGGCCATGAACCATGCGGAAGATATGGGCAAGCTGGCCTTTATACCGGCGGCAGTCGGATTTTGGATAGGCATACTGTTCCTGCTGATACTGGATAGGAGCGTGCCGCACATGCATATGAACAGCTGTGAGGCGGAGGGGCCTAAATGCAGTATGAAGAAGTCTTCCATGCTGGTGCTTGCCGTCACGCTGCATAACCTGCCGGAAGGTATGGCGGTAGGAGTTGTCATCGCCGGCTGGCTGTCGGGGGATTCGCTGGTGCCGGTATCGGCTGTGATGGCGCTTTCTCTCGGCATTGCTATTCAGAATTTCCCTGAGGGCGCTATAATTTCGATGCCGCTTTACAGTCAGGGCATGAGCAGGGGAAAGGCGTTTCTGTACGGAAGTCTTTCGGGTGTAGTAGAGCCGGTCGGAGCAATGCTCACCATACTGGCCGCCGGCCTGGTGACGCCGCTGCTGCCGTATCTGCTCAGCTTTGCGGCCGGCGCGATGATCTACGTGGTGGTCGAAGAACTTATCCCTGAGATGTCCGAGGGAGAACATTCCCATGCCGGAACGCTGTTTTTTGCGGTGGGCTTCGTCCTCATGATGATTCTTGACGTAGCTCTTGGCTGATTATCGGCGCTTCCAGCTTCAAAAGGGCTTTGCTCCAGCCGGTTTAAGCGGCGCTGGCGTAAGCGGCATCGGTGCAAGCGTAGTCTCCACCTGCCGCAAATTTTATACACAAGATATCAATAAACTTTATTGATAAAAATTTCATATTCACACACTTTATAAAAATCCCAGAAGTCTGAGAAGGCATGCCAATCGTTGGAACTTCAGATTTGACGATTGACAGGCTGCATCAAAAGCTATGCTGACTCCGGGATTTTTATGTTTTGTAAATCTTTAGCGTTGTACGCCGGTTCTGGCGGTGATGCTAGCTATGGCGGTGATGACAATTCTGGCGGTGATGCCGGAATTTTATCTAATTTCTTTCCAGAGCTGCTCTATCTCTGAAAGGGCGTCCGTGTTCTTTGCCAGATCGTCGGCGTCATAGGCAGAATATGCCTTGCAGAAAACGAGCTTCCAGCCGAGGAAATCTGATATACATTCAATTTGCCTAGAAATCAGCTGATATTGAACATCGTCTGCAGGAAGCTGTCCCGTTATTATCAGTCCGACCTGCTTTCCCGAAGCTTTCAGGCTTTCCTGACGGCAGTAAAATTTGTCTATTATGACTTTTAGCTGGGCGCTGATGCCCCACCAGTATACAGGCGTGGCAAACACTAAAATGTCCGCGTCGATTATTTCGTCCAAGATTTTGTTAGTGTCATCCTTGAATACGCAGCCTTTGGTCTTTCCGCACTGTTCGCAGGCGATGCAGCAGGATACTTTGACTTTTGTGGCGTCTATCTGCGATACGCTGAGCCCGTCGATATTGGAAAAGCCTTTTTTCAGCGATTCCAAAGCTGTATGGATATTTCCCTTGCGGGGGCTTCCGTTTAACAGTAATGCTTTCATGTCTACCTCCTGATTTTATCCTGGTTTTCATCTGGTTTTATACTGCAGCGGCCGAGAACCCGGCTTGCTCGCAAGTCAGATAACAAGTCAGATAATTTTAAACTCAAAATGTTAAGAGTATTATAAACCGTTTTTTTGCATGCGTCTATAAATTTGAAAATTTTATCCAGGCTCGCGGGAAGGAAGCTTTTGTTCAGACAGATGAGGTCACTTTTGTTCAGACTGGCGAGGCCATGGAAGAAGTAAATTTTCGCCTGTGGCACGCAGAAAATGCCGCAAAAATACCGCAAAAAATACGATTTTGCGCAAAAATCATAAAAATATTGAAATTACAGCGCGCATATAACAAAAAAGCCTTGATTTTACAACGATCTGCTTATATAATATAAAAGCACGTTTATGTGCGCATGGGAGCAGGATGGGACTCCGTCCGTCAGCCCCAAAACTAAAAAGTTTTAGTATATCGAAAACGATTCTTTAAAACGAACCGCAAGACGTTGTATAAGAATCCAAGTAGACAAAGCCGAAACCGTTCAGCAGCAGTGATTTTGCAGAGCTGCAGAAGCCGCGCAGCAGTTGCTCTGAATCAAGTAGGTAGAAAGGGAGAAAAATGAAATCATTCATCGCAAAGCCTGCGGAAGTTGAACGTAAATGGTACGTTGTAGACGCCGAAGGCAAGACGCTCGGAAGAATGGCTTCCGAAGTTGCTTCTATTCTGAGAGGCAAGAAAAAACCGACCTATACTCCACACGTTGACTGCGGAGATTACGTAATCGTCATCAACGCTGAAAAGGTGGAAGTTACAGGCAAAAAGAGAAAAGAAAAGATCTACAAGAGACATACAGGATATCCTGGCGGTCTCAGAGAGACTACGTTTGAAAAGCTTCAGGCAAGAAAGCCTGAGGAAATCATCAGACATGCCGTAAAGGGCATGCTTCCTGATGGAAAGCTTGGCAGACAGATGCTTAAGAAGTTAAAGGTTTATGCAGGCCCTGAGCACGCTCACGCAGCGCAGAAGCCGGAAACTTGGGAAATCTAGGAAAGGGGAGTAGACAATGGCAAAGATTCAATATCAAGGAACAGGCAGAAGAAAAAGTTCAGTTGCTAGAGTTAGACTAATCCCTGGAACTGGAAAAATAACTGTCAACAAGAGAGATTTAGACAATTACTTCGGAACAGAGATCGTTAAGAGAGAAGTGAGAAGACCTTTTGAAGTTGCAGGTTGCGAGGGCAAATACGATGTTGTCGCAACTGTAAACGGAGGAGGTTTCACAGGTCAGGCAGGCGCGCTGAGACACGGAATCTCAAGGGCTCTCTGCGTGGCTGATAAGGAAAGCTACAGAGCTCCGCTCAAGGCTGCTGGCTTTTTGACAAGAGACTCAAGAATGAAAGAAAGAAAGAAATACGGCCTGAAAAAAGCCAGAAGAGCAAGCCAGTTCTCAAAACGTTAATTTCAGATGCCGAAGAGATAGTAAAGACTATAATCAAAACTATAAGCAAAAAGCCCCGTTTTACGGGGCTTTTTTGTTTTGCAGATTTTCCGCTGGAACAAACAGTTAAAGGCATTGCGTTTCAGCAAAAAAGATGATACTATTAAAAAGGATGTTATGGGATGCGCGGAGAAAGAATATGAGATATATAGGCAGTAAATTAGCATTATTAGACAATATAGAAAGCGTAATCAACGAGAATACAACAGGAAAAGAGCAGGTGTTCTGTGATCTTTTTTCCGGGACCGCTTCTGTAGCAAAACATTTCAAACATAGATACGAAATAATATCTAATGATTTTTTGTATTTTTCTTATGTGATACAAAAGGCTACGATTGAAAATAATATGCGGCCGACATTTGACAAATTGAAAACTATCGGCATACAGGATCCGTTTAGGTTTTTGGAAGAAACGCCGTGTAACAATATAGAAGATGATTACTTTATATCGCGTAATTATGCGCCAGGCAAAGATTGCAGCCGAATGTATGTATCATTAAAAAATGCAGTAAGAATTGATTTTATCCGGCAGACCATCGAATCATGGAAGCATGAGAATTTAATAACAGAAGAAGAGTATTATTATTTACTTGCAGGCCTTGTGGAAGGCGTTCCGTATGTCTCAAATATAACAGGAACATACGGAGCATACTTGAAAGAATGGGACAAAAGGGCATATAAGGATTTTGAAATGATCCGCCTTGATGTGGAGAATAACGGACGCAAAAACAGATGCTACAATAAAGATGCAAATGAATTGATTTCAGAAATAGAAGGAGATATTTTATATTTAGACCCGCCGTACAATTCCAGACAATATGTATCAAATTATCACCTGCTTGAAACGATTTCCAAATACGATTCACCTGAAATAAAGGGAGTTACCGGAATAAGAAATTATGAAGATCAGAAATCGCTGTTTTGTGTAAAGAAAGAAGTTTTAAAGGCCTTCGAGGAAATCATTGAAAAAGCTAATTTTGAGAGTATCGTTTTGAGCTACAGCAATGAAGGGCTGATGACTTTTGACGAAATAGAAAAAATATTGAAAAAATACGGGAGACCGCAGACATATAAGAGATATGATATTCCATATCGTAAATATAAAAGTAAGATAACAAAAGAAGAGAAAATTTTATACGAATATCTCTTTTTCATCAAGAAAGATATTGCTCCGAAACATATACAGCACGTTGCAGAAGAAAAATTTTCATACAAAGCGAGTACAGTTAAAATTCATAATGAAAGAAACAAGAAATTCGTCAAGAGCCCATTAAATTATATCGGAGGCAAATATAAACTGCTTTCTCAGATACTGCCGTATTTTCCTAAAGATATCGGAACTTTTATCGATTTGTTTTCAGGCGGAGCTAATATAGGTATTAATGTGGACGCTGATAAAGTTATTTGTAATGACATAAATACAAAAGTTATAGAAATGTTTAATACTTTCAAAACGCTGGACCTGGATGAGATTTTGAAAAAAATAGATAAGAATATAGAGACCTATGGCCTGTCAAAAACGAATGAAGCCGGATTCCTGAATTTCAGAGCCGCATATAACAAAACTCCGGACCCTATAGATTTATATACTTTGGCATGTTATTCGTTTAATTATCAGTTTAGGTTCAACAATAGGCACGAATATAACAACCCCTTCGGAAGAAACAGAAGTCAATTTTCTGATAAAATGAGAGCGAGTCTTATTTCATTCGTTAATAAATTAAAAAGCAAAGATATAGTCTTTTGCAATCAGGATTTTGGCGATATAGATTTGTCAGGATTAGGTACGCAGGATTTTGTATATTGTGATCCGCCGTATTTGATTACTACCGGAAGTTATAACGACGGCAACAGAGGTTTTAAAGATTGGGGTGAAGAGGAGGAACGGCAGCTGTATAAACTGCTTGACGGATTGAACGAACGCAATATTAAATTTGCGCTGTCCAATGTTCTGTCTCACAAAGGTCAAATGAATGAGATTTTGTCAGAATGGAGCAGAGCGTATAATGTTATTCATCTGAATAATAGTTATGCGAACTCAAGCTACAATACAAAGAGAGGAGGAAGCGATGAAGTCTTAATTCTCAATTATTAAGAATTTCACCGGGACGATATGATAAATGTGATACCTACTCAGATTACCAGGTTCAGAACCTTTGGCTGGGTTCAGGATCCTAGCGATTTCAGAAGTCTATGTGATGTTGTCGCTGTATTTGATAAGAACTCAGATGTACATAATAGGTTATTAAAAAGGACTATTCCGGAATTAGTTGAAGAACGTGATGGAAGAAACAGATTGCTTAAAGCGTTGAATGAGGAGCCATTGAACATCTCATATTCTGATTTAGTCGGCACATCTTTTACACCGAGAAGCGCCGCTCGTTGTAACGGAATTATACAAGCGACAGTTTCCGGACAGGTCAGGCCTTTCATCGGAGACTGGCCGGCTGATAATTTCGTAAGGTGGGCTCATGCTTTAGGCTTTGTAAAATACAATTATGAGAGTGACACGTTTTCTATTACTGAAAGCGGGCTTGAACTGACCCATGCGAAGACTGAAGGATATGACATCAATCCAGAGGAGAAAAAAATTCTTACAACGGCAGTTCTTGCGTATCCTCCTGCCGTAAGAGTCTTGAAGCTTCTTTCCGAAACCGAAGACACGCATTTGACAAAATTTGAGATAGGAAAAAACTTGGGATTTGTCGGAGAAGACGGGTTTACAAGCCTGCCGCAAAACATATTGATAAGATCCCTTGCAAGAGAAGAAACAAAAAAAGAAAAAAATAAAATGAAAACCGATTGGGATGGTTCATCAGATAAATATGCAAGGATGATTGCAAAATGGCTGATAAAATTAGGTCTTGCAGAACAGATCCCTAAGGAAATAACCGTTAAAATCGGAGGTAATGAATATACAGAAACTATAGGTCAGGCATACGTGATTACCGCAGAGGGCATAGCTGCGTTGAACAGAGTCAACGGGCGTAGCCGACACAGCAGAATTCATAAAAATGTTTGCTTTGAAATGCTGGCAACAAAGGGGAGGGACAGAGAATTTTTGCGTACACGAAGAGCTTTTATTTTAAAAATAATATCAGAAAGAGACGGAGGCGTGTGTGCCGAAGAAGTACAGGATTATCTTGAAATGAAAGGGATTGAAGCCAGCATAGATACAATTTTAGATGATGTCAATGGACTGATTAACATTGGGCTTAACATTATAGCCGATGAAAATGAATTTTACTGGTGTGACAGTATAAACGACTTCACATTACCGTTAAGTCAGAACTTAACATGTTCTGATTTGACGGAGATAAAAGAAGAAGTAAGAAATGCCCTTACGCATCTGTCGCATGAATATTTGGCATTGATAGATTTGGCTTATGATTCAACCCAAAATAGATTATTTGAGATGAAAACACTTCAGCTGCTTGTTGAAGAATGCGGATACCAGGGAACACATCTTGGAGGAAGCAGAAAACCGGATGGCATATGCTATAGCGAGGAAGCTAAAAGCGAGGGGCTTGAGGCCAATTACGGCATAATAATTGATACGAAATCATATTCAGGAGGATATGGCTTGCCGATATCACAAGCAGATGAAATGGAGCGATACATCAGAGAAAATCAGACCCGGGATGCAGAAGTTAACCGAAATAAATGGTGGGAAGCATTTCCTGAGACAATAGATATATTTTATTTCATGTTTGTAGCCGGACATTTTAAAGGCAATTATTTTAATCAATTAGAAAGACTACAGAGAAGCACCGGAATAAAGGGCGCGGCTGTAGATATCAAAACATTGCTCTTAACTGCAAATCGCTGCAAAACCGGAGAATTGGATCATGCAGGCATAGAGAGTTGTTTTTTCAATAATTGCAGACTTTCATAGTTTGCTTATAACAAAATATCAATGAGGAGCTACAAGGAAAGAGAGATACGTGACGCTTTTCAGCGATAAACTGCTGAAAAGCGTTTTTTTATTTATTCAAAATTTTATATATAATTTTCGATTATCCGCATAAACACTATGCTTTCAAGCATTTTTTACTTAAGAAAAAACTTATTTTACCACTAATTTACCACGATTGAATGAGCCTTGATATGACACTAAAAACAACATGGGAGATAGCACAAAATATCTGTGTATCTCCCATTTTTCATTCATGTAATATGATTACTTTATTCTGATTTCAAATTTCAAGATTACTTTCATCATTTAGATGAAATAAATTACCGCCCTTTCTTCGTTTTATTACTTACTCAATAGTGCTTTCACTTCGTCTGCGGTCAATACTTTTCCATAGGATATTACTTCGCCATTCAACACCAATGCAGGTGTAGACATTACTCCATAACTGGCGATTTCTGCAAAATCTGTAATGTGTTCAATCTCGTAATCTAATTGAAGGTCAGACATTGCTGTTCTAGTTGCTTTTTCCAATTCCATACATTTTGCACAGCCCGAACCTAATATTTTAATGCCTTGCTCTTGTTTCTTGTTTTCTGCATTTTGCATTGTTTCTGATGTGCAATTTCCACCACAACAGCATGATTTTGTTTCTTTTTTCTTTCCAAATAATTTCATTTCTTATTCGCTCCTTTTAAATAAATAGTGTACTAAAAATATTAAAGAGATAACCTACAATAATAATACCAAACGTACAAATGGCAATAAATAAGGTCAATAATTTAGGTTTTACTGCTTTTTTTAGCATGATTAAAGACGGTAAACTTAATGTTGTTACAGCCATCATAAATGATAAAATTGTACCTAATTGTGCCCCCTTTGCAAGTAATGCCTCTGCAACCGGTATTGTTCCAAAAATATCAGCATACATAGGCACACCGACAAGAGTGGCTAAAATAACACCAAACGGGTTATTACTTCCTAAAATACTTTCAATCCATGTTTCAGGTATCCAATTATGAATAATTGCTCCAATCCCTACACCAATTAAAATGTATGGAAATACTTTTTTGAATGTTCCTATCACTTGTTCTTTAGCATATTGAACTCTGTCCTTTTTGGTTAAGGCAGGGGAACTAATATCAACGCTACTTGCATTTTTGACAAAATCTTCCACATATTTTTCCATGTGTAATTTTTCAATTAAAGTACCACCAATCACAGCAATTATCAAACCGATAATTACATAAGCAAAAGCGACCTTAGCACCGAAAATACTCATTAGCAATACAAGACTTCCTAAATCAACCATAGGAGAAGAAATCAAAAATGAAAAAGTTACTCCTAGTGGTAGTCCTGCACTTGTAAAGCCTATAAATAACGGAATAGAAGAACATGAGCAAAATGGTGTAACTGTTCCTAACAATGCGGATATAATATTTGCTCCTATACCATGAAAACGTCCTAAAATTTTCTTACTTCGTTCTGGCGGAAAGTAACTTTGAATATACGAAATAAAGAAAATCAGTAAACATAACAAAATTGTGATTTTAATTACGTCATACAAAAAGAATTGAATACTTCCGCCTAATCGACTGTCAATGTCTAGCCCTAGTTGTGATAGACCCTTACCGATTAAACCATTTAACCACTTCATACCTAATATTTGGTCTTGGAAAAACGACCATATTGAATTGACTACTTCCAAAAAAGTCCCTCCTTCATACAACATATCAAATATTTTTGATGTGATAAAGTTTTATAAAAGCCACCTTTCGATGACCTTTATTTGCAACAATTTGATTGATTTTCAGTATTTGGTGTTGTTAATT
>UQXL01000036.1 GCA_900545135.1 uncultured Eubacteriales bacterium | reverse complement strand
GTTTGAGCGCCGCTTCGGCTCCCATATCCACATTTTAGACTGGGCGCTCCATCTGGACGAGGGTACGCCACATATCCATGAGCGGCACGTCTTTGACTGTAAGAACCGCTATGGGGAACTATGCCCCCCCAACAGGAAAAGGCGCTGGAAGAACTGGGTATCCCTCTCCCGAACCCGGAGAAGCCCAAAGGCCGCAACAACAACCGCAAGCAGACCTTTGATGCGGTCTGCCGGACAATGTTGTTTGACATCACAAGGCGGCATGGCCTGCATCTGGATCAGGAACCGTCCTATGGCGGCCGGTCATATCTGGAAAAGCAGGATTATATTTTGATGAAGCAGAAAGAGCAGATGGCGGCGCAGGAGCAGAAGCTGGAAGAACTGACGCTCAAAATCGAGGATGTGGAAACGCTGCTGGATGATGTTTCCGATGCGGCCTATGACAAGGCGGTGGAGGTGGTGGCCGATACTGTCCGGCAGGAAACCCACAAAGAAGATATCCGTCTGGTGGAGGAATCGAAAAATTGGGTGCTGTCGCCGGAGCGGAAAGCACCGAAAAAGGAGCGTGCGTACGCCGCTGACCGTTTGGATGGGGTCATTGCCAAAATCAAAAATGCCATGCAGCACGCCCTGGCCAAAATCCAGCGCACGCTGATGCAGCCGGAGGTCAAGCAGGCCGGGAAAGAGCAGATCAAGAAGAATGCCAAAGCATCCACTATGGAAACGCTGGCGAAAGCAAAGATCAACGCCGACCGGGATAACCGGGAGCGGTGGGAACGGGAGGGACGGATTGCCCCGGCGGAAAAGAACGATATGGAGTTGTGAAGCACTTGATTTCCGCCGGAAACCGGGTGCTTTTTTCTCTGTCTGGAGGTGATATTTTGAACGTGTTTGAAGCAGTAAAGCAGGCTGTTCCCACAAGGCAGGCTGCGGAATATTACGGGATGCAGGTAGGCAGGAACGGGATGGCCTGCTGTCCCTTTCACGATGACAAACATCCCAGCATGAAGGTTGACCGCCGGTTTCATTGTTTCGGCTGTCAGGCAGACGGAGATGTGATTGATTGTGTTTCCCGTCTGTTTGGCCAGAAACCGAAAGAAGCAGCTATCAAACTGGCGGAGGATTTTGGGATTGCCTATGACGGCAGACAGAAAGCGACCGCCAGACCCCATGGCAGGAAACCTGCCCCGGAGCAAAAATATGAGCAGGAAGAAGCTCACAGCTACAAGGTTTTATGCGAATATTTCCATCTGCTCAAAGAGTGGGAACGGCAGTATGCCCCGCAAGCGCCGGGGGATGACCTGCATCCGTTCTTTGTGGAAGCGCTGCAACGGAAAATCTATGAGGAATACCTGCTGGACAGTTTTCTCGACGGAACAGCGGAGGAACGCCGGGAACTTACCGTCCAGCAAAGAAAAGAGGTGAGAAAAATTGAACAGCGAATTGCAGGACTGTCCTCAGACAGTCCCCTCTACGGTGGAGGAAGTACGGGACAGTCTGGAACTGACCGAGAAGGGGAAAAGATCCAACTGTGCGGCGAATTACAAGCGTGTCTTGCAGCATGATCCTCTGCTGAAAGGAGCGATCCGCAAGAATCTGCTGACCGAACGGGCGGATATTGTGAAGCCCCTCGGCTGATATCGGGACAGCCCAACCCTGACCGATGTGGACATCAAATATCTGCTCCTGTATTTTGAGGAAACCTATGGACTTGGCGTTGAGGAAAAAATACAGGATGCCGTGATGGTAATTGCCAACGAAAACCGCTACCACCCTGTCCGGGACTTCCTCAATGGCTTGCAGTGGGACGGGACAGAGCGCATCCGCTATTGCCTGCACCGTTTTCTGGGGGGCAGATACCGATGATTACACCTGCGAAGCCATGCGTCTGTTCCTGCTGGGGGCTATCAGCCGGGTATTCCACCCCGGCTGTAAATTTGAAATCATGCTCTGTCTGGTAGGCGGTCAGGGAGCCGGGAAGTCTTCGTTTTTCCGTATGCTGGTAACCAATGACGACTGGTTTTCCGATGATTTGAAAAAGCTGGACGATGAAAATGTGTACCGCAAGATGCAGGGACACTGGCTGATCGAGATGTCGGAGATGATTGCCACCGCCAATGCCAAGAGCATTGAGGAAATCAAGTCCTTTCTCAGCCGCCAGAAGGAAACCTACAAAGTGCCTTATGAAACCCACCTGGCAGACCGGAAACAGCAGTGTGTGTTCTGCGGCACTTCCAACACGTTGGACTTCCTGCCCCTTGACCGCACCGTCAACCGCCGCTTTGTGCCGGTCATGGTGCACCCAGAACTGGCAGAAGTCCACATTCTGGAGGATGAACCGGCAGCAAGAGCCTATCTCATTCAGGTCTGGGCGGAAGCCATGGAGATTTACCGCAGCGGCAATTTTAAGCTGAAATTCAGCCCGGCAATGAATGAACACCTGAAAACCCATCAGCGTGAGTTCATGCCGGAGGATACCAAAGCCGGTCAGATCATCGAATATCTGGAAACGTGTTCGGATCACATAGTCTGCTCCAGACAGCTGTATCGGGAAGCGCTGGGACACAGTTTTGACGAGCCTAAGCAGTGGGAAATTCGGGAGATCAACGATATTATGAACAACAGCGTGACCGGCTGGAGGGCGTTTTCCAATCCCCGGTACTTCCGCAGCCCTTATGGACGGCAGAAAGGCTGGGAGCGCGTCCGGTCTGACAACGGAGTCGGAGATTTTCAGGAAATAACCTCGGAGGAAATGGAGCAGCTGGAGCTTCCCAAGGAATGGGCGGCATAAAAATTGATGCCCGTTGCCGGTCTGTTGTCGAGCCGGTTGTCGGTCCGGTTGTCAGGAGAAAGTCTGAAAAAGCCTGATTTTACGGGCTTTCCGCCTGTTCTGACAACCATGACAACCGACTTTTATAAAAAAAGAAAAATAAGAAAAAGAGGTATCGCCCGGCAGAGATTTCAGGTTTTTCGATGTCCGTTGTCAGGACTTCGTTGTCAGCCTTATCCTTGCCGGGCTTTTTCTATGGAGGTAGCCTATGGAGCAAAACAAAAAGCAGAAACAGCAGGTACAGTTCATCGTAGTGCGGGAATTTGCCGGTCAGCAGACCATGCAGGAAGCCTTTGAACAGCTGATGGAGCGACAGACCTGCGAACGGTTTGAGAAATGGCTGGAAAACCACGAAGCTGGACAGAAAGCGGCGTAAAATCTATTGAGTTCGGTTCAGGGACATGATATTATAATGGTATCATGTCCCTGTTCATAGAAGGAGTTTGCTATGAGCAGGAAAAAACAGGAATATCAGAAAATCACCGCCCTCTATTGCCGCATTTCTCTGGACGATGGCGGTGATAACGAGAGTATGAGCATCAGCAACCAAAAACTCATGCTCCGGGACTTCGCAGAGAAAAATGGGATGTTCCAGTATGATATTATGTGGATGACGGTTACACAGGCCGCAATTTCAACCGCCACTCGTTCCAGCGCATGATTGCTGACATTGAGGCAGGGAAAGTCGGTTGTGTGGTCACGAAAGACCTGTCCAGACTGGGAAGAAACTATATCGAAGCCGGAAGCTATATTGAAATCTTCTTCCCCAGGCACAATGTCCGGTATATCGCCATCACAGATGATGTGGACAGCCTGACCCGTCAGGAAATGGACATCACGCCCTTTAAGAACATCCTGAACGACATGTATAGCCGGGATATTTCCAAAAAGGTTTTGGCGGGGCGCATGACCCGTTCCCGGCAGGGGAAATTCTGCGGAGGGACAACGCCGCTGGGGTTGATGAGTGACCCGGAGGACAAGGGACATCTTATTATTGACCCCAAAACAGCGCCGATTATCCGTAAAATTTATGATTATGCCCTTGACGGGCTGAGATGTATGAGGATTTCTAAAAAGCTGATGGAAGAAAAAATCCCCGTCACCCATGTAAAGTCCAACACGGAACGCAAAGAAAACTATTATTACTGGGCTGGTTCCCGAATTAGCCATATCCTGCGAAATCCCTTTTATAAGGGGGCGCATCTGGTTTTTCGGACGCACCAGAAAGGTATCCGTTCCAACACTTATGACATCATCCCCCGTGAGGACTGGGAAATCATCGAGAACTGTCATGAAGCCATTGTGTCCCCGGAGGAATGGGATACGGTTCAGAAGCTAATTGACCGCAGGCCGACCATCCAGGGGAATTCCTGCCCCTATTATAACATCTTCCACGGGCTTGTCTGCTGTGCTACCTGTGGGAGATCCATGCAGGTGCGGTATGAAAAGGTCGGCAGAACCGGCAAAAACCGCTTTACCGGCGAGATGCGAGAGCCGATTGATAAGGCGTATTATATCTGCCAGACCTACAACCGGCTGGGAAAGAACGCCTGCACCAGCCACAAGATAGAAGCCAGGGATTTGTATAATCTGGTGCTGAAAGATATTCAGAATTTGGCAAAGACGGCGCTCAGGGATGCCGATGCCTTTTACCAGCGGCTCAGCAGCCGGATGGAGCGCAGGTATCTGGCGGATGCTGCCGGGATGCAGAAAGAACGGGATCGGCTGGAAGCCAGAAACCGGGAAATTGATGAAATGTTCCTGAGCCTTTACAGCGATAAGGCAAAAGGCATCCTTTCCGAACAGCGGTTTCTAAAGCTGACTGCGGCTATGGAACAGGAACAGGACGAAAACCAGCGGCGTTTGCAGGAACTGCTGCGGATGCTGCGCCAGTCCGATGCACAGGAAAGCGAAGTCCGCACCTTTATCCGGGAAATCCGGCAGTATGCCACCATTCAGGAGTTAGATGAAACGGTGCTGAACCGGCTGATCAGCCGGATTCTGATTGGCGAGGTCAAAAAGGTTGACGGGCAAAAGACGCAGGAAGTCAGGATTGTCTACAACTTTGTCGGGGAAATCCCGGAATTTGCAGCATAATAATTGTAATGCCCTCCCTACGCCGGGAGGGCATTTTTACAGCATAATGCAATGCTTGTAAATATTCTCCTCAATATAACTTGCCTATTTTTGAACAACCTTAATTTCCCATATCACCACCACCCAACTATCTATATATCGAAGTGATTTTATTTTTGCCATAATTTATTGCGTGACAAACTCTGCCCCGCGTTCTGTTTTTACCTCGAGCGATGTGACGTTCAAATACAGGTTTAAGAAATATCCTTCTTCGACTAATTCAGGAGTGCCAGTCACCCTGATCCAATCATTTTCATTGGGATACTCCCCATTGTATTTTAGCAGGAAGCCTCCCCAGCCGTCATTCCCACAACAGCCGGGGCCGTTTCGGTACACAACTGGAGCGGTTTCGTCGCCGTCCCAAGAATAGAACAACGCATATATTCCCTCCACGATGATTGTTTTGTCCTTATAATTATCGAAATTATAGTACATATCGTTGATCTGCGTTAAAAACATCTTTTCCCCGATTTCCAGCACATCATCCTCAGCCGCTTCACCCACCGTGTCTGTCGCCGGTGTGCTGGATGGATCGCTGTCAGGCGTGGAGGATGGGCTTTCTGGCACACTGGAAGAAGGTTCTTCCAAGGCGTTAGCTTCAGGATCGGCAGATTCGATCTCTAAGGAAGGCTCTTGGCTGTTTGAATCAGGAGGCGCAACATTAAACCCTGTTTTGCCACCTCCATTACCGCAGGCAGACAGAAGTATGCAGATTACTAAAGCAGGTACAATGCTTTTCCAAATTTTACGCATGTCCAACCACTCCTTTCACGCTTTGTATGATCCAATAGAGGAAAAAGACAATGATATTGCATAAGACAGTGCTTGCGCCTGTAGGAGTGGCATATACATAAGAAATTGTAAGACCGACCCATAAACACAGTACGGATATAATGGCGGAATTGATAATCACAGCTTTGAACCTTGTACATAACCGCATCGAGGTGAGGGCAGGAAACACAATTAAACTCGTAATCAGAAGCGCACCCATCATCCGCATTCCCAAGACAATAATCAGGGCTGTCAGCAGGGCGATCAGCATGTTGTAAAGTCCCGCATTTGTGCCAGTTGCCTTTGCAAAGGATTCATCAAATGTGACCGCAAAAATCCGATTATAGAATAAAACGAATAGCACTAATAAGATAACAGATAAAACAACACTTAAATTCACATCGCTTTGCGACATGCTCAGAATACTTCCAAACAGATAGTTACACACATCCGTATTCATTCCTGTTGTGACAGATATAACCATAACCCCCACAGCTAACGCTCCTGTCGAAATTAGGGCAATCGCTGCATCGCCTTTAATCTTACTGCTTTCACTAATCCGAAGCAGCAGAAAAGCGGCTAACACTACAATGGGAATAGAAACCGTCAACGGAGCCATATTCAGCGCCGTTGCCAAAGCAAGCGCACCGAATCCGACATGGGAAAGCCCATCCCCGATCATAGAATACCGTTTCAGGACGAGGCTTACGCCCAGCAGGGAAGAGCAAAGGGCGACGATCGTTCCCACGAGGATTGCGCGAACCATAAATGGATAGGAAAACATCTCTTTCAACAAGTCAAGCATTGGAAACACCCCCTATAAAATGGCTGCCTGCTTCACTGTTCAGATATTCCTCCGTTGTTCCAAAGAAAAGCTGGGAATGGCACAGGTGCAAAATGTGCTTTGCGTATTGGACTGCCGCATGGATGTCATGTGATACCATGATAACGGTAACCCCCATATCTTCATTGAGCTGGCGGATCAGCTCATATAAACTCTGCGTCGCCACAGGATCTAACCCGGCAGCAGGTTCATCCAATAAAATGACTTTCTTTGCGGCACACAAGGCTCTGGCCAACAGTACTCTTTGCTGCTGACCGCCGGACAACTCGCGATAACAGCGGTTTTTCAAATTTTCAATTCCCATCTTCCGAAGATTTTCATTTGTAATCTTCTTTTCCCTTTTGGTATAAAAAGGCTTCGCCCCCAATCGGTTTAAGCAGCCGGAAAGGACAACCTCATAAACGCTTGCAGGGAAATCTTTCTGTACTGCCGTCTGTTGCGGCAGGTAGCCAATCTCTTTCGCTAAAAGTCCGTTTCCCAAACGGATTGTACCCGAGGACGGCTTCTTCAAACGCAGGAGACCTTTTATCAGTGTACTTTTTCCTGCTCCGTTTTCACCAACGATGCAAAGATAGTCATTCTGCGCTACGGAAAAATTCAAATTCTTTACGGCTGGAACGCCGTTGTAAACAAAAGATATATTTTTGCATGTAATTAGATCCATTGTATTCCTGTAACCTCCTTTTCAAAAAGCAGCGATGGTTTGAAACGCCCACCGCTGCTTTTACCGTTAGTTTAAGGCAGTGCGCAGGCTGTCTACATTTTCTGTCATCATAGACAGGTAGGTAGCCCCGTCCTCCATTTGATTTTTTGTTACATTATGGCAGGAATACAAGGTCATCTTTTTTGCTCCGGTAGCCTCACAGATGGAATCCGCAATTTTACCATTGGAAAGTTCAATCGTAAACACCACTGGAATCTGTTCTTCCTTTACCTTATCGGTCAAAAACGCAACTGTTGCGGCGCTGGCCTCGGCTTCCGTCGAGCAGCCGGTAAATGCGGCATAATAGCTAAGACCATACTCATCGGCAAAATACCGGAACGGGAAACGGTCGCCAAATAAAATCGTTTTTCGCTTCGCACTGTCTACAACTTCACGGAAAGAAGCGTCCAGCTGTTCCAACTGTTCTTTGTAAGTGGCACTGTTGGCTTCATAGGCATCTGCGTTCTTCTGATCCTTATCGCAGACAAGAGCCGTAATTTTATCCACAATTTCAATCGCATTTTGGGGAGAAGTCCACACATGCTCGTCTGTTTCTTCTTCATGCTCATGAAAATGCCCTACAACAGCTTCTTTGATTTCTTCCGGCGACGCATTGCCCGCATAGAAAGTGGGGGCCCAATTTTCTTCATCTATCAAAACGTCAATATTTTCGTCGCCATAGCGCAGATGGAAATGAGCGATTTCTTCTTCGTGTTCCTCGTGTTCTTCTTCATGGCCGTCTGCGCCGATACCATGGTCATTGAAAGCCAGGTAGGCGGGCGTGCCGGAAGCAGGGTCTTTCGACTGAAATGTGTACCATACGCTGGTTATATCCCCATCGTCATCTTTTACCGTCTGAAAATCCAGGTATTCATACTCCGCAGATACAACCCCGGAGGATGTCTGGAAAGAAACGATATTGTCCTTGATGGAGAGCGTATCGTAATTTGATTTTCTTTTTTCCAAAAATTCCAGATTCATTTCTTCAAAGGATTTCTCACGTTCCTCTGCTTCCTTTGTGATATACTCGTCCAGCGTTCCGTCCTCAAAATAGGGGAGTACTGACTGAAAATCCCCCGCAAAATCAGAAAGCGGGCGGTCTTTTATCTCACTTTCGACAATCTCTCCATGATCGTGGTCATGCTCGTGTTCCATCCCTTCAACGATTTCTTCAGTAACGGTGGGAACACAATCAATCAGGCGCAGGGTATCCGGTTTTTGATCGCCCATAGAATTCAGAATATCATCCACCCATACATCGTTCTCGCCTCCGGTGTAGATGAACAAATCGCAGTTTTGAATCGTTTTAATGTCCTGTGGGGTCGGCTCATAGGAATGGCTTTCTGCGCCGGGCTTCAACAGCATTGTAACGTCTGCCTTGTTGTCTACGATCTGGCGGGTAAAATCATATTGGGGGAAAATCGTGGTTACAACGGACAGCTTCTCCGAATCACCAGCATCAGCCGGTTTATCGGAAGTGCCACAGGCGGACAGGCAGGCAAGAGCCAGTACTGCCGCCAACAGAATTGAAATATATTTTTTCATGAAATTAAATCCTCCGTAAATTCGCGTATTTTCTTAAAAATGGGCGCAAAAATACAAGGGGTAACCTTCCCGATTGAAAAATGGGCATAGTATTCCCTTGTATCAAAGGATTCTGTTTAATTGTTCATTCTTACTTTCTGGCTGATAAGGGAAACGACAGGTACAAACAGAGGGAGACAAAGAAATGCCACAAACAGTGGAAATTGAGGCGCAAATGCCCCGGCTGTTTCAGACGAGCCGGCGCCGATCTGTTTTAGTGTTTGTTCGGCCTGATGAATGCAGGCGCAAACAGGGCAATCCTCTCCTGTGCAGTCGTGATGAGTCCCGTTTACGATGAAAAGAAGAGAAAAGAAAGCGACAATCACAAAAGCCGTACAGGTAAAACCAGCAAGAAATCTTTGTTTCCTTGTAACCATACTTTTCCCTCCTTCGTAAAATTATTTTGCCTATCAGCAGTCTGTTTTGCGGCATTCACCACAAATTCCGTAAAATACAGTTCGCAAGGCATCTACTTCAAAGCCATGTTGTTCCAGCATATGCTGCCCCAAATGAGCGACTTCATCACACCGGACATGGATCAGCCTGCCGCATTTCTCACATTTGCAATGGTAGCAGTTTGATGGTTCGCAGTTATTCCGTTCTCCAATATACTCAAAGCAGGCGCTGCTTGTCCCCTCAATCGTATATTTTGCAACTACTCCCTGCTTTACCATGCGCTCTAAATGACGATATACTGTCGTCATTCCCACCGAGATGCCTTCCTTTTTGAAATGATCGCAAATGTCATTGACCGTGACATGGCTGCCGGGAACGGATTTAATGAAAGTGAGCAATTCGGCCATCTGCTTTGTTTGATATTGCGCTTTGCGTGCCAATGAATTGCCTCCTTTCTAATTTGAAAATTATTTTCATTTTATCATAAGGATAGTGTATTGTCAAGAATTCAATACGAGCTTTTGCAGATCGGCAAGCAATGCAAACATGTACATATTTACGATTTTTTGCAGGTTTCTACCTGCAAAAATGCTTGTTGAGGGATAACCCCCAAGATCGTTACCACAGGTAACAGCTTCGCGTTCTTGCAGACACTAAATTTTTTATGTTCAAAAGAAAAACTCTATGCAAATGGTTCATCCATTCACATAGGGTTTTCTTATTTCCCGCCTACTTGGCATAGGTTAGTATTTTTACAATACTTCTTTATGCACCTCTGCCTTTTTGCAGCGCTCTTTTTTATGCCATAAACGTCATGCAGAACATCAGCGGCAAAATGTCGCTGACGTCTTTCAAAAACGTCACTAAAACCTCACCCTTCACATATAGCACAGAATTAGAATAGGCACTCACAACTTTTTGTGAGTGCCTATTTTTTTGCCTTTTTGAATTCATCACTTGACATTGTGGCAAAGATATTGCCGGCTTTTACGAATCCATTGTCTTCATCCAGAGGATCTATACCAAGTGCGCAGAGAGCTGTCAAAACCTGAGCCGCTGTGCAGCCATTATCATACCCTTCAGCCCAGTATCCGCCGTCGGCACTTTGCTCCTTTTGCAGATATTTCAGTGCTTTCGTCACAGCAGCAGCCACTTTAGGATGCTCCTCGTCGTTATAAGGAGCGAGAGCCTGCAGGATCATCGCTGTTATATCCACTGACGCCGTTTCGCTGCCGCCGAGACCGAAGCCGCCCTCATCGTCTCCTGAAAGTTTCTGGAAAGACAGAAGCGCTTCAATCATATCCTCCCTCGACCATTTGGCGTTTTCAGGTATTCTATAGTTTTTGCTGTCAAGGGCCAGCAAAGCGAAAGCAATCTGATTTGAAGAATATTTATCGAGGTTTTCAAAATTATATATTTTCTCTATTACGTTGACGCCATCCGCATCGGTAGGGTCTTTGCCCATGACTTCAAGCGTTACGGCTATGAGGAAGTAATCTGTAGGCTGCATGCGTCCTGAGCCGTTTTTCAGCTTGTCGGTCACGCTTTCATAATAGTCTTCCAAGTCGGCTGTAGAAAGATTCCCGCCGCTTCTGAGGGCGGTGAAAATATACCATTCCGCACCGTATACATAGTTTCCTTCAAGAGCCTTCTTAATGCTTTCATTTCCGTGGGCGATATTCTGAGTCACGTATTTGTCATAGTCAAAGGTTACTGTATCGCCTTTTCCCACCGTCACGGTAAATACTACAGGCTTAGCTCCTTTCGTATCGTCTTTAGGCGTTCCTGTAACTGTGGCCGTGCCTTCTTTCAGAGCTGTCAGCTTGTGCTCCAATATCACAGGCGATGTCACATTAGATGGGTCTTCCCTGTATCTGGTGTCTCTGACCTGAACTATACCATCCTCGCTATATGTCCAGTCAAAAGTCTGCTCTGTAGCGTCCACAAGGCCGAAGTAATATTCAGCAGGATACTATCGCCTGCTTTGAGGTCGTAATGGTCTTTCTCTATCGATGCGCTCTCAAGAGGTTTGGCATATTTGAATTCAATCGTCACTTCGGTGCTGACAGCAGGATTATCAACGCTGGTAACGGTAAATTTGGCGATGCCCGGCTTTACAGGTACTATGCCGGAATTATAAGTTGGCTTATAATAGGCTACTTCAGGGTTCTCGGAAGTCCATTTCACGCTCTTTACAGAAGCGTTATTTGGATATACATTTACCGAGAGGCTGTTGGAGCCGCTTACAGGAATTCCGTTCCAGCCGCCGTAGAGCATATCCCAGCTCTCGATCTCGAACACGCTCGGAACTTTGACTTCTATTCTTTCTACAGTCACCTTTTCTCCGCTGACGGTAAATTCAACCTTAAGGCTGCTATCCTCCTTGAGCGCAGCCGTGAAAGTATCGGTTCCGTTTCCGGTTGGGTAGACAGTCATCAGATATGGATTATCGTCGTTCGCCCTAAAGCCGACGTTTGATGAATTATTGCTGTTTTGGGCATCATATTTAAAATTACCGTTCGGCACATCGACAAGACTGCCGTCCTCAGTTCTGCCCTTTATGCTTACATCAAACGGTTCCGTGCCGTTGGCGTATAACGGTTCGCTGGTGTCGACAGGCTTTTCGTCTTTATACAGCAATAGCTCGGTCAGGTTCATTTTTTCCACTTTCAGCGTTAAGCTGGTGAGCTTTTCTTCTGGATATTTGTCGCCTATTTGGTCTAAAAAATCATCCCACTCTCCAACAATTGCCTCTATAGTTATCTTGGCTTCTCTATTAGCCGGAAGGAATTTACCCGAAGGATCTGCTGATCCGGAGCCTTTCCAGTATACGTATCCATCGTATCCTGCGTATTCGAAGGTTCCGGCGTCGAGACAGGACAATACGATTTCACCGTCCACAACTTCAGTAATTCTGCCGTCTGCATGGCGGAAAATCACTGCAGGCTTTTCGCCTTTTTCGCGTGCCTCTACTTTGACTTCACATTTAGCGGTCACTGCGCCGGCAGACACTGTGATGACGGTCGTTCCCTCTTTCTGACCTATTACGAGGCCGGAATCGCTCACCGTCGCTATATCTTCGTCCTGGCTGGCCCAAACAGCTTCGTCCGTGGAGTCAGCAGGGGTCAGAGTAGCTGTAAGCTGCCGGCTTCCGCCCTCTTCAATGGAAATTTCTTTTTCGCTCAGGTTTATGTCAGTCGTGCTTACTCCTGAGACAGTTATGTCTGCATATCCGTAAACGTCGTCGTTGGCTCTCGCAATTATTCTGGCGCTGCCCTCTTTGACAGCGGTCACCTTTCCTGATTTGGATACCGTGGCAACTTTATCATTGTTGCTTTCCCATGTTACTTGGTCTGTGGAATCTGTAGGTTCAAGGGCTGCCGTGAGTTCAGCGGTCTGCCCTTTCATCATCTCCACGCTGGAGGGCTTTACTGTGACTTTTGTCGCAGGTTTTGGGGGATTGAGTATTTCATCTATGGTAGCTGTGGCTTCGTCTACTTCAGTCTGAGTGGCTGTGGTACTCAGACCTACGGCAAGAGCAGCTTTATAGGTCTCCGCATTGTCTTTCTTCTGTTCCTCTGTAAGCTCTGCCAAGGCTTTGAGCAGGCTGTCTTTGTTGACGGAGGCTATGGTTTGTACGTCCTTTCCTTTGTCGTAGGAATAGACCATTCTGGCGACTCTATCATTGCCAACTCTCGCAGTTCTTACTTGATAAAGTGCAGAATAGCTCCCATCAACTATATATGACCATTTTTTATCGCCTCCATCTTTTATCGTTTGACCTCCGTCAGGTGTTACATTGGTTATGTAAGAATAAGTAGGCATATCTAAACTATAACTTACAGATCCGGAATACCCTTTGTTGGCTACTTCATATACAAGGCATGTGTCTCCAGTCATATTTAAACCGTCCAGCTCCACCTTGGTCGGCTCCAGCAGATATTTATATTCTCCGTCTTGCGTTGATTTATATTCGATCGTCACATACGCATACTCTTTATCTGAATCTGCATCAGCGGCAAAGGCCGTCTGCACAGGCATGATCAGGCTGAACAGCATGGCCAGTATGACAATCAGGCTTACCGCCCGTTTCTTCTGATTAACAATCATTTCACCAAATTGCTCCTTTCTCTTTCACAATCTATGTTAGGCCAGTCCTTTGACCGGTCTCGCACCAATAATTGCGCAAAATAAAACAGATAAGGCTTTCTTCTTCTCACGTTCCTCATCTGCTGCTTTTTATCATTCTCACCTCCCAGCCTTTAACTCGTATTCTTCGTCTAAAAGACGTTCTGTTAAATAAGCCGGAATTTTTGCAAAACAAAAAGACTATCCTCCCCCCGGCCCGGGAATAATCTTAAAAGTGGCAGGTATCCTGACTTAGCTTCTTCCTCGGAAGCGCCTTCCCATTAAGCTTTAACAAGCTATCCCTGTTAAAACCCCGACAGTGGCATAAGCTTCCTCGTCTGCAATACAGTAGAGGCGACTGTGCCGGATTCTCACCGGCTTCCCTTTTAAATCTCTCCGGCGCAAATCTGTTCTGCTGCCTGAGTATCATAAGACTCAAGCTCTTAACGATGCGCCCGGAAATTACCATTCTTTATTTATTTGCTGTTTTAACCGAATTCATTATATCAGACATTACCCCACCCCGTAAGATTTTGACGTAATATTTTCTTATAATAAAATGCCGCACGGTTCTGCATAAATTATCATTTCAGCATATGTAAAGCGGCGCGAAAAAAGCAAATAAAAACATAGCACCGCTGTGTCCCTGCAGACTTGAAGCTATGCTATGCCCGTTAGAAATCAAGATATGAAATTATCCGTCCGCTATTTTCTGCCGAAATCCTGCAGATCCGCGCTGAGATACATGGCCGCCTTATCAGCATCCCTTTGCCTTATGGCCTCTATGATGTCCTTGTGATATTTCGTGTCATATGGATAAGGTATGGCTTTCCACTGATTCCAGTAGAACTGTGCGTATGCTCGGGTAAGTGTCGTGAGAGCCTGCTCAAGAGATTTATACGCGAATTCATTGTGAGTAAATGACATCAGCTTGAGATGAAACTTTTTGTTATATTCCCAATGTAGCCAAAAATCCTTGACCGCTTCTTCGCCCGTGCATAAATTGTCTATTTCCTCCAGCTCTGCGAGCTGTTCTTCGGAAATGCTGTCTATAGTCTGTCTGAGCATCCCTGACTCGAAAGCCATTCTGTAATCGAGAATATTTTCTATGTCTCCGCCCGTCAGCTTGACAACCATATATCCGCACCTTGGTATGCTCTTCAAAACGTTTTCACCGCAGAGCTGTACGAGAGCCTCCCTTACCGGAGACTTGCTCACGTTGTATTTTTCAATCAGCATCGCTTCGCTGATTATATCTTCAGCGGAATATTCCCCCTCTATTATTGCTCGAAGAACATCGTCATAGACTTTTTTCTTAAGATTTTCTTTTTTCATAATCCTTTCACCGTTCTCTGATTTTATATTTTAAATATATCATTTTTTGACAAAAAAGTAAACCGAAACTGACCTTTAAAAAAGTAAACCAAAATGGCCTTTACTTCTCTTGACCTTAGATATTATTTCTGATATTATCAGTAATATAATCAAACTTGATTTTCGCAGATCCGGAGGGTATATTTATGGACAAAATGCTTTACGAAAATTATAAAAAAATACTTGAAGCTGAGCTTCTCCCCGCCCTTGGCTGCACCGAACCGGGCGCCATAGCATACGCTGCCGCTCAAGCAAGGATACTTCTCGGAGACATGCCCGACTCCATAGAGCTCTGGTGCAGCGGAAACATCGTAAAAAATGTGAAAGGCGTCATAGTTCCCAATTCAGGCGGCATGAGGGGAATCGAAGCCGCCGCATGTCTCGGAGTTCTTGCCGGCGGCAAATCAGACATATGCGATCTTGAAGTCTTGAGCAGCGTCGAAAGCAGCGACATTGAAGAAGCCCAGCGTTTGCTGAGTCAGGGCTTCTGCCTCTGTCATCTCAAAGAAGACACTCCTAACTTATACATAAAAGTTTCCGCAAAGGCGGAAGGTCATGAAGCTCAAATAACTGTCAAGGACGGCCACACCAACATAACGTCCAAGATCCTCGATGGAGAGGTTCTGTCATCCGCCAGTTCCGCAAGCGCAGGCACGAAATCTGAAGATCCCAGAAACAGCCTTTCTGTAAAGGAAATTTTAAATTTTGCCGATGCTCTCACGGAAAATGACGGCGAAAGCATTTTTGCCTCTCAAGTGGAGGCAAACACCGCTATCGCAGAAGAGGGACTCTGCCGAGATTACGGCGCAAAAGTCGGCCAGACGCTTCTGAAACGCGGTGACCGCTCGCTGAGGACGCGCGCCGTCGCCAAAGCCGCCGCAGGTTCCGACGCCAGAATGAACGGATGCACCATGCCTGTGGTCATAAATTCAGGAAGCGGCAACCAGGGCATAACCGTCACCGTTCCTGTCGTAGAATATGCCAGGGAAATGAACATAGACAAGGCCATGCTTTACAAAGCACTTTCCATAAGCAATCTCATCTCGATCCACATAAAGCATCACATAGGAAAGCTTTCTGCTTTCTGCGGTGCAGTCAGCGCCTCGTGCGGCAGTGCCGCGGCCATAGCTTATCTCGAGGGTGCTGATTACCGCCAGATTTGTCATACCATCTCAAACACTCTTGGCAACGTAGGCGGCATAGTATGCGACGGAGCAAAAGCTTCCTGCGCGGCCAAAATCGCCTCATCATTGGAAGCGGCATTTCTGGGATATGACATGGCTAAAGATGACCTCTGTTTCCGCTCTGGCGAAGGCTTCGTAGAAGAGGACATCGAAGAAACCATAGACAACATGGGCAAGATAGGAAAATACGGCATGAAGAGCACCGACAAGGAAATTCTCCATCTGATGCTTGGCCACAAAGACTATATATGCGACTGATTTTTGTCCGCAGCTTTGTCTCCTGAAAAATCATATTAAGCAAAAAGGGGCTGTACCGCTTAAAATCGGTGCAGCTTTTTTGATTCGCTGCAATCAGGAACAGCAATATTTGGATTGACATAGGCTCAATAATCAAGCCCCGCCTTTTTTTCTGACTTTACTTTCCACCGTATCTATGAGCCTCCCTACGATGAGGCAGCTTTCCATTTCCGCCAGCCCGAAAGTAATCTGATATTTTTCTTCAAGTTCAAGCAGGAGCTTTATAAAGCAAAACGAGTTCATTTTAACATCTCCGTACAAGTTGGTCTTTTCAGTTACCGTCAAGGGATACGCGCTTTTTTTCTCTATGATATGTATTATCTCTTCTCTGACCGACATCAGCTGATTCCTCCTGTCCGAATGTTTCAGTACAATATATGCTGGCTGTTCTGACTTTTGCTTTTAAAACAGGGATTCACAGGATTTTCTTTTGCTTTTGCCCATTGAGTTGCTGTTTATGCGCCGGCTGCACAGCTCATAGTGCCGCAGTAGTGTAATATTCCAGTATTTCGGAGGAAAAATTCTGCAGACTCTTAAATCATCAAAAAAACAGCCTAAAGGCTGTTCATATCGTTAACATGATAGAAGATGAGAAGAGAGAGGCTTTTAGTTTATTTATTTTATCTTTGATGATGCGGCCATGGATTTGACATTTATTTTGAACTGTGATATATATTAGTTAATAAAGGGTTGCCGCTTTTAGTCAGGCGGTTTAGTCCTAAAAAGTTAGTGTAAACCGTCAAACTTATTAGTTTGGCGGTTTTGCATTATTTATCGCTCTTTTTTCAAAGAGTGATAACGGCTATGACAAGCAGCATGAGCTGAATTGTTTCAGTAAGCGTTATGTACACAGCGACCACCCCCTTTCATTGGGGAGTGACCAAACCGCCAAGCAGCAAGCCATTGGTGTAAATGCCCAGTAAGCCGGGCGAGTTACCTTGGTTATCAGATATTATTTTCATATTTATTTTACCATGCTGTAAAATTTTTACAAGCATTATTTTTTCAAAGGTCTTATGAAATCTGAGGACAACGTTCGCCGCTTGCGCGCCTCTCTCTTGCGCTCGCTTCTCTCGAGTTGCTTTTCTTCCCTCGCCCAAATTTTCGCTCGCTCCGCTCTCCCTTTTTGCATTGCGGGCAAAGCCCTGCGCAAAATGGGGATGGGACTTTCTCACCCACTCCCGTGGGTTCGAGCTGCGCATCATCTGAAAATAACAAAAGAACGGCTTAAGCCGTTCTTTTGTTATTGGCGGAGGACATGGGACTCGAACCCACGGGGCGTTGCCGCCTTACTTGATTTCCAATCAAGCTCCTTAGCCACTCGGTCAATCCTCCGTATTTGATACCTTATTTAATTTACCACAAAGATAAAATATTTGCAAGGACTTTTATCGTTTTATATGAATTGGCATGGGGCGAAAGAGACCTGGTATGGCCTGACCGACTTGTACCACGATATGTGGATACTGTTCTCTCTTTACTTCCTGCTTTTTAGGGTACAGTTAACATAGTGATTCAGTCACGCAAATAATTATCTTACAATAACTCTGACATCGCATGTTCTGCAATTTCTGGATAATTCATATACTCTTCTTCAAGGCTCAGACGCACCACTCCGTTATTGCAGCTTATGATACTCATATCACCGGAGGCTGTTCCGTCAGAGAGAAATATGATATATTCGTTTCCTTTTTTCAGTGATTCATATTCGTCAATATGAAGATATTGATCTCCTATTATTGCTGCTGCTTCGATAAAAGACAATTCTTCTGAGTATTCACCTGTAACATCCTTGTAGTATTCTAAGACCTCACAAGTGCGTTTTCCGTAAAAACCTCCCATCGAACCGGTCTTTGGATCATTTAATGAGTAGCTGTTTTGGGTTGTTAGAGTGTCTGTTATCTTGACTTTAGCAATTATTTTCGCATGCTCGGTCAATTCATCATAACCAAAGAGAATATGGCTTCCCATCATCGGAACATCCTGTATCTCTGTTTCCTTATCCTTGCATCCGGATAAAGACAGCATGCAGGTAATCATCAATATAATAGTTACAATGTAATTTTTCATGGTTGGCCTCCTAATATAGATATACTTGGCTTAATTTCCCCATTTATATTTTAGTTTTTCCTTATCGTGAGCGGCAAGTGCATATGCAGATTGAAGCCCTTGTTGCATTCTGCAAGTGTGTGATGAGGTCGTATAATGAGCCATCGACAAAGCGTGTCCTATTTCATGAGTCAATATTTTTGTCTTTCTTGCTGAGGTGTTTAAATATGGGCTGTTATATCTTATACACAGGGCCTGCGACCATGTTTGAGTTGTTGATACCTCGATACCGTTATTGGTGAGTTTTGTTAAACCTAATGCTCCGTCATATGGTGCGTTTAATCTCCCGGTGCTTAATTTATATGTGTATTAGGAATATTCATTTTAACGTATTTATTTAAAACACCGGTTTCACACCTTCTCTTTAACATCCGAAATTATATATAGTTAGAATTTTTGCCTCTATTCTATACGGCAGATTTTTGGCAGTTAAAATATTGGCTGTCAAAGAAAAGCTGACGTTCTTATTATTTGCTCTTTTTAATATTTCTGCAATATAGTCTTCAAGACCCGGCGAGGGGTTAAGGCTAAAATAATCAGCCGCAGCACGCATTGTAAACATATTTGTATCATTCTCAATTTGAAACTGCATACTTATA
>UQXL01000035.1 GCA_900545135.1 uncultured Eubacteriales bacterium | reverse complement strand
TACGCTCACATCTTCTAAACCAACATTGGTACGATAAGTTTTGGTGACATGATCAAAATTAATCATATTTTCCCCCTTATAGTACGTCTTTCTGCAAATACATATTTATTATACTACATTTCGACACTAAATGGAATAGAAAATCATGGCAGTAATGTGTAGTTCCTGTGATGTTAATATAATTCAAGGATGTAATCGGCCATCTCTTCTGTGGCAATGTCTATCATGCCGGAGGTTTCTGCCGAATCTTTCCAAAGGAAGAAATCTCCTCTGTGTCCGATATACTTCTCGGCAGCTTTCAGAGAGGCTTTTGAACTTATCATGTTGTATACCAGTTTAGTCTTCGCGGGATATCTTTTAAAGCACTTCCTAACGGTTTCCGCACCGGCTGCGGCAAAGGCGGTTTCAGTTCTGGCTATACATATTATCAAATCCAGCTTGTCCGCTATGTCCCTGCGAAGCTCATATTCTCCAGAGCTGCTGAAAGTCCCGGTACCGGCACGTACTGCACGGCTGCCAGCATTGCCGTACAGCAAAGAGCAGGCAACGCCGCCAGGCAGCGGTGGACTTCCAACAGCCTCAAGCAGCGGCGGATCATCCCATATTACGTATTCGCCGGCTATATCTTCAGGCAGCAGAAGACATGCGGGGGAATCAGCTTTCCTGACCGCCCAATTGACGCCGCGGAAAAGATTTACCCTGTTTGAAGTATTCTCTCCTATAGATTTCATAAAAAAGAAGTCGGAAAACCTGCCGGGAAAAATCCCGTTCTGCAGACCCATCTCGTAAAATACCAAAGGTCTAAGGCTGCACGACAGACACCTGCAGATGTGAGTTTCCAGATACGCCGTTCTTTCAGTTTTTTTAGCCATTGCAAGGGCTAAGGACGTGGCTACATAAGTCGCCCCTGATCTTCTGCACGCCCCCATTATTCCTATCGTTTTGCTGTGTTTTCTGATTTTATCTCTCACTTATCTCTCTTCCCACTCTCAGGGTTTTCGGTGATGCATCTTTCCGTTTAATAGATTTTATGTCGGAAAAAGGCACGGGGCAACGATAAAATGAGAATCTTGCAAAAAA
Organism: uncultured Eubacteriales bacterium; assembly: GCA_900545135.1. GTDB lineage: Bacteria > Bacillota > Clostridia > Peptostreptococcales > Anaerovoracaceae > Fimisoma. The sequence continues at coordinate 18,268 of UQXL01000035.1, read as the reverse complement.
AAGGATTTTATTGACGGATTTCAGGATTTTATTGCCAAAGAAAAAATCCCCGAAAGCAGGTGACGGTCAATTATAAGGTGCAGGCCAACTATAATATATCGGGCAGCCACAAGGTACCGGCCGTCCCGAATGATACGTCAGTGTCTTATCAGCATCTGCTTTCAGGGAAATTTATTCTATTCTTCATATTTCACTATCAGCTCTATGGTATCAGGAAGCTGTGAGAGTTCTGTCTCGGCGACGCTGTACGGATATGTAATTATCTGAGATACCGCTTCCCCCTCTCCCGGCTCTTTGAACAGGGCATGGACCTGCATATTGGTTCCGTTCTTGCTTTTTTCAAGGCGAATGTCTTCTATATCGACCGAATACCCGGCCGTAGGCTTTTCACCTCTGGTTACCACGACATAGACTTTGCCGTCTATGAGACAGCCGAGAGCTCTTTCCAGTTCCCTGTACTCCGGAATGACTTCCGTCTCTATGGATTTAGGAATTTTATCCTTGTCAAGCTGCTCAAAGCTGACTTTCTTAGCTCCCAGGGATCCGCCCAAGACGCCTGTGCTCAAAACAGCCCAAACAACTGCCGCAGCGGCGATCACTGCGCCTGTCACGATCAAAGTACGTTTCGAAGGCTTCCTCAATATTTTTTTCTTTGTATCTTCAGACATAAAAAATCTCCTTTCCCTCACAAAGATTCATAATATCTTATGAGTGAAAGGAGACCGATATTCATAATTATGGAAATGCCGTTCTCTGATTAAATCAAGGATTTGACAGCTGCTTCGATATCGTCGGCAGTCATATGGTATTTTTTCTTCAGTTCGTCCGGCTTGCCCGACTCACCGAAAGTGTCCTGCTGGCCTACCATGGCTATTTTGACAGGATGCTTTCTGCTCAAAACCTCGGCAACCGCACCTCCGAGACCTCCTATGACGGAATGTTCCTCGGCCGTGACTACAGGTCCGGTTTCGGCTGCTTCGACGAGAATTTCTTCATCTATCGGCTTTATAGTATGCATATCTATCACGCCTATCTCTATGCCTTCCGCTGCAAGCCTTTCAGCTGCTTCCATCGCCTCGCTTACCATTATTCCTGTCGCAACTACCGTCGCTTTATCACCACGGCGCAGCCAGTTGCCCCTGCCCAGCTTTATATCCGCTCCCTGCTGATAAAATACAGGGACAGCCGCTCTGCCCAAACGTATGTAGCAAGGGCCGTCATAGCTTATAGCCTGCCTCAGCAGCTCTTCGGCAGAAACTCCATCGCAAGGGTTTATCACTGTCATTCCCGGGATCGTCCTCATCAGAGCCAAGTCCTCGAATGTCTGATGGCTGGCACCGTCTTCACCTACTGTTATTCCTGCATGGGTAGCGCAGATCTTGACGTTGGCTCCTGTATATCCTATGGAATTCCTGATTACCTCAAAAGCTCTTCCTGCTGCGAACATGGCGAAGGTGCTGGCGCACACCACTTTTCCTGAAAGCGCCAAGCCGCAGGCCGCCGCATATAAGTCCTGTTCGGCGATTCCCATGTTGAAAAATCTTTCCGGGTAAGCCTTGGCAAAGTCCGCGGTCATCGTTGATTTGGAAAGGTCCGCGTCCATAACGATCAAATTGGGATTTTCTTTTCCTATCTCCACCAGAGCTTTGCCGTAGGCCTGTCTGGTTGCCATCTTCTCTGCCATTATACCTCACCTCCCAGTTCTTCGACCGCCTGTTTCGCCTGTGCGTCGTCAGGCGCTTTTCCATGCCATCCGGCCTGGTCTTCCATAAAGGAAACTCCGCGGCCTTTGTGGGTCTTCGCTATTATTACAGTCGGCTTTCCCTTACATTCTCTCGCCTTGTCAAAAGCGTCGAATATCTGACCGAAATCGTGACCGTCTATGACGATTACGTTGAAGCCGAAGGATTTGAATTTTTCATCTATCGGGCTCACCGTCATCACGTCGTCGTTGCTTCCGTCGATCTGAAGTCCGTTCCAGTCCACTATGGCGCAAAGGTTGTCCAGCTTGTAGTGAGCAGAAGCCATGGCTGCCTCCCAGATCAGGCCTTCCTGGAGCTCTCCGTCGCCCAAAAGCGTATAAATTCTTCCCGGGTCTTTGTCAAGCTTATTAGCCATGGCCATTCCAACACACACGGCAAAACCCTGTCCCAGAGATCCTGTCGACATCTCTATTCCAGGGACTTTATGCATGTTGGGATGTCCCTGAAGACGGCTTCCCAGCTTTCTCAGAGTGAGCAGCTCTTCTTTGGGAAAATATCCTTTCTCAGCCAGAGCGGCGTACTGAACAGGGGCCGCATGTCCTTTTGACAGAACGAACTTGTCCCTGCCTTTCATCTTTGGTTCTTCAGGGTTTACATTCATTTCCCTGAAATACAGGGCGGTAACTATGTCCGCCGCTGAAAGCGAGCCTCCCGGATGTCCCGATCCGGCGCTATGTACTTCTTCAATTACGTCGGTCCTGATGCGGGAAGCTATCTTCTCGTATTCCTTAAAATCCATACTTTCCTCCAATGCTTTTATATCGTCAAGGGAGGGCCTTGGCTTCCGCGGCCCCTCCCTGATTACCTTATTCTATTCTAACGGTTTTCCATCGAATTGGCAATTCCCAAACTTACGCTGAGAGCTTTTTCTACGTCGGGAATCTGATTTTCGCTCAAAGTGCCTATCCTTTCTTTCAACCGCTGCTTATCTATAGTTCTAAGCTGTTCCAAAAGAACTACCGAATTTTTGCTGAGTCCGCCCTGTGTCGCCTCAAGCTGGACATGAGTCGGCAACTTCGCCTTGCCTGTCTGTGATGTGACGGCAGCCACGATTATCGTCGGGCTGTATTTGTTTCCTACGTCATTCTGTACTACCAGTACAGGCCTTACTCCCCCTTGTTCAGAGCCTACAACAGGACTTAGATCAGCAAAAAACAGATCTCCTTTTTTTACTATCAAGTCCAACACTCCCTTTATCTCAAATCTTTTCCCCTGGTGTTGATTATCAGTCTAGAATTTTCTTCAAAGCTATGGCAGTATAATATGCCAAATCTCCGGCTGTGAGGCCGTATTCCCCTATGGCCTCTGCCGCCAGGTCTCCCGCAGCTCCGTGAATAAATACTCCGCACAAAGCGGCCTCTTCAGCGGAAAGTCTTTCTCCGCTGAATTTCTTCTGACCGGCAAGCCCAGTGATTATACCTGTAAGCACATCGCCTGAGCCTGCCGTAGCCATGCCGGGGTTCCCTGTAGTATTAATATATGTTTTTAGCTGTCCGGCGGCTACTAGCGTTTCATGTCCCTTAAGAACCACTATTGCGCCTGTCTTCTCGCGAAGCTTGTCTGCTGCCGCAAGTCTGTGAGCCTGCAAGGAGCTCCCGTCCCCGCCGGTGAACAGCTCCTCTGTCTCGCATGCCAGCAGTCTCCCGGCTTCTCCAGCCAACAGCCTCTCGGCTTCTCCCCAATGTGGAGTTATGACAGTCGTGCCATGATCGCGCTCTTTAAGAAGGCTGAACAGATTCCTTTTTGCTATAATGTTGAGTCCGTCTGCATCAATCACCAGAGTTTTTCTGAATTTCTTTATTATCGCTGTAACTGCTTCGACGCTTTCCTCGCTTTCCCCCAATCCAGGACCTATGGCCGCCGCGTCGTATCGGTCAAGATCTATTTTTGAAAAGTCGCGTTCAAGACATGTGGCTTCCGGAACGCCTGTCTGAACTATGGGAAATAGATTTTCAGGTATGGTTGCTTGAACGAGTCCGCTTCCTGCTCTGAGCGCCGCTCTGGCCGAGAGAACCGCCGCACCTGCCATTCCTTTGGAGCCTGCGGCTATCAAAATCCGTCCGCAGTCGCCCTTATGTATTTCCCTTTTTCGCTTTTCAATGATAGTCTTGACAAATTTTTCATCAATAATACTCGTATTCATAAAATTTCTCCGATGTACTTTTTTCAGATATATCAATGACCAAACAAAATTCATAAAAAGAAGCGGATAAATTCCGCTTCTATCAAAATCACAGCCCCAAAATAAGTGTCGCCATCAGGAAATAAATCAAGACGGAAACTGTATCTGTGAGCGAGCTTATAACAGGGTTGGCCATGAGAGCCGGATCCGCACCTATCTTTTTGGCCAGCATAGGAACCATGCCGCCCAGGCACTTGGCAAAGGCGACGATAAGAATCATGGAGATGCACACAGTCAGCGCGATGTTCCATGCTTCACCGTCTATGAGCATGATTTTCGTGAAATTCAGCACGCTTAAAATCAGCCCTATGCAAAGGCTTATTCTCAGTTCCTTCCAGAGTACTTTCAGTGCGTCGTCAAAGTCCACTTCATCGAGCGCCAGACCTCTTACTATCAGCGTCGAGGCCTGAGTTCCCGTGTTTCCGCCGGTTCCCATCAGAAGCGGCATATATGCAACGAGGGAAATCACCTGTGAAAGCATGTCTTCAAAATAGCTTATTATAGCTCCGGTTATCATCAAGGATACCATCAGTATCATCAGCCAAGGAAGTCTGGCCTTGACATGCTGAAAAACGCTTTTATCCAGATATTCCTTATCGGACTGTTCAAAGTCCAGGATACCTGCCATCAGCTCTATATCCTCGGTGGTTTCCGACTCTATTACGTCCAGGATATCGTCTACAGTTATTATTCCCACCAGCCTGTGTTCTTTGTCGACTACGGGCATGGCTATAAAACCGTATTTTTTAAACATTTCCGAAACGTCCTCCTGGTCGTCATAAACGTTGACCCAGACGTAGTCGGTGTGCATCAGATCATTTATCTTTGCCTGGCTGTCGGAAATCACCAGCGTGCTCAGGGAAACTATTCCTGCCAGCTTTCTGCCTCCATCCTTGACATAACATGTGTATACGGTCTCCGCGTCCATTCCCACTTCTTTTATATGGGCCAGGGCTTCCTCCACGGTCATGTCCTTTTGCAGACTGATATAATCAGGCGTCATCAGGCTTCCGGCGCATGTGTCCGGATAATTGAGAAATGTATTTATCAGGCGCCTCTCATCCTTTGGCGTCTTTTCGAGGATCATGTCCACCAGATTGGCGGGCAGTTCCTCCAGAATATCTATCTTATCGTCGAAATCCAGCTGCTCTACTATATAGCTCAGCTCAGCGTCGGTAATTCCTTCGACTATTTTGAGCTGGTCGTCAGACGGAAGGTACGAAAACACCTCTACTGAAACATCTTTCGGCAGCAGTCTGTATATGACGATGGTCGATTCAAGGATATCTCTATCGTCGAGCATTTCTTCAAACATCTCGGCGATGTCGGCTTCGTTATATTTCAGAAGTTCATCTCTTGCTTTAAAATATTTTTTTTCAGAAATGAACTTGAAAATCTTTTCAAGGGATTCGTCAAAAGCCAGATCAGGCTGCATTTTAACCAATGGATCCATTCTTCTTCCTCCTTTTCTTTCAGCCGTCTCAAGCTCTCGCGGAAGAAAAGACGAATCTCGGCGTTAATCCTTCTCTCTTCTGCCTTTTTGCTGCTTCATCCAGAGCAAAGCCGGCGTATTTTTTATCATAATTTTATTTTTCCCGTCAGGAACACTGTCCATAAGCTTTACTCCTTCCATAAAGGTCAATCTTCTCCTGTATTTTTATATTATATCCCATTAAAGCTCAATTTTGCAAGACAATAGTTTGTATAATGCTCTTTAAAAATGTGCTTCAGAGCGCAGTTCATAAGGAAGTTCAAGGTTTCATGGAAAGTCGGCGGAAAAGTGCAAAAAATATTTAATATATTGTATACGCAACTATGTTGACAAGGGAAATTTAAAGTGTTAAATTTTAGATAGACAAAGATTTTTTACTAAAATCACCATTATCTATTGGAGAAAAGAGGAGATTTATTATGGGTAAGATTGTTGAGCAGTACATTGAGATTGCAAAGAAAAGAAACCCTGGAGAGCCTGAGTTTCATCAAACTGTAGAAGAAGTTTTAAATTCCATCGAGCCTGTTTTGGAGGCTCATCCTGAATATGTCGAAAGCGGCCTGATCGAAAGACTTATCGAGCCGGAAAGAGGCATAAGCTTCAGAGTAGTTTGGGTTGACGACAATGGCAAAGTTCAAGTTAACAGAGGATACAGATACGAATTCAACAGCGCCATAGGACCTTACAAGGGAGGTCTGAGATTTGCTCCTAACGTATATCCGGGAATTATTAAGTTCCTCGGTTTTGAGCAGATTTTCAAAAATAGCTTAACAGGTCTGCCTATCGGCGGAGGCAAGGGCGGAGCTGACTTCGACCCTACGGGAAAATCCGACGCAGAAGTTATGAGATTCTGTCAGGCATTCATGACTGAGCTCTGCAGACATATCGGACCTTCCACCGACGTTCCTGCCGGCGACTTGGGTGTAGGCGCAAGAGAAATAGGTTATCTCTTCGGCCAATATAAGAGGATCGTAAATAGATATGAAGGCGTTCTGACAGGAAAAGGTCTGAGCTTCGGCGGCCTTGCAGGAAGAACAGAAGCCACAGGCTACGGAATAGTATTCTTCGCCAGAGAAATGCTGAAACACTGCGGAGAAGAGCTGAAAGGCAAGAAAGTCGCTATTTCAGGCTTCGGAAACGTAACCTGGGGAACAGCCGTCAAGCTGAACGAGCTGGGAGCCAAGGTAATAACCATTTCCGGTCCTGACGGATACATACTCGACGAAGACGGAATCTCCGGCGAAAAAGTCGACTATCTGCTCGAGCTCAGAGGCTCCGGCAAAAATATCTGCGCTCCTTACGCAGAAAAGTATCCTAACGCCAAATTCTTTGCAGGCAAGAAGCCTTGGGAAGTTAAAGCTGACCTCTACATTCCTTGCGCTACTCAGAACGAAATCCACCTCGAAGATGCAGAAACCATGGTGGCAAACGGCTGCAAATACCTCTGCGAAGGTTCCAACATGCCTACCACCAACGAAGCCCTCAAGTATCTGATGGACAACGGAGTAGTAGTAGGACCTTCAAAAGCTGCCAATGCAGGCGGCGTAGCATGCTCCTGCATCGAAATGGGCCAGAACGCGGGACACACCGTATTCTCACCTGAACAGGTATACCAGCAGCTGGAAACTATCATGGTCAACATTCACAAGAATTCTGCAGAAGCAAGCGAGAGATACGGTCTCGGTTACAATCTGGTAGCAGGAGCCAACATCGCAGGCTTTGAAAAGGTTGCTCAGGCCATGATGGCACAGGGCCTCGTTTAATACTTGCTTTATGCTCGTTTGATTCAAACTTAATCCGAGCATTTTAAGCGACAGATAATTTAGTACATCTAAGACATCTTAATACAACGACATATAACTAAAAAGAGCCGCCCCGGATAAGCTTTCCCCGCAAAAGGAATTCGCTTGAGAACCGGAGGCGGCTTTTTATTTTTGCCTTTTTATCATGCGGCTTTTATTACGGCTGCATCTTTATAATACGCCCTGCATCCGTCATATACAGATATGCGTCTCGGACTTTTTTACCTGCGGCTTTTTCGAGAGCCTGTCTGTACAAATCTATCTGGACTTTGTATTTTTCCGCGGCGTTTTCCGCTCTTCCCGTCTTGTAATCCACAAGCACCAAGTGGTCTTCTTCCTCAAAATAGCAGTCTATTATACCCTGGACAATTATATCCTTGCCTTCGTGCTGTGTTACCATGTTGAAAGGCCGTTCACGGTAAACTGAACGTGAGGCCGCTATGCGTCCGCCCAGCTCTGAAGCGGCAAAATCCGATATCTTTTTGAGATCGACGATTTCAGCTTCTTCAGGAAAGAGAATCTCATCCGACACGAGGCTTTCCATAAGCCCGGAAAGATAATAGTCTCCCTCAGCACGCGCTTTTGCCACGTCCAGATGTTCCAGGACGGAATGATATATATTTCCTCTGGCAACGGCAGAAAATTCAGCAACTGGTTTATTTTCGCGCGACTCATCGCCAAATGAATTGAACACAGGCTCTCTCAGAGTTTCCGGCATCTGCGCATATCCGCTGTTGAGCTCGCTTACGGAATATTTGGATTTTACTTTCAGATTCCCGGAATACAGATAAGAGAAGCTCAGCTTTCTCTCTATTTCAGGGGAAATATCTCCCTGCTCATGTTCAGCCGACTCCATCAGCTCCAGTATCTTGCCAGTGCTGCGCCTGCGGCCTTTAGATATCCCCAGCAGCCAGCTGTCCTCAATTATCTTCGCCGCACCCAGCTCCGCGCATATAACTTTTCCTGTCATGGCAAAGTAGCTGCTGTCCTTAGGACTTTCCCTGCATACTTTCTCCATTTCTTTTTTAACGTCGCCGCAGATACCCAGCATTATCAGTCTGTCTTTCGCTCTTGTCAGCGCCACATAGAGGATTCTCTTCTCCTCTTCAACTTCTTCTTTCCTGAACCTGTCTTTTATCATATTCTGCAGCAAGGTGGCTCTGTACCAGCGATTTTCCGCGTCGACCACAGGAAAGCCTATTCCCAGGTCCTTGTGTATCACCGGCGCTCTTCCGGCAGAGCTGTAAGTCAGCCTGCGGCAGAAGCCTGCCATAAGAACCATGGGAAATTCCAGGCCCTTTGACTTATGGACGGTCATGATGCGCACCAGATCGTCCTTTTCGCCCAGCAGCTTCACCTGTCCCATGGACACTTTGTTTTCTTTTATGGCCTCCACGTATCTTATGAAGCCGTACAGACTTCCGCCGCCTGAGCTTTGATACGCCAGCGCTTTATCGGTGAGAGCCCTCAAATTGGCCTGACGCTGGCTTCCTGCAGGAAGCGCTCCCATGGATATATAAAAATCCGTATCGAGGAGCAGCTTCCATATAAGCTTGTCCAGCGGCAGCAGATGGCTAAGCTGACGCCATGAAGCAATCTTGTCAAACGCACCGGCACATTTGCGTCTCAGAGCATCGTCGCCGCCGCGCAGGGCATAGTCTGCGAAAGCATCGTAGTACGAGCCTGACTTGAATTCTATCCTTATCCTGACCATCTCTTCGATGGAGAAGCCCAGCATTTCCGAGCGCATCAATGTGAGCAGCGGTATATCCTGCTTTGGGTTGTCGATTATATACAGCGCGGAAAGGAAAGAATCTATCTCTATGGTGTTGAAGAAGCCGTCGCTGTCGTCTATATACGCTGGTATATTATTGTCCGCCAGAACTTTATAGAATACGTCTCCGTAATTTCTGACGCCTCTCATCAATATGACTATATCGCGTTTTTCGAGAAGCTTTTCTTCTCCTGTCTTGCTGTCGAAGAAAGGCTTTCTCAGGCTGTCCCTGATGATCCTCGCCGCGCAGAGAGCCTCTTTTTCGGCTTTCATTATGTTCTTGAGCTCTTCATCTATTTCAGAATCTTCGTCCCACGGAACCTGGGCGAGATAAAGCTCCGGGCTGTGGAAAGCCTCATCGGCATACATGTCTCCCGCATAAAGCGCGGCGTCTTCGTCATAGCCCTCCATCACGGCCGAACACAGACCGTTTATGAAATCTATCACGGGCCGCTTGCTGCGGAAATTCTTGTTCAAATCTATTTTGACAGAGGCCTCCATCAGTCCGTCACGGTAACTTCTGTATTTTTTCTGGAAGATTTCCGGCTCGGCCAGCCTGAATTTATATATGCTCTGCTTGACGTCGCCTACCATGAATAAATTATCAGGCCGCTTGATTAAATCTATCAGAGCCTCCTGTATGACGTTGCTGTCCTGATATTCGTCGATGAAAATATGTCTGAACCGGCTGCGGTAAAACTCCGCCGCTTCGCCGTCCTTGAGGATTTCATAAGCATAATGCTCTATATCGCTGAAATCCGCCACATTCTTCTTTGCTTTCTCGCTCTTGTATATCTGGTCGTATCTTATGAGCAGCTTCTCCAGATAGGCGGCCGAATCGTAAGTCAGCGCCATCTCATGCCTCAGCTCGTCAAGGCTGCCGGAAAAATATACTTCTTTCAGTGATTTTATCTGTTTCTTTGCAGAATCCCTGTTGTCCCCTGCCGCTTTTTTGATTTCGTCTGCGTTTTCCGCAGATGCAAATATTTTGCTGCTCATCACAGGCAATTTGAAAGCCCGCACAGCTTCTCTGAAAGCTTCGTAATCTCTGCTTTGAACGGCTTCCTCCAGCATGCTCAGCTGTTCTTCATCCTTTTGGCACAGCTCAGTCAGGAGAGGAAGCTTGAGGTTTTCCGCAGTATCTTTATTTGCTGCGATGGCCTTTAAGGCCACGCGAAGCTTTTCTTCCGCCGCCTCAAAGAGCTGCCCTGCGGCCGTGCCTGAATCAAAACCGCGTCCGTCCTTCAGCTGCTCCACGCTTTCCCTCAGCCAGGCAAAAGGTTCAGGCAAGCTCCGTATAGTGTCATAACATCCTGAAACTATACTGCGAAAGCGGCTTTCGTCTCTGTCTCCGCTGTAGCATTTCAAAAAGTGGAAAAACTCCGGCTCTCCTGCTTCAAAGAGCTCGTCAAGCAGCTTGTCCATCGCCTCGCCCTTGAGCAATGCTTCCTGCGTGCTGTCGCATATCTTGAAATTCGGCTCTATGTCGATGATATAGAAATACCGCCTGATCACATCGAGGGCAAAGGAGTGAAAGGTGCTTATGTTGGCTGTTCCCAGCAAATCCAGCTGCTTTTTGAGAAAGGCCTGCTTTTCTGCGCCGTCCCCTGACGACATGCTGTCCGCCTGCGACGCTCCGTCCCCTTGCGATGCGCTGCCCTCTTGCGATGCGCTGCCCCCCGCTGAAACATCCTCCAGCGCCTGTGAAAGGCTCTTTCTTATCTTTTCTTTCATCTCAGCCGCCGCGGCATTGGTGAAAGTCACTATTAACATCCTGTCCACGGGACATTTTTCTTCTATGATCAAGCGTTTTATGCGCTCTACAAGGACGGCTGTCTTGCCGGAACCGGCGGCCGCCGATACAAGGATATTTTTATTTCTCAGCTCTATGGCTTCCTGCTGTTCTTTAGTCCATTTCATCAGAACGCGCCTCCTGATCCACGTCTATTACTGAATAATTTCCGAAATCCAGAATTTCTCCTCGGCTGAAAGGAACCGCTTTTCTGAAAATCGGACCGTCTATAGTCAGCGTATGATACTCCCCATTTTCTCCGCATACGTCTATGCCGCAGTTTTCCATGATATTCAGAGTTTCTTCGTCGATGAATCTGCCCAGCAGCGTTTTGGGAAGCAAAGTATTGTTCACCGACTTTATAAGGCATTTATATCCCAGCTCTATTATTTCTCTGACGTTTTCTTTCCTATCGGCATGCCACAGTGGGAAAACGGCTTCAAGCCCGGTGTTTTCACAGCGTTCCTCGCTCCACCGCCTGTTGCCCTCTATGTCTATATCTCCGAAGCAAGCGAATTCAGCGCCTTTATCTTTAAAATATTCAAGCGCCTCTTCCATGCGAAGATGATAGCTTTTACCGGCGGAAATAACACGCTTTACGGGAATTCCCAAAGCTCTTTCATAATCCGTCATCATCTTAGGACTGGCTCCGTGAAAGAAAGACCTGTCGTTTTCTTCGTTTATCATCACCAGCAGGCCCAGCGGAGTATTCCCCTGTGAAATCATCTTGTGAAGGGCCAGAGTGCTGTCTTTGCCGCAGCTGTATGACATTACAAAATTTTTCCCCACTGTCTTTTCGAGGCATACAAGATTGACTCCGGCGATTCCGTTGAACTCGCACGGCAAAATTGCAGCTTCTCTGTATCCTAATTTTTTGTATAAGCTTCGGGCGGCTGTGTTCTTTTCGTTGGTATCCATCCTAAGATACGGGCAGCCTGATTTCAGCGCGTAATCCTCGTAAAACGCGACGAACGCTTTCCCCAGACCTCTGCCTGACTGCGCCGGGTCTACTACCAGCGTGTGCAGAACCATGATCTGGCTGTCAGGAGCGTCCTTTTCCCATGGACAGTCATAATACACAGGGACCTGATTCTTGTCTATCTTTGCCGCCGCCGCGATTTTTCCGTCTTCCTCCAGAACGAACAAAGTCCCCGCTTCAAGCGATTCCAGCGCTGTAGAGTCTGTGGGATATATTCCTCTCTGCCAGCCAACGATGATTTCACCTCTTTCTTCTTGCTCCAGAATGGCGTCGTATATTCTGACGATCTCATCTATATCTTTTCTTTCGGCTTTTCTTATCATCTTCTGACCTCTGATCATAATTCCTGCTAAGCGGCGGAACACTGTCCGCCAGCCCGCCGGCGGTTTATTTTGACTCCTTGAAAACAAAGCGGTGATCTGCTGTTTTGTTCCAAGTTAAATAACTGCCTTATCAGCAATGTTGTAAAATTCGCTGATTTTATAAAATTATACAACATTTCCGCAATTTGAAGCAGCCTTTACGGTGAAAAAACGTCTAATGTTGTAGATTTTTTCAATTTATCAAAATATTACAACATGAATCAGAAACCATGTTGTATTTTAGGTGATTTTTTTGAAATTCTGCAACATTGAGCAGTAACTTCCCATCTCAGTGGCCGCCCCTCTCGGCGAAGCCGGTACAATCCTCTGCGGACTGACGCCCTCCATTCAAACCTATCTGCGATTCAATAGCCACTTCCTTTAAGGGTTATATAATGTACGGCAATGTTTGTTATATTCTGTGACGTTATTTGCAAGTCATTTGTAATATTATGGAAAATGTTGTACAATTTTTCGTTTTGGCTGATTTCTGCCAACATTTCTTGCGGTCAGGTACGTCGAAATTTGTCGAACTATCTACGAAAACTCTCTAATGTTGCCATATTTAGCGATATCTGAAAATTTGCCAACAATTTTTTGAAAATATGTTGGCAAATTCGTCGTAAATCCTAAAAATGTACAACATCGACATGATTCGACACCGTAAACCCTCTGGAATTGCGGCGGCTTTTCTCAAAATGTTGTCATTTTTTTCTTAATCCAGGATTTTTGCCAACATTAAAAATTTAATCGAACATTAAAAACTTAATCAAACAATGAGGACTTATGATAATCTATTTTATCATATTGCTTCCGCCCACCTCAACACTTTTAATAAACGACATTCTGTGGTATATTTAATTTAACCACATGTTAAGATCCTGAGGAGGAAAACCATGAAAAAACTATTTATGTTGATGATATTGGACGGTTTCGGCATAGCTCCTGCCGGCCCGGGCAACGCTGTCGCCAAAGCTTACAAACCTAATCTCGATGAGATTTTCTCCAAATATCCCCATACACAGCTAAAAGCAAGCGGTCTCGCCGTAGGCCTGCCCGAGGGTCAGATGGGAAACTCCGAAGTCGGTCATCTCAACATAGGCGCAGGCAGAGTCGTGTATCAGGAACTGACACGCATAAGTAAAGCTATAGATGACGGAGTATTCGCAGGAAATGCTGCGCTTAACGACGCCATAAACCATTGCAGAGAAACAGGCGGGGCACTTCACGTGATGGGACTTCTGTCAGACGGAGGGGTTCACAGCCATATCTCCCATATAAAAGCTGTTGTTTCCCTGGCCTTCTCTCACAACGTATCGCCTATTTACGTTCATTGTTTCATGGACGGACGCGACGTTCCTCCTACCTCAGGAATAAACTACATAAAAGAAATGGAAAATTTTCTTTCGGACATAGACGGCGCATCGACAGGCGTAGTCGCTGGCAGATATTACGCCATGGATAGAGATAAGCGCTGGGAAAGAGTAAAGCTGGCTTACGACGCTCTGGTCTCTGGCCAGGGACGAAGAGCTTCCTCGGGAAGTCAGGCTGTCGCCATGGCTTATGAAGCCGGGGAAACCGATGAATTCATCCTTCCTACCGTATGCTCAGACAAAGCTCGCGTAAAAGACGGCGACAGCATCATATTCTGCAATTTCCGCCCCGACAGGGCGAGAGAACTGACCCGCTGCTTTGTTGACGACGATTTCAGCGGATTTGAGAGGCCAAGGAAAATCGCAGATCTGAAATATGTTTGCATGACGCAATATGACGAAACCATGCCCAACGTTGAAATAGCTTTTCCTCCGGCAGTAATTTCAAATACGCTGGGCGAGTATCTTTCCTCGCTGGGTATGAGTCAGCTGCGCATAGCCGAGACGGAAAAATACGCTCACGTCACATTTTTCTTCAACGGAGGCGTAGAAAAGCCCAACCCTCTTGAAGACCGGATACTCATTCCATCTCCGAAAGTTGCCACATATGATTTGCAGCCTGAAATGAGCGCTTTCGAGGTGACGGAAAAGGTCATAGAAGAAATCAAATCGTCTAAATACGATTGCATAATTCTCAACTTCGCCAACCCTGATATGGTCGGCCATACAGGTAAGTTTGACGCTGCAGTGAAAGCCATTGAAGCCGTCGATCAATGCGTAGGAAAAATAGTTCCTGTTATACTCGAAGCCGGAGGTCAAATTTTGCTCACTGCAGATCACGGCAACGCCGACGATATGCTCGATTCTTCAGGCAATCCTGTCACGGCCCACTCGCTGAACCCTGTGCCTCTGGTTCATATTGCAGAAACTCCTGTTTCCTCTTTAGCCGGCGGCGGACGGCTGTGCGACATAGCGCCTACCATGTTAAAACTCATGGGTCTGTCCATTCCTCCGGAAATGACGGGAAAATCATTGATATAGTCCATGACTATTCGTTTTTTAAACTCAAACTTATACTTCGTCATAAGAAAACCGACCTCCCAATCTTTAGATTTTTTGGTCTAACTTTTGGGGGTCGGTTCAATAAAAATCCCGTCTTTTTTTGTTAGATATATAAGCCCTGCCCAACACACAAAGCTTGCGCGGTAGGTTTTGTGAGGCGAACAATCACCCTTTCGTTCTAGCTTTACAACTGCCACTATTTCTTGTTCATATCATCTATTATGGCTTCCGCCATCTTGATTCCGTCCACTGCGGCGGAAGTTATTCCTCCGGCATAGCCCGCTCCCTCGCCACAGGGGTAAAGTCCGGCCGCGGAAAAGCTCTGTCCGTCTTTGCCGCGCAGAATTCTCACCGGCGACGAGCTTCTCGTCTCTACGGCATATATCTTAGCATCATCCGAGTCAAAGCCTTTGAGCTTCTTTCCCAGCTCAGGCATCGCTTCGCGGAAAGCCTCAATTGCAAATTCAGGCAGACATGACTCCACATCGGATGCTTTTCCATCTCTCAGCAGTCCCCAGCTGGTCGCAGGCGGAACTTGCCGGGAGCCTGCAGCTTCATAGGCTCTTCTCTCATACTGACGCTGAAATTCAACTCCCGCGAGCACATCGCTGCTGCCGAAGTCCTCTGTTCTCACGTCGCAGAGCAGCGCGCTGTTGGCCGCGCCGCTGTCTCTGGCATGAAGGCTCATGCCGTTCACCACTACTCCGCCTTCTTCTGACGAAGCATTTATCACCTGGCCGCCGGGACACATACAGAATGTATAAACGCCGCGTCCTGCCGCCAGTTTGCTTTCTGAAACCGCCTCCCGGCACCTGCGCTCTCCCCTGCACCTATAGCTCAGCTTATATTCCGCCGGAGGCAGGCCCAGTTCTTCATGAGGCCTGCCGTACTGCGATATGTCTATCATATCCTGGGAATGTTCTATCCTCACGCCGATGGAAAAAGGCTTCTGCTCCATGGCGATTTTTCTTTCCTTAAGCATGGAAAAAGTATCTCTCGCGCTGTGGCCTGGAGCCAAAACCGCATGATCGCATAGAATTTCTTTCACCTCGCCGTCTCCGGTTTCACAGACCAAGCCCTTGAGCTCTTTGAGGGTTCCGCCTGACAGGAGCAAGTCTTTGACTTTAGTTTCAAAGAATATTTGTCCTCCCAGTTTCAGTATCTCTTCCCTTATATTTCTGACCACAACTCTGAGAATATCGGTTCCGACATGGGGTTTCTGCCTGTATGCGATTTCGGCTGGGGCGCCGAATCTGATAAGTTCGCCGATTACTTTTTTTATCCTGACGTCTTTTATTCCCGTGGTCAGTTTGCCGTCGGAAAAAGCCCCGGCGCCGCCTTCGCCGAACTGGACGTTGGACTCTGGGTCGAGAGTTCCGCCCTGCCAGAAGCTTTCCACGTCGGAAGTACGTCTTTCAACGTCTTTGCCGCGTTCAACAATTATGGGTCGAAGCCCTGCCTGTGCCAAAATCAAGGAAGCAAAGATTCCTGCAGGTCCGAAGCCTATCACTGCCGGCCGCCGGGCGGATTTTGCCTTAGGCAGGACTTCCGGCATTTCATATCTGATCTGCGGAGCCTTTTCAAGCTTGAGTCTTCTGTCCGTTTCAAAATCGACTGAATAGACCAGCTTTATATTTGATTTGTCGCGAGCGTCGATGGATTCTTTGACGATCTTCCATTCCTTTATCGGCAAATCCCTGACGCCGACTTTTTTCAAAATCTTCTCAGGGATTTTATCTTTCGATTCACCTAAATCAAGCTTTATCTGATGAATTCTGTACATTTTTAATTTTTTCTATCCTTTCTGCCATGGCCTTTCCTGCCTTTATCCCGGTAAGCCAAGCATTATGCAGATTATATCCTCCGCATGGTCCGTCGTAGTCTAAAATTTCTCCGGCAAAATACAGCCCTGAAGCTATCTTGGACTCCATCGTGGACTGGCAGATTTCCTCCATGGATACTCCGCCTTTTGTGACCTGGGCTTCTTTCCATCCCTTGCGGCCGCATGGCGTGAGGGAAAAACTGCGCAAAGCATTGGCCGTCTTTAAAATGTCTTCCATGGTCATCTGCTCCGCAGACTTTTGCTGCGGTATTCCTGCCCTTCGCAAAATTTCAGGAATCAACTGTTTTTTAATTATGGTTTTCAGCATATCAGAAGCTGTCGCTTCCGGACATTGCCTTTGCATCCTGGCTTGCTGCCGAGCACAGCTTTGCTGCCTCGATCTCATAAAGTCGAGCAAACCGGCCGCATCAAAATCAGGTACGAAGTTCACGGCTATCCTGAGGTCTTTGAAAGAGTCTCCCCTTTCGCCTTTGCATGCTGCAGGAAGCTGTGACGACAGATTCATCACGCATATGCCGGAAATTGAATCCTCTCTGAACTGTATCTCTCCTGTCTCCCTGAACGTCATATTTCCACTGTCAAACAGACTGACGGAGACTTTTGCCCTCAGCCCTTTAAGATTACTTATATCTTCTTTCACTTCGACAGCCGTCAGCGCCGGAACCAGCGGAGTCACTCGGTGCCCCAGCGTCCTGGCAAACTTATATCCGTCACCGGTGGAACCGTATGCTGCAAAGGATTTTCCTCCCGTTGCGATCAGGAGCGATCTGCACTCGACGCTCACATCCCCTTCTTCTGTGGAAATAAAAATGCGGAAGCCTCCGTCAGTGCCGGCTTCCACACCTGTTACCTGGTTATCTGTAAGGATTTCCACGCCGAGTTCTTCGGCTCTTCTGACAAAAGTCTCCGAAACAGCAGCGGCTTCCTCCGAGTAAGGATAGATCCGACCCTCTTCATCAATTCTTACGGCTATGCCTGACTGAGAGAAAAATCTCAGAACCTGTTCGAGAGACTCGCATCTCTCATTGGACAAGTTTCCTCTTCCGTTTCCAGATGCGCTGAGTTTCTTCGCGGCCTTTTCTTTCTTTTCGAGAATAACGGCTGAGATCTCAGGTCCGGCAGTTTTGGCAGTTATCGCCGCCGCAAGGCCGGCAGGCCCTGCTCCGACTATAACTATGTCGTAATATTTCTCCATACTCTTATCCTGTTTTTATTTTTCTTCTATGACTGCATTGGTTATTTCAATTTCTTCACCCGGCTTAGGAGCAAGGGCTGCATCCAGAAGTTCTTCCGGAGTTTTTTCTATCTCCTTGACGATGGCTTTCGTCTCTTCCACGGCTTTGATAGCTTCTTTTGCCGCTTCCTGAGCTTTTTCAGCGTCTTCAACAGCCTGCGCCAGCATTTCCTCTTTTGTCTTGAGGAAATCTGACTTGAACACTATTATACTTGCGCCTACCATAAAAGCATTGACTCCCTGCGCCAGGATACACAGTCCTACTTGAACGATCACAGACATCATAAGCAGATCGTTGTTGAAGAACATATAGGCTCCGACTATTACATTTAATATTCCAATTATCAGATACCCGTAGAAATACGCATCTTTCGCTTCACGCTTGTCCAAGGCTCTGACCATATTGCCTATGCCTGAAGTGAGCACCCAAAATCCCAATACGAGCGGAACCGTAACGTCTGCTGCCAGCTTGTTGAGGATTATCAGGATGCCTATGGCCAGCATGATCAGTCCATCTATCAGAACCCAGGCTCTGTCGCCTTCATCCCCTCTGTAACTGTTGCAGGAAATAACCTCTGCGATGCCTGCGATTATGAACAGTAAGCCACCC
>UQXL01000034.1 GCA_900545135.1 uncultured Eubacteriales bacterium | reverse complement strand
CTCTACCAACTGAGCTATACCCCTATGTATGGCGGAGAAGATGGGATTCGAACCCATGCGGCCCGTAATCGAACCCTAACGGTTTAGCAAACCGTCCTCTTCAGCCTCTTGAGTACTTCTCCAGGCTTATCACTTATTATGGCGGAGAGGGTGGGATTCGAACCCACGGCCCCTTACGGAGTCACTGGTTTTCAAGACCAGCTCCTTAAACCACTCGGACACCTCTCCATGTCCGATCACTTGCTAATCGCCGCGGCAGAATTATTGGTGACCCATCGGAGATTCGAACTCCGGACACCTTGATTAAAAGTCAAGTGCTCTGCCGACTGAGCTAATGGGTCACGCGTGGCTGGGGTAGCAAGATTCGAACTTACGAATGCTGGGATCAAAACCCAGTGCCTTACCGCTTGGCGATACCCCAAAAAAAATTGGTGAGCCCACAGGGATTCGAACCCCGGACACACGGCTTAGAAGGCCGTTGCTCTATCCAGCTGAGCTATGAGCCCACAAAATAGTGGAGCGGATGATGAGAATCGAACTCACGCCATCAGCTTGGAAGGCTGAGGTTCTACCATTGAACTACATCCGCATAATAGTTGGAGCGGAAGACGAGATTCGAACTCGCGACCCTCGCCTTGGCAAGGCGATGCTCTACCCCTGAGCCACTTCCGCATATTATTTTTTAAGATGGTCGAGGGAGATGGATTCGAACCATCGAAAGCTCAGCTAACGGATTTACAGTCCGCCCCCTTTGGCCACTCGGGAATCCCTCGACGTATGCTTGCCTTTTTCGCCGACTGCTTTGTCATCTTCAGTCGCTCCGGTGCTCAAGTACATCAGTACATTCCGCTCCGAGACTTCCTCGATTTCGCGCATTCTGCGAAAAACTACGCATTTTGTTATTGGAGCTGGTGGAGGGAATCGAACCCCCAACCTGCTGATTACAAATCAGCTGCTCTACCGTTGAGCCACACCAGCGAAGGAACTGTTTAAAAAGTTGGCGACCTGGAACGGGCTCGAACCGTCGACCTCCAGCGTGACAGGCTGGCATTCTAACCAACTGAACTACCAGGCCATCTTTTGGTGGGCGCTATAGGGCTCGAACCTATGACCCTCTGCTTGTAAGGCAGATGCTCTCCCAGCTGAGCTAAGCGCCCAATTTTTCAGCCGAATTGCTCGACACATTTATTAACTATACATTAATCAGCTAAGATTGTCAATAACTTTTTGAACTTTTTTTAACTTTTTAATGCTCTTTCTTGTCTGTGCTTTCCACGAGCTGGAAATTATATTAACACAATAAAAAATTCATGTCAACTATATTTTAATCTTTATTTCAAGTATATTTTCATTTTTTACTGTAAGCCGCCCAGCTGTCACATTGAGTATAGTGCTTTCTACCTTTCCCCTGTCGTCCGGCTCGCATGTGATGTCTGCCTCTACTTTCTCCGCATATCTGACTTCTGATATGTCAAAGTCATCTCCCGACAAATTCTGAAGTTTTGCCAGATATGTATAATCAAACTCGCAGGTCAGACAGAGTCTGCTTTCCACGCTGCATATGCCGGCAGCCTCAAGGCCCAGCTTAGCGCTGGATGTATAAGCCCGGGCAAGACCGCCTGTGCCCAGTTTGACACCTCCGAAGTACCGTGTGACTACTATGGCCACGTTTGTTATTCCGGCCCCTGTGAGCATCTTTATTATAGGAGCTCCCGATGTTCCCTGAGGCTCTCCATCATCTGAAGCCCACTGCAGCTGCATTTTATCTCCTATGACCATGGCCGGCACGTTGTGAGTCGCGTCTCTGTGTTTTTTCTTGATTTCTGCCACAAAAGCATCTGCCTCTTCTTTTGATGAAACAGGCTTTACATAAGCTATGAACTTGGATTTTTCGATGATCTGCTCAGCGGAAGCTTTTCCTGCAACTGTATTATATAATTTCATATTTTCTGAACCTCTGATAATCGGCTTCTTTCATGCGTGCCTCAAAGTACGTTCCCTCAGCTCTGTAATCCATGACTTGGACTGTGGCTTCATCGCAGAGGTATGCGGAAATATCCCCTCTATCAAAGGGTATCAAAAATTTAGCGAATACATAGTCTCCAAAGAGTTTTTCTTCGATCTTTGAAAGGAGCAAGTCCATGTTCAAACCGGTCTTGGCTGAAATTTCAATGTTATCAAGACCTGCTTCAGGTATTATGTGCTCGTGAGGCAGGTCGCATTTGTTGAAAACCATCATCTTTTCCTTGTCACCTGCGCCGATCTCTTTCATAACTTTATCGGTAACTTCAATATGAAAATCATGGTTTTCGTAAGAAGCGTCCACGACATGAAGAAGCAGATCCGCATAAGTCACTTCCTCCAGCGTAGCCTTAAAAGCTTCCACCAGCGAATGCGGAAGTTTGCTTACAAAGCCTACGGTATCTATGAGAATGAACTTACGGCCGCTTTCAAGTACGATGCCGCGCTGCTGAGTGTCCAGCGTTGCGAAAAGCATATTTTCCTCAAATACATTCTTTTCATCCTTGTCCGACATGGCGAGGATCCTGTTCATTATGGCCGATTTTCCGGAATTGGTATATCCGACGAGGGCTGCGACAGGAATCTGCTGTTTTTCACGCTTTGCACGCTGAGTCGTTCTCGTGTTCTTAAGCTGTAAAAGTTCAGCTTTAATGTCGTTCATCCTGCGCTCTATGTGTCTTCTGTCTGTCTCCAGCTTTTTCTCTCCCGGCCCCCTGGTTCCTATGCCGCCTCCCAGCCTTGAAAGGGATTTTCCAAAACCTGTGAGCCTTGGCATTCTATACTGGAGCTGAGCCAGCTCGACTTGCAGTTTTCCTTCTTTTGATACGGCTCTGGCGGCGAAAATATCCAAGATCAAAATAGTCCTGTCTATCACCCTGACTCCCACTGCGTCTTCAAGGTTCCTCAGCTGCATTCCGGAAAGCTCGTCGTTGAAAATCACCATATCGGCTTCCATTGCCTTTACCATCTGAGCCAGTTCTTCCACTTTTCCTTTTCCGATCAGTGTCGCAGTATTGGGTTTTTCAAGATTTTGCACCATCTGTCCCAGAACTTCCGACCCGGCCGCTTCCGCAAGGCCTGCCAGTTCCTCCATGGAATAGGATATATCCTCATCCCTCTGCAGTCCGACCAAGATCACCTTATATTCTTCTTCTCTTATAACTTCATTATTTTCGTTGAATCTAAGCATATAATTAAGTTACGGCGCATGAACAGGCCGTTTCTAACCCTCCTTGAGTGTATAAACTTTCTCCTTTGTATGAACCCTGTTTTGCCTTTTGGCTATCACACGATGGCAGGCCGCGATGACAGGTGAAAGGCCAAAAACGCACGATGGCAGGTCGCGTTGCACATCAAGAGATGATGTCGGCCATCTGCAAGCGGCAGCGAGCGGCAAGCATCGGCCATCTGCAAGCGGCAGCGAGCGGCAAGCATCTATCGCAACAGCGATGTTGTATGATTTCAGAAAATTCTTCATATTCTGCAACATTCCTTATCTTGAATTGCCCGAAATTGGTGCTGAAATCAGTCGATGCTGCAGAATTTTTTAAATCTCTCATATTTTACAACATAAACCGATATTTATGTTGCATTTTTTGTAAAATTTTTTGAAAATTACAGCATTGCACTATTTTAGGCCTTGTTTTACATCATGATATATCAATAATGTTGTAGAATTTCCATGAAACATGGAAATTCTACAACATCTGCGCGAGACATCTTCAAATCTGTACAGTACGTTTCCAGCCAGGCCGCATCTATTCCATCGTATCTATTCCACCGCATCCAAGATGCTTTCTTCAGGAACGACGACGTAACTGTCCGGAACTTTTCCTACGATCACAGCTTCGGCCAAAAGGACTTTTCTGTTTATTTCAGCCGTCTTGTCAGTGAAAGGCGCGACGATATGTATCTGGCTGTTGACAGTGCAATATAGCCTGTATCTCGTCTGATTTATACCTTCAGTCTCAAACTCAGATTCATACTGGAATTTTGTAAGGCTTACGGGCTGCACCTTTACCTTCGCCGTGAAAGGCAGCTGGGAAAGTATCTTGCTTCCCGTTATGACGCCCCAGTTTACCTTTATTTCCTCCACATCGTCGAGGCTGTAATTTTCCTTTACATTGGTGGAAAACTCCAGCAGAAGCTTATTTATGACCCTGGAATTGGGTTCTAAATATTGTATATTTCCCTCATCGTCTCTTTCCACTGTTAAAAGAGGCTCCCCCAACTCTTCATTGTAAAATCCATTTTCGAGGCTTTCATTTATTTTTATGGCTACGGCGTTGACTGCCACAGCCTCTGCCGTTGCCTCTATGCTGTCGCCGAATCTGTCTTTTATCAGCAGTAAACTGCCTGTTATTATAAATCCTATGCCTAAAAGAATAACCGCCGCTCTTTTCATAATAAACCCCCTTTTATCTTATGCAGAATAAAGGGGGTTTTGTTCATTGGTTTTGTTCATGGTTCCTGCCAAATATTAAACTAATCAAATCATATTTTGAGCCTCAGCATTTCTGATTCGACAATCCGGATTCGACATTCCGGCCTCTACAAAGAAAGAGCTTCGGCCTTTTCCCTGAGATAAGGGTTGGTGATGTTTATCCTGGTTCCTTTTACGCCCAGGGATCTTGCCTGGAGCACTCCGGCGCTTTCCAGCTTTCTCAGGGCGTTCACTATCACCGAATTGGTGAGAGAATATTTTGCCGCCACTTTGCTGGCAACCAGAGAGCCCTGATCTCCGCTGAATTCCTGCATTATCTTTCCCAAAGCCTCACGCTCTGAAAAAGACAAGGTCTCGATGGCGATATCTACAGCTTTTCTCAGCGCTTTTTCCCTCTCCGCGGCAAGGTTCATATTGCGTTTGATCTCTAATCCTACCACTGTAGCGCCGTACTCGCACAAGGCTATATCCACGTCGTCGAACTTTTCGCCGTGGCGAGCTGCGATCAGCGTGCCCATCCTCTGGCCGCCGCACACGCTGGGAATTATGCAGTGATATTTATCGGCCATCTCATAATCTTCGCCCACGTATCTGAGGATTTCTTCACCCCGCAGATTGGCGGCAGTTTCCTCTATGGAAAGAAAATTTTGATTGTGGATCACCTCGAGTCTTTCAGTGCCTCCCTCGCCCAGTACGGTGGAACTGTCCTCTGCATTTATATAGCTCACGCCCAGCATATTGCCGTCGATGTCTGCAATATAAACGTTGGCGTCGATTATTTCTTTCAAAATCACGCTCAGATCATTGTATGAAAGGCTTCCAGTGGTGCTTTCGCTGAGCACCCAGTTGAGCCTGCGTATTTTGCTGAGTATACGGCTTTCCATAGAGTTAAGCTCCTTGTCCTAAACGAAGCGCCGCCGGCTCGTGGCAGGCGGCTGAATGACCAAATCGGCTGAATGGCCGGGTGACCAAAGAGCCGAATGGCTGAATTCTAAAGAATATATCTGTCCAGATCTTCTTTCTGGATAGTTTCCTGGAATTTTTCCTTGACGTATTCGGCGTCTATGGTGATCTTATCCTCTTCCATCTCAGGAATGTTGAAAGAGATGTCCTCAAGCAGCTTTTCAAGTATGGTGTGGAGTCTTCTGGCTCCGATGTTCTCAGTCTGCTCGTTCATCAGGAACGAAATAGTCGCGATTTCCCTGATTGCGTCTTCGGTGAACTCGACCTCCATGCCCTCTGTCTCCAGGAGAGCTTTATGCTGCTTGATAAGGGCATTTTCAGGCACCGTCAGTATGTTGACAAAATCCTCTTCCGTGAGGCTGGCCAGCTCCACTCTTATAGGAAAACGTCCCTGGAGTTCAGGAATCAAATCGGTAGGCTTGGCCGTGTGGAAAGCTCCCGCGCCGATGAAGAGAATGTGGTCGGTCTTGACAGGACCGTATTTGGTGTTTATAACGCTTCCCTCGACGATAGGCAGGATGTCTCTCTGTACGCCCTCGCGGGAAACGTCAGCTCCGCTGGTCATTCTCGAACCGGAAGCGATCTTATCTATCTCGTCGATGAAGATTATGCCGTTCTGCTCGGCATTTTCCACGGCTTCGTCCGTGACCACGTCCATGTCTATCAGCTTCTGAGCTTCCTGCTCCCTTAAAATCTTGCGGGCATCCTTGACCTTGCAGTTTTTCTTCTTGGTCTTTTCAGGCATCATGTTGCCGAAAATATTGCCTATGGCGATCGACATGCCCTCGTTGCTCATGTCCAGCTGATTGCCCTTAGGAGCGTCGATAACTTCGATCTCGATGTACTGCTCTTCCAGCAGACCCTCGCGGAGCTGCTGTCTAACCTGCTCCCTGGCCATTTCCACGTCCATATCTTCCTTGGCAGGCTCTTCCTTGGCAGCCTGGCTGTCGAGATACTGCTGCTTCTGGCTGGTATATCCGCCGCTGTTCATTATGAAGTCGAACGGACCCTTGCTCTTTCCGGCAGGCTTCTTGTTCTTGCCCGGGATTATAGCCTCTACGATCTTTTCTTCCACGATCTTGTCGGCTATGTTGTATTTTTCTTCAAGCTTGTTCTGCTTGGTCACTCTCATGGAGGCCTCCACCAGGTCTCTCACCATGGAATCCACGTCTCTTCCGACGTAGCCTACTTCCGTAAACTTGGTCGCTTCGACTTTGACGAAAGGTGCGTCCATAAGCTTCGCAAGCCTCCTGGCTATCTCTGTCTTACCGCAGCCGGTAGGACCCATCATCAGAATGTTCTTAGGAGTTATTTCCTCTCTCAGCTCCTCAGGCAGAAGACTTCTTCTGTATCTGTTTCTCAGGGCGATGGCTACAGATTTTTTTGCCTCATCCTGCCCTATTATATATTTGTCAAGCTCCGCTACTATTTCTTTCGGAGTCATTCTGTATACTTTGCTTGCCATGATTTTTCTCCCCCCCTTACAGCTTTTCAACGGAAATGTTGTCGTTGGTGTAGACGCAAATAGAAGCCGCGATCTTCAGAGATTCTCTGACGATTTCCTCAGCGCTCATATCGGTGTGGTTGAACAAAGCGTTGGCTGCCGAATATGCGTAATTGCCGCCGGAGCCGATTGCCACGAAATCCTGGTCGGGTTCGATGACTTCGCCCGTTCCGGAAATCACCAGCATGTTTTCCTTGTCGGCTACTATCATCAGCGCCTCCAGGTTTCTCATACCCTTGTCCGAACGCCAAAGCTGAGCCAGGTCCACTGCCGCTCTCTTAAGATTGCCCGAATGTTCTTCCAGCTTGCTTTCAAATTTTTCCGTCAGCGAGAATGCGTCGGCCACAGAGCCGGCAAAACCTGAAATAACAGAATTTTTATAAATTTTTCTTACTTTTTTAGCTCCGTTCTTCATGATGGCCGTCTCACCCATGGTGACCTGACCGTCGCCGCCGATACATATATCGTCGGGGCCTCTTCTTACTGCGCAGATTGTGGTTGCGTGAAATTGTACCATTTTGAATATCCTCCTAATCTACTACTCTTTATACCCACATTTTTCATTGGAGCAAACATAATTTCCGCCTTTGGTGCGGCGTTCCAGAAGCAGCGCACCGCATTCAGGGCATTTTTTATCTACAGGCTTATACCAGAAAGCCCTCGTGCATGTCGGATAATTGCTGCAGCCGTAGAAAATCTTTCCCGATCTTCCACGCTTGGCTACTATATCCCCTCCGCAGTCAGGGCATTTGACGCCTGTGGACTTTACGATAGCCTTGGTGTTCTTACATTCAGGATAACCGGTGCAGGCGAGAAATTCCCCGAATCTGCCTGCCTTTATGGCCATAGGCCGTCCGCAGAGTTCACATTTTTCGTCAGTGATCTGATCCTGTATTTCCACCTTTTCTATGGCTTTGTCCGCAACTTCAAGCTCGTCTTTGAGCGTGGCGTAAAAGTCTCTGACTATCTCTTTCCAGTTTAAGTCCTTTACTTCCACTTCGTCAAGTCTATCTTCCATATCGGCGGTAAATCCTGTGTCGACTATTTCCTTGAAATATTCCTCCATAAGCTCGGTGACTACGAAGCCCAGCTCCGTTGGAATCAGAGTCTTCTTTTCCCTGCTTATATATTTTCTTTCCAGCAGCGTGGCGATTATCGGCGCGTAAGTGCTGGGTCTTCCAATATTCTTTTCCTCCAGGTCTTTTACCAGACTGGCTTCCGTGAACCTTGAAGGGGGTTCGGTGAATTTCTGCTGGCAGTCTACAGACTTTTCCTTCAGCGTCTCGCCCTCTGCGAGCTCAGGCAGCAGATTGTCCTTGTCCTCTTCAAGATTGCTGGCGTAAACTTTCTGATAACCGTCGAATATCAGCTTGGAGCCGCTGGCCTTGAAACCGTAGCTTCCATTTTTGATGGAAACCTGCATGGAATCAAAGACTGCCTCGGCCATCTGGCTGGCGAGGAACCTGCTCCATATCAGCCTGTAGAGATTGTATTGCTCCTTAGTCAGGGAATCCTTTATCATGTCAGGATCCATGGCGATACGGCTGGGCCTTATGGCTTCATGGGCGTCCTGGATATCTTTCTTCTTGTTGGAAAAGAAATTGTTTCCTTTATATTTCTCTCCGAAATTTTCAATTATATATTCACGGGCAGCAAACCTGGCCTCTTCTGAAATCCTCACAGAGTCGGTCCTTATATATGTCACGAGACCCTGAGTTCCCTGGCCTTTTATTTCAACGCCCTCGTAGAGCTGCTGGGCTACCATCATTGTCTTTTTAGTGGTGAACCCCAGCTTTGTTGCCGCTTCCTGCTGCAGGCTGCTGGTGGTAAAAGGCGCGAAAGGCTTGCGCTTTCGCTCCTTTCTCACGACCTGGCTGACCTTGTACTCGCCCTCTCTGAGCGCCGCCAGAACCTCATCGGCCGACTGCTTGTTCTCTACAGTCAGCTTCTTGCCCTCATACTCCGTCAGCTTGGCGAAAAAGCTCTTTCCTTTTTTGAACTCGGCGATGATGTTCCAGTATTCTTTCGGCTTGAAATTTTTTATCTGGTTTTCCCTGTCGCACAGTATCTTCAGCGCGGCGGACTGTACTCTTCCCGCGCTCAGACCCCTGCGTATCTTCCTCCACAGAAGCGGACTTATCTGATATCCCACCAGTCTGTCCAAAACTCTTCTCGCCTGCTGCGCGTCTACCAGCTTGAGGTCGATGGGTCTCGGGTTTTTGACTGCGTTTTTTATCGCGTCTTTGGTTATCTCGTTGAAAACTATCCTGCATGGAGACGATGGATCTATGCCCAGCAGGAAAGCCAGATGCCATGATATAGCTTCTCCCTCGCGGTCAGGGTCCGTCGCCAGATAAATTTTCCCTGCCTGCTTGGCTTCCTTGCGGAGCTCCTTTATCACGTCGCCCTTTCCTCTTATGGCTATATATTCAGGTTCAAAGTCGTTTTCTATATCTATTCCTATTTTGCTTTTTGGCAAATCTCTCACATGGCCTACGGAAGCCGTCACTTTGTAGCTTGAACCCAGGTATTTACCTATGGTCTTTGCTTTTGAGGGCGATTCCACTATCACCAGAGTCTTTTTCCTTGCCGTACTTGATTTTGCGGTTTTGGCTGTTCCTTTAGCAGTCATCTTTCCTCCTGATCCAACTTCAGTGCGCACGATCTAACTTCGTGCGCGTGTGCGGCTTGAGCCGCTTTTATCCTTTTATCATTCTATAGTCAATAATAATAGAACTATTTTTCCAATTTTGCAATAAAAATTTTTCCCAGCTCATAATAAATCAACCCTTTCATCTCCAGCGACGACACTGTCCTGTTGATTTTCAGAGGATTTTCCCCGAGTTTTCCGCACAGAAAATCCAAAGTTGCGCCGCTGTTTGCCGCGACTAAGTCATAGACCTTTTTTTCTTCCTGATCCATGACTTTTCCAAAGTCTGCTGCAAATTTCTCTGCAAATCCTGTCGGAAAGCCCGCTGCAAATCCTGCTCCGCCGGCAGGGCGCAAAGCTTCTATCTCCTCCATGAGACTTTCAATGGAAGTTATGATCCTCGCTCCGTCCCTTATGAGTCTGTTGGTTCCTATGCTGTAGGGGCTGGTGATGTTTCCCGGAAGAGCGAATACTTCCGTGCCCATTTCTGCGGCTCTCACCGCCGTTATCATGGCACCGCTTTTTTCACCGGCCTCCGCGACAATGACAGCCGAAGAAAGGGCTGCTATTATCCTGTTTCTCATGGGAAAGCGCCATGGCTTCGGGGCGGCGCCGGGAGGATATTCTGAAATTATCAGTCCCTTTTCGCTTATTTCTCTGTAAAGCTCGCGGTTGACTCTTGGGTAACAAACGTCCGGTCCGCAGCCCAAAACCGCTATCGTGCCGCCTCCCCTGCTGAGGGCGCCCTGATGGGCAAGACCGTCTATGCCGGCAGCCATTCCGCTCACCGTGACTATACTGCGGCAAGCAAAGTCCTTGCCTATCCTGAGCGCCGCCTGTCTGCCGTATTCGCTGCATTTTCTCGCTCCCACCACCGCGGCCTTAAAACCTGCCAGGAGCGAAACGTTCCCTATGCAATAAAGCTCTTTTACGGGGTCCTCCATCTCGCCCAGCTCCGAGGGAAACTCCTTGTCCCCTTTCCTCAGTATTATAATATTATTTTCATACATAATTTTTATTCCTGTCTCCCGTCAAAAGCCTGGTATACTGAAAGGCCGACGCCAGATGCTCCTCCTCTATGTCATCTTCTCCGTCCATATCCGCCAAAGTCCTGGCCAATTTGAGAATTTTATGATATCTCCTGGGACTTATGCCGAAGACGTCGTAAAGCCTGCCGATGAACCGTCTGCAGTCTTTTTTTAGCTGACAGAATTCCTCCACATCTCTTTCATTCATGCGGCTGTTGCGCGAAAACTCTCTCCCCTCAAACCTCATATCCTGTATCTTACCCGCAGCCTCAACCATCCTTCTCAGCTGACAGGTCGACTGGGTCCGTTCTCCTTTCATCTCGCCGTAATCAGCCCTCTGTATTTCTATGCACATGTCTATCCTGTCCGCCAGCGGCCCTGAAAGCCTGCTTCTATACTTTTCTATCTCCGTCTGACTGCAGGTGCACCGGTGAACCGGATCTCCCAGAAATCCGCATCTGCACGGATTGGTCGCTCCGATGAAAATGAAGTCTGCGGGAAACACATTGACCATTCCCCGCCTGATAAGTCTGACCTGTCTTTCTTCCATAGGCTCCCTCAGGGATTCCAGCGTTCTTACCGGCATTTCCAGCATTTCGTCGGCAAAGAGCACTCCCTTATGTGCAAAAGAAACTTCTCCCGGCGACGGCCCGTTGCCTCCGCCCAGCAGCTGTGCTTTCGTGACCGGCGCCGATATCTGCCTGAACGGCCTGCTCATGACTATCGGCATATCCTCCCCCAAAAGTCCTGCCGCCGAATACACCGCCGATGCCTCCATCTGCTCCTCCAGACTCATCGGCGGCAAAAGCCCGGGCGCACGTTTGGCCAGCATGGTCTTGCCCGCGCCCGGGGCGCCCACCATCAGCAGACTGTGGGCGCCCGCCATCGCGGCGGCGATGGCGGCTTTTGCCGCGCTGTGGCCTTTCACGTCTGCAAAGTCCGGCAAATCGGCAGTTCTTAAAGGAAAGCTGCCTTTATATGAGCCGATATTGCCGCCTGCTATGTGGCAGGCGGCTTCCTTTAACGACTTGACTGGTATCAGATTTATGCCGGCTCTGGCGGCCACAAGGCTGGCCTCGGCACAGTTTTCTTCAGGCAGAAGAATTTCTTTCATATTACCGCTTTCTGCCGCGGTGATGAGCATGGGCAAGGCTCCTTTGACGGCCAGAACTCTGCCGTCTAAAGCCAGCTCTCCTATCAGGATTCTCCCATTTCTTTCGTCTTGCATCTTTTCTGAAAGTTCTCCTGAAGCGAGCAGTATGGCTATGGCTATTCCAAGGTCATAATGGCTTCCTTTTTTATGTATATAGGCGGGCGACAAATTGACGGTTACCCGTCCTCTCGGATACTGAAATCCGCTGTTTATCACGGCTCTCTTTACTCTTTCAGAGGCTTCTTTTACCGCCGTATCTCCAAGGCCTATCACTGTAAAATACGGCAGTCCCGGCGCGATATCGGCTTCGATATCTACTTTCCTGCCTTTCAGACCCTGGAGAACGATAGTTTCAGTTCTTGAAAGCATGTCAAACCTCCTTGCTAGAATTCCAGCCCTTTTATATGGCTTACCGAGATTTCCACCACTTGAAATTCTACTTTCTCATACGGTCTTCTGGAAGACGCCAAAAAATATCTGGCGGCGTTTCTGATTCGTTTCTGCTTCCTGTAGTCCACCGCCTCCGCCGGCCTGCCGTAAATTTCCGAAGTCCTCGTCTTTACTTCCGCAAAGACTGCTGTATTTTCTTTTGAGGCCACGATGTCCACCTCCCCGTAAGGGCATGTGTAATTTCGCGATATTATGTAATATCCCTTGCCTCTGAGCATCTCTGCTGCCAGTTCTTCTCCCAGGATTCCCAGTTTCTTCTTATCTGTCATGTTACCTCCCGTAACAGTTCCACTTCACATATAATTTACATTATTTTACATTTAATGTCAATATGTGTTTTCTCAAAATCTTACAATTATCAACAAAAAGCCTCTTGCTGTATCGGCAGCAATCTCTTGCAGCGGTATAACCTGCGGCTGCATGCGGCTGTAGTCAAGGTTCATGGCGCCTGATTTCGCAGTTCTCAGAGGGATAAGAGTAAAAATAAAATTTTATGTCTGTGTAAAAATCTTATATTTCGCATATAATTCTGCTATAATTACGTACAAGAAAGGGGACGTAAATTTGTGCCGCAGGTCAGACCAATTACAGACCTTAGAAATACAACTGAAATCTATGAGGAGATATTAGAAACAGCGCGCCCAGATGCATCGGAGCCTATGCAAACGAAAGAAGTGCATATCGTCATGATACGCTATGCACCGAGCTGTTTCTGAATTAAAACGGAGGAGCGCTTATTAGGCTCCTCCTGTTTTCTTATATAAAATTGCCGCTGCAGAATTTTATAATTCTTTATTTCTAAACCATCTCTTGTGTTCCGTATATTGTGCAAAGTCTCTCTTCTTTAAATGGCCCTGCGGCATGCAGACTGAAACTGCTTCGCGAATAAATTTTCACACACTAACTTCATAGACTGGCCTCCTGCAGCATTTTCAAACCGGAGGAATTAGTCCAACCGGAAAACCAAATTACTTATCGGAGGAGCTAAATTATTTAAAAAGGAGGCCATCATGCAAATCCTTTTCCCTGCGGTGGTTTATTCGCATTTGTTCTTTCACTTTGATTCCTTCTCTTCGGTCTCCGCGAAGCAGTCTCAGTCATCTGATTTGCCTTTCGGCGCGCTATCACGCCGAAAGGCTTCTTTGCAGAGCAAAGGCCGGCTTGGTCAAACACGGAATAATTGCCGGCCGTCGGCTCTGCTCTGATTTACCCTGAAAACACGCATCAGCTAGAAGCCCGCGTAAGTAAATTTCGGTGCGTCTGTGCCTATGGCGAAGATCATGTATAAGTACATTGCCATCATCATGATAAAGAAGAGGCTCGTATACATGAAGAACTTTTTGTCCATAGACTTTCTAACTCTCAGTAAAATATTCGTAAGCTTTTTCATTTATCTCAACCCATCCCTTTCCGGCCGGATGAATATTGTCCTCCAGCCAACCTTTTGTGTAACATTCCCCGAAGAAATTGCAGAGTTCGACGTCGTATTCATCGGCCATCTCCTGGATTTTTCCGACGATGACTTCTCTGTTTTCCTTAGGGAAACCCGTATGATCGTACCAATAACCGTTTATTGGCAGCAGCACCAGCATGGCTTCTATATCCTGATCCTTGCATATATCGAGAAAGAGCTTCAAATCGTCGTATTCCGGCGACTCTTTAAAGCTGCGCTTGACTTCGTCATTCTTGCGTTTTTCCAGTATCGGTTTATATTTCGTCTTAAAAAATTTGTCCTTCATGGCAAAATCGTTGGTACACTCTTTGGCGAAATCTTCATCCGCCTGCTTCTTCAGAGCTTCCCAGTCAGGTTCTTCCGCTTCCGCCGTTTCGTATTTGCTGTTATTCTTGTGGCCGCTGATTTTCCACATCAGACCGACGCTGATTTTTTCTTTCTCGGAGGATATCCAGCTGTGCATAAAGTAATTGACTTTATCCTTGACGTTGAGCGTTCCCTCGGTCAGGACTCTCGTATCCCTTTCGGCGTTTTCTTTCTGCGCCGGGCTTACTTCCAGAAGTTCTTTCGTCCGTTTGATCAGCTTATCCTTTAGGTCCTGAGAAAGGCTTTCGTTCTTCAGCATGGCCTGATACTGGCTTTCGGAAAACCTGGCGGCGAAGTTGCTGCCTTCTATTCCTCCCTTGGAAAACCATGTGGGAGAAAGTATCAGAATCACTTTTTTGCTCTTTAGCTCCGGAGCCAGCGCCGCCATGGTTATGGCATGAGAAAAGCATTGATTGCCTGCCGCTCCTATGCACATCACGTCCAGCTTGGCCTGCCTGAATATCGCCGTCGGATGATACGGAGTCTTTTCTCCGTGCTGGAACTCCGAAGAGCCCAGCATCATGAACGTATCCTCATGCAGGTTTGCCGCTATGGCGCTGTAGGACAAGTCTTTCTTGCTGTTTATCCATGTTCCGAACTCCCTGTTGTTGGCCTCTATCCTGCTTCCTGCGAACTGGTGGACAGCTGCTGCCGCAATTATGAACAGCATGGCCGCCGTAATAAAGGCTGCAATCTTTTTCATCTATATCAATACCCCTTTTTCAAATCCTGTTTTTGTTACTTAATGCAAGAGCGCCCTGTCCCCCGGCAGGAGCTGTCTGCGGCAGAGCCGCTACGCCTCCCTCGGCCGCAGCGGCCTTGCGCCAAGCCTAGCCTATCCTTTTCATCACCTGCGCTATTATCTTGCTCGGCGTATCCATTTCTTCTCTCGTCAGCTCTGACGGGGCCATGAGAACCCCTGTATTTTCCTCGATTCCTATGAGAAGTTCCGTATAATCAAGAGAATCTATCAAGTCCTCTTCCAGCAGATTTATGTCCAGATCCTCCCTTATGATGTCGTCTCCGCAAATTTCCTCAAGCAAATCGAGAACAATTTCTCTTACCTTTTTCTCGTCCATTTTTACCCTCCAAAGTTCGTAAATTTTTACTATCAAAAGTTCTTAAATTTTGTATTCTTAATTTCACAAATATATTTTTAAAAGTTTCTAAATTATTTCCAGTAATCTTCCCGAGAAGATGAAAAATCCCAGCATCACCAGATTGAAAGTTATAAACCAGCTGACAAATTTGTACCATCTGTCCTTTTTATGCTTTTTATAAAACTTGAATTTTTTCTGGTATATTTCCGTTATGGCCAGCAGCACGCCGTGATAGAGGCCGTATAAGATATAGCTGGCTGTGAGACCATGCCACAGTCCCATCAGAAGCATGTTTATCATGAATCCGACGGAAGCCCCAGTCAGCTTCGATTTGAACCACTTCCCCTTTATGGAAGCCATCATGAACCGGCTGAACACGAAATCTCTGAACCAGTAGGACAGCGTTATGTGCCATCTGTCCCAGAAATCTTTCATGTCTGTGGCAAGGAACGGTTCGTTGAAGTTCCCCGGGGTCATTATCCCCAGTATGTAGCTGGTTCCCACCGCCATCAGACTGTAACCGGCAAAGTCGAAGAACAGATAGAATCCGTATGAATACATGTATATTCCGTTGGAAAGCCAGCCGCCCTCCATGCCCAGATAAGTTATCGCCTGATACACCGCCTGCGCCAGTACAAACTTGTAGACCAGCCCCTGGCATATTTTGAACAGTCCTTCACCCAGCAGGTTCAAATACTCGCTTTTCGGCCTTATCAGCCGCAAGTCTTCCTCAAACCTCCTGCTCCTGTCTATAGGCCCGGAAAGCAGCGCCGGGAAAAAGGTCAGGAAATACGCCATTTCAAACGGTCTAAGTTCTTTTATCAGGCCGTCGTAAATCTCTATTATCACCTGAACCGACTTGAAGGTCATGTATGAAATGCCGATGAAGCCGAATAAGCTCAGTCCGAACAGTCCCAGTATCTTGTACGCTGTCAGCGGAGCCAGCGCCAGGAGCAGAAAGAGCCAAAACCACAGACGCTTTCTGCCTTGTTTTGCCCGTATGCTCATATAGGCTTTGGTTATCACCAGCTGAAACGCTATGTAACAGCATATATAAAGGATTTCCTTAGGTTTTCCCCACAAGGCCAGCAGTACGAAAACTATGGTCACCAGAAAGCCGTAATACTTTAAGGGTTTTTCCATGATTCCAAGGATCACTGCCGGAATCAGCAGCAGGCCGGCGCATACGAAAAAGTACAGTTCTCCGAATAGGTTCATGCCAGCAAGCCCTCCAGTTTCTTCCTGTCCAGCTTGCCGTTGGCTGTCATGGGCATTTCTTCAATGAAGATGACGTTTTTCGGTATCATATATGCAGGCAGCTTCTCTTTCAGCAAATTTCTCAGCTTTCTTCCGTCTTTGAATGTCCCCTCATAGGACGGAGCCTTGATAAAAGAGACGAGGCATCTTATCCTCTCGCCGTCGTATCTCGGAACTACGGCCGCCTGCTCTACGCCGGGAATTTCCATGAGATTGGACTCTATGTCTCCCAGCTCTATCCTGTAGCCATGGAGCTTCACCTGCAGATCTATCCTGCCGCTGCAGTAATAGTACCCGTCTTTGAAATATCCGCTGTCGCCCGTCCTGTATGCTCTCTTTTCATTTCCCTCCCTGTCCCTTGCGGAGAAGAATACTTTTTCCGTCTTCTGACGATCCATAAAATACCCCTTTGCCACCGTATCTCCGGTGATCACTATTTCTTCTCCGTCGAACAATATTTCCGTTCCTGCCTTTGGTTTTCCTATGGGCAGCGGCTCTTCTCCCTGCAGCATTTCCGGCGTTATGCAGACAGCCGTCACTGCTACGGTAGATTCTGTCGGTCCGTAGGAATTTACCACTTTGGCGTTCGGAAACCTTTCCATGAGCTTGCCTGCCGTTTCCTTTGTCAGCCTTTCTCCGCAGAAGAGGAACAGCTTGAGATCATCAAAGTTATTTCCGTTGAAAGATGGGTCTGCCAGGCACATGTCGGCGAAGGACGGCGTTGAAACGAAGATTTCTGCTCCGCCTTTTTTCATGTAATCGAACATGGCCGCCGCGTCCTGCTGCATGGTCTTTTCCAGGCACAGGAGAGTGCCTCCCGACACAAGGCAGTTGTACAGATCCATCACAGACAAATCGAAGGAAAAAGGCGCCTGATTGACGAACACTCCGTTTCGCTCTTTTCCGGCCAGTTGATCGTCTATCAGTTTTTTTGACCAGCTGAGAAAATTTTTCAGATTGTCTGCCGATATTTCAACCCCTTTTGGTTTTCCGGTACTGCCGGAAGTGAAGATGATATAAAATGTATCATCTCCGCTGACTCTCTTTTCAGGAGACAGATCTTCCGTCTCTGTCAGCTTTTCCCGGGCGTTTTTGACGTCTATTACGTTGAATCCCTCAAGTTCAAAGGGCTCCGCAGCCAGAATCACGTCGTTGCCTATGGTCTTGGCGATATCCTCTATCCTGTTCCTGGGCATTGAAATGTCCACAGGACAATATGCTCTCCCCGACTTGACACAGGCTAAAAAGCTTACGATCATCTGCGGATTCTTGTGTCCGTAAACCATTACCGGCTTCCTGTTATCCCCCAGCGACGCAGACAGTCTGCCTGCGATTTCTTCTGACTGCTGCCAGAGCTGCCCGTACGTGAGAGTTCCTTCAGAAGATTCTACCGCCGTTCTGTCAGGATTTTCAGCAGCGATATCTTCTATAATGTCGATCACTGATTTGTCTAAAAGCATGTTCATTCCCCCCTCGTAATCTCATGCTGATCTCAACCTCACCATAAGTGTACTATAACGTATAGTACACTGTCAACATTTTTAAAAGAAAATTTCTTAAACTTGCGTAAGCGGAAATTTCTCAGAAAAGACATAAAAATCCTCCGGCCGGTATCGCGACGCGGAGGATCTTTCCGCTCTCATCGCTTGAGAGCATTATGACATATTTTTCTTTCTTTGTCTCGGAAAGTAAAAATTGATAAGAGAAAGTTAATAAATTTGAAAGAAATTACGCCCTGAGCATGGAACTGAGAAAAGACACCAGTCTTTCGCTCTTGGGGTTTTCAAATAGTTCGGCCGGAGTCCCCTCTTCCA
Organism: uncultured Eubacteriales bacterium; assembly: GCA_900545135.1. GTDB lineage: Bacteria > Bacillota > Clostridia > Peptostreptococcales > Anaerovoracaceae > Fimisoma. The sequence continues at coordinate 2,717 of UQXL01000034.1, read as the reverse complement.
CTATCGCGCCGTTATCCATGAACAGCACTCTGTCTGCCACTTCCTTGGCGAATCCCATTTCGTGGGTGACTATGATCATGGTAGTATGACTTTCGGCAAGCTTCTTCATGACGTTGAGCACTTCACCGGTTATCTCCGGGTCGAGAGCTGAAGTTGGTTCGTCGAACAGCATCAGATCAGGCTCCATCGCCAGCGCTCTGGCTATGGCTACCCTCTGTTTCTGGCCGCCGGAAATATGGGCGGGATACACATCTCCCTTGTTTTCCAGGCCCACCATCTTGAGCAAACTGTCCGCCTTCTTTTCTACTTCCGCTTTATCTTCCTTCTTCACTTTTATCGGAGCGTAAGTTATGTTTTCCCTGCAAGTCATGTGAGGAAAAAGATTGAAGTGCTGGAACACCATTCCCGTAGTGCCCTTAAGCTCAATTTCTCCCTCCGTTATGCTGTTGAGGCCGTTTATGCATCTTAAGAGCGTGCTCTTTCCGGAGCCTGAGGGTCCGATTATGGCTACTATCTCTCCCTTATGCATGGAAAAATCCACATGGTCGACGGCGGTGAAATCTCCGTATCTTTTTACTATGCCCCGCATTTTCAATATCGTTTCCCGTTCCATCACCATTCCTCCTTAGCGTCATATCTTGAGAAATATTTCTCAAGTCTGCCTGCTATCAAGGTCAGCACAAATGTCATCAAAAGATATATTATTGCGGCATAGAAGAACGGCGTCAGGCTGGTCATCCTGTTTACTGCGCTGTTGGTAGCCTTCATCAGGTCTACGACTGCAAGGGAAGATACGAGAGCCGTATCTTTTACCAGCGTTATCGCCTCGTTTACTACAGGCGGAAGTATAGCTTTCATTGTCTGGGGAAGGATGATGTCAAACATCGTCTGTTTCCTGGAAAGCCCCAGCGCGTGAGCCGCCTCATACTGTCCTCTGTCTATGCTGTTTATTCCTCCCCTGTATATCTCCGCAAAATACGCCGCATAGTTGAGAACATATGTAAGGACTGCTGTAGTCAGGGCGTCGAATGTTATGCCGAAATTGAACGGGAAGAAAAAGTAGAAAAACCACAGCTGAAGCATCAGCGGAGTTCCTCTGAAAATCCATACGTATATCTTGCACAAAAAGCTCAAGGGTTTAAAACGGCTGTTACTCCCCAGGGCTATAGGAAGCCCCAGGGGTAAGGATATGACAAGTGTAAGAACGAACACCTGCACCGTCGTCACCGAACCCTCGAGCATGAATGGCAAGAATTCTCCGATTCTGTCCATTTATATATTCCTCTGTTTCTTTAATTACTCTTCACCTTCTATAGGCTCGTAAACCATTATGTCTTTGCCGAACCACTTCTCGCTTATTTCAGTGGCTTTGCCGTCGTCAATAAGCTTTTTCAGAGCGTCGTTGATCTTATCTCTGAGCTCGGTATTATCAGAAGCACATCCTATAGTGTAGAAGTCGTCTCCGAGAGAGTAAGTACATTCCTTCATCTCTCCTCCTAAGTTATTGTTGGTATATTCGCCTAATACCTGATCCACCGCGATAACATCTACTCTTCCTGCCTTCAGATCCATTATGGCAGTGTCATATTTATCGTATTCGCTGATGTTGTCTTTGAAGGAATCATAAGCTTCGTTGGCCTGGAGCATTTCTAAAGCGGCAGAGCCGGCCTGAGTTCCTATCTTCAGATCTTTGAGCTGATCGGCCGAAGTAACGTCCAGATCAGAGTCCGCTAGGGACATAAGAACTATCTTATTATTGAGATACTTGTATGTAAGAGCCATTCCTTCTATTCTGTCGGGAGTAACTGACATTCCGTTCCACAGACAGTCTACAGTTCCCGCCGAAAGTTCGGCTTCTTTAGCTTTCCAGTCTATAGGCTTGAATTCAACGTTCATGCCCAGTTCCTCAGCTACGGCGCGGGCAAGATCTATGTCGAAACCTACCAGTTCTCCGCTCTCATCTCTGAAGCCCATAGGCGCAAATGTATCGTCCAGTCCTACTATTATAGTCTCCTTTGCGTCGGCGTCTGCCTCTTTGTCCTTATCGCCGCAGCCTGTCAGTGCGAGCATGGTGAATATCAGTACAAACACCATAGCTAAAACAGTTAATTTCTTTTTCATTTCAGTCCTCCTCAACTTTGATTTATCACTTTACTGAATTAAATTGTTAAATCGATTATGTCATTACTTTACACCAATAAAGTTTACAAGTCAATAGTTTTTTTAAATATTTTCAAGATATTTTATCTTTCCTCAAAGACGAACTTTTCCACAGCATATGCAACTCCGTCTTCATCGTTGGATAGGGTTATGAAGTCGGCGCAGGCTTTTACCTCCTCTTCGGCGTTTCCCATGGCCACTCCTACGCCTGCAGCTTTTATCATAGCTTCGTCATTAGGGCTGTCTCCCACCGCCATGACGTTTTTCTCTTCTATATTCAAAATCCGGCACAGCGACGCTATAGCCGACGCTTTGCTGGTGGTGCGTCCGCCTATTTCAAGATTGTGAGGCATTGAAGAAGTGACCGTTATTCCGGAAACTTTCGCCAGTACTTTTTTCAGCTTTGCCTTGTCTTCAAAACTGCTAAAATGTATATTTATATTCTCTATCCGATTCTTATTATCTGTAAGGAATTCATATATGTCTGCCACCGGTGTTCTGGTCCTCACTATATATGAAGCGTCCATATAATCCGAACCGTTTTCTTTTACGTCCTC
>UQXL01000033.1 GCA_900545135.1 uncultured Eubacteriales bacterium | reverse complement strand
AAACAGGCGGTTTCCCTCTCCAAACAGGCCAGAGCCATTGAAGCCGCCCTTGACGGCATTAACCCGCTGAACGCCGGGAAGAAGAAAGAGGAAGTCCTCTCCCTACTGAAAAAATGGTTTCCGCAGATGGAAAACTTCTCCGGGCAACTGAAAAAGTACAAAGTCACGATAAGAGACCTGTCATCGGAAAATGAAAAGCTGGAAGCAAGGGCAAAGGCCAGCGAAAGCGGCAAAATCAAAGACCGCATGGAGCGGGCAAAGCTGGAAAGCGAACTGGAAAATATGCAAAGGCTGGTTGACCGTATTCCGCCGGAAGTGCTGGCAGAACTGAAACGGGGGGGCGGCATTATGGAAAGGAAAGGTGATTTTATAAGTATCAGATACAAAAAGGAAACAGAGATCGTAACTTTTCAAGGGAAGGAAATCACGCTGGAAAACCTCTCCCCGGTGTTCACGCCGGAGCAGGAAGCGGCCAAACGCCGGGAACTGGAACAACAGCTTTATGAGGTGTTCCGCAAGTACGCCGACAAACGGAAAAGTGAGGAAGCCGGGGCGTAAGGTTTTCCGAAGCCATCGTTGATTTGCGGGGCTGCTGGCGGTATAATCATAGTGTCAGCAGCTCCGTTTCTTTTTTAAGAAAAGGAGCGACAACATGAATAACAGAATAGACGCGATCTACTCAAGGCAATCGGTAGACAAAAAGGACAGCATTTCCATTGAAAGCCAGATTGAGTTTTGCAAATACGAATTGAAAGGAGGGAACTGCAAGGAATACACAGACAAAGGGTACAGCGGCAAAAACACAGACCGCCCGAAGTTTCAAGAACTGGTGCGGGATATTAAGTGGGGCTTGATTGCAAAGGTCATTGTTTACAAACTTGACCGTATCAGTCGTTCCATTTTGGATTTTGCCAATATGATGGAGCTGTTCCAGCAGTACAATGTGGAGTTTGTGTCCTCTACGGAAAAGTTTGATACCTCCACTCCGATGGGGCGGGCTATGCTGAACATCTGTATCGTGTTCGCCCAGCTTGAACGGGAAACGATACAGAAGCGGGTGGCCGATTCCTACTACTCCCGAAGCCTAAAGGGTTTCCGCATGGGCGGCAAGGCTCCCTATGGGTTTCACACGGAGCCAATCAGGATAGATGGTATCAATACAAAGAAGTTAGTGGCAAGTCCAGAAGAAGCGGAACAGGTCAAACTGATGTTTGAGATGTACGCCGAGCCGGGAACCTCCTACGGCGATATTGTCCGGCATTTGCGGAGCATGGTATTAAGGATTTTTCCCGTCCGGCACTCGCAAGCCCTTTGTGCAATCCCATTTATGTCAGGGCTGACCTTGATATTTATGAATTTTTCAAAAGCCAGGGAACGGTTATTATCAATGACGCCGCTGACTTTACGGGAATGAACGGGTGTTATCTGTACCAAGGGCGGGATGTAAAGGCCAGTAAGAAAAATGACTTGAAAGACCAAATGCTGATGCTGGCTCCCCATGAGGGCATTGTCCCCTCCGATATCTGGCTGGCGTGCCGCAAGAAGCTGATGAACAACATGAAAATCCAGTCCGCCCGGAAAGCTACCCACACATGGCTGGCGGGGAAAATCAAGTGCGGGAACTGCGGATATGCGCTTATGAGTATCTTCAATCCGTCCGGCAGGCAATATCTCCGCTGTACGAAACGGCTGGACAATAAAAGCTGTCCGGGCTGTGGGAAAATCATCACTTCCGAACTGGAAGCGGTGGTCTATCAGCAGATGGTGAAGAAGCTGGAAAATCACAAGACGCTGACGGGCAGGAAGAAAGCGTCAAAGGCCAACCCGAAAATCGCCGCCCTGCAAGTGGAGCTTCTCCATGTGGACAGCGAGATTGAAAAGCTGGTGGACAGTCTGACAGGGGCAAACAATGTCCTGCTCTCCTATGTGAATGTGAAGATAGCGGAACTGGACGGACGCAAGCAGAAACTTGTGAAGCAGATAGCGGAGTTGACGGTGGAGGCCATCAGCCCGGAACAGATCAATCAGATTTCCGGTTACCTCGACACATGGGACAGCGTGTCCTTTGACGATAAGCGGCGGGTGGTGGACTTGATGATTACCACCGTAGCCGCCACAAGCGACAGCTTGAACATTACATGGAAAATCTGACGGGCGGCACACCTCCCGTCAGATACCTACCCTGTGTAGTTCCTTGCAAACTGTACTCTTGTATGTGCAAGACTATAATTTTTATTAGCCATAAACTCTCCTTTCTGATTGCAATGAAGCCTGAACAACATCATTGTATCAGCTTGGGGAGTTTTTGGGTATAACCGCTGACGCGCACCCGCATAGCGGGTGGTTTTTTGCCTCTCACGCTTCCAGCGTGCTTGGCTGGGCTTATATACCCATAATAAAAAAAGGCGGCCTCAAGCCGCCTCAATCACTATCGTAATAATCAGTTCAGTTCAATATAAACAATTTTAAGTTTATTTCAATTCCTTAAAAGCTCTCGTCCTCGCAGCGACATCGCTTGCACCGAACACGGCGGAACCGGCGACGAGAATGTCAGCGCCAGCGCGCGCTATGTCTGAAGCGTTCTCTAAAGTAACGCCGCCGTCAACTTCTATAAGAAAATCGAGATCTCTTTCTCTTCTAATTTCAGCAAGTCTCTTTATCTTATCGAGAGAAGATGGAATGAACTTTTGCCCTCCGAACCCCGGGTTCACGGACATTATGAGCACGAGATCGACATCTGTCAGAATTTCCTCCAGCATGCACAGCGGTGTTGCCGGATTGAGTGAAATTCCGACCTTTACGCCAAGACTCCTTATCTTCTGCAGTATCCTGTGTGCATGGAGGCAGGCCTCCTGATGAACCGTTATGTATTCAGTCTTTTCACATACAAAATCTTCGATATAATCTCCGGGATTTTCAATCATCAGGTGAACATCATAATTTAGTGCAGTGATATCGTTCAAGCTCTTCATGACGGCAGAACCAAAACTTATGTTGGGAACAAAGTGGCCGTCCATCACGTCAACGTGCAGCAAGTCTGCTCCGCCCTTTTCAGCTTCTAAAGCAGAATTTCCCAAGTTGGAGAAATCTGCCGATAATAATGACGGCGCCAGTTTAAACTTATCCATATTTCTTCCTCGCCTTTTCTTTTGTATTTATCAGTAAACTGTCCGCTGGCTAAAATTTAATATTTACGCCTGCCTTTAAGCTCTTCATAGTTGTCTGCGTAAGACTTGTATCTCAAGGGATGTATGCGGCCGTCTTCTACGGCAGCTCTGACGGCGCACTGGGGTTCCTTGAGATGTCTGCAGTCGTCATATCTGCATTGGCTGTCATACTTGCCGAATTCACGGTAATAATGAGCCAGCTCTGATTCATCGATGTCTCCCAGTTCAAAAGATGTAAAGCCCGGCGTATCGAAGATGAGCCCTCCTCCTTCTGCGCTGAAAATTTCCACATGCCTTGTCGTATGCTTTCCTCGCTGCGTCTTATGACTCACTTCTCCTGTTTCCATTTCAGCCTTGGGATGGAGAAGATTCAATATCGACGACTTTCCTACTCCTGAAGGCCCGGCCAGAGCTGTTTTTCGCCCTTTTATCGTATTTTCAAGCTCTTCAATGCCCTGACCTGTCTTACTGCTCACTAATATGACCTTATATTCATTTTCATAAATGGCTTTTATCTCCGCTGCTTCGGAATCTGATACGAGATCACATTTGTTTATGCATATCACAGGCTCTATATCGTGGATTTCCGCTGCAATAAGGAACTTATCTATTACAGGATAGTTGGGCTTCGGGCTGCGGGCTGCGAAGACCACCGCAAAAATGTCTATGTTGGCAATTGGTGGACGGATGAAATGGTTTTTTCTCGGATATATCTCTTCTATTACGCCTTTTCCACCGGTGTCATCAAGAAGAGTCACTTCCACTTCGTCTCCTACGCACAGAGTTATACCCTGTTTCTTAAATATACCGCGGCCTTTGGCTTCTATCAGCCCAGCCTCAGTCTGAATATAATAAAATCCGCCTATTCCTTTTACTATCAAACCTTTCATACTTGACTATTCCTGTGATGAATTGTCGCCTGTCGTTTCGCTGCCGTTTTCTGAATCTCCATTGCCTGAATCATCGTCTGGTTCTGGATCCGGTTCAGGGGTTACGCTGGTCTCTGAGCCTTTGCTTACTATGATATTTATATTGCTTCCCTCTTCAAGCTCGCTGCCTGCAGAAACCTCCTTTCCGGATTCGTCGGTTATCCTGATGACCAGGTTTTTCTGATACGAAGCATTTTCTTCGTATGAAATTCCGGAGATCTTAAAGCCTGCCTTATCCAGCTCTGATTTGGCGATATCCACGTCTTTTCCCACTACTGACGGAACCTGTACCATTTCCTTGCCTTTGCCGTCGCTTATCTCGACGTCTATCTTGGTGCCTGAATCGGCTGTGGTGCCTGCGTCTATGGACTGGGATACTATGACGCCCTCAGGCTTGGTGCTTGTGACAGTCTTTACTATTCCCAGTTCAAAGCCGAAGCTCTGCAGATATTCTTCGGCAGCTTTGTAGTCCATATCTATTATACGCGGAACGACTCCGTCTTTCTTGCCAAGGCTGATATTTACAGTGATGACACGTCCCTCGCTGACCATGGAACCGGCGCTTGGACTCTGTGAAGTGATGAGGCCTTTCTCCTGATCAGGACTGTATACTTCGTCTCCCTCTTCGATCTTGAGTCCTAGTTCTTCAGCCTCTGCCTGGGCTTCTTCCAGGGTTTTTCCGGCAAAATCAGGGACTTTTATTTCATCGCTGCTGCCGCTGAACCAGCCCATCATGGCTCCGAAACCTATTACTCCTGCTATTACTATCACGACAGCGGCTGCTATTATGAATATCTTAGTCTTGTTTACAGGTTTCTTCTTTTTCTTTACTTCTGAATTTCTGTTTTCTTCTATGGCTCTGTAATAGCTTTCCGCATCATCGTCATCGGCTTTTTTGCTCTCGCCTTTATCTGCAAATACTGAACTTCCCATCACCTTCGTTATGAAGTCTATATTGTCGAGATCCTCTATCATTTCGTCGGCGGAGGCGTATCTGTTGGTCTGATACTTGTCCGTGGCCTTTTCTATTATCTTTTCAAGCTGAGGCGGTATGCCTGCGACTTCTTTTGAAACCGGAGGAATTTCATCGTTTATGTGCATCAGCGCTATGCTTATCGGGTTATCGCCGTCGAAAGGCACTTTACCCGTCAGCATTTCATAGAGAACTATGCCAAGGGAATAGATGTCTGATCTTTCATCTACGTAAGCACCTCTTGCTTGTTCAGGCGAGAAATAGTGGACAGAGCCCATGATCTTTTCTTTGCCCTCTGCGATGCTCTCCTTGCTGACGGCCATGGCTATACCGAAGTCTGCAAGCTTAGCTGTTCCGGAGCTGGTAATCAGAATATTATGGGGTTTGACATCCCTATGTATTATCTGATTACTGTGGGCCAGACTAAGGGCTGAGGCCACCTGCTTGGTTATGCTGATGGCTTCCTTATAGTCGAGTCTCCCCTCTTCCTCTATGACTTGGCTCAGGCTCTTACCGTCTATCAGTTCCATCACTATAAAATGGATGTTTCCTTCTTCTCCCACGTCGTAAACGTTGACTATATTGGGATGGGAAAGGCCTGCGGCCGCCTGGGATTCCTTTCTGAAGTTTTCGATGAATTTTTCGTCTTTGATGAACTCAGGGCGCAGGATCTTGATGGCCACATATCTGTTTAAAAACCTGTCTTTGCCTTTATAGACTATGGCCATACCGCCTTCGCCGATTTTTTCTATCAGTTCATATCTTCCTTTTAATAATCTATTGCTCATGAATATCTTCCTCCGTTACCCTAAGGCATATAACCGTAATATTGTCATGTCCGCCGTTGTTGTTAGCTTTTTCTATCATCTTATTGCAAACATCAGACATAGACCCGTTTTCCTTGAGAACGTCTATCATTTCCTTGCTGTCGACTTCGTCATAAAGGCCGTCTGTGCATATCAGAAATATGTCGCCTTCCATGATATTTACCTGGAAGAAATCCGGTTCGACCGTATCCTCGGCCCCCAGAGCCTTGGTGATAACATTCTTTCTCTCGTCCACCTCAGCCTGTTCTTTTGAAATTATACCTGCCTTGAGCAGAGTGTTCACGTAAGTGTGGTCCTCAGTGAGCTGTGTCAGTTCTTCATCTCTGTACAGGTAAACTCTGCTGTCGCCTATGTTGGCTATATAAGCTCTTCCCTCCTTGGCGTACACGATGGCAAGGGTCGTAGCCATGCCTTTGTTTTCTTCGTATTTAAGCGCCTGGTTGAAGATCTTCTCGTTGGTCTTGTCAATGCAGTCCTGCAGGTAATTGACCACTGCATATTTGTTGGTCGCATGTTCTATAGGATTGCTTGCTATGTAGCCGGCTATCTCGTTTACAGCCGTTCTGCTGGCGATTTCACCAGCGTTTCCGCCTCCCACTCCGTCTGCCACCAGATATACGTTGTCCGGCAGCAGCACGAAGCATGCGTCTTCGTTATTGCTTCGCCTAAGCCCCTTATCGGACTTGAATCCAACCTCCATATATCCTCCTTATTTCCCCTTTTTCTTCATCTTTGCTATATAAAATCCGTCTAATCCACCTGTCGGCAAAAATTGCTTCTCGTATATTATCTCATAATCACGGTGATTTTCAACAAATTTTTCAGCCTGTATATCATTTTCATCTCTGTTTATGGTACATGTGCTGTATACCAGAGTTCCGCCGGGCTTCAAGTACCCGGCTGCCCTGTCCAGTATTTGAGCCTGGATAGGTATGAGTTCTGAAAGTTCGCCGCTTTCTTTATACTTTATCTCGGGCTTTCTCCTGATGACGCCGAGGCCTGAGCAAGGCGCATCCACCAGGACTTTATCAGCGATGCCGCTGAGAGAACCGTCTCCCTTTACTCCGTCTATCAGCTTCGTGTCAGCGATTCCTATGCCAAGCCGCTCTGCCTGCTGCTCTATGAGTTTCAGTTTATGGGGATAGACATCGCAGGCAATTATCCGGCCTCTGTTTTCCATCATTTCTCCCATTGCCAGTGTCTTTCCGCCGGGAGCGGCGCAGGTGTCTATGACAATATCTCCCGGCTTTGGCTCAAGCGCCTGGCAGGCTGCGAGGGACGATTCGTCCTGGATTGAAAACAGCCCGTTCTTGTATTCGTCAGTATCGGTAAGATTGCTTCCCGAAACGTAAAGAGTTCTCTCAGAAAGCTTTCCCTCTTCAGTTTTAAACCCTTTGCTCTCCAGCGAATAAGCCAGTTTCTCTGCAGTGGTTTTGAGAAAATTTACTCTTATGCACAGCTTTGGTCTCTCATTGGAAGCGGCAATCAAGCTTTCCAGTCTGTCCTCGCCGTACTGTTCTTTCCACATGCGTATTATCCACTGCGGAAAGGAATATTTTACGGATAAATACTCATCTCTGTCACCTGACGGAAGTTTCAGTTCATCTTTACACTTAATAAAGTTTCTGAGAACGCCGTTGATGAAATTTTCCCTGCCTCTTGCAAATTTCTTCGCCAGGGAAACCGTTTCACTGACTGCAGCGTAGTCCGGTACGCCGTCCATGAATTTTATCTGATAAATCCCCATTCTCAGAAGAGTCTTTTCTCTGTCTTTAACTTTTCTTATACCTGACAGTATCAGTACATCGAGGTAATAGTCCAGCAGAATCTTGTTTTCCAAAACCCCGTATACCAGTTCCCGCACGAAAGCAGGATTTTCCGGGCCGTTTTCGTTTATTATCCTGCCGACCGTCAGGTTGGAAAATGAGTTTTCTTTCTCTATTTCTAAAAGTATCTGAAATGCAGTCTTTCTTCCGAGATCCATCAGTCTCTTCTTCCTCTCATAGCCAATATCCTCAAGAGGTTGGCGACAGCCATAGCAAATGAAGCCACATAAGTCATCGCTGCCGCTCCCAGAACTTTTCTCGCTCCTGAGTCTTCCTCCCCGTCTATTATGCCCTGAATTTCCATCTGCTCGATGGCTCTCTTGCTGGCGTCAAATTCTACGGGAAGCGTCACTGCATGAAACACGATGACCGCCACAAAGGCGATGACTCCTATATTGAAAAGCAGGTCGCCCATGTAATTTCCGGAATATAAAAGGCCGATGCCTATGAAGATCAAGAGCCAGCTGAATCTGGAAGCCAGATTGACTACAGGAACTATGCTGTTTCTTATCTTCAAAGGAGCGTAAGACTCGGCATGCTGTATGGCGTGCCCAGCCTCGTGACAGGCTACGCTGACGGCGGCCACCGAATCCACTCCGTAAACCGTCTGCGAAAGTCTCAGCACTCTGTGCCTCGGGTCGTAGTGATCCGTCAGGCTTCCCCTGACCTGTTCTATAGTAACGTCGTTTAAGCCGTTGGCGTCCAGCACTGCCCTGGCAGCTTCCGCCCCGGAAATCCCCTTATGATTTCTTACTCTGGAATATTTGCTGAAATTTGAACTTACCTTTGCCTGAGCTGCCATGGTAAGTATTATGGCTGCAAACAAAATGATCATCGACATTTCGTATGACATAAATTCCCCCTCCTGTTTGTCTTATTTTATTCGTTTATCTCAAAGCCTTTTTTCTTTTTAGTTGGCCGCAGGTTGACAGCCGTTTGCCGCGGAGCCGTAGGCCTGCGGTGTGGTCGCAGGTTCAGCAACGTGTTCCGCCGCGGGATATTTAAACCACGTTATTTGAGAACGGTTCCCGGTTTTACGGCATGACCTCTCAGATAATCCCCTGCGTTCATCCGCTTTTTGCCCGGCGCCTGCAGTTCAGTTATCATGAGGGAGTCTCCCCCGCAGGCGATTTTGAGTCCTTCGTTCCCCGCGGAAATCACTTCTCCGTCTCCTGCACTGGTCTTTTCACCACAGGGAACGGCTTTCCACAACTTTATCTGCTGACCGTCAAGGAAGCAAAATGCTCCCGGCCATGGATCGAAACCCCTTATGAGACGCTCTATCTTCTGCGGCGATTTGCTGAAATCTATCTTTCCGTCTTTCTTGGAAATGAGGCCTGCATAAGTAGCTTTGCTGTCGTCCTGCTTCACGGGGCTTGCTTTTCCCTCGGAAATATCTTTTATAGTCCTGATAAGGAGCCTGCCTCCGATTTGAGCCAGCCGGTCGTGCAGCTGGCCTGCAGTCATATCACCTATCGCAATGCTTTCTGCGGAAAGCATATCTCCGGTATCGAGCCCTTTTTCCATCTGCATTATGGTCACGCCTGTCTCTTCTTCACCTGTAACGATGGCCATCTGGATAGGCGACGCGCCTCTCAGCTTGGGCAGAAGCGAGGCATGTACGTTGATGCAGCCGTGCTTGGGCATTTTCAGCACTTCTTCCGGCAGTATCTGGCCGTATGCCGCCACCACGATGATATCAGGAGACACTTTTTTCAGTTCTTCCATCACCGCTTGATCTGTCCTGAGCTTTTCCGGCTGATAAACTGCGGTGCCGTGGACAAGAGCCAATTCTTTTACAGGCGTAAACTGTATCTTTTTACCCCTGTCTTTGGCTCTGTCCGGCTGGGTAAAGACCATTGCGACTTCATTGTCGCTGTCGTAGAGAGCTTTGAGCACTTCTGCTGCAAAGTCAGGCGTTCCCATAAAAACTGTTTTCATCTTTATTCTTCCTCCGGTTCTTCCTCCATACCTGCTTCTCTTATGTTGGTCGCTTTGTCGGTATAGAGTATTCCCTCAAGATGGTCATATTCGTGACACATGACTCTGGCGTCAAAATCCCTGAATTCATACGTCTGTTTTTTTCCCTCCATATCGAGGGCCTCTATCTTGATATAGTCAGGCCTTTCAACCGTCCCGATAAGCCCCGGAACGCTGAGACATCCCTCGTCGTCCGTCTGGCTTCCGCTCTGTTCCAGTATCACCGGGTTTATCATATAATACACTCTTCCCGGTTCAGGCTCGGCTATAAACATTCTTCTCATCACTCCCACCTGCGGAGCGGCGATGCCCACGCCGTACTGAGCGCGCATGGTTTCCAGCATGTCTTCCATGGTGGTTCTGATGCGGTCATTGACTTCAGTCACTTCCCTGCAGTGTTTTCTCAGTATTTCATCACCTTCGGTGACGATATTTCTTAATGCCATAGTTACCTCCTCAATGGGCTTCAAATTGATAAACGGGCGCTCTCCGGCCACTCAATAGGCACTGTACGGATTTACATCTATATCCATATTGCAGCCGGCCTTTTCGTTTATCATGATAGAATTGAAATTTTCAAGATAATATATATATTTGTTTCTGTTTCCCTTAGGACATTTTATCAGTATGTGGTACCTGACGGCGTCCTTGCCTTTGAAGCTGGCAGAAAACTTCGGCGCGAGAATTTTCGGCCGGTCGTTTTCGTCGGCATTTTCGATATACCGCCGGCATCTTTCGCCCCATGAAACAGCTGTTTCGTCGTCTTCCGCCGTAAAATTGACCATTATCAGGTCGCTGAAAGGCGGATACTTCATCAGCTCTCTCATTGCTATCTCGCGGCTGAAAAAGCTTTCGTAGTCATGGCTGCAGGCCGCCTCAATCGAATAGTTATCCGGCTCATAGGTCTGTATTATGACTTTTCCCTGTCTGTTTCCCCGGCCGGCTCTTCCTGCCGCCTGGGTTATAAGCTGAAAAGTCCTTTCCGTCGACCTGTAGTCGGGAATGTTCAGCGTTACGTCGGCGGCTATGATGCCCACCAGAGCAACATTATCGAAATCAAGTCCCTTGGCCACCAGCTGAGTTCCCACCAGAACCCGGGTCTCGCCACTTTCAAAGGCTGCCAATATTCTGTCCAGGTCTTTTCTGGTCTTTAAAGCGTCCAAGTCCAACCTGTCCGCTTTGAAATCAGGAAAAAACTTTTTCACGGCCTCTTCAACCTGTTCCGTTCCTATGCCGAAGTATTTGATATATGAACTTCCGCACTCGGGACAAGTCTTCGGCACCTTGAAAGTCCTGCCGCAGTAATGACACATCAGTCTGTCCCTGTCTTTATGATAAGTAAGGGAAATGTTACATTCGGGACATTTCATCACCGTTCCGCAGTTCCTACAGGAAACGAAGCTGGAATATCCGCGCCTGTTCTGCAGCAGTATGACCTGCCTGCCGGCTTCAAGCTCTTCTTTCATGGAATCATAGAGGGTACCGCTGAAAATCGAAGTGTTTCCCTCTTTCAGCTCTTTTCGCATATCGGCCGTCTCTACCTTCGGAAGCGGCGTTTTATTATATCTCTCTTTCAGAGTCAGCAGCTTATATATGCCCTGCTCCGCCCTCGCATAGGAAACTACCGACGGAGTGGCACTGCCGAGTATGAGCACGCCGCTGTAAAATCCAAGCCTCTTCAAAGCGATGTCGACGGTATCATATTTAGGCGTCATATCGGCCTTATAGCTGGCTTCATGCTCTTCGTCCATGACTATCAGGCCTATATCTTTTAGAGGCGCAAAAACTCCCATGCGGGCGCCTATAACTATCCTGGCCTCGCCTCTCTTTATCCTGCTCCACTCGTCATATCTTTCCCTGCCTGTAAGCTTGCTATGCAGCACAGCCAGGTTATTTTTGCCGAACCGGCCGGCAAAGGTCTCTATCACCTGTCTGGTCAGAGAAATCTCCGGCACCAGCATTATGGCAGTCTTTCCCATGGAAATAGCTTTTTCTATGGCTTCCATGTAGACTTCCGTCTTGCCGCTGGCTGTGACGCCGTGAATGAGGAAATTCTCCTGCCGGCCCGCATCCATGGCCTCGCTTATGCGAGATACAGTCCTTTGCTGTTCGCCTGTCAACGCCTGCGGCCTTTCATATTTCCCGGCGATATTCTTATAAGGCTCTTTTTCTTTGCCCTCTTTTGCCGGTTTACCCTTTACTGTAAAGCAGCGGAAAGCATCGTAATACTTTATGCCGTACCTGTGTTTCATCCAGAGCGCCGTCTTGGTCATTTCCTCTGAAAGCAGCCCCGGCTGAACGATTTCTGATATTTCTTTTATCTTATCTTCATCGCAGTCGGGCAAAACGCCTTTCTCGACCACTATGGCTTCTTTCACAGTGTTATGACTGCCGAAAGGCAATTTCACCAGATCTCCTGCGTTTGCTCCGTCGTTTGTCCTGTACGTAAAAAGGCTGTCGGTATATTTGCTTTTATTGTTTACAACAACGTTGACATAAACCATATCTTTCCTTTACAGCAGGCAGATATTGTATTCCTTGCATTTCTTTGTCATGTCCTCAGGCCATACTGAAACCTGAACTTCGCCTATATGGGCTTTTCTGAGAAAGAACATGCACAGCCTGCTCTGTCCTATTCCTCCGCCTATGGTGTAAGGAAGTCTGTCTTCCAGTATCGCTTTATGGAAATCCAGCTCTGCTCTCTCCATGCAGCCCTCAGCCTCAAGCTGTCTCTTCATCGCCTCGGCGTCCACTCTTATTCCCATCGACGAAATTTCAAAGGCTCTGTCTAAAACATCGTTCCAGAGGATGATGTCTCCGTTGAGTTCCCAGTCGTCGTAGTCAGGCGAACGGCCGTCATGTTTGATTCCTGAGGCGAGACGGCCGCCTATCTTCATGATGAAAACAGCTCTATGCTCTTTCGTTATGGCGTCTTCCCTCTCCTTAGGCGTCAGCTCAGGATACATGTCTTCCAGCTCCTGGGTCGTTATGAAGAAAATCTGGTTAGGCAACTGTGTATGTATGTTTCTGTACAGTCTGTTGACGTAATCTCCCAGGTTCTTTATCGAATTGTATATGGTCGTAACTGTTTCCTTGAGATAATCTTCGCATCTCTGTTCTTTGGTGATCACCTTTTCCCAGTCCCACTGATCCACATACACGGAGTGGAGGTTGTCGAGCTCTTCATCGCGCCTTATGGCGTTCATGTCGGTATATATGCCGTGTCCCGGCTCTATTCCGTATTTTCCCAGAGCCATTCTCTTCCATTTGGCCAGAGACTGCACTACTTCGACTTCGAGTTCATCTATGTCTTTAAGTGTGAAGTTGACTCTTCTTTCCACACCGTTCAAGTTATCGTTGAGTCCAGTATTGGGGTCTACGAACAGCGGAGCCGTAACTCGCCTCAGGTTGAGGCCGTAAGCCAACTCCTGCTGGAAATAGTCTTTGATTTTCTTGATAGCTCTCTGACTTTCCATCAGGTCTATCAGCGGATCGTAGTTTTCAGGTAAAATTAAGTTTAGCATTATCTATCCTCCTTATTGTCTTTCTGTCTGTCTATTTGGCTGTCTTGATGTCCGGCTTGATATCCGTCTTTTCTTCGGCTTGATGCTCGGTTTTCTGTCTGTTTTCTGGTTCGGCTTGATGTTCGGATTTTTGTTGGGATTTTTGTTGGGAAAATTGGCAACCGCAGTAATTCTGTCTGTACAGGCCGTACTCTTTTGAGAGCTGTATGCTTCTCTGAAATCCTGCTTTTTTCTTGAAATCCATATCCAGAAATTCAAGTCCGTATTTGCCGGCCAGCTCGCAGCCTATCGCGGAAATCAAGTTATAATTTTTATGAGGGCTCACCGTCAGCGTCGTTCCGAAGATTTGGTTTCCTGTCCTCAGCGCAGCCTGTGCCGTCCTTTCCATTCTCAGCTTAAAGCACTCGGTGCAGCGCTCTCCTCCCTCCGGCTCTGCTTCAAATCCCTGTGCAGCTTTGAAAAATTCTTCCGGAATATATTCCCCCTCAATAAATTCGATTTTATCTTCTTCTGAAACTTTTTGATTGTACAAATCTATGAATTTTATCTGATTCTCCTTGCGGAGCTCATACTCTTCTCTGTCTGTTATATTGGGATTATAGAAAAAGACCGTTATCTTATAATTCGTTATCAGTCTTTCTATACAAGCCGTACTGCACGGACCGCAGCATGAATGAAGCAGCAGCCGGTTCTTTTCTGTCTTTGTCTCTTCTCCGGTCTGCTGTAGCCTGACTGCAGAAGCCGCGTAATCAATTTCTTCGACAACCTGGCCATGCGGCATATTCTCCTGAGACTGTGTTTTCTTCATTCTGCTTTCGACCTCCTCTCTTTAAGTTCTGGTAAACCCTCGGTTTTCTCTATGAACCCTGTGGTCATAAGCCGGCCCTCGTCTCCTTATATAGTCTAACTCCTCATCAAAGCCTTGACTGCCAGTAAACTTTTGCCTATTGGCAAAGCACTGATCTCTACGAAATCTTAACTCCACAAAACCCTAATCACTGCGAAACCTTAACCCTTCCCCCGCAAAATCCCGGTTCCCGGTGAGCCGTAATAAGGTTATAAGCGGAATCTCGGCTCACGATGAGTCTTATTGGTTCTCAGCAGGGTCATGGCTCTTGTGATTCTTATCAAAGCCCGGCCCCTTGTGATTCTCGGCAAGGTCCGGCTCCTTGGCTCCTGATGAGCCTCTGACTTTTTGATGAATCTTGGGTTCTCAACGAGCCCCGGCTCTTGGTGAATAATCTTAGGTCCTCAGGGGGCCAGGCGCGCGGTAAGTCTTCGGAACTCAGGGAGCCCCGGCTCTTGATGAGCTTTAGGTTTTCAGTAAGTCTCGGCTCGCGGTAAGCCGCAGGCTTTCAATGAGCCCCGGCTCTCTGTCTCCTGATGAGCCTTGTATTAAAAGATTGAATCTGTTATCATGTATATAGGCTATATGTATTATGCCTTATGCGGTGCGCCGGCCGCATGCTTTTCCGGTCTGTTTGTCACGGCATGCTCGGATGGATAGTTGGAAAAACCGATAAATTTATAGCCTTCTAAAACAACGATACGACGGAGCTGATACAATTTTATGTGGACATTATACCACTTTGACTGCAGTGTTGCGTTATTTGTAATATTATGGAAAATGTTGTACAATTTTTTATATTAGCTGATTTTTGACAACATTTTTTGTATTCAGACCTGTCGAAATTTGTCAAATCAGCCATGAAATTGGGCAAATGTTGTCATATTTTGCAATATTCGAAATTTTGGCAACATTTTTCAGAAGAATATGTTGGCAAAATTGCTATAAATCTCAAAAATGTACAACATCGACATATTTCGACATAATAAAGCTCCTAAAAATGTAAGGGTTTTCTCCGAAATGTTGCCATATAAACAACATATTTAAATTTTGCCAACATTAAATTAAATAACTCATTTTTCAAGCTCCAGTCACTCAAGCGGCGTTTCAATGTCCGCGTCCTCTCGGCGCAGCCGTTATAATCTTCTGCGGACATTATACCACAAAGCAAGTTTAGCAGAGTGATTCAATAAACGCTTCCTTGCAGCGAAGCTGAACATCCTAATCATTGCGTTTATTATACCACATTCACGTGTTAAATTAAAGGATTTAAACCAATATGAAAGATTTTTTTAAGGAAAATATACCTGAACATTTTGATGGTCAGCGTTTTTATTCAGCCAACACCTGGCTGAAGAAACATTTCAATCACAAAACCATAAAACTGGCCATAGACGGCGGTTTCACATGTCCCAACAGAGACGGAAGCAAAGGCTTTGGCGGCTGTACTTTCTGTTCCGATACCGGCTCGGGGGAATTTGCCTCTTCCGTGGAAGAACAGATAAGGCTTTATCAGCGAAAATGGCCCGACGCCAAGTATCTGGCATATTTTCAGAACCATACAAACACATACGCCCCTGCAGATATTCTATGCAAAAAATACGAGGATATATTATCTAATCCAAAAATAGAGGGCTTAGTAATAGGAACTCGGCCCGACTGTCTTCCCGAAGAGACGCTTGACCTTCTGGAACGGCTGAATGAGAGCCATTTTCTCT
Source organism: uncultured Eubacteriales bacterium (assembly GCA_900545135.1). GTDB lineage: Bacteria > Bacillota > Clostridia > Peptostreptococcales > Anaerovoracaceae > Fimisoma. Next base: position 6,028 of record UQXL01000033.1, on the reverse strand, counting down.
GGCTGGAATTGGGGCTGCAGACCATACACCAGACTACGGCAGAAAGCATAAACAGGTGCTACGATCTTGAGTGTTTTGAACGAGCAGTTTTTGAACTGGCGCGCCGGAATATAAAGTTCGTTGTACACCTGATTCTCGGGCTCCCCGGAGAAACAGAAGAAATGATGATGCAGTCAGTGAAATATGTTTCACGCATACCTGGGCTGTTCGGACTCAAACTGCATCTGCTCAATATCGTAAAAGGGTCTGCCATGGGGCTGACACATAAGGATTATATGCCTTTTGATTCCATAGACTCATACGTGGATCTCGTAGTGCGCTGTCTGCAAATCGTTCCCCCTGAAGTTACGATTCACCGCCTCACCGGCGATGCCCCGAGGCCTATCCTCATAAACCCGCCTTGGAGCTTCAACAAACGGACTATCCTCAACAGAATAAACGAACAGCTGAGCCTGAGAGATACTTGGCAGGGCAAAAAATATACTGCGGCACAAAATGAATGAAACAAAGAAAGAGCAGGCGCTTGGGATTTTCTCCCAATCTTCCTGCTCTTATTTTCTGTGAAAAATTTATTGTCTCTTGTTCCTTATCAGTTTGACTTGCAGGGCGATCACTACGCCAAGAAGCGCGGCTCCTGTAACTCCGAGTACAATCAATAAAATCGTTTCAGTCTTTATTCCTTCTTCCTCTGGCTCATCATCTTTGCCGGCATTTTCAACCGCTTCTTCGTAAGCGATTATTTCTTCCGGCGTCAGCGCAGCGGTGCTCGAGAACTCATCCTTTTCTTCATCGTAGAAAAACCACTTTTCGTCGCCTGTGTCACCGTCTTTGAGCAAAACGAGAGTATATTTCAGATTCTTGTCCACAAAGGCAGGGATTTCATACTCTCCCAGCTTCGCCACACTCATGGCAAACCCCTGAGGAGCGTTCTTATCTCCGAAATTTTCCACGACTATGTATTCCTTATCACCAACCGTGACCTTAAGCTCGTCAGGACGTTCTTCCTTATCGTCATCGTCATCTTTATCGTCACCGTCATCGGCTGCAGCCCTGTAGATATTCAGAGTGTATGTCTTGGTAGTTCCGTTGGCCGCCGTTACAGTTATCTTTCTCGTATTCTGACCCACAGCAAGGCTTGAGGAACCGGTTATGCTCCACTTGGCACCTGAGTCGGCTGTGCTGGCGCTTACTGTGCATACAGTCACATCATGTCCTACGTTGACAGTATACGAAGTAGTATTCGCTGAGAACGCAGGTGAAAGGCTTCCTGCCGAAACTTTCAGGCTGGCAAGGTTGGCGTTGCCCGAAACGGATGTGGAAGCGTTTTTTACTGTCACAGTGGTGCTCTTGGCAGAGCACGATACGGTCTCAAAGTTGTAATCCACTATATCATACGGATTGACGCTTACGGTGGAGCTTCCTGATTTCAGTGCTTTAAAATTAAGAGTTACAGTAAATGAAGAGCGCGCATTGCTGTCTCCCATGTTTGCTGTAATCACGCCTGAAGCTGAGGATGGAAGAGTTGCTCCTGAGCCCCCCGTGTACTGGAGCACGCTTGAGTCATATTTTATTTCAGCCGTTCCGTTTCCGAGATTGCTTCCCGATATGGTAAATGTTACTCTCACAGTATCGCCCACATTGTAGCTTCCTCCGCCTGAAACGCTGAGACTTGCTGAGGCGGCGAAAGCGCTGGACAAGCTCATGATAAACAAAACCAGCAATATATTCAAAGTCAATAGGAGAAATCTCTTTTTCATGTTCACCCCTTTTAGTTTTTAATAGTATACGTTCCGATGACATGCCTCTGCATCATCAGTATATCCACTGAGGAAATCTTTCCGTCGCCGTTGATGTCGGCTCCACTGTGATATGCTCCGCTGAGGCTGTATGTATTTATGACATATCTCTGTGCCATCAGTATATCCACTGAGGAAATCTTTCCGTCGCCGCTGGTGTCGCCCTTGACAACTATCTGCGTACTGCTGACGGCTGTGCTTCCGTTATATACCACAACTTTCATTCCTGTTCCGATATTTCCTGAGGTCACTTCTTTGCCGGCAGAATCGGTTACTTTCATGGTGTATCCGCCCGGAGCCTTGACCTTGGATTTAAAGGACGAAACAGATGTGCTGAAATCAACGCCTGTTATATACGTGCCCACCTTGTATTCTGAACTTACAGGCTTAATACCTGAATTTGTTTCCCTGGCCACGGTTATATAATATTTCTTGGTCTCTCCGCTTGACGATGTCACAGTTATGGTAACCTTCGTGGCATTTCCTGTGAGAGTGACTTTTCCAGCTCCGGAAACCTTGGCTCCGGAATCCCTGGCCACGGCGGATATGTCCACATAAGACGTGTCACTTGAAACCGTAACTTCATAGTTTGAGGTATACATATTAAAGGCTGGCGTCAGACTGTATCCTGCTACTGACAGCGACTTGAGGTAGTAGTCGTTGTTGCCGCTGCCCGGCTGAGGACACGCCGTATCCGGCATATTGTTGTATACCGGGATGTTGAACGTCAAAGCCGTATCAATGACAGAAGCATAACCCTTTTTCAATGTCGCCGCCTCGTCGGCCGCTCCTCTGACGTTGGTCATGTACTGATGTGTGGCCACATTTGACAGGCCGTTCATCACATTGAACTTTTTCAGATACTGAGTATTCTGATTGTTGTTTATGTACTGCTTGGCGTAAAATGCCGCGCCGTCAAGTATGGATTCCGTTCTCGTATCCCATCCCTGTGACTTGGCGTATATAAGGCCGTTGGTGACGGCGTCTATGCCATCTGAGTAATAAGCGTTTATATTGAAATAATTGTAATATCCCTTATATCCTGCCACATTGCCCGATATGCTTCCGCCTTTTCCGTCTGAGCCCTGCTCAAGGATTATCATTGAAGCCAGAACATAAGGATTGGCTTTGGACTGCTTACCTGCTTCCATGATTATGTCGGAATATGTCGAATATCCTTTTTCAGGAAAGCTGCTGTCGAGGAACGTGCCTGCCACCAGCTTCTGCAGTCCTGACTTGGTCTGTGTGGACGAATCATAAGAGTGTGACATAAACTGGAATACGCCGCTTTCATCAAGGAAATTTCTCGGATCCATATAATATTCTATTATAGATTTGGAGGCTGATACGTATCCGCCGCTGTCGAATATCACGTATTTCCCTGTGTTCGGGTCATAAGCTCCGTATTCCTGCGATTTCCACGAATCCGGATAGCTCTGGTGTATGAGGTTTCTTCCCACCACGCTTTCCTTAGCGATGACGTCGCTCCAATTGAGTCCTGTTTTCTGAGCTTTGAAAACCCAGTTGGGGTGAAGCGTGTGGAGCTCTCTCAGATAATCCTTATAACTCTCCGGAAAGCCCTGTGACGTCAGATATTTTTCAAAATCTTCGTCATATATGTAATCTACGTCTTCTTGAATTTTTATCCAGTCCGGATTGGCCTTGACATATCCCTGAATCCCGTTTACCGATATTTTGTACCAGTCCTCGCCGTTCTTGTCCTGGGCAGTTGACATAATGGTGAAAGTTCCTCCGTACGGAATGGCTGATACTACGGAGTAAGTCGTTCCGGGTCCGGATCTGACGTTGAGTCCGATAGAAGCTGTCACGGTGGCCTTCGTCGCGCCGAAAGCGTCGTTTGCAGCTATCACGGAAGCGATTATCAGTATTGCTGAAATCAGCACTATCAATATTAAATTATGTTTTTTTCTGCAATTATCCAATTTTGCGCGCCCCTTTTCGTTTTATACGCAAGCTACTTGTTTTCCCCGAGTCTCCCATCGTTGTAATGTTTTCTGCAGAGCGATACGTACATATCGTTGCCTCCGATGACGACTTGCTCTCCCTGTTTGACGAACTGGCCGTCCACAACTCTGGCAACCATAGTCGCCTTGCGGCCGCACCAGCATATAGTCTTGATTTCTTCTATCTTGTCTGCATATATGAGCATATAATAGGAGCCTTCAAACAGCTCGTTCCTGAAGTCGTTTTTCAGGCCGTATGCCAGAACCGGCACTTCACAGCTGTCGACGATCTCGACCAGTTCCTGAACATGATGTTTTTTGAGGAACTGACATTCATCTATCAGGACACAGTCGATCTTCCTCTTCTCGTTTTCCCTGAGATAAAGGCTGAGGATGTTGGTGTCGTCCTTGACGATGAGAGCTTCTCTCTGCACTCCTATCCTGGAGGTTATGAGGCCTACGCCGTATCTGTCGTCGACTGAGGGAACCAGTGTCAATACGTTTTTGCCCCTTTCCTCGTAATTATAGGCCACCTTTATGAGCTCTATGGATTTTCCGGCATTCATAGTGCTGTATCTGTAATATAACTGAGCCATATTTACCTCCTGATATGCATACACATTTATTTTACCGCAAAAATGTTTAAAAATCAATTATTACATAAAAATTCCGACAATTTTTACAACATTTGCGTCTTTTGTGCACACTATATGTAGTTTGACTGTCGAAAATTTTCACATGCGCGATACTTGTTTTGCTGCGCGTCATTTGCAGGAGTTAAATGGTTTCCATCCATATTTATCTTAGACATACTGCAGGTACGAACCTTTCCGCAAAAAAAATGGCATGAAACGCATCAACGTATCATAAGAAAATCATTCCATTGAACAAGCTTTTGTGGTATGCTTTAAATAGAATTTATTTTACAAGGAGTATTTATGGAAGATTTTCTTATATTGATATTGAAATGTATCCTGCTTGGCATAATATGGGCGGCTTTGCTCATCCCTGTAATTTTCAAAAGCGGAGGATGGCTGAAATACATAATAACTGTACTGGTAATCGCCGTAATATGCTACCTGCTCAGAGGCTGGGCAGCGACGATAAACAAGATGACCGTGATAGCCCTCATTGCCCTTGTGATCTCATGGATAGCCTCCATGGCTGTATTTGAGCGTGAATCCAAGGTGAAATCAAAGGTTATTTCTTTTACCTGCGTTATGTCTGCGGCGGCATATCTCGTATCAAATTTTGTATTTTTTGGAATCTTATAGCCTGCAAAGGCTTGTAAACCAGGCTTAGCACTAATTTTCAGGCTGCTGCGCTGCAGATGACCGTTTATCTATGGCGCAGCAGCTTTTTTAATATCAAGGACAGACAAGCCTAGCCCTCTGCGCTTTCCGGTTCTTGGCTGCCGGTGATAAACTATATGTCCATGAGATTCCCTAACGGTGAAAACGCATACAGCTACGCGAGCCGCGCCGGCTGCAGGCGCTTCTCCAACTTATGAAACCGCGCCGGCTGCGCGTGCTCATCTGTCTTCCCCACTGTCCGCGTGCTAGCCTTTGCCCGATATTTGAAATCCCCCGGCACTAACGTGTTCTCATTTTCAAAAAATAAAAATAGCCCCTCGGACATGCACGTCGGCAAGGAACTATCTTTTGAAAAAATGGTGCCCAGATCCGGAATCGAACCAGAGACACGGGGATTTTCAGTCCCCTGCTCTACCTACTGAGCTATCTGGGCAAATAAATATGACCTTAATTGTATATGGTGGGCCTTCAGGGACTTGAACCCGGGACCTGCCGGTTATGAGCCGGATGCTCTGACCAACTGAGCTAAAGGCCCACATTGACAATTGATGGTCGGGGTGGCAGGATTTGAACCCGCGGCCCACTGGTCCCAAACCAGTTGCGCTACCAAACTGCGCTACACCCCGAAATATTTAATTATCATTGGCAGGGGCAGAAGGACTCGAACCCTCGGCACGTGGTTTTGGAGACCACTGCTCTACCAACTGAGCTATACCCCTATATCGGTTTCCCATAAAAGAATGGTGGGCCTTCAGGGATTCGAACCCGGGACCGACCGGTTATGAGCCGGTTGCTCTAACCAACTGAGCTAAAGGCCCTGATTTCATATAGTTTACTCCGGAAACCCTTCCGGAGTAAACTACACACCCTAAAAGGTGTTTGGCTCCCCCTGTCTGGCTCGAACAGACGACCCTGCGGTTAACAGCCGCATGCTCTACCGACTGAGCTAAGGAGG
>UQXL01000032.1 GCA_900545135.1 uncultured Eubacteriales bacterium | reverse complement strand
TTCGCAAAACTGTGCGGCTATACCTGACACGCTCCTTGAGAGCATCCTGTTCGGAACCACCAAGGGCAGCTACACGGGAGCAGAAAACCGTCCGGGACTTTTTGAAATCGCCAACGGAGGAACGCTTTTCCTCGACGAGATCAATTCCATGGAGCCGGGCATGCAGGCAAAGCTGCTCAAAGTAATAGAAGAAAAAAAAGTCACCAGAATAGGAGGTTCTGTTCCTGTTCCCATCGACGTGAAAATAGTTTCCGCCGTAAATGAGCCTCCTGAATATTGCGTTCAAAACAAGAAGCTCAGAAAAGACCTCTTCTACCGGCTCAGCGTCGTGCGCCTTGATATTCCGCCGCTTGCCGAAAGGCCTGAGGACATAAAGCTGCTTACCAGATATTTCATAGATTATTTCAACGTTAAGATGAGCCGTGATGTTCTATATATTTCCGAAGAAGCTGAGCGTCTGTTTCTCACATACCCATGGCCCGGCAACGTCAGGGAACTGAAGAACATAATCGAGGGCGCGTATAACGTCATACCGCCTCCGAAGATCATCCATCTGAGCGACCTGGCCGGTTACCTTACGGGGCGCAGCTCTTCAGGCAAAACACTTCCGGCTTCCTTTCAGCCTCCGGAGCATAATACACTCTCACGCGGTAATTCTCCCGAAGAGTGGACAAGGCTTCTTGCCGAACACGGCAGATACATGGCCGACGGAGGAAAATCACTGGCTGAAATGACCTCCGACTTTGAAAAGGAAATCATTCAGACCACGCTAAAGGATTCCCGTTCCATTTCGGAAGCCGCGAGAAAACTTCGTATAACCAAGCAGGGTTTGTGCTATAAAATCCAAAAATATGATATAGATGTCTAAAAAATTTTCAAACACTGTAATATATGATTGCATCTGAACGTCAAAAAATTCTGTTCCGTTTGGCAAAATTCTTTGACGTTTTTATAATTTTTTTACTGTTTTTTTGACGTTTTTTTACCGGGCTTTACGCCTGAAAAATTTAATTTTCAAAAAATTTTCTCATTTCCTTGAAAACACACAAATCAATAAAATAATTGATTTATATTATCATTGGCACAATTATTGCTTCATATTTTGATATACCACGCTAATAAATAGGAGGAAGACAATGAATAAAATGATCGACATCGACGCCATCCCCGGCGAAAGATGGTTCCCGAAAGAAACAAATTTTGAAGAAGATATGCCGCTGTACTGGGGAGAATGGGGCGTAGCCTCGGAAGTTGATACTCTCAGAGCGGTTTTGATGAGAAGGCCGGGAAAGGAAATCGAAAACTTTGACGCTAAAGAAGTGAGATTTTCCGACGAGCCTGTGGACGTTGAACTGATGCGCGCCCAGCACGACGCTGTAGCCGACATCTACCGCCGGCACGGAGTAAAGGTCTACTATGTGGAAGAGCAGCGGGAAGACAGGCCTAACGCCATCTTCTGCCGTGATCTCGTCTTCATGACTCCGGAGGGCGCAATTCTCACAAGGCCTGGAATGGCTGCCAGAAGAGGAGAGGAACGCTACATAGCAAAAGCTCTTTCAGATATAGGCGTTCCAATAATCAAAACTGTAAGCGGCGACGGCATGTTCGAGGGTGCCAACGCCATGTGGGTGGACAGACATACATGCGTCGTTTCAACCGGAAGCCGCTGCAACAGGAGCGGATATGAACAGGTCAAGACTGAGCTGGAACGCATGGGTGTGGAAGTATGGCATATGCAGCAGCCTTACAGCAACATTCATATAGACGGACTGATGAACCCTGCCAGCAACGACGTCATCTTGCTCCACGCCTCTCAGGTGCCTTACGATATCGTGGATATGCTGAAGAAAAAAGGATTCAAAATACTCGAAGTCCCTTCGAGAACTGAAGTCCGCGAAACTTTCTGCTGCAATTTCGTAGCTATCGAACCGGGCCTTATAGTGATGCCTGAGGGCAATCCGAGGGCGCAGGCTCTGCTGGAGGAAAACGGCATCAAAGTCATCACGGTCAACGTTTCGGAGATCATCAAAGGCCGCGGCGCCCTTCACTGCATCACGGCTTTCCTCAAGAGAGGATAATTAACTGGAGAAACGATGTTTTCCGTAGAAAATACAACTTCATTGCAAACTAAAAGCAGGCAGTTTTTCCGCCTGCTTTTTAATTTACAAGTCCTCAAAGCCCACCATGTTCAGGAACTGTCTGAGACTTTCATTATCCGACTTTTCAAATATCTCTTCGCAGCTTCCCTCGACTTCTATTATGCCGTCTTTCAGGAAAGCTACCCTGGTGGCAAAGCTGCGGATAGCGTTTATCTGATGCGTCACTATGAGCATGGTCTGACCCTCGCCGGCCAGTTCTTTGATGGTCTGAAACACTTCATGAGCCAGCTCCGGATCCAGCGACGATGTAGGCTCGTCGAAAGCGATTATTTCAGGATTCATGGCCAGACACCTGGCTATGGCAAGTCTCTGCTTCTGGCCGCCGGAAAGAGTGGCCGGATACTGTTCCGAGGCCTCTGACAATTTTACTTTTGCCAACAGTTCGCATGCTATGGCTTCGGCTTCCTCCTGCGGAGTCTTTTTCACCGTCGTCAGCGGCTTTGTAATATTTTCTTTCACCGTATAGTGGGGAAACAGATTGAAATTCTGAAATACCATTCCAATCTTACCGGCAGTCTGACCTCCGCTTTCTATATTCTCGCCGTTGAGCAGTATCTGACCGCTCTCACCCTTTTCAAGGCCTGCGATGCATCTTATCATCGTACTCTTGCCGGAGCCGCTGGCGCCGATTATGGCCACTATATCTCCTTTGTTTATTTCAAGGTTTATATCTTTAAGGACTGCCTTACCGTTAAAGGATTTCCTGAGGTTCTTTATCTCTATCAGTTTTGCCATTTTGACGCCTTCCTTTCTAACCATTTAGCCAGAAAAGTCACAACATAGGTAAGTAGAAAATATATCACCCCGAGAAGCATATATATTTCAAAGGGATGATATGTCTTGGCATAAACTTGATTGCCAAGCTTTGTCAGTTCCACAACGGGAAGCACCGATACTATGGACGTTTCCTTGATGATGGAAGAAAATCCATTCATAAAAGACGGTATCGCCACGCGCATCGCCTGAGGCAAAACTATGTGACGGCTTGTCTGCAATGCGTTGTAGCCAAGCATTTTCGCAGCTTCATACTGCCCCTTGTCTACGGAAAGGATGGCTCCTCTCACGTTTTCCGAAAGATATGCGCCGCTGTTGAATCCCATTGTAAAGATTGCCGCCGTGACCGGCTCTATCCTGATGCCCAGCGTCGGCAGTCCGTAATACACGAAGAACAGCTGTACAAGCAGCGGCGTGCAGCGGAATATTTCAACATATATTCCCAGCAAAACTTCAAACACTTTAGGCAGCTTTCTGCTTCTCAGAGTTCCGACTATTGTAGAAATGCACACTGCAAGGATAAATCCTATGACGCCTATTTCTATGGTTATGAGCAACGCGGCGGGCAAAAGGCCTTTATATGGCAGTAAGACCGAAAAATCCAATGACATCGTAAGTTATCCCCCTATTATGAGAACCACTTGGCTACGATCTCATCGTATTCTCCGCTTTCCATAAGCTCTTTCAAAGCGTTGTTGAATGCTTCGGTAAATGCTGTCTTATCTTTTCCGATAACACCGGCCACGTTTATAGTGCTGACAGGCTCGTCCAGTATGACGATTCCGCTGTCTTCGGTAACCTTTTCGTTGGCCCATGTGCTTTCAACGACCTGAGCGTCTATATTTCCATTCTGTAAATCTGCGAAAGCTTCTGAATGTCTGTTATATGGCTTGGAATCAATGTCGATTCCCTCTTCAATCAAAGCGTTTACAGCATATTCGGAGGTGCTTCCTGAATGACTTCCCACGGCTTTACCTGCCAGGTCTTCCTTTGAAGTGATATTTTTATCCTTAGTCAGGACGACTTCGTCTACCGCGTAGTAGTTTTCAGTGACGTTCAAAGTCTTGTCTGCTTCGTCCGCTTCCTCCGGAGACATTCCCGACATGATAATATCAAAGTCTCCGTTCTGCAGTCCGGCGATAAGTCCTTCATACGGCGTGTTAACGAACTCAACCTCTACTCCGAGTTTTTCTCCTATGGCTTTAGCAAGATCGGCGTCGAATCCTTCGATCTCACCAGAAGTGTTGATGCTCTCAAACGGAGGATATTCAGGGCACATTCCTACTTTCATAACTCCGGCGTCTTGTAAATCTTTAAGCGAAGTGTCTTCTGAAGGCTCGTCCTTAGAATCGTTTCCGCATCCGGCGAATGCCACCGCGAGAACAAATACCATCAATACCGCTAAAAGTTTCTTTCTCATCTTTTTTCTCCTCTTCTTTCCTCGTCTTTGTCGTGTCTTGGTTATAATATATCTGCTATGTCATCTCCTGACGACATTGCTTTCTCGCTTACGGCGTAAAACGGAATCTCAAGTCCGCTTTCTCTGAGCATGGAAGCAAGTTCTTCCATCATTACGCCTTTATGCTCCGCTTCTCTCACATCGTCTATCTTTTTCTGATAATCGTTGAACTCATTGAATTCGCCGCCCCACGGGCCCTCGACCGTCAAATTGACTCCGCATGTGGGACTTCCATCCATGCCGATTATGGCGGCTATTTCATAGCCGTGGCTGCTGTAGTCGGCAAGCTGCCTTACTATCGGATCCAAAAGCTCTCTGCATTTATCTCTATATCCCGGAAAATCGCACTGCTCGTACACTATTCCCCATCTCTGCGAGCCGAACATGGCCATTTCTATACAAGGCAGCTGTATTATTCCGTATCCTTTTTCTATCAGTCTGACAATTACCGGCGCCGCTCCGCCGACTGTCGCTATGCCTTCCACTTTTGCGTTTGCATTGAGCAAGCAGTTGGCTACTACCGCGATCTTTCTGTTTCTCTTCATCTTTCAAACTCCCTGCATCCGGCTCCGTTTTAAAACTCCTGCGCCGGACTTTCTGCCCGGACTTTCTGCCCCGAGCTCCATGCATCGGCCTCCATGCACCGGTCTCTCTGCCTCGAGCTCCATGCCTCAGATGCCTCGAACTCTATGCTTCAAATACCTCGACTCAAGTTCTATGCTTCGAGCTTCCCGGGCTCAATGCTGCAAATTTCCGCCTCGTGTTTTCCGCACCAAAATACATTAAAATTTTATTATTAACTGCGGAAAATGTCTAATTAGAATTATCTATGAGGTGTCCCTATTCTTATTGAGGTATTCTATTTTATCTATGTCATACCGCCCATTTTCTTGCGCCAAGATTCGTGTAGAAAATGTCCCGTGTCAGACCTCTCGAACCGATTTTTCTTATATTGCCCGGGAGAGAGGGTTCTTCTCCCAGCTTTTACTTCAACCGAATCCCTTGGCTAATCCCCCACGACCCTGGCTTCAACCGATGCCCCTAGCTAATCCCCCACGACCCTGGCTTCAACCGAATCCCTTGGCTAATCCTCTGCATCCGGTTCATGCGAAGTCGCCAGCATGCTCAGAAGATTCTGGCTAGGCTTACACATACATGACCTATTCCTCTCCCGGCTGCAACAGTTCGTAAAATGAACAGAGTCAGTGTCTTTTGCAGCCTGCGTAGTCCAGCTTTCAGGGCACCTCTAAAATGTAAACTTTTGTAAAATGTTGTCATATTTTATGATATATAGAGATTTTGACAACATTTTAGGCGTTTTCTCTTAACTAATTATGGAATAATATACATATAAAGTAAAAAATGTTGGCAAATTTCTTTTTATTTGGAAATCTGCCAACATTTTCTGCGATAGTTGTTGTCAAAATTTTTGAAAAAGAGAGAAATGTACAACATCGACATAATTCGACACGTACTCTGCCGATAATTCAGAGGGGAGATGGTGGAGATGGTGGGTAGGAAAAGAGAGAAACTCATTGATATTACAGGATATCACCTGTTTGCAACCTCTAATTTTATCTCTTTCAAATTTATTATCAGCCTCGGTATATCATATGAAATAATCTCCCAGACGAGATTAAGATTTACGCCTTCATAATCATGTATTATTCTATTCCTTAACCCTCTTATTTGAGCCCATGGCAATTCAGAATGAAGCTCAATAAATTCATTATCAAGATGCCTGACTAATTCCCCAATCTGACTCAAATTAAAGACACAAGCCTCTACAAGCATTGTTTCATTCTTGAAATTATCATAATCTTTATCATAACAATAATCAACTATTTTCTCAGCATAGCCCATCAATTTATCAACAATTATTTCATTTTTCATAAACTATCACCCCGGTGCTTTCTATCTCATCTCCGATTCGTGATTTTGGTTCAATATGCGTCACATCAAATATGTCTATATCCTTATCAAGCGCATTGCGGATATCTTCCGCGAGCCCGACAAACATCAAGCCTCTAAGTCCGCTATCCACAAGCAGATCTATATCGCTCGTTTTCGTAGCTGTTTCTTTACTATACGACCCAAATAAAATTGCCTTATTGACTTCATATTTATCAAATATTGGCATCAAAATCTGTTTAATTTCTGGTATAGAATAGATATAGTCTGTCATCATCAGTACCTCCATAACCATAAAAGCCTTTTGTATATCTTATTTTACTTCATCTTATAAAACATTTCAAATCATCTTCAATTGATTTTCTTTTATTTTGTTGTCTGGTGGAGATGGTGGTTCCGACCGTATGCTGCGCTTACGCTCGCATACTGCCTCCTCGCCTCGCTCCTGCTCGGCTTCGGATCACTCGCTGCTCGAAGCTCCACCGGAGCTTCTCCCTGCGCTCGTGCCCGGCGGGTTCGATTCCCTAAAATCATAAGATAATCATAAAGCCGTAACTAAAAAGCTACGGCTTTGTGATTATTGGTGGAGATGGTGGGAATCGAACCCACGTCCGAAAGCATTTCCGCAGAATTTTCTCCGAGCGCAGTCAATGTTTTAAAATTCGCCGAAGCAAACGTCCACTGACAGACTCAAGCCTCAGCTATCCCGTTGTTCCTACGTGCTGCCGGGCTTTCACACGCAGTTTTCCTGTATAGTCGTCGCCGGAAAATGGACCTACAGGTAAAACCAAACCGGCGCGCGGTGCTGAACTAAGCAGCTAATGCGAAATTATTGTTCTTTTTAGCGTTTATATTTAACGTGCCTTTTTTAGGTAGACTGGCAAACTACCGCTCGCTTATCCTGTCTCTACACCCCCGTCGAAACCTTTACACCCCCATGTTATCATACTACTCTAAATATTGGGTAGTTGTTTATTATATCCGGCTTTTTTGTCTTTGTCAAGCACTTTGACAATAAAAGTTTTTACATGTTTGCCGTAAAAATTCCCCGTGTTTTTGAATTGAATCTTTCATTCAAAGACTTCTTCTTTATTTTTATATTATGATTACTTCTTAAAAAAAACGGCCGCTGCAAGCGCTTGCATCTTGCAAAGCACTTGGAACAGCCGCCCAAAATATGTTTAAGACTATTTATTTTTTCGCTCTGAAAGCTTATACTCAAAGCGGTTTTTCCCCGTATCCTGAGGTATCTCCGTAGGATAATCCCCGCTGAAGCACGCGCTGCAATATTCGCAGCCTCCGGCAAGGCTTGAAAGCGCCTCTATCGGCAGATATCCGAGAGAGTCTGCGCCTATGATACGTGAAATCTCGGAGACCGTATACCTGCATGCGATAAGATGCTCTTCCGAGTCGATGTCGGTTCCGTAATAACACGGATGGAGAAACGGCGGCGCCGATATGCGCAGATGTATCTCAGCGGCTCCCGCTTCTCTCAGCAGTGACACTATGCGGCCGCTGGTCGTGCCTCTGACGATGGAATCATCCACCAAGACTACACGCTTTCCCTTTACTGCGCTTTCAACAGCCGACAGCTTGATCTTGACTTTGTCCAGCCTGTCTCCCGGCGCGATGAAGGTCCGTCCCATATACTTGTTCTTGATCAGTCCTGTGCCGTAAGGTATACCGGAAGCTCTGCTGAAGCCCAGCGCAGCGTCAAGGCCTGAATCGGGCACTCCCACCACTATATCGGCATCTGCAGGATGGGTCTCAGCCAGTATCTCGCCTGAGCGGACGCGGGCAGAATGAACTGAAATACCGTCTATGACAGAATCGGGGCGTGCAAAATATATGTACTCAAAAACGCACAGCTTTTTGTCCTTTTTTCCGCAGTGTTCTTTTCTCGAAATCACACCGTCTTTACTGAATACCAGGATTTCTCCCGGCATTACATCGCGTATGACCTCGCCTCCCACCGCCTTTATGGCACAGCTTTCTGAAGCGGCCACATACATGCCGTCCGGCGTCTTGCCGAAGCAGAGAGGTCGGAAACCGTAAGGATCTCTGGCGCATATCAGCTTCTGCGGTGACATGAGGATCAGGGAATATGCCCCGTCCAGTATGTTCATAGCTCTGCTGAGCGCTTCCTCGATGGAAGGTGCTTTGAGCCTCTCTCTCGTTATGATATAAGCTATGGTCTCCGTATCGCTGGTGGTATGAAAGATGGCCCCTGACAGCTCCAGCTCGTTTCTAAGCTGGGCGGCGTTGGAAAGGTTACCGTTATGCGCGAGGGCCAGATGTCCTTTCTGATGATTGACTTCGATGGGCTGGCAGTTGCGGCGGCTGTTTCCGCCTGTCGTTCCGTAGCGTACATGAGCTACGGCCATCGTCGCTTCCGGAAATCGTAACAGAGCCTCTTGTGAAAAGACTTCGCTGACCAGACCCAGGTCTTTACGCGCTTCAAATACGCCGTCGTCGTTGACTACGATGCCGCAGCTTTCCTGTCCTCTGTGCTGAAGTGCATAAAGGCCGTAATATGAAATGTCGGCGGCTCTGACGGGCTCCTTGGCGATTATGCCGAAAACTCCACATTCTTCATGAATACTCATTCTCTACCTCCTGCGGAAACGGCCATACCGGACGCCTCTCCTGCGGAAACTTTCCTGCCGGAGTGTGCAAGAGCCGCTCCGATGAAGCCTTTAAACAGCGGATGAGGCTTATCCGGCCTGCTCTTGAATTCCGGATGATACTGCACTCCGACATAGAATTCTTTATCAGTCAGCTCAACCGTTTCGACCAGCCGTCCGTCAGGCGAAGTGCCCGAAAATGTCAAGCCGCAGTCCTGGAGCGTCTGGCGGTAATCGTTGTTGAATTCATATCTGTGCCTGTGGCGCTCGCTGATCATATCCGTGCCGTAGCATTTCTCCATCATGGTGTTCGGCTTTATCACGCACGGATAGGCTCCGAGGCGCAGAGTTCCGCCTTTATCTATATCTTCGTTCTGTCCCGGCATAAAGTCTATCACCTTATGGCGGCACTGCTCGTCGAATTCTCCCGAATCGGCGTCCTTTATTCCGGCCGCGTTTCTCGCGTATTCTATGACAGCGATCTGCATCCCGAGGCATATTCCGAGATAAGGCAGATCATTTTTTCTCGCGTATCCGGCGGCTGTTATCATTCCTTCGATTCCGCGGCTGCCAAAGCCTCCGGGTACGATTATTCCGTCCAGGCCGCCGAGTTTTTCTCCGGTGTTATCTTCCGTTATCTCTTCTGAATCGATCCAATGTATCTCAACACATGTATTGTGATGATAACCAGCGTGCTTCAGTGCTTCGGCGACAGATAAATATGCGTCGTGAAGTCCTACATATTTGCCGACGAGACCTATATGGACTTTATACGGTCTGGCCTTGATCCTCTCGACCATGCGCGTCCATTCTTCAAGGTCAGGCTGAGGCGCGCTTATGCCCAGCTCTCTGCAGACGACGGATGAAAAGCCTGACTTCTCCAGCATCAGCGGAGCTTCATATAGATTTGGCAGTGTGATATTTTCTATCACGCAGTCCGGCTTTACGTTGCAGAAGAGTGAAATCTTCTTAAATATGGACTCTTCCAGATGTTCGTCGCAGCGCAGGACTATGATGTCGGGGTTGATTCCCATTCCCTGCAGTTCCTTGACAGAATGCTGCGTCGGTTTGGATTTGTGCTCGTCGGAGCCTTTGAGGAAAGGGACCAGCGTGACGTGGATAAACAGACTGTTTTCCCGTCCTGTTTCCAGAGAAATCTGACGGACGGCCTCTATGAAAGGCTGTGACTCGATGTCTCCTATGGTACCGCCTATTTCTGTTATCACCACGTCGGCATCCGTCTTTCTGCCGACGCTGTATACAAACTCCTTGATTTCGTTGGTTATATGAGGTATGACCTGCACGGTGGAGCCGAGATACTCGCCCCGTCTCTCCTTGTTGAGGACATTCCAGTAAACCTTTCCTGTGGTGAGGTTTGAGTATTTATTCAGATCCTCGTCTATGAATCTCTCGTAGTGGCCCAAATCAAGGTCAGTCTCGGCTCCGTCCTCAGTCACATAAACTTCACCGTGCTGATAGGGGCTCATGGTTCCCGGATCGACGTTGATATAAGGGTCCAGCTTCTGAG
This sequence comes from uncultured Eubacteriales bacterium, assembly GCA_900545135.1. GTDB lineage: Bacteria > Bacillota > Clostridia > Peptostreptococcales > Anaerovoracaceae > Fimisoma. Next base: position 12,805 of record UQXL01000032.1, on the reverse strand, counting down.
CTGCTACTTTCAGACCGCGGGCTTTTAGAAGTCTCCCCAGCGATGCGGCCGTAATACCCTTGCCCAGGCCTGATACTACTCCTCCTGTTACGAATATATACTTGGTCATGGCTTCTCCTTTATTCCCATTCCACGGTCGAAGGCGGTTTTGAGGTTATATCGAACACCATCCGTGAAATTCCGTTCACCTCGGATGTTATCCTGCTGCTGGCTCTTTCCAGGACTTCATAAGGAAGCCTGGTCCACTCGGCCGTCATGAAATCGTCTGTAGTAACTGCCCTCAGCGCCGCCGTATAGCCGTAAGTTCTGGCATCGCCCATGACTCCCACGCTCTTCATGTCCGTAAGTACGGCGAAGTATTGGTCCGGCGTTTTTTCAAGCCCGGCGGATTCTATCTCTTCGCGGAAGATGGCGTCCGCCTCGCGGAGCATATCCAGCTTTTCACGGGTTACTTCTCCTATCACGCGCACTGCAAGGCCGGGTCCCGGGAAAGGCTGTCTGTATACCAGTTCATGAGGGATTTCCAGATTGAGTCCTGCTTTTCTGACCTCATCTTTGAAAAGATCTCTGAGCGGTTCTGCTATCTGTTCAAAAGAGATTACGTCAGGCAGGCCGCCCACGTTGTGGTGACTCTTTATCACGGCTGAGTTTCCTCCGCCGCTTTCCACCACGTCAGGATATATGGTTCCCTGTACCAGCACGTCTATCTTGCCCAGCTTTTTTGCTTCTTCTTCAAATACTCTTATGAATTCTTCGCCTATTATCTTGCGCTTTCTCTCAGGGTCTGTAACTCCCTTGAGCTTGCTGAGGAATCTTTCTTCGGCGTTGACGCGTATGAGGTTCATTCCGAATTTTTCGCGGAAAGTCTTTTCCACGAAATCTCCCTCGTCTTTGCGCAGGAGTCCGTGATCGACGAATACGCAGGTCAAATCATCGCCGACAGCTCTGTGTATCAAAACCGAGGCGACGGAGGAATCGACTCCGCCTGACAGCGCGGCCAAAACTTTTTTGCCGGAAAGCTCTCTCCTGTACTTTTCGACGGCTTCTTCCACAAAGCTTTCCGTCTTCCAGTCCGCCTTGAGGCGGCATACGCCAAAGAGAAAATTGGCGATGATCTGCCGGCCGAAGTCGGTGTGTGTAACCTCCGGGTGGAACTGGACCGCATATAATTTCCGCTTTTCATCGGCCATGGCGGCGCACGGACACTTAGGCGTATGGGCTATCACTTCAAAGCCTGCCGGCGGCTGGCTTATATAGTCGTTATGGCTCATCCAGCATACGCTTTCTTCCGGTACTCCGTCAAAGAGCGTATTTTCTTTTACAGTCAGCTGCGTCTTTCCGTACTCGCCCAGGCGTGCGGCGCTGCTGACTTTTCCGCCCTCCATATAGGCCATGAGCTGGGCGCCGTAGCATATTCCCAAAACAGGTATCCTCGCGTTCAGGATATCAGGGTCGTAATGGGGCGAAGCCTGGTCGTAGACGCTGTTGGGCCCTCCGGTGAAGATTATTCCCTTGTAGCCGGCTTCTTTGATCTGCTGCGTCGTGATCTTATCATAAGGTTTTATTTCGGCAAAGACATTCTGTTCTCTCACTCTGCGAGCGATGAGCTGATTATATTGCCCTCCGAAATCCAGGACTAGTACGCTGTCATACATTTTCAGCAGCCTCCCCTCTTATAAGTTTATTTCTGCCGGCTCACTGGAAATACCGTCAATCAAAGGTTTGACTTTCTTCAGCAGCGTCTCTACCTGTTCCCTGCATCTGCCTGTATAGAGTTTGGGGTCGAGCAGGTTTTTCATTTCTTCTTCAGAAAGGCCGAATTCCTTTTCCTGCGCCAGACGTGAAAGCAAATCGCAATCCTCGCCGTTTTTCATCTTTTCAGCGGCCTCCATCGAACGGCGGCGTATGACCTCGTGAAGCTGCTGCCTGTCTCCGCCTCTTTTTACCGCTTCCATCAGCAGATTTTCAGTGGCGATAAACGGCAGATATTCTCTGACCGTCTTTTCGATGATCTTCTCGTTGACTCGTATGCCGTCTGTCACATTTCTGGCCAGTCTGAGAACAGCGTCTGCGCAGAGGAAGCCTTCCGGCATGGATATCCTCCTGTTGGCCGAATCATCAAGAGTTCTCTCCAGCCACTGGACGGAAGCCGTCATAGGAGCATTGGCAGCATCGGCCATCAGGTAACGGGCCAGGGAGCATATCCTCTCGCTTCTCATCGGATTTCTCTTATATGCCATCGCTGAAGAGCCTATCTGATTCTTTTCAAAAGGTTCTTCTATCTGTCTGTCGTGCTGCAAAAGTCTGATGTCATTGGCCATGCGATAACAGCTCTGGGCCAGCGACGACAGGCAGTTCAATATCCTGCTGTCTGTCTTTCTCGGGTAGGTCTGTCCGCATACGTCGAAACAGCTGTCGAAGCCGAACTCCGAGGCTAGTATCCTGTTCATCTCATCGATTTTGGCAGTGTCGCCCTCAAACAGCTCTACGAAGCTGGCTTCTGTCCCTGTCGTTCCCCTGCAGCCCAAGAACTTAATATTTTCAATTACAAAATCTATTTCTTCCAAATCGGAAAGGAAATCCTGCAGCCACAGCGCTGCCCTTTTGCCTACAGTCACAAGCTGTGCCGGCTGATAATGGGTATACCCCAGCGTAGGCAGATCTTTGTATTTGTCGGCAAAGCCGGCCAGATTGGCTATGACCTGCAGAACCTCGCCGCGCAGATATTTGAGCGCATCTCTGTAGATTATCAGGTCGGCATTGTCTGTGACGTAGCAGCTGGTAGCTCCCAGGTGGATTATTCCCGCTGCTTTCGGTGCTGCCTTTCCGTAGGCATAGACGTGCGCCATCACGTCATGGCGTACTTCTCCTTCCCTCTGCCTCACGCAGTCGTAGTCTATGTCTGTGATGTGTTCTTCCAGTTCTTTCACCTGCTCCTCCGAGACAGGAAGCCCCAGCTTCATCTCTGCTCCGGCCAGAGCGACCCACAGCTTCCGCCATGTCTGATACCGCATGTCCGGTGAGAAGAGCCCGAGCATATATTCGGAAGCATAGCGCGACGACAGGGGCGACTCGTATCTGTTTGTCATATCTGATTTCTCCTTATTTTCTTATGATTATGCTGTCCCTCTCCGGCCCTACGGATATATATGTTATCGGGCAGCCGACAGCTTCTTCTATATATTTTATATACTCTTTAGCTTCTCCAGGCAAGTCCTCCCAGCGTCTCACGCCGGAAATATCTTCTTTCCAGCCCTGCATGTATTCGATCTTTGCTTCCGCCTTTTTGAGTACTGCCGGGAAAGGGAAACTGTCCGTCTCTTCTCCGTCTACGATGTAACGGGTGCATACGGGAATTCTATCCATATAGCTTAAGACGTCCAGTTTTGTAAGGGCCAGCTCCGTGGCCGCCTGCACTTCTACGCCGTATCTCGTGGCCACGATATCCAGAGGTCCGACTCTTCTCGGCCTGCCTGTCTTTGCTCCGTATTCCGCTCCCGCTCTGCGAAGCTGTTCAGCTTCATCGCCGAACATTTCGCACACAAACGGGCCCTCTCCGACGCATGTGGAGTACGCTTTGACGACTCCGATAACATCTGCTATCTTGGCCGATGGAAGTCCTGCTCCCACAGGAGCATAAGCTGCAGTCGTGTTGGAAGATGTGGTATAAGGATATATGCCGTAATCCAAGTCGCGGAGAGAGCCCAGCTGTGCTTCAAATAGTATGTTTTTCCCTGCGTTCTGCGCCTCTTTGAGGAAGGACATCGTGTCGCATATATATGGTTTTATCTTTTCGCAGGAAGCTTTTATCCACTTATCAAGCATTTCTTCCGTATACGGTTTTACTCCGTACACCTGTGTAAGCGTGAGGTTTTTCCATTCCATGATGTCAGAAAGATGTGCCTTCAGGTCCTCCGGGTAGAAAAGCTCGCCTGCCATTATGGTTTTTTTCTGGTATTTATCTGAATAGAAAGGCGCTATTCCCTGTTTGGTAGAGCCGTATTTCTTGTCTTTAAGCCTTTTTTCTTCCAGTTCATCCAGGTCGCGGTGCCACGGAAGCAGGAGAGAAGCTCTCTCGCTGATCTTAAAGTTGTCTGGAGTTATGGAAACTCCTTTGCGAGTTACTTCCTCGATCTCGTTCCATAAATTTTCCGGGTCAACAGCCACGCCGTTTCCCAGGATGTTTGCGACGTCTGGTCTGAAAATTCCTGACGGAAGCAGATGCAGAGCCAGCTTTCCGTATTGGTTGATGACGGTATGGCCTGCGTTTCCGCCTCCCTGAAAGCGGACTACTACGTCATAGTCCTCGGTCAGTAGATCGACCATCCTGCCTTTTCCCTCATCTCCCCAGTTTATACCTACTATTGCGCAGTTTGACATTATATCCTCCTACTATCGTTTTATTTTCTTATTTTACGATCCATTTGGCCGCCCTCTTAGCAGCCCTCTTGACCGCCCTTTTGGCCGTCGCTCAGCGTATGTGCTCGAGCAGCCTACTCATTATCTTTTCATATGCTTCCTCGACTCCGCCCATGTCGCGGCGGAATCTGTCCTTATCCAGCTTCTCGCCGGTCTGGCTGTCCCAGAGGCGGCATGTGTCTGGGCTGATTTCGTCTGCAAGGACTATTTCTCCTGTCCTAAGTTTGCCGAATTCCAGCTTGAAATCTACTAAGGTAACTCCACACTCCGCCCAGAACTCTTTCAGTTTGTCGTTGATTGAAAAAGCATATTTTTTTATCGTCTCAACCTCTTCTCCTGTAGCCAGCTTCATGGCGGCGACATGATATTCGTTGAGCAGCGGGTCTCCCAGGTCGTCGTTCTTATATGAAAATTCAATGGTAGGGGAATCGAAGACTACCCCCTCTTCAACGCCGTATCTCTTTGAAAATGAGCCTGCCGCTATGTTTCTTACGATTACTTCCAGCGGCAGTATGCGGACTTTTTTTACCAGCGTTTCCCGTGGGCTGAGCTCTTTTATGAAATGAGTGGGTATGCCTGATTTTTCAAGCATCTGCATCAGCAGATTGCTCATCCTGTTGTTTATTTCTCCCTTTCCTGTGATGGTTCCTTTTTTTAGACCGTTGAACGCTGTGGCGTCGTCCTTGTATGAGACGACCAGGGTCTCCGGTTCTTCCGCCTCAAATACTTTTTTGGCTTTTCCTTCATATAGCAGTTTTCTTTCACTCATGTCCGCACCTCCTGGTTACTTCGTTTATCGTCATATTTTGTCTATTTACCTGCCGCACAGCTTACGCTTTCCGACGTTTCCTGCCTGGCCAGCTATATCTGCCAATAAAAAAAGACAGAGACGCCTCGATATTGTTAGACGTCTTTGCCTTTTACTCGAATACTATACTATTTTTTTGGCTTTTTGTCAACTATGTGCTGCGGCGATTTGCAGAACTTGCGAACCACGCTTCCGCAATCGCGGCATACTGCTGCATAAAGAGCATCTGAGCGCAAAACTCCTGCCGTGAGAATAACCTTACCATAAGAATCCACCATGCTTTCAATAAAATCACTTACGCTGTAAAATGGACATTTTTTAATTTCTACTGTCTTTATCTCATCTTCCTTTCCCACTTATATAGATCGACGAGAAAACAATTTAATACTCGACAACCGGATAAGACAGCTTTTTAAATCCGCCCTTTGTCTTTATTATCGCCTGCTTCTCATTCGTTTTCAGGCAATCATCTATATCTATTTCATTCGAAAGGCATCCATCCATTGTGATCACAAACAAACTGCTGACATCATCTTCAACTGGAAGCTCTATCACTTGTCCATTGTTTATTCTGGTGCCAATTTTATCAAGCTCTTCAATATCTATTCTTGAAACGGCGTTTCCCCATGTATCCATATCGCACAGGTCTCCGTCAATATCATATTTCTGCATAAAGCTGGCTTTACTAATTCCAACAATGATCCAATATGGCAGCAGTGACCCTGCAAAAGCTTTTTTCCTCAAAACAAAAATTTTTTTCATTTTTTCTTCTTTTACCAGCCTTGAAAATTGCAATTTTTCATCCCAGTTTTAATTATTATACCACAAAATAAGTTTGCCAGAGTGGTTCAATGAACGCTTCCTTGCAGCAACGCCGAACAATATGACTTTTGGTTCATTATACTATTTATGTCATACAAGCGCAACAATGCTGAAATCATATGATTCCAACCAAAATCGAATTTTTTCAGAAAATTTAAGCAAAAATGCAGTATTTTCTCCCAAAATAGTGTAAAATTATTTTTTAAAGTAAAATTTCAAGTGAAGTTCAAATAAAAAGAAAGCAGGTAAAATCTTATGAAGTATTCCAAAGAAGAGGTAATACAGTACGTAAAGGAAGAGGACGTAAAATTCATCCGCATCGCTTTCTGCGACGTATTCGGCAGGCAGAAGAACATATCCATCATGCCTGAAGAGCTTTCCAGAGCCTTTGAATACGGAATCGCCTTTGACGCCTCGGCTATAGCCGGTTTCGGCGATGAAACCCACTCGGATCTCTTTCTCCATCCTGAGGCCGATACGCTTACTCTGCTGCCGTGGAGGCCTGAGCACGGCAAAGTAATCAGGATGTTTTCAAGCATCTGCTATCCCGACGGAACTCCATTCGAGTGCGACACCCGCAGCCTCCTGAAAAAAGCCGTGGCTGAAGCCGACTCCTGCGGCTATTCGTTCTACTTCGGCGCCGAGCAGGAATTCTACTTATTCAATAAAGATGAAAACGGCGCGCCTACGAAGATTCCATACGACAATGCCGGGTACATGGACATGGCTCCTGACGATAAGGGTGAAAATATACGCCGTGAAATATGCATAACTCTGGAACAGATGGGAATACGTCCTGAAAGTTCTCACCACGAAGAAGGTTTCGGCCAGAACGAGATCGATTTTCGTTATTCGGACGCTCTCACCGCTGCGGACAACTCGTTGACTTTCCAGACTATCGTAAAAACCGTCGCCGACCGCAACGGCCTTGCCGCCGATTTTTCGGCCAAGCCTCTCAAAGACAACCCGGGCAACGGCTTTCACATCAACATATCGGTAAAGCCTTTTGACGAGGCAAAAAACATGTACCGCATGATTGCCGGCATACTGGAAAAGATTGCAGATATGACTGCATTTTTGAATCCTACGGAAAATTCTTACCAGCGATTAGGCAAAGATAAGGCACCCGGCTTCATATCCTGGTCAAGCGAAAACCGCTCCCAGCTCGTAAGGATTCCTGCCGCCATAGGCGAATACCGCAGGGCTGAGCTGCGTTCCGCCGACCCTACCGCCAACCCGTATCTCGCTTTCGTCCTGATAATTTATGCCGGACTGCATGGCATCAAAAATAATCTTGATTTGCCTGAAGCTGCGGATTTCAATTTTTACAAGGCTGACAAGAGCGCCCTTTCCGATTTTAAAAAGCTGCCGGAAAGCTTGCACGAAGCCTGCAAAATCGCTTATGACAGCCCATTCATCAGGAAATACGTACCGAAGCAAATTCTCGATATTTACTGCGGCAAATAGCTATCACTGTAAATTAAAAACGCCTCCGCCCTTCGAGGCCGTCGCCTTACGCCGCAGTTGTCGCCCCGCACCAGAGCTATCGCCCCGCGCTGAGGCCGGCTCCCCAAATCGAAAGGAATACGCAAAATGAGCCTGGAAACCAGAATATACAGCGTTCTCGTCGTTTCATCATCAGAAAAATTCAACAGCGCTTTATTGCCTATGCTCCCTGAATCTGAGTATGGGCCGGTTCGTTTTGCCTCCGACATCAATGCGGCAAGGCGCATGTTCGCGGAGTATCAGTTTGATTTTGTCATCATAAATTCTCCCCTTTCCGACGACACCGGCATACGGTTCGCAGTGGACACCTGCACTTCAGGCAGTTCAGTGACGTTGTACCTCGTGCGCGCCGACTTCCTTGATGAAGCTCAGGCTTTTGCTTCCAGGTTCGGGGTTTTCACGCTGGCAAAACCTACTTCCAGGCCTATGATAGTCACAGCGCTGGGCTGGCTGGCCAGCGCCAGGGAAAGGCTGAGAAGTTCTGAGAAGACCAACCTTTCTCTTGAGAAAAAAATGGAAGAAATACGACTGGTCAACAAAGCTAAATGGCTTCTCATCAGCCGTCTCAATATGGAAGAAAAAGAAGCCCACCGTCATATCGAACGGCAGGCTATGGACAGGTGTATTACAAAGCGCGACGTGGCGGAGGAAATAATACAGAAATATCGTCAATAAATTTTCCTCCATTAAATTCGCAGCATTATAAGCTTTTCAGTCTGTTTATGACTTTCTCGGCTTCTTTCCTCACTCCGGCTGATTCTGAATCAAAATACTTTTCTATCAGGAGAATCATCTGTTTGTCTTTATAGTATCCCAAAGCCCTGATTGCCAGAGTCTTCACCGTATCCTTTTCGAGCCTTTCAATTATGATCTGCTTTGCTTCTTTTACACGCCATCTTGCCAGCATGACCATGACAAGCGGAAAGCTGTCTGCTTGTTTTATAAGTTCTATATAGAAAGGTATCTTGTCCCTGCCGCCTATTCTGGAAAATGCATTGTCCAAGACATTCTCGCCGGCTCTCGTCAGCGCATTGTCTTTCTTCAGCTGGCAATACCACTCTTGCAGAAAGTCCGAACATTCTTTATTGTTTTTCCGCCAGAACTGCTGCTGCACCAGGGCAAACCCGATTCCTGCATTCTCAAATAAAGGTATATATTTGGCCAAAATTGGGATACACCGGTCGTCCTTTATCGTTTTGTATGTCAAATCCGACAGATAATTGCTTTCCACACCCAGCTCATTAAATAATTCTTCCCGCATTTCATCTGCCAATTGATAATCTTTTTCGTTTATTTGGGCTTTTCTGTTAGCTATTTCTTTTTTGATACTATCCTTGTACAGAATATTATCTATATCTATTCGGTCTAAGTTTTTTGATAGGATATGCATTTCCGGATATGCTTCGTCTGCTTTTTTCATGACTTCTAAAATAGCGTTTCAAATAATAAGTTCATTATTTGCCGCTTCAATTTCAACAACGCACTTTATATCATCTTTAAATAGACAGAATCCTTTTTTATGCCATGGCAGAAAAGTAAATTTTATTTTGCCGCCGATGCAAAACGATGAAAAGCAGAAGTGCTGTAAATCGAATTGTTTCTGAGACTTAAAGCCTTTGAACGAAACATATTTAGGCTTCGCCGTCCTCATATCCAGTTTTTCGCCAAAGTGAGCCAAGGCTGTGCCGGCGGCTTTCAAATATGCATTTCCGATTTTTTCCGGTTCTACATCAGAAGGTACTTCTAGACCCTCCAGCAGAGGAACATAATAAGGCGCCAAACTGCTCTTTGCCCCGGGAACGAGTCTTATGACTTTGTCTTTTCCTAAAAATACGTTGACTGAAAAAGTCTTTTCTTCCGCTGTTGTCTCTTCTTCTATTTTTTCTTCTGCCTTGCCGTTCATATTTACTCCTATTCAACGCCCGGCCGCACGACCTTCTAAAAATTCTGACACAGGCTTTTGGGAATAAAATTCCTTTATCGTCATTTCAGAATTGTGCATTTTTACATTGCTCGTCAGGCCATTTTCAAATAACAGGCTGAAAATACGTTCTAAATCGCTTCGCAGGTCCTCGTTTATCTTTCTTTTCGACGTATACCCTTGCGTCCTGGCATCATAAAGAGGCAGTATCTGAGATGCCTGCAGCGCCGCTATTTCCATCGTTGTATTGCCGTAGCTATCGGAAACATCCAGCTTCGCTCCCATGGAGATCATTCGCTTCAGAAGTGCGAAAGCCCCGTCGTTTTCTTCTTTCGTATGCTGCACTCTTTCATTTCCCTGAAAGTCTGTCGAGCACCATCTCGTCTTCATGACCGCGTTTGAAAGCGCATCCTGTATGACCGGCATTCTCCAGCCGCTGATGCAATCTTCGTCTTCCATAAAATCGACGTCTGCTCCTCTATCGAGCAGATAATCGGCGATTTCTGCCGTCCCGTCCTTGATGGCGACCTGCAGCAGGGATTTTCCGTCGTCGCTTTTGGGCGGCGCCTTTGCAGTGCAGCTTATGAGCGATGGTTTATCTTCAAGTATTTTTTTGACCGTATCGAGATCATGTTTTTTAATTGCGGTAAATAATTTTTTCATGGAAAAGCCCCTCGGCTTGGAACTGCGATGCGCTTGTTTGCTTATAATTATATCATATATCGCTGCTCTTGAGACAGCATGCATGCAAAAAAGCCGAAAACTCAATATATGCATGAGTTTTCGGCGGCGTTGCTTACTCCCACTCGCTCCTGACAAATCAATTCTAAACAAGTTTGTTTATGAGATTTAGCAGGGTGTATCTACATTATTTGTATTATCGGTAAAGCACACGCTATCCGATTTTTTGTTGCCATAGCGTTGCCACGAACATTCTATTTTTTCATCGTTACAACACCTAATAGTACTATCCGATAAAAGAATAGCTTCGTGTGGCTTTGGAACGAGTATAGTATATCAAATTATCTTGAAAAATGCAATATTCAATGATGTAATTCACTCATCTGTTTCGGTCGATTCTATCCTATTACGCAAATCACTTAATGCTACCCCGTCTTTAGTAAAGTATCTCCAACCATTAACGTGTGAATTTTCCGCCCAACCGTATTTTTCAATCAATATTTTAATAGCTAAAGCAGTAACGGAATATGGCTCGCCATCGAATTCAACCTGATTTTTTTCACTTGATACTTTTGCAATAATGGTTTCATCATATAAGAAATTGATTTCTTCTCCGACTTTAATATTAAGTAATTTAAAAGAATTGTTAGAACGCTTAGTTTTGCTTTCGGCTAATTCTTCTTGAGATTGACTAAGGGTTGGAGTATATAACTTCAAATTTTCGATGTCATTTCTTAAAATCGCTATATCCTTAAAAATACCATATGCTGTTTCGGGCGATATTTTGAAAAATTCTCTTTCTCTAATGCGACCGTTATCAAGTTGCTCTCTTGCGTGTAATGAATCATCAACTCTGTCGATAATGCTATGAATTCTCTTTTCAACTTCAAGAGGGTTGTTCACTTCGTATACTGCATAGCAACGATATGACAGGGGAATATTGGTAGGAGAGTTTAACTCTTGCAATCTTCTCTCGACATCATTGCGTTCTGTCATACCTATTTTCACCCAGCCATCAAGACAAGGATTTGTTAATATGTACATTATTCCTTTCGGCATAAAACTATCTCCTAAATTCTGAAAATTAATTTTTAGATGCTTCGTCAACTATTGCTTGTGCGAAATCAAGTGCGCCTTGGAGAAGCTTTCGCTTATATGCTTTCTTGTTATTTTCATCTTGTTCTTTTTTGAACCAACTTTTATTTTTTTTAATAATACCGTTTATTTGGTCAATTGAAGCGGGCAATCCCAGCATATCGGTCATTAAATATTGTATATCAGCTACAGTAAAAAATTCACCTTTTCCCTCTTTTGTAACAATAAAGAGGAGTAATATCATTTGCTTTTTAAAGGTTTTCTGACTTTTAATTTCGGGATAATTGCACAAGTTTAAATCATCTGCACATAATGATGAATACGTTGAAACTATCGTAGAATGTGTCCTTTTTGATTTTGTTTTTTTAGGCTTTTCATTATTCTCTTCTTTTGGCTGATATGTCTCTGCGTAGTTTAATCCCTTATCTGTTAATATGTACTGTTTTGGAGTAGTTTTTTCGGAATTTGGATTATCCATAATCAGTCCTTTTTGTGCTAATTGACGTAGCAACCCACTTACATTAGAGTACTGAGTTCGACGTGCATCATTATAGTATTGTTTTACTGTTTCCGATGTAAAAAATTCCGTTCCATTCTTTTTTTCGTCATAATAAGCAGCCAACACAGTAAAATCTTGGTCACCAATAGCCCCATAATTACCTAAAAAAGATGAAAGACTTGTCCTTTTTAAAGTTTCTGAAGCTGGCAAAGCAAACTGTGGTGCGTCTAATACATTTGAATGTGTTGTTTCCAATACGCAATTTGGCTGTTCATAAGTTTCTACATATTCTCTGTTTGTGACTCCACGAGTACGAACAATGGCGTCAACTGCAGATGGTAAAAGCTTATTAGTAAAAATACTACGTTCTCTTTCGACGAGTTCAGCAGAGCCTTCCGCTTCAAATTTAATGTCGCCAATTTCGAATTTTACTCGAATTTCAGTGCTTTTATCATTCATATTATCAATCCTGCCTTATTATATAATTCTTCAAGCATAACTCTATAATGTAGCTTGATGTCATCAATGTCCTTTTTCCCTGCTGTATATGTAATATTGTGAGCTGAAAAATTCCCAATCATACGAAAAACATCAAACTCATTCTTTATTCTTGATAGTTTAAGTGTTTGATTATTTTTTGCGTTTTTTACGATTCCGTCAAGCATTAAGTATCCATTACCAGATGAATCTTTTATTTCATTATCTATACCTAAATTTTGATAAGATAGCACTAATAACACTTCAAACAATCTTCGCATTAAAACAGCAGTAGCATCATAGCAATTATTTGCATATGAGTGATTAATTTGAATAATTAACCTATCTAAATAATTTCGCTTTTTGCAAAATTTACTTTCGTCAATTAGTTCGCTCTTAGATTCAATGGTACTGGTATCAATCCATAAGCTACCCAAATCTTTTTCTAAGCTCTGAAAAACAGCTGGTATAAATTCAAGCATTGTGGAATTTGTTTTTGATTTCAAAAATGATTTGCTCGTTCCTTTTGTTAAGTTGTTTTTCAATCTTGATGTGTTGGGAGCATTAAACCCACATT
>UQXL01000031.1 GCA_900545135.1 uncultured Eubacteriales bacterium | reverse complement strand
CACATTTCTATGGGCAAAGCCGTAAATCTGTCTTAAAGTCTTCTGGCCGACGCAAAATTGTTTTAAATCTGTCTTAAAGGCTTCGGGCTGCCGGGGTGCCGGCCAGCAATACCACCTGCTGCCAGCGGCTCGGAGCCAGAGCATAATCATACTTTGCATCATCATACTCTGCATAATCATACTTTGCATCATCTCCAAGCCGCCGCGCCGCAGAAGATTTTAGATATACGCTATTGCTTCGATTTCAATGAGCACGTCTTTAGGCAGTCTTGCCACTTCGATGGCTGATCTTGAAGGGAATTCGCCCTCAAAATAGCTGCCGTAGATCTCGTTTACAGTGGCAAAATCGTTCATATCCTTTAAGAAGCAAGTGGTCTTGATCATCTTGTCAAGTCCGCTTCCTGCTTCCTCAAGAATAGCCTTGAGGTTTGCGAACACCTGCTTGGTCTGTTCTTCAATGCCGCCCTCTACAACGGCTCCGGTCTCCGGAACCAGAGGAACCTGTCCTGAAGTGAACACAAGGTTTCCGTAGATGTTTGCCTGAGCGTAAGGACCTATCGCTGCAGGAGCTTTCTTTGTAGCTACAATTTTTCTCATTTTCTTCCTCCTATCATCTTGTCAGAGATTTCTAATGCTAGCTCTTCTTTTATATATGGAATACTGGCAGCAGAATTGAGAAGCAACACGCTGCCGCAGCCGCATCCTGTTCTTTTTGCGATGGGATGATAACTCATATTCATGATCTGCATCCTGTCGTATTTAAATATGGAATACTGTCTGGTGAAATATCCGTCGCTGACCACCAGTCCCTCTTCTCTGATCATATACCCTGCTGACATGTATGACAACACGTAAAGCAGCAAAATAAATAAATCTATCAAAGCAGGCACGCCTATGCTTACCAGCAGAGGCAACGTCGTAAGCAACGACAATATGACGGCCCAGGCGGCGAAAAATAAGTGCCATTTTACAGATTTGACGGCTCTGACCTTTACGCCTGCTCTTTCCTCTCTATTGGTCTTGAGCATTTCTCCCCACACATATTCGGGAACCAGGGCTTTCAGCCAAAACATCAGTTCTTCTGCGGAAAGGGACATGGTTATGTTTGATGATTCCCCTTTCTCATCGCCTATGCCAACCGTCACTACTTTAGTATTGTATTTATGAAACAGTTTTGACATCAGCGGCTGTTCGATCTTCAAAGCGGTTATCTTATCCACCGGAATCGTATAGCTTCTCAGGTTTACGAGACCGCATCTGACATGCAGATCATTGCCGTCTCTGTACACGGTGAAATCATAATATATGAGAAACTTTTTAACTAGGTTATACAAGCTTCCCAATACCATGAACACGACTGCGATGAAGCCTCCCAGCGCGTCACGGACAAAGCTGTCGAAGCCGAAGCGGGAAATATACCAGCAGGCTCCTCCTATACCGCATACCGCTATCAAAAGACTCAAAAGCGGCAATGTGTACAGGGAATGTTTGAGCATATCTTTGACGCTGTAGTGCAGGATGTCTTTCTCCACCGCATTCACTGCCGCCAGCTGGTCAGGCTGCCTTTCTTCTGAAACAGCCTGCTCGGGGTCTCCGCCTTTAGCCGCGTTCATCCTCTCAAGGACGGTCTTCCTGAACCTGACGGCCTGATCTTCTCTGAAAACAATGGAGACATCGGTCTCGTTGGCTGTAGTCAAGCTTCCCGTATCCATCTTTATTCTGTAAGTGCCGACTATGCGTTCAAAGAGATTTCTTTCCATATTTATGGCGGAAATATTCTCCATCGCGATGGTGTTCTTATATTTTTTCAGAGTGTTTCGCTCTATTATAACCAGATTTTCCTCAATGATTATGTAAGTCTTGCGCCATCTGAAAAACTGTATGCCGAGCACTATGAGAGTAATCAGCAGTATGGCCAAAAGACCCCAGAAACCGCCTTCTCTTATGAAGGAGACGACTCCGCCATCTTCGCCTATACTCCTTACAAATTCTATCACGTCGTCTATCTGATTTATTACTATCAGTATTATTGCCACCCAAAACTGCCACAGGCTTTCAAAGATTATGGAAAAGTGGCACCGGAGCCTAATACTGTCTGTTTTTTCTATGTTCTCATGACTCTTATCCATTGGCTCTTCCTGCTCTTTCCGCAGTGACTATGCTGTTGATCTTTATTTTCAGTGTTTCAGCTATTTCATTGGCCTTATCTTCCTGGAGAAACTTTATGTTTACATCGCCTCCTGCTGTAGTTACGCAGACGGTGAACAGCCCAAACATCCTGGCCACAGGGCCTTGGGAAACTTCTATCTTATGCAGTCTCTCTATCGGCACTATGCTTTCGCTTATCCAAAGCAGACCTTCCCTGACTCTGATAGCTTCACTGTCGATACAGTATCTGTACCTTTCATATCTCACTTTTGGAGCTGCTATTATATAGATTATCGACAATATCCATCCTAGGGCAAGGATTATGCTGCCGGCCAAACCGGCGTCTATGGCAAGCAAAACTACAAGGGTGGCCGCGGCCATGATGAGCACAAGCCACATTGCGCACGATATCCGCATACATTTTTTTGCTGTTTTTTCAGGTTTTATATAATCTCTTTCCATCTGTATCTCCGTTTTGAATTTTGACTGTCTGTTTTAAATTTTATCACACTTGCGGCGTATGTCAACGACGGTAATTTGTCTCCTGCCGACTTTGAATTTTATGCTGAACCCGCCGTAATCCATGCCGTATATCCTGTTTTCATCATGCTGATATGCAGGAACAGGATTTTGGGATAATATCTGTTCAACGACTTTTCTGGTTTTCTCGTCCATCGCGGTATCAGGCGCGGAAAAGTTCTCCTGTCCGTCAGACGCCTGCTTTTCTTCAAATACCACCTTCATCTTCGCCGGAGATTCCTTGGCAAATCCTCCGCTGGCCTCAGGCACGCTGTCAACGAAAGGGACGTAAGGTTTTATATCGTATATCGGAGTATTATCCAGCAAATCGGCGCCGATTATCTTGAGCACAGGGCCGTTTCGTCTCATTTCAATGCTTTCGAGCTTTACGCAGGAAAGCCCTATTGGATTGGGGCGGAAAGGCGATCTGGTCGCAAATACTCCTTTTCGCTCGTTTCCGCCAAGCCTGGGAGGTCTCACCGTGGGCGACCAGCCTTTTCCCTCCGACTCTGAAAACTTCCATATCAGCCAGATATGGGAAAAATCTTCAAGCCCTCTTACCGCTTCGGGAGAAGCGTACTCAGGTTCAAATTCTATATATCCTTCGGTTTCCGCAAGGCCGCTCTGTCTGGGTATGCCGAATTTTTCAGTAAATTCCGTGCGTATGTGCGCTATCGGTTTCATCCACTGACCTCCTGTTAAATTGCGTAAATTCTGCCGCCGGTCTTAAGCCAAATAAGACAGCACCTCTGCCGCGCGATGTCAAAGCTTAGCCCATGCAAGGCACACCGCCGCGCGTGTACGTCCATCGAGCAGACAATAATATAATACTACACACGGCCGTTTTATTCCAGAGCGTCCGCAGTTTATCTCAACTTTATTTTGTAGCTGATATCAAATTTATTTTTCCACCGGACTGCAAACTCTTGACATTTCCTTAGCGCCTAATTTAATATTATTTATAAGATTATTTACGGAGGTACGGCCATGAACCGCGAAATCAAGCTGATAACGCCTCAGCATATCGAAGATTATCTCACCATATATCTCAACGCCTACCCTGCATACAAGGATATAGGCGATGAGGGCCGTGAAAAGTACAGGCCTAAAATCCTCAATTCCATGGAAAACGACAAGCATATACATTTTTATGGTCTGTTTGAGGACGGCCGCCTTATAGCCACCATGAAGCTGATAGACTTTTCCGTCAATCTTTTCGGCAGAATGCAGACCGCGACAGGGCTGATGGCTCTCGGCGTGCATCCGCTGCACAAGAAGAAAGGCGCTGCACTTGAAATGGTCCGTTTTTTTGAAGATTACGCTGTACGCTGCGGCAATTCAGTGGCCATGCTGCTTCCTTTCCGCATGGATTTTTACCGCAAAATGGGCTACGGCTGCGGCTCCAAGCTGGACGAGTACAGGATTCCCTCCGAAAACCTGCCAAAGATAGACAGGGAGGATATGTCCGCGCTGAGATTTCTCACCTCAAGCGACGTCGAGGAAATGATCAGGTGCCACTCGGCTTTCGCAGATAAAAATCATGGCATGGCGGAAAAGTTCGAGGACGAAATACGCGCCATAGAGGAAGACACCCAGTCCAGGCGCATCGGCTGCTTCGAGGACGGCCGCATGACAGGTTATGTTTCTTACCGCCTCGTATGCGAAAGCGACGTCAACTACACGCTCAACAGGATGGAGGTCGACGAGCTGGTATACATGGACGGCAAGGTGCTGCTCAGACTACTCGGCTATCTGAGAAATCAGAGCGATTTGGCTCAGACCGTAGTACTGCGCACGGGAGAACCTGATTTTTACCATCTTCTGCCGTCGTCTCAGGACATTTCCGGAAATTATATAGATTTCGGCTTTCTTCAGACCAATGTTTCCGCCGTGGGAACCATGTACAAGGTTGTCGACCCGGAAGTTTTCATCGCCTCTACCGGTTACAGAAAATTCCCGGCTTCAGTCCTGACGGTCAGATTCATATATGACGACGAGCTTAACCACTGTACGAAAGAGGTCTGCGCAGCTTTCACCGCAGACAGTTCCGGAAGTTCGTGGCGGCTGGCAGAAAAAGATTCCGCGGCAGATGTCTCTGTCAGATGCACCCTTTCCACACTTTCTTCCCTCTTCATGGGAAGCTGCGGATTTTCTTCCCTCGTGAGACTGGGAGCGATAACGCTGGACAAACCGCAGTATGAAGAAGAGCTCGACAGGCTCTTCTACTGCAGGCAAAAACCGTGGACCAACACGGACTATTAGCTCCGGCTTGCAAGTAAAGGCGGCGGCTTCCAATTCTCAGCTTAGATTGCAATGCCGGGCGTCGGCTTAAACGCGCCGCGATTTAGAATGTATGCCGTTGGTTTGTAAGACGCGCGCCGGCGATTTGCATTCACCGCCGACCGTTTGCGAAAAACGATAAAAATTTTATATGCAGGTGACATTATGACTTTAAATTTTAAGCAGTCCTGCCTTACTCTTCTTGGTATTTCAGCAGTAATGGTGGCAGGATTATTCATCTTTGAAATGCCCATAGCAGTTATACTCATAGCCGAATCCATCTTCGTGGGAATCATCGCTTTAATCAGAAAGATTCCTTACGACGAGCTCCAGCAGAACATGGTTTCCTCGGTGATGTCCTTTGTGACTCCCATACTCATGCTTCTCCTGATAGGTGCGCTGGTAGCCAGCTGGATCATAGGCGGTACCGTGCCTACGCTCATCTACATAGGTCTGAAAATAATCGATGCAAGGTTCTTTCTGATAATAACCTTCCTTATGTGCTCTCTCATGGGCATGCTTATAGGGACCTCCTGGGGCGTAATGTCGACGCTGGGCGTGGCTTTCGCAGGTATAGCCAGCGGTCTGGGCATTGAACCGGCCTACACCATAAGCGCCATTGTTTCAGGAGCTTTTCTCGGCGATAAGATGTCGCCGCTTTCAAGTTCGCTGGTTCTGGCGACAGAGCTGACGTCAGTCGAACCTAACAGAGGCATCATGGCCACTGCATATTCCAATATTCCTGCGTTCATAGCCTCTGTCATACTTTACATTTACTTGGGGCTTGCCACTGCCCCGACAGGCGAAGACCATACCCAGGCGACCAATCAGATACTTACAGCTTTGTCAAGCGAATTCAACCTGGGTGTGCTGACTCTGATTGCGCCTGTTCTTCTGATACTGTTCATGATTTTGAAGATACCTACGATTCCGACTTTTGTTCTCGGCATAATTGCCGGAGTTGCGGAATCCGTGCTGGTTCAGGGCCGCTCCATGACAGAAGTCACGGCAGGGCTGATGAGCGGATACAACATGGCGGAAAACCAGATGGTAAACGACCTTTTGCACTACGGCGGCGTGGACAGCATGGCCTCGATACTCATTTTACTCCTGTTCGCCGCCTGCTTCGGCGGTATAATAAAGCGCCTTGGGATAATCACCTGTTTCTTTGAAAGAGTGTTCCGCAACGCACATTCTGCCGGCAGCGTGGTCACCGGCGCAGTCGCTCTTCACACGATATGCTTCGTCGTGACCGGCAACTATTATACCATCAATTCCATACTCGCACCGGCGCTGAACGAAATCTTTGATAAAAACAACGTTTCCCGCGAAAAGCTGACAGCCGTCCTTCTCAACGCAGGAACAGGCATCTCGCCCATTATTCCATGGTCTGCGACAGCGATCTTCGTCACCAACACGCTGGGAATCGACGGAACGGGCTACTGCCTGTTCGCTCCTATATTATGGCTGCCGATAATTCTTCAGCCTCTGTTTGCATTTTTCAGCAGAAAGAAAAAGCAGCCGTCATAAAACTAAAACTATGACGGCCGCTACGATAAACAGGATAGAGCATCACACTTCAAAAGCTGATGGTTTTCTACCTCACAAAATTGGTTCGGCGCGGTTCTTCTGCGGCCGGCATGGCCACGCCGGCCTTTCTGCCCGCTTCAAGGCACCTGAGCATGTAGGCCATATTTCTCGCCAGAATGCGCATGGTGTATAGCCCCTCTTCATCCTTGAGAACCTCTTCGGCGTTCATTCCGTGGACCATGTTCCAATAACGGGAGGAAACCACCGGCATCTGACTTATGGTATAGTATTTGTTTATCTCATCGAAGGCCGCCGTCGTTCCCGCTCTTCTGGCTGAGAGCACCGAGGCGGCCGGCTTCATGTAAAACGCCTTTCCGCCGTTGCCGCCGGCTTCAGAATAAAAAAGTCTGTCCATGAATGATTTCATGTTTCCTGCCATGGCAGCATAATGAACCGGACTTCCAAAGACGAAGCCGTCTGCTTCGTATGCCTTTTCACGGCAGATATTAACGCTGTCGTCAAAAACGCATTTCCCCAGTTCTGCGCATTTTCCGCATGATATGCAGCCGCCTGAGATATTGTTTCCGATCCAGAAAATTTCAGTTTCTATTTTTTCCTCTTCCAGCGTCCTCGCGACTTCGCTGAGCGCTGTAAATGTACAGCCCTCCTTATGAGGACTGCCGTTCACCAATAAGACTTTCATTAGGCAACTCCTTTTTAATATGTTTCATTATGAATATGTAGCAGGCTATATGAGCCAGCATGGTTATGAACCATGTCACAGGATAGGACAGATATACTACCGTCGGCGTATGGAAAGCGTCTATCTGGAAGATGGTCGCTATCCACACTATCCTCAGCAGACATGCTCCTACCAGCGAAACGATCATCGGCACTATGGAATATCCCAGACCCCTCAGTACGCCTACCATGGTGTCCATCACTCCGCAGAAAGCATAGGTGGTGCATATCACCGCCAGCCTCTTCATTCCCTCGGCGATGACAGGCGCACTGCTGCTGTAAATTCCCAGCAGAGTATTTCCCAGCAGATAAGATAAATTTCCCAGCACCAGCCCCGTCACCGCAGCGCACATGACTGATCTTATCATTATCGGCTGGACTCTGTCATATCTCCTAGCCCCCACGTTCTGGCTGGTAAAAGAAATCGCCGCCTGATAAAAGGCGTTCATACCGAAGTATACGAAATTTTCTATGTTGCTGGCCGCCGCACTTCCCGCCATGGTGATGTCGCCGAAAGAGTTTATCGACGCCTGAACTATCACGTTGGACACGGAAAACAGCACGCCCTGAAAGCCTGAAGGCAGTCCTACCCTCAGTATGCTCTTCAGATGTTCTTTATGTATTCCCAGCTTTTTAAAGCTCAGCCTGAAGCCTTCTTCCTCTTTGAACAGGCACCTTATTACCAGAGTTGCGGAAAGACATTCGGAGATGACCGTAGCAGTGGCGACTCCGGCGACGTCCATGTGGAATTTTATTACGAAGAACAGGTTGAGTCCTACGTTGACGACGCCCGCCATCATCAGATAATAAAGCGGTCTCCTTGTATCTCCCTTGGCTCTGAGTATGGCGCTCCCGAAGTTGTAAAGCATCATGGCAGGCATGCCTAGGAAAAGTATCCTCATATAAAGAGCGGCCAGATGCACAACCGTGTCTGGAGTCTGCATCAGTCTCAGTATGGGTTCCGCCGCGATAAAGCCTATGACAGCTAAGGCCACGCCGCTTATCAGACTGATGGTTACGGAAGTGTGCACCGCTTCATTGAGTTTTTCTGTCTTCCTGCCGCCGAAATACTTTCCTGCCAATACATTGGAACCTACCGAAAGACCTATGAAAAGGTTAGTCAGCAGGTTTATCAGTGATGTAGTCGAGCCTACGGCTGCTAGGGAATTGTCCCCTGCAAAGCGACCGACTACTATGATGTCGGCCGCGTTGAAGAGCATCTGCAGGATGCTTGAGAACATCAGAGGAAAGGCAAATATCAGCATTTTCTTTAATATCGGCCCGTTGACCATATCTATTTCATGCTTTTTTACCTTTTTCCCCTTTGATTCATTAACGCTTTCTTCCACTTCTACTCCCACGCTTCTACCTCCGCAAACACTTCTCTTGAAATAATTTATATATCTTTTCGTTAAAGCATACAAAAGTTACCCGCATATCGTAATCGTCATTTTCCTCCAGCCAAGCAGCGACTTCACTGAATGCAGCCGGAACGGCTTCTTCCGGCGGATATCCGTACACTCCCGTCGAAATCGCAGGAAATGCCACAGTATGGATCTGATTTTTTCTCGCCAGAGCGAGAGAATTCCTGTAACATCTGCGCAGCAGAGCCTCATCGCTGTCCCTGCCAGAGTAAACAGGGCCGACCGTATGTATTACATGCCTCGCCTTCAGCCCGTATCCTCCGGTAATCTTAGCCTGCCCTGTTTCACATCCTCCAAGCTGCCTGCATTCTTCAAGCAGTCCCGGCCCTGCGGCTCTATGAATCGCTCCGTCCACGCCTCCGCCGCCAAGCAGGCTTCTGTTGGCCGCATTGACTATGGCATCGCACTCCGACTTGGTTATATCTCCAATTTCTATAAATATTTTGCTCTTGATGCCCGCCATATCCATAAAATCAAACTCCTTGTAGATCATGTGTTTCTATTCAGCGTTTCTCCGCAGCTTTTCCTAAGAACTTTTCTTAACAACTTTTCTTAACAAATATTATACATCAAATTTTTCGGAAGACCACCCCGAAAACGCTCCTGAATAAATCTTTTTTTCTGTAAATATTTTATCCATCACAACATCAAGTTCTGCGGCCGGCACTTCATCGGCTTTCTGAACTTCAAAAGCCGCCGCGGCTATACAGGCGCCGCTGCATGACGTCAGGAATCTGTCATAATATCCTCCGCCCATACCTGCTCTCCGTCCCTGCTCGTCGAAAGCCGTGCAGGGGCAGATGATCATGTCTATGTCTTCCGGCCTGACCGATTCAGATTTTTCCGCCGCCGGTTCAGTTATTCCATATGTTCCGCTAATCCAGCTTTCATCTGAGGCAGGACTCAAGGCAATCATCTTTCCTCTGCCCACGCAGAGGGGATAAGCCAGCTTTTTGCCGTCAGCGGCCGCACGCTCTTCCAGAACGTCAAGCTTTACTTCGCCTTTTACCGCCTTATAGAGCATAATCACTTTTGCTCTTTTATATTCCTCCGAAGCCATTATTGCCCGGGAAATACGCTCAGAAAGTTCTTCCCGCACTTCAGCGGTCAGGCTGTCCCTTGCCGTAATCCCTCTCATGCGCGCACCGCGCTTCTGGTCTTCAATACTTTTCATCATTGGTGCTTTTCCTCCTGGACTCTTAGCATCTTCCGCGGACTTCCCTACGAACCCCACGCGACCCACTCCCCGCGGACCGCACCCGAACCGCACCGAATCGCCATAGAGATTTTCCCGCGGACCGCACCCGAACCGCCATAGAGAATACCTCGCGGCTGACATAAAAAGCTCACGCACGTACCGGTAAACTCCTGCTAATCCGGCTTAGGCAGACTCCATCTGAAGCGGGCGGCGCACAATCTGAGCGTTATCACGACAGCCGTTCCCGCCGTCATTGATATCGTCTGTCCAAAATATCCCCACATCAAGCTGCATATCACAGCTCCTATCAGCGAAGCGCTGGCGTAAAAATGCTTGACAAATATGTACGGCCTGTCTCCCGCCATTATATCGCGAAGAACTCCACCGCCTACGCCTGTGACCAAACCTACGAATATCAGCAGAAAAATATTATTCGCATCCGCAGTTTCATAGGAAGCCCCATAAGCCGTGCGTATTCCCACCGCGGTAAAAACTCCTAATCCTATGGAGTCCATCAGCAAAAGGACCTTTTCGTAATATGCCGGACTCTTAGTGATAATCCTGCGTACTGACGGCAGGAAAACCACTATGGCCGTGACGACTGCAATGGCTGCATATACAGGATTGACAAAAGTGATAGGCGGCGTTATGCCCAGGACGACATCTCTTATCACTCCTCCACCCACCG
Source organism: uncultured Eubacteriales bacterium (assembly GCA_900545135.1). Taxonomy (GTDB): domain Bacteria; phylum Bacillota; class Clostridia; order Peptostreptococcales; family Anaerovoracaceae; genus Fimisoma. Next base: position 12,758 of record UQXL01000031.1, on the reverse strand, counting down.
CGGTAGTAAGTCCCAGAATTACTATGCCAAATATGTCCATCTTCTTCGCAATGCCTACCATGGCCCCCGATACGGAAAAGGCGACGGTTCCTATTATCTCAAATATCATCAGTAAAGTTTCCGACATGAAAAATCTCCTTATTTCTCCTCCATCCGGTGCAGCTCTGAATTCTGAGTGGCGACCACGCTTGACTCTGACCGGCGGCTAAATCTTGCTCTGACCGGCGGCTAAATTTGACTTTGACCGGCGGCTAAATTTGACTCTGACCGGCGGCCGCACGGATTTTTGACTGCCTGCAGCCGTACGGATTTTTGACTCCCAGCGGCCGTACGAGCAGCTATCGCGCCAAGCTTATTTCAGCTGCCGCATAAGCAGCCACCGTTCGAAGCCTGATTTAACCGGCTACATGGGCAGCCGCCGTTTGAAATCTGATTTAACCGGCTACATGGACAGCCGCCGTTTAAAGCCTAATTTCCGGCGCTTCTAAATTCTAATATTATGATTATTCTAACGCCCATCGGTCAAACCTAGTTGCGATTCAATAGCCCTTGCCTTTAAATTTATATAATATACGGCAAGGCTTGTGGCATTCTGCGACATCATTTGCAAGTTATTTGTAATATTAGGTGACGTCGTTTGCAAGTCATTTGTAATATTAGGTGACATCATTTGCAAGTCATTTGTAATATTGTGGAAAATGTTGTACAATTTTTCGTTTTGACTGATTTCTGACAACATTTTTTGCTTTTAGGTACGTCGAAACTTGTCGAATCAGCTATCAAAATCAGTTGATGTTGCCATATTTCGCTATATCTGAAAATTTGCCAACATTTTTTTGAAAATATGTTGGCAAATTCGCCGTGAATCCTAAAAATGTACAACATCGACATGATTCGACATCGTAAAAGCGCCAAAACCATGAATCTCCTTCTCAAAATGTTGTCATTTTTTCTTCATCAGGGATTTTTGCCAACATTAAAAATTTAAACCAAACGAATTAGCTTTAATCTTACTCTAACACCCTCCAGTCAGTCAAGCGGCGTTATCAGCAATGTTGTAGAATTTGCCGGTTTTATGTAATTATACAACATTACTGCGATTTAAAGCAGCTTTTACGATGGAAAAACGTCTAATGTTGTAGATTTTTTCAATTTATCAAAATATTGCAGCACGAATCAGAAATCATGTTGTATCATTTTAAATTTTTCTGAAATTCTACAACATTGCTTTATTTTTACGGCTGCTTGAGGTCACAGCGCGACTGTAATGTTGTAAAATATTATGGCTTCTTAAAAATTTTACAACATTTAGCAATAAGTTCGCATCTCAATGGCCGCTCTCCCGCGGCAACGCCGAATATTATGGTGCTGGGTTCATTATAACGCCCTCCAATCAATAAAACGGTGTTTCAATGGCCGCTTCTTCTCGGCGCAGCCGATACGATCCTTTGCGGACATTATACCGCAAAGCAAGTCTGGCAAAGCGGCTTAACAAACATTTATTTGCAAAGCTTCGTCTTGTAGGACTGGAGCCGAAAAACAAAGCTTTCATAATAACTTTGCAATTTTTTATTATATCATGCTTTACAGCTTTTGAAAAGTGCCGAGCCGAGAAAAACTCCGCGCTAAATCTTAATTGTCAAGACATATGTTACAGTTTGAGAAATACTCTGCTACTATCTGATTGTGACTTTTAAAATCCAATACCGTCTTGGCTGTCCTGTTATATCTTTCTTCGTGTTTTGCTACTTTTGCTTTCAGCTCTTTCTCACTTCTGAACACTTCTCTTCCGTACACAATCTTTCCGTCTTCTCTATGGCTTCTCTCTACCTTCCCATTCTGCCACGGTGAATATGGCCTCGTCCTCTTTAGCTCCATCTTAAGCTTCTTTACCGCTATTTCAAATCCACTTTCTCTATCTGTCCTATCATCATCATTAACAAACTCTGTTCCATTGTCTACCTGGATTGTTTTTATCTTGAATCCTATCCTTTCCTCCAGTCCCTCTACAAACTTCTTTGTCTCATATGTACTTTTTTCCTTTACTATCTTCAATACTCTTTTCCTGCTATACTCATCTATCGCCGTTATTTGGTAATACTTGTTTCCATAGCTTGGAAATCTGATGCATTCCTTGGGCACATACTTTATATCTATCTGTACTTTCTCTCCCGGATATCTGCCTTGCATATTTTCATATCTTGTATAGCTTTTTTTCTTCCTCTCTGCTTTCCTGTAGCCTTTCTTTCTTATCTGTCTGCACATGCTCTCAAAGCTTCTTCTGTATCCTTTGCTCTGACATCTCACGTACACTTCCGCAAGTCCATATCGTCCGTTTCTTCTAAGCATATTTTTTATTAGTTTCAACTCTTCATGCGTATGTGCATTTGGACTGCTATGAGGCTTTCTTGATTTCAGCTCAAGACTCCGTACGCTTCCGTCATACTTTTCAAGCTGCCTGTATACGAACTGTCTGTATGTGTGATATCTTCTTGCCACTTTTGTTACTCCATATTTTATCGCATATTCACATAAACGCTGGCGATATCTCATTTCTTCTGTTACAATACTCATGAGAGGATACTCCTTTTGATACTTTTGTTTTTTCGTCGAAACTTATTGTATCAGAGTATTCCTCTCTTTTTTTATTTTTTTGTCACATATGTCTTATCACATTAAACAGAAGAATTCAGATTTGTTTCAGTGTGGAAAGCGGCAGGAATGATTGCCGTTCCCACAGAAAAAGAAATTAAATGATAGAAAAAATAAAACCGGAAGTATCTTCCGGTTTGTTTTCTGATTATTAGTCGATGTTGTACTTGTTCTTGAATTTCTCAACACGGCCGCCTCTGTTGACGAACTTCTGCTGACCTGTGAAGAATGGATGACATGCGGAGCATACGTCCAGTCTCATTTCTTCTTTAGTTGATTTTGTAACGAAAGTGTTACCACATGCGCAAGTTACTTTACAGTCCTTATAATCAGGATGGATTCCTTCCTTCATGCTTCTACCTCTTTCCTGCCTTTTGGGCATAAATTTGCCGTACTTTACTAACAGCCATTTTACTATATCACTTGTTTGCTCTTCGCGCAAGTGTTTTTTGTTGGAAATTCAAAGTTTTTGTCTGCATTTTGGCCGCGATCTGGCCGCGTTTCAAAGTTTTTATTCTTTTTTGCCTTTCAGCCTGGCGGCGATGATGCGGTCTTTTCCAGCCAGGTCTTTGAGACAGACGATGGAAACGAATTTTTCTTCCGCTTCCAGAAGCTCCGTCACTGCCTGGCCCTGATTATAGCCTATTTCCAGCATCAGCATGCCGTTTTTCTGCAAGTGTTCCGCAGCCTCTGAGGCTATGCGGCGGTAGAAGTCAAGACCATCGGCGCCGCCGTCTAGGGCCAGCATGGGCTCGTGGTCTTTCACTTCTCTCTGCAGAGTGGGAATCACTTCGCTTTCTATGTAGGGCGGATTTGAGATTATGAGGTCAAATTTCTTTCTGCCCAATTTGCTCTTGAAAGCTGCAAAAAGATCGCTCTTTTCAAATTTTACTGTCTTACAGCCGTTGAGTCTGGCGTTTTGTGCCGCTGTTTTGATAGCTTCAGAGCTCACATCTGAACAGGTGACTTTGGTTTTTTCGCAGAGTTTGGCGATAGAAACGCCTATGGCTCCGCTGCCGCAGCACAGGTCGAGTACGTCTTTTATGGACTGAGGCTTTACGTATTCCTCGACGCGGAGAGTTCCTTTTTCGATCAGCTCTATGGCGTCTTCAACCATGGTTTCCGTGTCCTGTCTCGGAATGAGCACGGACGGATCGACTTTGAAAGAAAGTCCCATAAATTCCTGGCTTCCCGTTATGTATTGGAGCGGTTCGCCGGAAGCACGCCTTTCCACCAGCTCAAAATATCTTTCACATGTGTTGTCGGGCAAAACATCCTGCCAGCGCATCAGGAAGCCTACCGAATCCAAATTGTCCAAAAAACAGTACAGCAATTTGGCGTCTCTTGCCGCGTCGTCTACGCCTGCGTCTGACAGCTGTGTTTCGCCTATTTTAATCAACTCTTTAAGAGGTAAGCTCATTATCGTTCTCCTTTGGAACTGTTGGATTTTCTTCGCCGGCCATTTCGCTTTCTTCGCCGGCCATGCCGGTCTGAACGGCGGCAGGCTGAGCGGCGGCGCTATCGCCAATAGCCGCGGCAGGCTTATCAGCGGCGCTATCTCCGGCGATTGCGACGGGCTCAGCGGCGGCGTTGCTTTCTCCAGCCGCCGTTTCATTTTTCAGCGGCTCTCCGTTTAAATCGCAGAGCCCTTCGTAATACGGCGTTTTGTTTCCAGGCAAAACGGCCTTCATCGCAGCGATGGCAACTTCAAGCTGCTTTTCCGACGGCTCTCTGGTGGTCAGCTTCTGCAAGTAAATTCCCGGCAGACTGAGGATTTTAACAACCCAGTTATCGCTCCTGCCCGCCCATTTGAGCAGTTCATAAGAAAGACCTGCTATCAGCGGCAGAACGAGAACCCTACTGATTATGCGCAGCCAGACGTTGGGCCAGCCCATGAGAGCGTGAGTCAGAACGGCGATTACCATGACGAACATCAGAAAACTGGTTCCGCATCTTGGATGCAGCGTATAGAATTTCTGAGCGTTCTCAGGTGTGAGTTCCTGGTTGTTTTCAAAGCAGTGTATGGTCTTGTGCTCGGCTCCGTGATACTGAAAGACCGTCTTTATATCGTTCATCTTGGAGATGAGCATTATATATGCTACGAAAATTATCATTCTCAGCGCGCCTTCGGCCAGATTGAGCAGGATTATGCTGTCTGTAAGCTTAGAAAGCCACCCTACGGCCACCGTCGGCAGAAGCATAAAAATCGCTACAGCCGCGACAATGGCGATCAGGACGGAAATGATCATGAGAAATTTCCAGGCTTTTTCCTTGCCCAGCTTTTCTTCTATCCAAATATCAAATTTATCCTTTTCGTACTCTTCAGGATAATTCTCTTCAAGTACGTCGGCAGAATACATGAGAACTTTCGTCCCCTGGACCATAGAACCTACGAAGTTCACAACTCCCCTGATGATGGGAATTTTGCCCCATTTGCTGGCTTTCGGCGTAGGCTGGGTCTTCATGTGTATGCTTCCGTCGGCAAGTCTTACTGCGACGGCCGTCTTTTCGGGGCCGCGCATCATTATGCCTTCCATTATCGCCTGACCGCCTATGGAAGTAGGGCAGGCGTTCTTTAAGAAAATTCTGCTTAAATCCATTCTTTTCCCTTTTTCCTCTTTTGTTATCGGACTACGGCGACGCGCTTCTATGCTCGCGCTTTAGTATCCATTATCCGTCGCCGCGGTTTTGTGCCCGCGCTTTGGCACATGCCTGGGAGTGCGCCGGTTAATCGTCCATCATGACCTTTTTTATCACCTTGACAAAATCGCTGTTGTTCTTGGTGTGCGCCAGGTTTTCGATTATGGCCTCGGTGACCTCCTGAGTGCTGCCGCCTGAAAGGTTGCGCCTCATTACCCAGATGGCCTCCAGCTCTTCCTGGGTCATCAGAAGATCCTCTCTTCTGGTTCCGGATTTGTTGAGACTTATGGCCGGGAATATCCTCTTCTCGGAAAGTCTGCGGTCCAGGTGGAGCTCCATGTTTCCGGTGCCCTTGAATTCCTCGAAAATCACATCGTCCATACGGCTTCCCGTCTCGATGAGGGCCGTGGCAAGAATAGTTATGGAACCGCCTTCTTCCATCTTACGCGCCGCGCCGAAAAACTTCTTAGGCTTGTGAAGCGCGCCGGGGTCGAGACCTCCTGAGAGAGTTCTTCCCGAAGCGGGAACCACCATATTGTATGCTCGGGCAAGCCTGGTCAGGCTGTCAAGTAATATTACCACATCTTTGCCGTGCTCAACCAGACGCTGAGCCCTGGCCAGAACCATTTCCGCCACTTTGACATGATGCTGCGGCAGCTCGTCGAAAGTCGAATAAATGACTTCGCCGCCTTTCAGCGACCTCTTCATATCGGTAACTTCCTCCGGTCTTTCGTCGACCAGCAGAACTATGAGCTCCACTTCAGGGTAGTTGGTCTCGATGGCGTTGGCCACTCTTTTAAGAAGCACCGTCTTGCCTGCCTTAGGCGGAGCCACGATCAAGCCTCTCTGTCCCTTTCCTATGGGAGCCACCAGGTCTATGAGTCTCATGGAAAGATTGCTCGTTCCGTCCTCCAGCCTCAGTCTTTCATATGGAAATACCGGCGTAAGGTCGTCGAAATCTGGTCTCCTGATGGCGCGTCCCGGCTCGTCTCCGTTGACGGTGAGGACGTAGAGCAGCGCGCCGAACCTTTCGCCCTCTTTTGGCAGCCTGGTTATGCCTCTGATCTTATCGCCTGTCTTGAGATTAAATCTTCTTATCTGCGTCGGCGATACATATATGTCTTTTTCACTGGTTAAAAAATTGGAAAATCTGAGAAAACCGAAATTGTTTTCCTCCTGTATCTCAAGAATTCCCTCCACCTCGGGCCTTTCCTCTTTTGCAGCATGCTCTTCCCTGGCGGAATGCTCTTCTTTCATAGGAGCATCGTCTCTGGCAGTGTTCTCTGCCGCCGCTGTTTTTTCGTCTGCTGAAATTTGTTCTTCGTCTGCCTTGGGGGAAACGTCCTCGCGGAGCGCGTCTTGATCAATAAATTTTTCTTTCATAAATCACCTTCGCAAGCCGAAAAGAATGGCCTGCACCTTTCTGAGAAATTTAAGAATTGCTGTGTCTAAGAATACGATTAAAACGTCTTACTGTCTATTATATACTGCTGATTGAAAAAAGCAAGGCAAAGAAAATCCGCAAAAAAGAATATTTTCCAGATTAGCCCGCGATTTTTCGGAAACAATAAGATTATTATATGTCCCTTGCGTAGAACTTCGATTAAAAATGCAAAGCTTTATCAGCACGGTAGCCAGCTCAAAACGTTTAAATTTTAACGCTTCAGAGTCTTTCGCCTGATAAAAAAATAATTATCGCAAAACCTCTTGCGAAATGACAGGTTCATGCATATACTTAAGTTTAATCGCAGGACAACCATGGAGGCTTACGAATGAAAAAAATCATTGTGGCAGGCGCGGGGACCTTGGGGCTTGACATAGCTCAGGCTTTTGCGAAATCAGGTTTTGACGTTTGGGTAAAGGACATCAGTGCAGAAATCATCAAAAACGCCGAAGCCCGTCTCAAAAGAAGTCTGGAAAGAATTTGACAAAATCTGCGGCCACCAAACACTTTTCGCTTCTAACACTTCTTCAATTTCTATCACGGCCATGGCGGCCGCGACGGACAGGCCGGACAGATTTGTGGGCATGCACTTCTTCAATCCTGCCGTTTTGATGAGGCTGGTGGAAATAATCCGCGGCCGGGACACATCGGACGAGGCTTTCAAGGCTGTCTGCGATTTGCAAGTCATGTCAATCAAAGTTCTCTCTCTTTATTTTATATTATGTCAGCGGCTGTTTTCGGCGCCCACTCCTGGCCGGGAAACGTGCGCGAGCTGAGGAATGTGATAGATGGCGCTTTCGTCGTCGCAGAGGGAAATTACATCACAAAAGATGATCTGCCGGAATACCTGAAAGACAAGCCGGAAAAAACGCCGGAAAACATGACATATCAAGAACAAGTCGAAGCTTTTGAGCGCAGTCTCCTGTGCAAGGCGCTGCAGTCCGCGCCTACTAAAACAGAAGCGGCAAAACTTCTGGGGATGACCAAGCAAGCTTTAAATTACAGGCTGGACTCGCTTGGTATGAAATGACGTGCAGGCAATGAGATGACGGCATCAAAAAGGGACAGACCCTTCCGATGCAACGATAGGAAAGGTCTGTCCCTTTTATTTTATATGTAGGAATAGTTGACTTATTTGCTGTAATCGTAGAATCCTACGCCTGTCTTTCTTCCCAGTTTGCCGGCTCTTACCATCTTCTTGAGGAGAACGTGCGGTCTGTATTTAGGATCGCCGTATTCTGTGTAGAGAGTTTCCATGATGGCAAGGCAAACGTCAAGGCCGATCAGGTCGCCCAGTTCAAGAGGTCCCATAGGGTGGTTAGCGCCCAGCTTCATGGCCGTGTCAACGCCTTTCACATCGGAAACGCCGTCGGCAACGATACCGATACCCTCGTTGATCATAGGAATAAGGATTCTGTTTACTACGAATCCAGGAGCTTCTGCTACTTCTACAGGAGTCTTGCCCAGCTTTTCGGCCAGAGCTACGATGGTAGTCTTGGTCTCTTCTGAAGTAGTCAGGCCTTTGATGATCTCAACCAGCTTCATCGCAGGAACAGGATTGAAGAAGTGCATGCCTATTACCTTGTCAGGTCTGCCTGTAGCAGCCGCGATTTCAGTAATTGAGAGCGAAGATGTGTTAGTTGCAATTATGGTCTCAGGCTTGCAGAGCTTATCCAGTTCGGCAAACAAAGCTTTTTTGGATTCCATATCTTCTGTGGCTGCTTCGATAACCAAATCGGCATCCGCAATTATATTGATGTCGGTCGATCCCGTAATTCTTCCGAAAATCTCTTCTGCAGCTTCGGCTGTGATTTTTTCTTTGGCAACCATCTTGTCAAGGTTTTTCTTGACCGTGGCAAGGCCTTTTTCTACAGAGCTCTCTCTTCTGGCTCTCATCACAACATCATAGCCGTTCTGCGCTAAAACCTGAATAATTCCGGCACCCATAGTTCCGGTTCCCAATACGCCAATTTTTTTCATTTAGATAGCCTCCTTGTTTTTATCGAAACATTTTAAAACATTTTTGTTAAAAAATTAACTCTGTTTATGGGTATATTATATCACAAAAAAAAGTAAATGGAACCCCTTTTAGATAAATTTCATTAAAATTTTATTTCCCGTATAAAGGCAAGCGGTTTTGTGAATTATTTTAAAAATTTTTGCACGCCTTGTCCAGGTTATATCAGGTATAGATAACCCAATGATGTATTGTATATTTTTGTTGTTCGCCAGACATAATTATGCTATAATTATGCCAAGAAAAGGAGTGAAGCATATGCCAATTATTATGCCTATTAAGGATTTACGCAATACAACTGAGATTTCTAATATTGCACACAAAGAACAGGAGCCTATTTTTATTACAAAAAACGGCTATAGCGATTTGGTCGTAATGAGCAGTGAATTGTATGATAAATTTGTAAGAATGAACCACATCGACCAGGCCATATTTGAATCTGAGCAAGAAGCTGCCAACGGAGCAGATGCAGTTGACGCAGAGACAGTTTTTGCAGAGTTGGAGAAGAAACATTTTGGATAAATATAAGGTAAAGATCCACCCCAGAACGATCCGTGAATTAGACCATATTTACGAATATATCGCTAACGAGAAATTGGCTCCTGAAAACGCCAAGGGACAAACCGACCGAATTAAGAAAGCGATTTTAAACCTAGCCGCATTTCCGCAGTCCCACCAAGAACGAAACGAGGGCAGATATGCCGGAAAGGGCTACCGGCAATTACTGATTGATAACTATATTGCCATATTCCGTATTGACGAGCCACATAAAACCGTTTATGTGGTAACGATACAATATCAGGGACGGAATTTATGAGAATAAATACCAGCATTTCAGCCGATGAGAGTTATCTCATCGGTTTTTTTATCCAAAATCAAACAACTCCCCTCGGAGGCCGTTTCAGCAGGGCGAGGGGAGCATGTTCCATTTCGTAACGTTTAATGCGCTTATGTATCAAAGTCTTAATATTACGTCACCTTACAGCCGGATTATAATATTATCTAAGAAATCAATTCAATATCTTTTGGCAATAAATAATCCACGACCGACTCCCGGTAAGGGTCTTCTTTATAGTCGGCAGGGTAGTAATAGTAGTACTCTGAAACAATATTTTTATCCGCATCGTATTCAAACTCAAGAACAGATTGATCTGAAAAACGATGATAGCTTAAATTTTCAAATACATAAGCATTTGGGTCTTTCATAAGTATTTTTTCTTTGCTCATCCTTGCCTCGATGTCATTAAAGTTTTCCTTATTTGCAAAGCTTGCCGTCAAATATCCGTCTACGACATAAATACTGTCGCCATTACATCGTTCCTTATCGCTATACAATAGAAATAAATATTTGCCATCTTCAACAGGCGTCACTGAATAATACCTGCCATAGTTGAATCTCACAATCTGTACAATTTTTTCAGCTTTCAAGTCTTCAATATCATGGCATATGCTTAGCGACGCCTGTATTTTACTTGGACTTGCAAGATTATCATTTATTTTTTCTGTTAATACTTGCTCCTCGACATCTGTAACGTTTGTTTTGTTATCATAATCAAGTTTCGGCTCTGATGCGCTGCATCCCGACGCGGCTGCGATTAATGTAATTGAAGCAGCTAAAATAATCCGGCTCATAAAAAGTCTGTTTTTCATCAGTAACTCTCCTAATCTTTAATCATCATATAGTAGATACTGCTGTTATAATATACTGATGTACCCACTTTATAATTTCCCAGCAACGGTTTAACATACGTATCCCAAGTAATGCTGCTTGGAGTTTTGCCGTTCAATACTTCCATTGCAGGGCCGCCTTTGCCGGCTTTAAAGCCCCAAGAAGTGGTCCTGCCTTTACTCATGAAATGATAGTCTGATCCAGCCCTAATTCTTAAAGCAATTTTCCAGCAATGTAATCCGATAGATTCACTTACAGTAGAATTATATATACTCATACCAAGACTTGCTACGTCCTTTTCTACATTAGTTTTAATTCCTGTAATAGAATTGAGGTTTAATGAACGCTTAGAAAAATATCCCGGATTATAGATTCCGTTCACTTTTCCTATTGCATAACTATAGCAGTTAAAACCACTTTGGCTGAGTCCATAATAAGTATGATAGTTTGTTACTCCCACACTAGAGTTTATATTGTAAAGAACCGAAATTCCGCTTCCTAAACTCGTTGGCGTTACGCCCATAAGTATATTACTGTCTGAATCACTAAATAATGTTTGATCTGATGACATAATTTTTTGAATCTCGCCCTGCGGAGTATAATATGTGGTCTGTTCATTTGAAGCAACTCTTTGCAGTTGTCCATCAGCATAATAGTCATACTTTATTGTTTTTCCATCAGGAAACTCTACTAATGTTACTTCTCCTTGAGGATTATATGAGTAATTAATTATCATATTATTTTCTTTTTCCTGTTGGACTTTATTATACTGATTGTATTTAATGGTAAGCACGCTACCATTTTCTTCATATCGAATGAGCTGACCATACTTATTCAAAGTTTCTTTTTCTACAGACTCAGTCTCGCCAACAATCTTTGTTGTTTCAGTTAAAAGGCTACCATCTATTTTTTGTATGTATTGATATTTCTCTTCAGCAAATCCTTTGTCAATCATTTTACTAATTCTGCCTTGCGCATCGTAGTAATACTCCTTGACTCCATCTGTACCGTCATCATACAACGTCTTTACCGATTGGACGCGATTAATATTTTCATTATAAGTTATTTCTTTACAATATTTATTCTCAATAGAAAACGCTGACAGTCTCAATTCTTTATCTGTTTTATTATAACTAAACTCCAAATTAGACTCGTCGTATTCAATAGTATCAAGCAGTAATGTTCCATCCTTGTTCGATAACAAATTAAAAGTAGCAAATACAACCGCTCCATCGCTGCCATTATACTTTAACTCAATCTTTAAATCATTTCTTTCAAATGTAACAAAGGTGCTGTTAGGATAAGTGATTTTGGTTAGCAAGCCAGAGGAATACTCATAAATCGTTTCATTATCAAATGCATCAATGATTCTTTTAATTTTCCCCTCATTGGTATAAAATTCTTTGCTTCCATTTGCTTTTTCAAAGCAGAAACCATCTGTCAATGTTGTTAGGCTCGATGTTCCTAGGCAATCAACAATATATCCGTTTTTGTTTTCTTTAATAATATATTTATATCCATCAGGCTGATATAGAACCTTATTTGAAATATCCAGATATGGCAATTTTATTTGCCATCCCTTTCCCATTCGATAAACCAAATTAGTATAACTGTTTTCTTGTGTTAAATACGGATTAAATCCAATTAAGATTTCTTTCTTTTTGTCTGGCGTTAATAAGGCATAGTTAAATCCTACGTTGCCAAATCTTGTGATTTCCAGACCTTCGTAGCCATCAAAGATTTCATCAGATATATGTGCTTTATCTTCGGATATTATTTCACTATTAATTATCGAGGCAGAATATGCATTGGGAGTCATACACAAAAATTGGGAGTCATACACAAAAATAGAACAACACAGATAATACCCACGATATACTGTTTACTTTTTTTATAAGTCATTTCTACACCCACTTTCTCTGTTGTTTTGCATTTCATTGCTCTTTATTTTTTCATTTCAACAAAATACAAATTCTTTTTGTTCCACGTAATTCATTCTTACAAAATAAGCGCATAAGCATTTTTACAGCCTACGCGCTCATACACCTATCTTCATATTATGTCTCACTTTTTAATGCTCCAAAATAATTGCATAGCGCAATCAGCCAATATGGTAATCAATTTAAACTTTCAATTTTATTACCCCCCCCCCTCATTCGCAGAACACATATAAAGCATTTGGTTACTAATTTAACAATTTATCTTTGACAAAAGATTATCATAGTTTGGTAATAAATTCAAGTCTAATTATTCCCAAAATATAATTTCATTAACTTTTATCTCTGCACAACAAAACAACTCCCCTCGGCCGCCGAGGGGAGTTGCTGCATATTCGT
>UQXL01000030.1 GCA_900545135.1 uncultured Eubacteriales bacterium | reverse complement strand
GACGAAGTGGGAGACGTCAAAATCGATCAGGTCGTAATAGGCTCCTGCACCAACGGCAGACTTTCTGACATGAGAGCGGCCGCCGAAATCCTTAAGGGAAAGAAAGTGGCTAAGGACGTAAGGTGCATAGTGATTCCTGCGACCCAGAGCATTTACAAGGAATGTATCAAAGAGGGCTATCTCGACGTATTCATAGACGCGGGCTGCGCCGTTTCGACCCCGACCTGCGGACCGTGCCTCGGCGGATACATGGGAATTTTAGCGGAAAACGAGAGGTGCGTAGCGACGACCAACAGAAACTTCATCGGCAGAATGGGACACAATCTGTCAGAGGTTTATCTGGCGAATCCGGCCGTAGCCGCGGCTTCGGCTGTAACAGGCAGAATCACAGATCCAAAGGAGGTAATGTAGATGAAAGCTCAGGGAAAAGTTTACAAATACGGAGACAACATAGATACGGATATAATAATTCCGGCAAGATATCTGAACACCGCCGACAGCAATGAGCTGGCCTCACATTGTATGGAGCCTGTGGATGAAGATTTCTTTAAAAATGTGAAAAAAGGTGATATAATGGTAGGTGGACTGAACTTCGGCTGCGGTTCCTCGAGAGAACACGCGCCTATAGCCATCAAAGCCTGCGGAATTTCCTGCGTAATAGCCAAGTCCTTTGCGAGGATATTTTACCGCAACGCCATCAATATTGGTCTGGCGATCATGGAATGTCCCGAGGCGGCGGAGAGCATAGACGCCGGAGACGAGGTTTCCGTGGATTTTGAGACGGGCGTGATAACCAATGTCACCAAGAATCAGGAATACAAGGCCATGCCTTTCCCTGAATTCATAGACAATATAATCAAAAAAGGCGGGCTTTTAAACTCGATAAAATAAGATCAAAGAGAGGGAAACACATGCTTACATTAAAAGCGTTTGAAGAGGCGGCGGAGATAGTTCAGAAAGTCGCCATAGAGACAAAGCTGATATACAGCGATTTTCTCAGCGAGCAGACGGGCAACAAGGTCTATCTCAAGCCTGAAAACCTGCAAAAGACAGGCGCATATAAGCTGAGAGGAGCTTACTATAAGATAAGCACACTGACCGACGAAGAGCGGGAGAAAGGCCTGATTACGGCCTCCGCCGGAAATCACGCTCAGGGCGTGGCGTATGCCGCCAAGGCCTACGGCTGCAAGGCTACCATAGTGATGCCTACGACGACGCCTCTGATGAAAGTCGACAGGACGAAAAGCTACGGAGCAGAGGTCATTCTCTACGGCGACTTTTACGACGAAGCAGCGGCTCATGCCGCAAAGCTGGCAGAAGAAAAGGGATATACCTTTATTCATCCTTTCGACGATCTGGCTGTCGCTACGGGACAGGGAACCATAGCCATGGAGATAGTCAAGGAACTGCCCCTGGTGGATTACATACTGGTGCCGGTGGGCGGCGGCGGTCTGGCGACAGGAGTTTCAACTCTGGCAAAGCTGCTCAACCCTAAGATAAAAGTCATAGGTGTGGAGCCTGCCGGAGCCAACTGCCTTGAACAGTCTCTCAAAAACGGCAAAGTCACAACGATAGATAAGGTTTCCACCATAGCAGACGGAACGGCTGTAAAGACTCCGGGAAGCAATATCTTCCCTTATCTCAAGAAAGGTCTTGACGGCATAATCACCGTCGAAGACGGCGAGCTGATAGTCGCCTTTTTAGACATGGTGGAGAATCATAAATTAGTCGTTGAGAATTCGGGGCTGCTCACCGTAGCCGCCCTTAAGCATCTGGACGTCAAGGGTAAGAAGATAGTTTCCATCCTGAGCGGCGGCAACATGGACATAATTACCATGTCGTCGGTAGTCCAGCTGGGACTCATCAAGAGAGACAGGATCTTCACCGTTTCGGTGCTGCTTCCTGACAAGCCGGGCGAACTGGTGAGAGTCGCCACGATCATAGCGCAGAAACAGGGCAACGTAGTAAAACTTGAGCACAACCAATTTGTGACCACCAACCGTACCGCGGCGGTGGAACTGAAGATAACAATAGAAGCCTTCGGCCCTGAGCATAAACATTCCATATGCGAAGCTCTGGAGAAAGAAGGCTACAATCCGAAGCAGGTAAGCGTCATAATGTAGCCTGCATAACACCTAAAGACAAAGAGATTATATGAAGCCCGAAAGGAGAGGCGTTAGATGAATTATAAAATAGCAGTCATACCGGGAGACGGCATAGGCCCTGAGGTTACGGCAGAAGCCGTCAAAGCCCTGGACGCTGCAGGAAAGAAATTCGGACATGAATTTGATTATACATATCTTTTGGCAGGAGGCGCAGCCATAGACCAATACGGCAGATGTCTGCCGGAAGAAACTGTGGAAACGGCAAAAAAAGCCGACGCAGTTCTGCTGGGGGCGGTAGGAGGTCCCAAGTGGGACGATCTTCCCGGAGATCAGAGGCCGGAAAAAGCGCTCCTGGGACTGAGAAAGGAACTGGGGCTTTTCGCCAACCTGAGACCTGCCATAATGTTCGACGAGCTTAAGGCTGCATGCCCTCTGAAAGAAGAAAAAGTCCGGGGAGGCCTTGATCTTCTGGTGGTAAGAGAGCTGACCGGAGGAATTTATTTCGGTGAGAGAGGCGTAAAAGATACTGAAAACATGGGAAAAGCCGCCTACGACGTTGAACTGTACTCTGAAAAAGAAGTGGAAAGAGTCGCTGAAATCGCCTTTTCCATGGCGATGAAGAGAAATAAAAAAGTAACCAGCGTTGATAAGGCCAACGTGCTGGAGAGCTCCAGGCTGTGGAGAAAGACTGTGGCCAAAGTCGCCGAAAGATATCCTGAAGTGACGCTGGAAAATCTGTATGTCGACAACGCCGCCATGCAGCTGGTATACAACCCGAAGCAGTTTGACGTAATAGTTACCAGCAATATCTTCGGCGATATACTTTCAGACGAAGCCAGCATGATCACAGGTTCCATAGGCATGCTGCCGTCAGCCAGCCTTGCTGAGGGAGCTTTTGGAATGTATGAGCCCGTTCACGGCTCGGCCCCTGATATAGCAGGCACGGGAAAGGCAAATCCGATGGCTGCTGTACTTTCTGCCGCAATGATGTTAAAATATACATTTGGACTTGTCAAAGAAGCAGACGCCATAGAAAACGCCGTTAAAAATGTCCTTGAAGAGGGATGCAGAACGCCTGACCTGATGACGGACGGCAAGAAGCAGGTCTCCACTTCCGAGATAGGAACTCTCATAGCGGAGAGGATTTAGATAATGCAAAAACTACTTGATGATTTAATTCTATATTCAGCAGATAATAAAATTCTGGAAATTGCGGCGGCCATGACGGCGTCCGGCGATACGGGGGACAGCCGCAGACTGCAGAGAAAGCTTACCAAAAGCCTGCTGGAATTCGCCGCGCTTCATGGCCTTGCAGGCAACCTCTGGCATGATTACATCGCTTATTACATAGCCACGGATCTGAATCCATTTTCCCTTGAAGAAGAGCGGAGGGCCGCGGCTGAAAGAGAGACGAAAACTGCTCCCGAGGCGGCGGACACGACGCTGGCAAAGCTGGGCGCGATGGACTGCTCTGTCCTGAGGAAAATTTTCAACTGGGACTGGCAGAAGCACGCTGAGGGACAAAGCCTTTGGTCTAAGGCCATAACCGCCTGCCGAAGAGCAGGAGACGCTGCTGAAGCTGAGAGCATGACCGACGCGGGCAGGCTGATTTGCCAATTTGCCCAGAGCCTTGAAGCTGCAGACAGCGACGAAGAGTTTTTACAGGCTGTCGTCAGTTTTTACCGCCAAAACGGAGCAGGAGAGCTGGGACTTTCCAAGGCCTTCACCTTGAGAACCGGCAGCGGAGCTACGGCGGCAGAAGCAGCCGGAAACGCTGCCTGCCCGGACGCAGCAGAAGCCGCAGCCTCATCTGGCAAGATTCGCCTTTCTGCCGTAAGAAAGACTGAAGATATAAGGCTTTCAGACCTTATAGGCTACGAAGAGCAAAAGCGAAAACTGGTCCAAAATACAGAAGCTTTTCTGGCCGGAAAACCAGCCAATAATGTGCTGCTCTACGGAGACGGCGGAACAGGAAAATCGACCAGCATCAGAGCTATATGCAGCCAGTACAGCGGCGAGGGACTGAGAATAATCCAGATATACAGGCACCAGATGCAGCATCTGAGCAGCATAATAGACATAATCAAAAACAGGAATTATAAATTCATAATCTACATGGATGACCTGTCCTTTGAAGACTTTGAAACTGAATACAAATATCTCAAGGCCGTCATCGAGGGAGGACTTGAGCCGAGGCCGAAAAACGTGCTGATTTACGCCACCTCAAACCGCAGACACCTGATAAAGGAGACGTGGAAAGACAGGAGCGACATGGACAACGACGGAGAGATACACCGCGGAGATTCCATGGAAGAAAAGCTCAGCCTGGCCGAAAGGTTCGGAGTCCAGATATACTACGGCAAGCCTGGCAGGGATCAGTTCCACGAAATAGTGGAAGCTCTGGCCTTGAGAGAAAATGTAAATATAGATTTACAGAAACTTCATCAGGAAGCGACCAAGTGGGAGATTCGCCGCGGAGGCGTTTCCGGCAGAAGCGCAAGACAATTTATCGACTACATGAAAGGATTGGAGGAAAATACTAAATGAAGATAAAGGGCTCAGAAGCAGTCATGAAAGTTTTGCTGGAGCACGGTGTGGATACCGTTTTCGGTTATCCCGGGGGCACGGCAATAGTCCTGTACGATGAGTTGTATAGATATTCTGACAAGATAACTCACGTTTTAACCGCCCACGAGCAGGGAGCAGCCCACGCTGCGGACGGTTACGCCAGATCCACCGGAAAGACGGGGGTGGCCATTGCAACCAGCGGCCCTGGAGCGACAAATCTTGTTACCGGCATAGCCACGGCTTACATGGACAGCGTTCCAACGGTATTCATAACTGCCAACGTGAACAACAGCCAGATAGGAAGAGACGCTTTCCAGGAGGTATGCATTACAGGAGTTACTTTCCCGATAACAAAACACAGCTTCTTCGTCAATAGAAAAGAAGACCTGGTGAGCGCCATGAGGGACGCTTTCAGAATAGCCAACGAGGGCAGAAAGGGTCCTGTGCTGGTGGACGTGACAAAAGATGTGACCGACGCCATGGTTGATTATGAGCCTGTACCCAACTATCCTCTCAAGGAAATCAAAGACAAAGATGAAGAAACCAAGCTGAAGAAGTTTGTAAAATACATAAACGAAGCTCAGAAGCCTTTGCTCATGGTAGGCGGCGGAGCCATATCGGCAGAAGCCGCAGAACAAGTCAGGGCTTTCATGGAAAAGACAGACATGCCTGTCGTGAACACGCTTATGGGTCTGGGAATAGTTCCAAGCTCTGAAAAGAGATTCTTCGGTATGCTGGGCATGCACGGTTCATATGCGGCCAACAGGAGCGCGGCAGAGGCGGATTTTATCCTGGCCGTCGGAACGAGATTCAGCGACAGGGTGGCTCTGAACCCATCCAAATTCGGAAAAAAGGCTAAGATATTCCAGATAGATCTGGACAGGAGCGAAATAAGCAAGAACGTTTCCGTCGAAGAGTGCATTATTGGAGACTGCAAGGATATCCTGGAAAAGCTGACAGAGAGAGTTGAGAAGAAATCCCATCAGGAATGGCTGGCGGAGATAACGGCCTGGGACAAGGAAAAACCGACCAAGATCAAGAACTGCAACGCCAAGATAAATCCGGAGGAAATAATCAGATATATCTGCCGGAACACCGATAAAGAAACGGTATACGTGACAGACGTGGGACAGCACCAGATGTGGGCCGCCCAGTACGTTGAACAGACCAAGCCGAGAGACTTCCTTTCCAGCGGAGGCCTTGGAACCATGGGCTTCGGATACGGAGCGGCCATAGGAGCGCAGATGGCAAATCCTGATAAGAGGGTCATCCACTTTACCGGCGACGGCTCGCTGCACATGAACCTGGCAGAGGCATGCACGGCCGTTTCCTATAAGCTGCCGATAATCACCGTTATAATGAATAACAGAGTTTTAGGCATGGTATACCAGTGGCAGACGCTGATTTACGACAAGAGATACTCGCAGACGACTCCCGGCAGAAAGACGGATTTCCCTAAGCTGATGGAAGCTTTCGGAGGCAGAGGCTTCAGGGCGGAAAACATGGAACAGCTGAAAGAAGCCTTCAGTCAGGCTCTCAAAGTTGACGGCCCTTCCTGGATAGACTGCGACATATCGCAGGAAGATCTGGTGCTGCCGATGATCCAGAACGGAGACACGGTAGACAATATCATATATGAATAGGAGGGGAAAGACCGATGAAAAAAGAAGTAGTCAGCATATATGTTGATAACAAGGCCAACGTATTGTCAAGGGTCGTAAGCCTCTACGGAAGAAGAGGCTTCAACATAGATTCCCTTACCGTATCAGCCACCAACGATCCTGGTATATCCAGGATAACCATAGTATTCGAGGGCGATTACCTTACGCTGCATCAGATAGTGGCGCAGACGGAAAAGCTGGAAGTGGTCAGGAGCATCAAGACTTTAGACCGTAAAAAGAGCTTTTTCCGCGAACTGCTGATGATAAAGGTCAAGGCCGACAAGTCCATACGCAGCGAAGTAAAGGAGATCGTCGATATATACAGAGCTAAGATAATCAACCTCACTACAGAGGAAATGGTTCTCGAACTGACCGGTGCGCCGGAAAAACTGGACGCTTTCCTCGACCTCATCAAGGAATATGAGATAATCGACATATGCAGGACCGGAGTGACCGGCATAGAAAAGTAAATAATTTTTTAAAATAAAGGAGAATAAAAAAATGGTAAACAAGTATTATGACGCAGACTGCAATTTCAGCATGCTTGACGGAAAAACAATCGCTATCTTAGGCTTCGGAAGCCAGGGCCACGCTCACGCCATGAACCTCAAAGAAAGCGGAGCAAACGTAGTAGTAGGTCTGAGACCTGGTTCAGCTCACACAGCCAAAGCAGAAGCTGCAGGAATTAAAGTTATGGGCATCGAAGAAGCTGCAGAAGCAGGCGACATCGTTATGATCCTTACTCCTGACGAACTGCAGGCACAGCTCTACAAAGAGCAGATCGAAAAGCACATGAAGCCGGGCAACGTTCTCGCTTTTGCCCACGGATTCAATATCCACTTCAATCAGATACAGCCTTCAAAAGATTTGGACGTTATCATGATTGCTCCTAAGGGACCTGGACACACTGTAAGAAGCCAGTACGTAGAGGGCAAAGGCGTTCCTAGCCTTATCGCCGTATATCAGGATGCTTCCGGAAAAGCCAAGGACTACGCCCTCGCTTATGCCAGCGGAATCGGCGCAGGCAGAGCCGGAATCCTGGAAACTACATTCAAGGAAGAGACCGAGACAGACCTCTTCGGCGAACAGGCAGTTCTCTGCGGCGGTGTTTGCGAGCTGATGAAAGCCGGCTTCGACACTTTGGTAGAAGCAGGTTATGAGCCTGAGATGGCTTACTTCGAATGTATCCACGAGATGAAGCTGATAGTAGACCTGATTAACGAGGGCGGCTTCGATAAGATGAGATATTCGATTTCCAACACTGCTGAATACGGCGATTACAGAACAGGAAAGAGAATCATCACTGAGGATACCAGAAAAGAGATGAAGAAAGTTCTGGAAGAAATTCAGGACGGAACTTTCGCTACTGAGTTCATACAGGAATTCAACGCCGGCGGAAAAGCAAGATTCCTTGCGACGAGAAAGAAAGAAGCTTCTCATCTTCTCTGCAAGACCGGAGCAGAACTGAGAAAGATGATGAGCTGGCTGAAGAAATAGAGGCGCATTATGAAAACCAGAAGTAAACTTGTTACCGAGGGCGTGGAAAAGGCTCCTATGCGGAGTCTGTTCTACGCTATGGGATATACGGAAGAAGAGCTGTCAAGGCCGCTGATAGCGGTAGTTTCGGCTCACAGCGAAATAGTTCCCGGCCATATCAATCTCGACAAGATCACTGACGCGGTCAAAGCCGGGGTGAGGATGGCAGGCGGAACTCCTATCATGGTGCCGGCCATCGGAGTATGCGACGGCATAGCCATGGGGCACATAGGCATGAAATATTCCCTCGCCAGCCGCGAACTTATCGCAGACAGCGTCGAGACCATGGTCATGGCTCACGCTTTCGACGGAGCAGTGCTAGTGCCAAACTGCGACAAGATCGTGCCGGGAATGGTCATGGCCGCGGTGAGGATGAATATTCCTGCCATAGTATGCTCAGGAGGCCCTATGATGTCGGGTCTGGTGGGCGGCGTTGAGACCAGCCTTTCCAAAATGTTTGAGGCAGTCGGTGCGAGAAAGGCCGGAATCATAGACGATGAGGGACTGCTGGAATACGAACAGAACGTATGCCCCGGCTGCGGTTCGTGTTCCGGAATGTACACTGCCAACAGCATGAACTGCCTCTGTGAAGCCATCGGCATCGCACTTCCAGGCAACGGAAGCATCCCTGCAGTTTCCAGCAGGAGAATAATGCTGGCCAAGCATGCCGGCATGGCCGTCATGAATCTGGTGGAAAAGGACATAAAGGCCAGAGACATAATCAATGAAAAATCCATCAGAAACGCCATAGCCTGCGACATGGCTCTGGGCTGCTCATCAAACAGCGTGCTCCATCTTCTGGCCATAGCTCACGAAGCCGGCGTAGAAGTAGATCTCAACATGTTCAACGAGATAAGTCAGGTAACTCCTAATCTCTGCCATCTGGCTCCGGCAGGCGGCACTCACATGCACGACCTTGACAACGCCGGAGGCGTTCCTGCAGTCATGGCGCAGCTGGCCTCAAAGGGTCTGATAGACACTTCTCTTCCTACCGTGTCCGGAAAGACCGTAGGTGAAAACATCAAGGGAAGAGTGATCAAAGACCAGGAGGCCATAAGACCTGTAGAAGAGCCGTACAGCCAGACCGGCGGCATCGCCATTCTCTGGGGTAACATAGCAAAAGACGGCTGTGTTGTAAAGAGAAGCGCGGTGGCTCCTGAAATGCTGGTACATTCAGGTCCGGCCAGAGTTTTCGACAGTGAAGAAGACGCAATAGAAGCCATTTATGCCGGCAGCATAAAGGACGGCGAAGTGGTGGTCATAAGATACGAGGGTCCTAAGGGTGGCCCGGGAATGAGGGAAATGCTCAATCCTACCAGCGCGCTGGCAGGCATGGGACTTGACAAGACTGTCGCTCTCATAACAGACGGACGTTTCAGCGGAGCAAGCCGCGGCGCTTCCATCGGCCACGTCAGCCCGGAAGCCGCAGATGGAGGCCTCATAGGACTTATCGAAGAGGGGGATATCATAGAGATAAATATTCCTGAATATTCGATCAACGCCAAAGTTTCCGACGAGGAATTCGCAAGACGCCGCGAAGCCTACATAAAGCCGGAGAAGAAAGTCAAGACGGGCTGGCTGGAAAGATATTCAAGAATGGTATCCTCAGCCAACACAGGCGCCGTTTTGAAGTAAAGGAGACTAGACTAAAATGAAAAACAAATTCAGTGTAACGCTTACAAAAAATCCAAAGGCCAAGCCAGATCCTGACAAGCTGCCTTTCGGAAAGATATTCACAGACCACATGTTCATCATGGATTACGACGACAAGCAGGGCTGGCATGACGGAAGAATCGTGCCTTACGGCCCGCTGGAGCTGGATCCTGCCAGCACAGTTTTCCACTATGGACAGGAGATGTTCGAGGGACTGAAAGCATACAAGACCAAGGACGGAAGGGTCCAGCTTTTCAGACCTGACATGAACGCCAAGAGAACCAACAACACCAACGCCAGAATGTGCATGCCGTCCATCGACGAGGAACTTTACGTAGACGCAGTAAAGGCCATCGTGGACGTGGACAGAGACTGGATACCTGAAAAGGAAAACACCGCTCTGTACATCAGACCGTTCATGATAGCCACCGACGCTTTCCTCGGCGTGGCCGCTTCCAAGACTTATAAGTTCATCATCATACTGAGTCCTGTGGGCCCTTACTATGAACACGGACTGGCTCCGACGAGAATCTACGTTGAGAACGAGTACATAAGGTCGGCCATGGGCGGAACAGGATTCGCCAAGATCGGCGGAAACTATGCGGCCGCCATGATCGCAGAAGCTAAGGCTCACGACATGGGCTTTGACCAGGTTCTCTGGCTTGACGCCAAGGAAAAGAAGTACGTTGAGGAAATAGGAACCTCCAACGCTTTCTTCAAGATCGACGGAGAAATCTACACTTCTTCGCTGGTAGGAACCATACTGCCCGGAATTACCAGAGCTTCGATGATCGAAGTTATGAAAGACTGGGGTTACAAGGTCAACGAGACGAGATTCACCATCGACGAAGTGTTCAAGGCAGGCGAAGAGGGCAGGCTGGAGGAAGTCTTTGCGACAGGCACCGCCGCGGTAATTTCTCCTGTAGGCGAGCTGGCGTGGGACGGCAAGAGTCTCGTCATCAACAACGGAGAGATCGGAGAACTTTCCCAGAGGCTGTATGACGAGCTTTACGGAATACAGACCGGTGAAAAAGAAGACACAAGAGGCTGGATAGTCCCTGTGGAATAAGATATGATGTTTGCACGGCATAGCTTATAGCTATGCCGTGTTTTTGATAAATTTAATTATGGCTTCTATCGCCGCGCCGATAATTATCATGGCTGCAGCGAGCAAGTATGAGCTTATAAATTCATAAGCCAGAAGACCGAAAATGAGCGGCGAAAAAACAGTCGCAAGGATTTTCAACCGTTTGTACTTGTAAAACCTGACCAATTCATCGGTCTCTGGGAAAATGCCTGCTGGTCGTCGCCTGAAAATTTTTTCAGATAATATACTATCCTCAAAAATGCCAGCGGGCTCAATGCGAAGATAACGCTGTGCATGACCGATTCTTCGGTTATTAAGCTATGGGCTGCTGCTAGAAGAATCATTCCCAGCGCTAAAAGTAAAAAATATTTTTTCATTTGACTTCACCGTTTGCTGGCGCTTCCGCCTTTTCAGGCATTTCTGTCGTTTCTGGACAAGCGGCTTCCCGCTCCGCTATCCTTGCAGGATAAGTTTTATATTGATAGATGTTTATAGCTGTAAAATAGACTATGGCTGTCATAAACATTATCTCCAGGCTGAATTCGGAGGGGGGGGAGAAAAGTCCGGCAGCCGCGCACAGGCCTGCTCCGGCGCCGGTTAAAATTCTCAGGCGGCAGCTTGGCTCGTGATATTTTTCGAGCTTCTCTTCTAAAAAGACGCAGTATATAACTGGCGGAAAGCAGAGAAATATTGCCAAAACCATGCTGATGCTTCCGGCAAACGCGGCTTTTGCTAAGATGTATAGCAAAAGGAAGACTATTATCTCTATTACGCATGATTTCAGTTTGTCTTTTTTGAATTGGTCTATACGCGTCATGTTGATTCCCCCCCCATTATTTTTCTGAAATAGCACAGTAATATTTTAGAAATGAAAGCTGTACTAATACCAAAACGTTTTGTTCACTGTTTTGCCGTTATGAGTAATCTGAAACTGATATCCCTTTTCAATGATTGCACTTTTTCCTGTAAGTATATTTTGCTGATATTTCGTTGCACTGCGTCTTTTTACAGTGTATTTTCCGGCAGCTTCAGAAGGATCAGCGTAGAATGAATTTATAAATAAGGAATGTAAACTAGCAATAACGCCTACCAATCCGCCGAAAATGCTCATTGTGCTGGTATAGAGTATATGAAGTGCATTTCTAAATGTAGCTTCAGTTTTAGCCTGACTTTTTGTTATGGTAAAAGTTTTTGCAGGCTCCCAGGAACCATATTTTATTATAGTTTTAAATTTATCCCTCTCATTTCCGAGAGTAGTAATGTCTCCGCTATCCCCACTGCTTACTGAACCTAAACTGAGGGATAATGTGTCCCCCCCCAAAAAAACAGCAACAGAAAGTGGATCTGTTTTTTCAATTGAACCGTTTTCTGAGGCGAAAGCCGCCGGAACAGAAACTGCAAATATGGATATAACTAATAGTATGGATATAAGCTTACGTTTCATTTTCTAACCTCCTCTAATGAACTCTTCTAAACAAAAATTCTTCATTTTGTGATTCGGCTATCCATGCCCATTGGAATCACCCTGCCTTTCCGAATGATAACAGTTTACACACACATCATCATTATTCCGACTAGGCCGAGTCTTTTATCGCTTTTAAAATACCATGGATAAATATATGTGTCAATAAAATATATTAAATTCAAAAAAAGTTTTGCATAGATTCATATAGATTATTGATTTTAAACAGCCAGTATGATATATTTAGTGTATAAAATATATACAAGACAACATAAGGAAGCTGACAAAGATGAAAAATGAAGTTACAAAGAGAGACCCTCTGGAAAATTTTGAGGCTCAATTTAAAAAAGCAACTCTTCCGCTGATGATCCTCTCCATATTGTCAGAAAGGGAGATGTACGCTTATGAAATCGTGCAGGTCGTATTGGAACGAAGTCAAGGCAAGTATAAGATGCCGCTGCTTTACAACATACTGACCAAATTAAAGGAAAACGGTTTCATAGTGGAAAGCGAAAAGATCATCACCGACGACAACAGAATCAGGATTTATTACGCCATAACCGGCGAGGGGAAAGAATATCTGAAAAAACTGAAAGCGTTGTACAAAGAACTTACAGATGTAGTCAGAGATATCGTCTACAAGGGAGAATGAAAAAGGGGATTTGAATATGAATTATGAGGTTGTCGAAGAATATCTAAAAAAAGTAGAAAGATCTATTTGCAACTTGTATCCAGCTGAAAATCTGATAAAGTCCATGAGAGAATGTTTAATAGATTACTGCGGAGACCACCCTCAGTGCACCGCCGAAGAACTGGAAAAAATATTCGGCAGTCCGGAGGAAGTGGCCAGGGATTTTCTTGAGGATAAAGGAGTGACACGGCCGAGTAAGAACAAAAAAATGAAAATGAACCGTCTCGCCATAATAGCAGCATTGGCGGTAGTGACTGCGGCGCTGCTCGCGGACAGGGCAATTTCTCATAGTATATAAAAGTAAAATTGACGGCCTGGCTGTAATCTACGAAAAGAGTCTTACGGATTATCGTGAGGCTCCTTTTTTATCGCGGCCACCAAGACGAAATACACCAGTCCGCCCAGAACACCTGAAATTATGTCCGTCATAGTGTCGAAAGCGTCGCCCTGCATGCTGGTGCCTATAAGCTGATCTGTGCTGAACTCATAGACCTCCCACAGTCCTGCACAGGCGAAAGAAAAGAAGAGCGCAAAGAGCAGTATCACCGCTTTTACCTGAGGCAGTTTTTTTCTTTTCAGGACAAATTCCATGATCATCCTGCCGAAAGCTGCAGCGAGGATGCCGCTCATAAAATGAATTACTTTATCGTAGCAGCCGATGGTTCTGTATAGATTGAGCACGGAACCGCCGGCAGTGGCAAATACATCAAAGATTATGGCGCAGATAAAAAAGCTGTATGGAAATTTCCATGTGACCGCAGTCACCAGCAGGACGGAAATGTAAGCTCCTAGTATGTTTATGGTTGGAACGTCTATTCCGGTTTTAACAGAAACGACAGTACATATAGTTATTATCAGCAGCGCTGAAAGCAGCGGTATGATTCTTTTCTTCATTTCAAAATCCCCTTAAAAAAGTATGCCTTATTTATCAAACTATATCGTCATCAAATATAATCGTATATAATTAAAAAATTTTATCAGATTTCCGCTTAAAACTCAAGTCTTTGCGATGGCAGAAGATATGGATTTGCGACGGCAGAAGACGCAGCTACGGTTAAAAAAACAATTATTTGCAGTATATGGTAGTGAAATTTGTGTCAAAAAACAAAAAACAATAATAATTTTTGATATAAAATTGAAAAAACATGTTGACACGATGGGAAAGCTGTGATAATATCAACATATCACTTGAGGAAAGGAAGAGAAAATGAACTTTACAGCATTGATTACCGGCATAAGCGTCATTAGCAGCATTATTCTAGCGGTCGTCATTCTGGCCGTCACAGTTAAAGATAATGTTCGTTTTGTTACAGGTGATCGAAAGAGATTTATCGAGCCTTTCCGCTTGACGTCAGCCTGATTTGTCAGGGCTGGCAGTGAGACCGCAAGATGAGCCTGTGACCTGAATCACAGGCTTTTATTTTCGAGGAGGAGTTAAAATGAAAAAGACAAGTTTTGCGAAGAAATTTGCCGTATCAGCCATGGCCGTACTTATGACCGCGGCTCTGTTCACAGGATGCGGCGGAGATGATAAGGACGTTTCTGGGGGGGCCGGTGATGGCAACGAGTTCGTCATCGGAGGAATTGGACCTACTACGGGAACCGCTGCTACTTACGGAGAAGCCGTCAAGAACGGAGCCGAGCTGGCAGTCAAGGAAATCAATGACGCCGGCGGAATCAACGGAGTGCCGATCAGATTTGAATGGCAGGACGATGAGAGCGACGCCGAAAAATCAGTCAACGCATATAATACATTAAAAGATAAGGGTATGCAGATCCTGATGGGAACTGTAACCAGCCAGCCTTGCGCAGCGGTAGTAGCCGAGACCAGCAGCGACAACATGTTCCAGCTGACGCCTTCCGGCTCAGCCGTTGAATCCATAGCAGGGGACAACGCTTTCAGAGTATGCTTCAGCGACCCTAACCAGGGAATCGGCTCGGCCGACTACATGGCTGAGCATTATGCAGGCAAGACCGTAGGCGTTATCTACAATTCTTCCGACGTTTATTCTTCCGGAATCTATGAAAAGTTTGCAGGCGAGGCAGACGTCAAGGGAGTGGAAATAGTTGCGGCAGAAGCCTTCACAAAAGATGCAAAGACTGACTTTACAGTTCAGCTGCAGAAGATAAAAGAGAGCGGCGCAGACATCCTGTTCCTGCCTATTTACTACGAAGAAGCAGCCCTCATATTGACTCAGGCCGACCAGATAGGTCTTGACGTTACTTTCTTCGGCTGCGACGGACTTGACGGAGTTGTTACCCAGCTGGGAGATAACGCTGAGCTGGCAGAGGGCGTAATTCTGCTCACACCTTTTGCAGCAGACGCCAAAGATGAAAAGACTCAGACTTTCACAGCCAGCTACAAGGAAGCTTACGACGGTCTGGTTCCTACACAGTTTGCCGCCGACGCTTATGACGCTATCTACATCATCAAAGCTGCCATAGAGAAAGCTGAAGCAACGCCTGACATGAGCGTAAGCGATCTGTGCGAAGCTCTGAAAAAAGCCATGGTCGAAATCACCGTTGACGGAGTAACGGGAAGCATGACATGGAGCGCTGACGGCGAACCTACAAAAGAGCCTAAAGCGATGGTGATCAAAGACGGATCATATTCAGCTCTGTAGATTATTGCCTGCTGATACAGCTTGCTGAGCAGTCGGCTCAGCTGGCCAGCCGGTAAATATACGAGAGAACATTTAAAAAAGATCGAGAGAGGGAGTCTGCCTGAGTGCGGCGCCCTCTCGAAGTGTTTAACGAGGTATCAGTAATGAATTTTCTATCATATTTAATCAGCGGAATAAGTCTGGGCAGCGTGTACGCCCTGATAGCCCTTGGCTATACCATGGTGTACGGAATCGCCAAGATGCTTAACTTTGCCCACGGAGACGTAATAATGATCGGCGGATTCGTAATGTTCACCGCCGTAAGTTCAGCCGGCACTTCACCGGCCATAGCCATAATATGCGGAATAATCGTGTGTACAGTTCTCGGCGTCGTCATCGAAAAGGTTGCCTACAAGCCGCTGAGAAACGCGACTTCTCTTGCAGTTCTTATAACGGCCATAGGAGTGAGCTATCTGCTGCAGAATGCGGCGCTGCTCATATTCGGTTCGGCTGCGAAAAATTTTCCTAAAATGATAAACGTACCGGATCTCAAGCTTTCCGACGAACTGACTGTTTCAGGAATAACGATCGTGACCATCTGCGTGACCGTCGTGATAATGATAGGACTTACGTTATTTATACAGCACACCAAGCCGGGAGCAGCCATGCAGGCTGTTTCGGAAGATAAGGGAGCGGCTCAGCTGATGGGCGTCAACGTCAACAGCACCATTTCCCTGACTTTCGCCATAGGCTCCGCCCTGGCGGCTGTGGCAAGCCTTCTGCTCTGCTCGGCATATCCGCAGATAAACCCTTATACAGGAGCCATGCCTGGAATCAAAGCCTTTGTAGCGGCTGTATTCGGCGGCATAGGATCCATCCCCGGAGCGATGATAGGCGGCATACTGCTTGGCATAATCGAAAACCTGAGCAAAGCCTACATATCTTCGCAGCTTTCAGACGCCATAGTTTTCGGCGTGCTCATAATAGTGCTCATCATAAGGCCTACGGGAATCCTGGGCAAGAAGATGAACGAGAAAGTGTAGGTGAGAAAAGTGAAAAGTTTAAAGAGCTTAAATAAAAGTACGAAAAACAACATGATCACCTATATCATCGTCTTTGCAATGTTCTTGTTCTGTCTTGTGTACACGGGTTCGGGAGCTGCATCCAATCTGTTTCAGGGCATACTCGTTCCGATATGCGTCAACGTGATTCTCGCCATATCTCTTAACCTGACCGTGGGTATACTTGGCGAGCTGAGCCTGGGACATGCGGGCTTCATGTGTGTCGGAGCCTTTGCAGGAAGCATATTCTCGGTGCTTGCATCATCTTCCATGGAATCAGCGCTGATAAGATTTCCTCTCGCCTTGCTGATAGGCGGAATCGCCGCCGCCATCGTAGGCGTACTGGTGGGAATACCTGTGCTCAGGCTGAGGGGCGACTATCTCGCCATAGTAACGCTGGCTTTCGGAGAGATAATAAAGAATATAGTGAACAATCTGTACATAGTTAAAGATTCCGCGGGCTTTCACATGGCTCTCGGCGTAGACGCGTACAACTCCATGGAGCTTGACGCGGCCGGCAGGGAAGTCATAGTAAACGGCGCGATGGGAATAACAGGAACGCCCAAAGACTCCAATTATATAATCGGATTTATACTCATATTCATAACCTTGCTTGTGATTCTCAACCTCGTTCACTCCAGAACGGGAAGAGCCATAATGTCCATAAGAGACAATCGCATAGCCGCGGAGTCGGTGGGCATAAATATCACGAAATACAAGCTCATAGCATTTACTGTATCGGCTTTCTTCGCCGGCGTGGCAGGAGTCCTTTACTCGCATAACCTTTCATCACTTGTAGCGACCAAGTTCGACTACAACTATTCGATACTGATACTGGTATTCGTGGTGCTGGGAGGAATAGGAAGCATGAGAGGCTCCATAATAGCCGCGGTGATTCTGACCGCGCTCCCTGAACTCCTTAGAGGACTGAGCGATTACAGAATGTTGATATACGCCATAATCCTCATCATAATGATGCTGGTGAACAATAATGAAAATTTGAACTATTACAAGGAAAAACTGTTCAGCGGATTCAAAACAAAAGATTCTGCCGGCAGGAACAGCAAAAAAGGAAAGGAAGGGGTGAGCTAGGATGACAGCGATGCTTGAAACAAAAAATTTAGGAATCTCTTTCGGCGGACTTAAAGCTGTCGACGGGCTCAGCCTTAAGATAGAGAAAGGCCAGCTTTACGGGCTCATAGGGCCCAACGGAGCCGGCAAGACCACGGCTTTTAACCTGCTGACCGGGGTGTACAAACCGACCAGCGGCAACTTTTTCCTTGACGGAGAAAAGCTTACAGGTCATAATACAATAGAGATAAATAAAAAAGGAATCGCGAGAACTTTCCAGAACATCAGGCTTTTCAAGCAGATGAGCGTTCTGGACAATGTAAAAGCGGGACTCCATAACGATTATAAATATTCTACGGCAGAGGGCATATTCAGACTGCCTGGATTTTTCAGCAAAGAAAAGCAGATGAACGAGAGGGCACTGGAACTGCTGGAGGTTTTCGGTCTGGCTGATGAAAAGGATCGTCTTTCCTCCAACCTGCCTTACGGCAAGCAGAGAAAGCTGGAAATTACCAGAGCCCTGGCCACTTCGCCAAAACTTCTGCTTCTGGATGAGCCGGCCGCCGGCATGAATCCCAACGAAACGCAGGAGCTGATGGACACCATAAGATTCGTAAGAGATAATTTCGACATGACCATACTGCTGATCGAGCATGATATGAAGCTGGTTTCCGGAATATGCGAGGAAATCACGGTGCTCAATTTTGGTACGGTTTTGGCTCAGGGAAAGACAAGCGGCGTGCTCAAAGACCCTGAAGTCATCAAGGCATATCTGGGAGAATAGTGAAAGGAGAAATAAGAAGATGGCAATGCTGGAAATAAGAGACCTGGAGGTCAACTACGGCGCTATCAATGCTATTAAAAAGATCTCCTTTGACGTAAACCAGGGAGAAGTCATAGCCTTGATAGGAGCCAACGGCGCAGGCAAGACCACGACTCTGCATACGATTACAGGACTGCTGAAAGCCAAATCAGGCAGCGTCATGTTTGAAGGCAAAGACATACTGAAGATGGCGCCTCATAAGATAGTAGAGATGGGTATGGCCCATGTGCCGGAAGGAAGGCGGATCTTTCAGCAGCTTTCCGTGTATAAAAATCTCACCCTCGGAGCTTTCACGAGAAAAGACAAGAAAGAAGTGGAAGAGACCCTCAATATGGTCTATCAGAAATTCCCGCGGCTGGAAGAGAGGAAAAAGCAGATAGCCGGAACTCTTTCCGGCGGCGAACAGCAGATGCTGGCCATGGGAAGAGCGCTGATGTCAAACCCTAAGATAATTCTTATGGATGAACCATCGATGGGACTTTCTCCGTTGTTTGTTGGAGAAGTGTTCAAGATCATCGAAGAGATAAAGGCCAGCGGAACTACTGTGCTCCTGGTGGAGCAGAACGCAAAGAAAGCTCTGGAGATCGCTGACAGAGCGTATGTGCTGGAGACGGGGACGATTTCATTGAGCGGTGACGCCAAAGAACTGATGAACAATGATTCCGTAAAAAAAGCTTATCTTGGCGAGTAATCCGTCTGGAAGTAATTCGCTTGGAGATAATTCGCCTGCACGGCAATCCGCCCTGGAAGGCAGAATGTATAAAATAGGAGACAATCTATGAAAAGCTTTGTTATTACCATAGCCAGAGGGTACGGCAGCGGCGGCAAGACCGTAGCCAAAGCCCTCGCAAAGCAGCTGGGGATAAAATATTACGACAGGGATTTGATACGCATAGCCTCGGAAGACAGCGGAATCAACGAAGCCCTTTTCAATCTGGCCGACGAGACGCGCCGCGGCAATCCTTTCAAAAAATATAACGCGCAGAAAGCTGTCTCACCTGACAGCAACGAGTTCATCTCGAGGGAAAATCTCTTCAATCTGCAGGCCAAGATCATAAAAGAGCTTCATGAAAAAGGCGAGCCATGTATAATCGTCGGCAGATGCGCGCATCATGTGCTTAAAGACGAGAAAAATGTGGTAAAAGTATTCATACATGCCGATATGGCCCATTGCATAGAGCGCGTAAAGGAGCATGACGGCTTGGACGATGAAGAGGCGAGACGGCTCATAGAAAAAACCGACAAGGCCAGGGCCCAGTACCACAAGTATTTCACCAACAGGGAGTGGAACGACGCCAGAAGTTACGACCTTTGTCTCAATACCAGCCTTATGAGCATTGAGCAATGCATCAAGATAATATTGGAATATCTTAAGATTATGGAGGACTTCGCCTGATTTTCGGGCGAAGCCTTTTATGGAAAAGAACTTATTTGCAAGGAAAAGAATTTATCAGCAAGGGAAATAATTTATGAGCAATGAAAACTTTTTTACAAAGAATGGAAGGGGAATAGCCCTCTGCCTGGTTATCGCCGTTCCGTCATGGATACTGGGAAAACTGGCGCCTGTCATAGGCGGCCCCGTGATAGCCATACTGCTTGGAATGATAGTGACTTTATTTTTCAAGGAAAAGAAATCCTTTGAGCCAGGCATAAAATTCACCTCAAAGAAGATACTGCAGTGGGCTGTCGTGCTCCTGGGGTTCGGTCTGGATCTGACCGTGGTTCTCGATACGGGCAAGCAGTCGCTTCCTATCATAATATGCACCATAGCCGTTTCGCTGATAATAGCTTTCCTGCTTCACAAAGCGATGAAGATCCCGTCAAACATATCTACTCTCGTGGGAGTAGGTTCTTCTATATGCGGAGGTTCGGCCATAGCGGCCACGGCTCCTGTAATAGACGCGGACGACGAGGAAGTGGCGCAGGCCATATCGGTCATTTTTTTCTACAACGTTCTGGCCGCAGTCATCTTCCCTGTGATGGGCAGCTTCATAGGTTTTGACACGGGCTCCGGAGAAGCTTTCGGGATTTTCGCGGGAACGGCCGTAAACGACACTTCGTCCGTAACTGCTGCTGCCTCAACCTGGGACAGCATGTGGGGCCTGGGAACTGCCACCCTCGATAAGGCCGTGACCGTAAAGCTGACCAGAACACTTGCCATAATACCCATAACTCTGGTGCTGGCTCTGATGAAGGGCAGAAAGGCTAAAGCGGCAGGCGGAGCTGCAAACGGCGTGTCCGGAGAGGCGGCCGGGGAGACGACAGGGGAGACGACCGGAGGCGGCAAGGTGAGCCTTAAAAAGATATTTCCGTTCTTCATACTGTATTTCATAGCAGCTTCGCTGATAACCACGGTGACAGTCATGGCCGGCGCTGACGCCTCTGTTTTCGCTCCCGTAAAAGACTTGAGCAAATTCTTCATAATTCTCGCAATGGCTGCCATAGGTCTCAACACAGACATAGTCAAGCTGGTGAAGACCGGCGGAAAGCCGCTGGCGCTGGGAGCCTGCTGCTGGCTCGGCATAACAGGGACAAGCCTTGTCATTCAGCATCTGATGGGCTTGTGGTAAACCTAAACAATGGGCTTGTGGTAAACCTAAACAATGGGCTTGTGGTAAACCTAAACGTTGCTAAACCATGGCTTTTATTGTATACTTCAGTTTAGGAGGGAATCAATTATGAGACAGATAGTATTGGGAAAAACAGGCATAACAACTCCTCAGAACGCTTTCGGAGCGCTGCCGGTTCAGAGATGCGACGATGAGATGGCGGTAAATATCCTGCGTAAAGCTTACGAGGGAGGAATGACGTTTTTTGACACCGCCCGCGCTTATACCGACAGCGAGAAAAAGATAGGCATGGCCCTTTCCGATGTAAGAAAAAATATATTTATAGCGACAAAGACAGGGGCAAAAGATAAAGAAGAGATGAAACGCCATCTGGAGACGTCTCTTGAAAATCTAAAGACCGATTACGTGGACCTTTATCAGTTCCATCTGGCTCCCAGGTGCTTCGCCCCCGGAGACGGAAGCGGCATGTATGAGCTGATGGAGGATTTCAAGCGTCAGGGAATGATTAAAAACATAGGCATAACCTGCCATAAGATAGGCGTAGCCGAGGAATGTGTGGAATCAGGGCTTTACGCCACGATGCAGTTCCCTTTCAGCTATCTTTCCGGTGAAAGAGAAAAGAAGCTGGTCGCCATGTGCAAGGAAAAAGAGATGGGCTTCATAGCCATGAAAGCTCTGGCCGGAGGGCTTATCAGCAACTTTAAAGCAGCCTATGCTTTCATAGCTCAGTTTGACAACGTACTCCCGATTTGGGGAATACAGAGGGAAAGCGAGCTCATGCAGTGGCTTTCATGTATGGAAGACACGCCGGTCATGGACGAAGAAGCCGCCGGAATAATTGAGGCCGACAGAAAGGAACTGGATGGAGATTTCTGCCGCGGATGCGGATACTGCATGCCGTGCCCTCAGGGGATAACCATAAATCAATGCGCCAGAATGTCGCTGATGGTGCGCCGTTCGCCTGCCGCCGATTTCCTCGGCGAAAAATGGCAGGAAGAAATGGGCAAGATTGAAAACTGCGTCAACTGCGGTCAGTGTATGACGAAATGTCCGTACGAGCTGAAAATTCCTCAGCTGCTGCGGAAGAATTACGAGGACTACAAGAGGATACTGGCCGGTGAAATAAAAGTTACTTCTTAATATTATGTGAGTGTAAAGGAGAGGGAAAGTTGAAGAATCTACTCAGCAAATGGAACAAGATGAGCCTCGTCAAGCAGATAATCATAGGTCTGGTTATCGGCATAATCCTGGCTCTGACGCTGCCGGAGCAGCTTTCAGGCATAACTATTTTAGGCGACCTTTTCGTAGGCGCGCTGAAAGCAGTCGCTCCCGTACTGGTATTATTCCTGGTAATGTCCGCCATATCTCAGCATAAAGCCGGACAGAAGACCAACATGAAATCTATAATTGCGTTATACTTGTTAGGTACATTTCTGGCGGGAACGGCCGCTGTAATAGCCAGCTTTATATTTAAGCTGGAACTGGTTCTGCCGGCAGGTTCTGAGGATATGACTCCTCCGGGAGGAATAGGAGAAGTATTGAGCACTCTCGTCTTCAATATAGTATCCAACCCTGTGGACGCGCTGCTCAATGCCAATTACATAGGAATCCTGGCATGGGCGATCGTACTCGGCATTGCGCTCCGACATGCTTCGGACGCCACGAAAACCATACTCGCTGACATTGCAGAAGCTGTTTCCAAAGCGGTAAGATGGGTCATAAGGCTGGCTCCTCTGGGCGTAATGGGTCTCGTATTCAATTCCATCGCTACCAGCGGACTTTCGACTCTGCTGGGTTACGGCAAGCTGATACTGCTCCTCGTAGGAACTATGCTGTTCGTGGCGCTGATCGTCAATCCGATACTCGTATACGTCAATACGAGGCAGAATCCGTATCCGCTGGTATTCAAATGTCTCAAGGACAGCGGAATAACGGCGTTCTTTACGAGAAGCTCGGCAGCCAACATACCTGTAAACATGAAGCTCTGCGAGGAACTCAAGCTGGACAAGGACACATATTCCATATCCATTCCTTTAGGCGCGACCATAAACATGGGCGGTGCGGCTGTCACCATTTCCATCTTGACTCTCGCCGCAGCAAACACGCTGGGAGTTTCTGTAGACCTGGGAATGGCAATAATACTCTGCGTGATTTCAGCCATAAGCGCGTGCGGAGCGTCGGGAGTGGCTGGAGGTTCGCTGCTGCTTATACCGCTGGCATGCTCGCTCTTTGGCATTTCCAACGATTTGGCTATGCAGGTTGTAGGCGTAGGATTCATCATCGGTGTGATTCAGGATTCCTGCGAGACGGCGCTCAATTCGTCGACCGACGTATTGTTTACTGCGGCGGCTGACATAGGGGCCAAGAGGAAGAACAAAAATAAATAGTGTTTTAATCAAAGCAGGAGCGTTTCCGGGAAGGAATGCTCCCGCTTTTTGCAGAGTATAGAGTACCAGCAGCCCCATATCCAAATTTACTGAAAACGCGGAAAATGGATACGGTTTTTGCGATATTGGATACCACGGTATCCAATATCGGTGTTTTTTCGGAAAATGGATACGA
>UQXL01000029.1 GCA_900545135.1 uncultured Eubacteriales bacterium | reverse complement strand
CATACAGTTTGCCAAGCAGCGTTTCAATAAACCCTACCGCTTGGAAAACACTGTTTTATATAATCAACGGGTTTATTATAACGCCATACAGTTTGCCAAACGGCGTTTCAGTAAACCCTGCCTTGCGGCAGCGCCGAATAATATAATCAACGGGTTTATTATAACGCCATACAGTTTGCCAAGCAGCGTTTCAATAAACCCTACCGCTTGAAAACACTGTTTTATATAATCAACGGGTTTATTATAACTTGAAACATCGCCGCAAGTCAAGAAAAGGGCTTTTTCCTTCACAAAAAACACATATAAAAAATCCTCTTTCCAATATATTCTTACCTGTATCACAACACCAGCAATTATGATATACTTAAAATACAATGGTGAATCGAGATAACTCGCTTCCGCCATTTAAGCGCGTGGCCCGCATACGGCTCAGACAGATTTTGATTCCAAACTGAAACCATGCGCGGCCTCACCTGTTTCGCAATATGATCTTTTCAATGGAATAAAGATTTTGCGATAACTCATACAGCGGAAACGTCAGTTGAACCACCTCTGACAGACTGGTTTTATCGTATAATAAACCCAACATCATATTGTTCAGCTTCACTGCAATGAAGCTTTTATTGAATCACTTTGCTAAACTGGCTTTGTGCTATAATGTCCACAAGGTATTATACCGGCCGTGCCGATAGGAAGCGGCCATTGAAACGCCGCTTACCTGACTGGATGGCGTTATAATGTCCGCATAAGATTATACCAGCTGCGCCGAGAAGTATCGGCCATTGAAACGCCGCTTACCTGACTGGAGGGCGTTATGATGAACCCAACGTTGTATCATTCGGCTGCGCCGCAAGGAAGCGGACATTTAATCATTTTGTCGAAATGAGCTTGCATTATATCAAAAGGAGTACACT
This sequence comes from uncultured Eubacteriales bacterium, assembly GCA_900545135.1. Classification (GTDB taxonomy): domain Bacteria; phylum Bacillota; class Clostridia; order Peptostreptococcales; family Anaerovoracaceae; genus Fimisoma. The sequence goes on along the minus strand of UQXL01000029.1, from coordinate 24,585 downwards.
TTCATGGCTGATAAAAAGGACCGCGTCATACTTCACTGCGACATGAACGGTTTTTATGCCTCCGTTGAACTTTTGGAGCACCCCGAGCTGAGAGACAAGCCTATGGCGGTAAGCGGCGATCCTGACAATCGTCATGGTATTATATTGGCCAAAAATCAGCTGGCAAAAGAATATGGCGTAGTTACCGCGGAAACTATTTGGAAAGCAAAGCAGAAATGCCCCGACCTCCAGCTGGTGCGGCCTCACATGGAAAAGTACCGCTATTACAGCGGACTAATCAACGAAATTTATCAGCGTTTCACCGATATGGTCGAGCCCTTCAGCATAGATGAATCGTGGCTTGATGTAACGGCCAGCCAGAAACTTTTCGGCACCGGAAAAGAAATAGCCGATGCCATCAGGCAAACTGTCAAATCGGAGCTTGGCATGACGTTGTCCTCCGGCGTTTCTTTCAACAAGACTTTTGCCAAAATGGGCAGCGAATACAAAAAACCTGACGCTACGACGGAAATCACCAGGGAGAACTTCAAAGAACTGCTCTGGCCGCTTCCTGCCGGAGAGCTGTTCGGAGTAGGAAGAGCCACCAACGAAAAGCTGCGTCACCTGGGTATACGGACGATAGGCGACATCGCAGGTTCAAAGAAAGAATTCCTCACCGCCATGTTCGGCAAACAGGGTACCCTCATGTGGGAACACGCCAACGGCATAGACGACGACCCTGTCTCGCTGTACAACGAAAGAGAACAGATAAAATCAGTCGGAAACGGCATAACATTCAGGCGCGACCTGGTGACATCCGACGACATTGCCATTGCCGTAAAAGGACTTTCCGACACCGTCGCCGGCAGGCTGAGAAAATATGGGCTGAAAGCCTGCGGAGTCAAGGTCGATATAAAAGACCCTCATTTCAAAGTAATTTCAAGACAGAAACAGCTTATTTCACCTACCTGGCTGGCAGAAGAAATCGCTTCCGCCGCTTCTGAAATCATCTCTCAGTCGTGGTGCAAAGGCTCGCCGATACGCATGCTTACCATAACCGGCATCAATCTGACGGAACAGGTATCTCAGGAACAGCTTTCCCTCTTCGGCACCGACATTATGACAAAAGAAAAGATGGAAAAGATGGAACTTACCATGGATGAAGTGAGAAAAAAATACGGAAAGCATGCCATAGGCTTTGCTTCCGTAATGTCAAATGATTTAGGTATAGATATAAAAGATACCGGCGACGGCCCGGCGGGCAAAAAATGAGCCGTTGATAGGTAGAATGTAAGGTTAGTTCTTTAACTTACCGCTATATCTTATCAATCTGATCTATCGCATAAAGGGGCAGATTAACAAGCCATTCTTCTTTTTTGTAATCTGCCATTGAAGTACGAACAGAAATTTCAGGAGAAAATTTTTCTTGATAGGTTTTCAGGCTCTTCGCTTTGAGATTTACCTCTGCCTTTACTTCAATGGGAACAATCCGCTCGCCCGTATCAACGACAAAATTTACTTCGCATGACCCTCTTTCGTTGGTGTAATAGTAAACATCTAAGTCTTCAATGGTCTTTAACTGCTGGCAAACATATTGCTCTGTAAGGGCTCCCTTGAATTCGACGAAAAGGTCATTACCATCAAGTAAAGTACGCTGACGAAGTCCGGCCATACATCCCAGAAGTCCAACATCTACTATGAACAGTTTGAACGCTTTCAGGTCTTCATACCCACGCATGGGGATACTTGCTGCATTGACTCTGCTGACTTTATGAACAAGACCGCAATCGCTGAGCCACATGATTGCAGTTTCATACTCTTTCGCACGAGCACCTTCACGAACAAGACCGTAGATAAACTTTTTATTTTCCTTGGTAAGCTGTGAAGGAATACTGTTCCACAACATACGAATTCTCGGAACAATGTCGTTTGGAGCGTGTTTGGAAAAATCTTGTTCATAAGCGGTAAGAATTCGTTTTTGAATTTCACGGACCTCGCTAAAATCTTTGTTTTCTGCGAAGCTTTGTACAGCTTCGGGCATACCGCCAACAAAATAGTAATGTTTCAGGGCATCGATATATGTCTGCTTAAAACTTGTGACCAGTTCGAAGTCCTGTTTATCAAGAAGTTCAGCAAATCGTTCGTTACCAAGCGCCATCAAAAATTCTTTGAAAGAAAGGGGATAGAGTTTCAAGAAATCAACCTTTCCTACAGGGAACGATGTGCCTTGGTGCAAAGCAATACCTAGCAAGGAACCGGCACATATAATATGATACTGAGGTGCATTTTCATAAAAATACTTGAGAGATGTCAATGCTCTCGGGACTTCCTGCACTTCATCAAAAATTATCAAAGAATTGTTCGGGTCGATTTTGTGGCCTGCATACAACTCCAGTCCCATAATTAAGCGGTCGGTATCCAAATCGCATGCAAATAACTCCGCCATTCTGGAATTGGAGTCAAAATTGATATATACCGTATCCGCATACGCCTGCTCGCCAAATTCTTTCATCAGCCAAGTCTTGCCGGACTGACGTGCACCTTCAATAATTAAGGGTTTGCGACGTTTGCTTTGTTTCCATTTTAATAATTTTTCAATTGCAACCCGATACATACACGCACCTCCATTGTGATAATTCAAAAACAGTATAGCACGCTATCACAAAAAATACAACGAAATCTGAATGAGTAACCACACTTTTTACAACGAATAATGGATATGCGCCTTTCTAACCGCCGTGAATCGCCGCTAACCGCAGAATCTGTTATTTGAACTCAGCCACTATAGGCTCGATGTATTTCCTGCTTGTCATATCAGCGCCGTTTTTGACCGCCTCAAGGAGCTGCGCGTCGTCCGGAGTTTTCTCGCTGTCTTTCTTACCCTCCAGGATATTGGTCATCATCTTCATTATCCCCGCGTCTATTCCCTTGACGCTGCCGGGATCATAGGCTCCCGGACAGTAATAACACGTGATGCCTTTGACTCTTCTCTTGTTGAAGTTTATCTCCCTCAGCTGCATCCTGGCTTCCTGATTCATTATGTTGAGGCCTACAGCAAATATGACTAATTTCTTGCCCTCCAGCCGCTTCATGTTCTTCTTGATCAGGTCGAAGCCCATTATTCCTCCGGCATGAACCCAGCCTCCGTAAATTATGTTATCATATTTGACAAAATCATTTTTAGAAAAGTCTTCGGCTCTGACGGCTTGGCAGCTCAAATCCTCCGCTATCCATCTGGCGTATTTTTCCGTCGAACCGTTTTTACTCTTGTATATTACTATAGTATTTTCCATGCTTCTCCCCTTATGCGCCGCTTTATTTGCTTGCCGAGCACGTCCGTCATCATCCCCTTATTTGCTGAGCACATCTATAAGGTCATAAAGGTCGGCGTTGAAAATTCCCGGCATCTGCAGCGCTTCTTTCAAATCATATGCCACTATATGACCATCGCATGTACCGATGGCCTTGCTTTCGGATTCAGCAGCAAGCAGTTCAACTGCCTTGGCTCCGCACAGTGTGGCCAGCATGCGGTCGTTTAAAGTCGGACTTCCGCCCCTCTGTAGATATGAGAGCACCACCAGCCTGGTCTCTTTGCCTGTCCTTTCTTCTATGATCCTGACCAGTTCCTCGCTGGAAGTAGGCGTACCCTCTGCTTTGATGATTATGCTGTGGAGCTTGCCCCTGTTGCTGCCCTCTATGATTTTGCGGCATACCTTGTTGATATCTTCTCTTTCCTCAGGGATCAGAGCACACTCAGCTCCGCCGGCAAGGGCCGCGTAAAGTGCTATATCTCCGCATTTTCTGCCCATGACTTCTATCACCGTAGTCCTGTCGTGCGCCGAGGAAGTATCCCTTATCTTTCCCACGGCGTCGAGGACTGTAGTCACCGCCGTGTCAAAGCCTATGGTGAAATCCGTATAATTGAGGTCGTTATCTATGGTTCCGGGAAGTCCCATGACTTTGATGCCTCTCTCGTCAAGCTCAAGACTTCCTCTGAGCGAACCGTTTCCGCCTATTACTACTACGCCCTCTATGCCGAAAGTATGGAGCATTTCAACGGCTTTGTCTATCCACTTGGCCTCCATGAAGCGTTCGCTCCTGGCTGTTTTGAGAATAGTTCCTCCCCTGTGGAGTATATCTCCCACGGAGCTCCTGTCCAACTGCCTGAGCTCGCCGTCCAGAAGTCCCTCATAGCCTCTTTCTATTCCCCATACTTCAAATCCGGCGTCGATTCCGCATCTTACTACGGCTCTTATGGCTGCATTCATGCCGGGAGCATCTCCCCCGCTGGTGAGCACGCCTATTTTCTTCATGATCTATCCCTCCGCTTATCCTGTTGCTTGCTGTCTGCGATAACTATCTATATCTTATCCGATTGCTGCCTGCGGCAACTATCTACATCTTTACGTTTTCCCGGCCCAATATGGCCATCAGCTGATTTCTCAAAGCCTGAGTCTCTTCTCCCCACAGATCGCTTTCAGTCCGCAGTATCTTCCCCTCCGGCAGATATATCAAAACCTGGACGTTTCCGTGATGGCGCTGAAGCGTGGCTCTTATCTGCTCCAAGACGATGTTTACATTTTCGTCCGATGGTATTTTGAGCTTTATCAATTTATCAGGTGCCGGGACTGCCTGTCTGCCTGCCGTATTTACGCCCGTGGTGTTGTCAGCTCCATGGGACGGAGTTCCGGCATAGGATGGTGCTCCGCCAAGTCCGCCGCCGGTGCCGATTCCCGCTCCCGCAGACTCTGCAGACTCCGACACGTTTTCCAGCAATTCTATGCTGTCTGCCAGAATTTTCGGAGCCTCATCTTCCTTGAAATTCACGGTTCCTCTGACTACGATCACCGAGTCGCTGTTCAGATAGTGGGCTGATTTCTCATAAATATTAGGGAAAACCACCACTTCCGACACGCCATAAAGGTCCTCCAGGGCTATAAATGCCATCATCTTGTTGCTCTTGGTTATAAGCGTTCTCTTGGAAGAAACCATACCGGCCATCACAGCTTTCATGCCGTCCTTTATGCGGCTGGCCGAATCCGCGCCGCTTTGATCCAAACTGCCTTGTCCAAGGCTGACTTGAGCCAGACTATTTTCGTCCATCTCCTGATTTTCGCCCGCGTGGTTGAGTTCCTCCGACGTTATCGAGGCAACTTTTCTCATCTTTTCAGCATAATCCTTGAGCGGATGATCCGTTATATAAACTCCCAGCATTTCCTTTTCCATCGCCAGAGATACGTCCTTGGAAAACGGCGTTATCTCGGGAAGCTTGGCTGAAAGTGACTCTGCGGCTTCTTCACCGCCTATGTCAAAGAGAGACATCTGTCCGGCCAGATTCTTGCGGCTGGCATTTTGCGCCGATTCCACAAGGCCCTCGTATACATCCAGAAGCGCCGCCTTGTTCTCCTCGAGGCAGCTGCATGCTCCGGCCTTTATCAGGCTTTCTATGGCCTTCTTGTTTATCTGGCTTATGTCCAGCTGTTCTATGAAAGTGAATATATCGCGGGGAACGCCCTTTTCCTCTCTCGCTTTTATGATGGCATCGATGGCGTTCTCTCCCACGTTCTTGACTCCCATCAGGCCGAAACGGATCTTACCGTCCTCTACGCTGAACTTCTTCATGCTCTTGTTGACGCATGGCGGCAGGACTTCTATATTCATTTCGCCGCAGTTTCTTATATACTTAGGTATCTGATTGGCGTCGCCCATCACGCTGGTCATCAGAGCAGCCATGAATTCCACAGGATAATGGTATTTCAGATATCCCGTTTCATAGGCCACCACAGCGTAGGCGGCTGCGTGGCTCTTATTGAAAGCATACTCGGCAAAGCTTACCATATCGTTGAAGATGGCCTCCGCCGCCTCTTCAGGAATACCGTTGCGCACACAGCCTTTTATCTCTACGTTGCCGTTTTCATCAGTCTTGCCGTGAATAAAATATTCCTTTTCCTCCAGCATTACGCTCATCTTCTTTTTGGACATGGCACGGCGCACCAGGTCGGAACGTCCGTAGCTGTATCCGCCCAGATCGCGCACGATTTGCATTACCTGTTCCTGATAGACGAGGCAGCCGTAGGTCACGTCCAGAATAGGCGCGAGAGACGGATGAATGTACCTTATATTTTGAGGATTTTTCTTGTTTTCTATGTATTTAGGTATGGAATCCATCGGACCCGGCCTGTAGAGGGAGATTCCTGCGACGATGTCTTCAAAGCAGCTCGGCTTCAGATTCTTCATGAACTGAGTCATGCCCTGGCTTTCAAGCTGAAAGACGCCCTGGGTGTTGCCCTGAGCAATCATCTCGTAGACTTTCTCGTCGTCATAGCCCATCTTGGCAAAATCTATGGTAACCCCGTGTTCCTTTTGGATAAGTTCAAGGGCGTCCCTTATGACCGTCAGGTTTCTCAGGCCGAGGAAATCCATTTTCAAAAGCCCCAGCTCTTCTATGGTGGTCATCGTGAACTGGGTAGCCGGTCCTTTATCGGAAAGATACAGAGGAACATACTCGTCTATAGGTTTTTTGGAAATAACCACTCCCGCCGCGTGGGTGGAAGCGTGGCGAGGCATGCCCTCAAGGGCCCTTGCCATATCCAGTATCTGTTTTGCCTTAGGATTCTCCCTGTACATTTCGGCCAGCTCCGGATTTGTGTCAAGAGCCTTGGAAATAGTCATGTGCAGGTCGAAGGGAATTGCCTTGGCTATCATATCTGTTTCAGCGTAGCTGACGTCCAGAGCCCGGCCAACGTCCCTCACCGCCTGCTTAGCTTTCATGGTTCCGAAAGTTATGATCTGGCAGACTTTATCTTCGCCGTATTTTCTCGTAACGTAGTCTATGACTTCCTGTCTTCTTTCATAGCAGAAATCTATATCTATATCCGGCATGCTGACGCGCTCCGGGTTGAGAAATCTCTCAAAGATCAGGTTGTATCTTATCGGGTCGATGTCGGTTATCTTGAGGCAGTAGGCGACGAGAGAACCGGCGGCAGAGCCTCTTCCCGGGCCTACCATTATGCCGTTTTCCTTGGCGTAGTTGATGAAGTCCCATACTATGAGAAAGTATTCCACATATCCCATGGAAACTATGGTTCCCATCTCATACTCCAGCCTTTCAGCCAGGCTGCCGTCGTGCTCTTTGCCGTACCTTTCTTCAAGGCCTTTATAGCACAGTTCTCTCAGATATTCTTCGTTGGTCTTGCCGTCCGGGGAAACGAATTCAGGCAGATGATACTGGCCGAACTGGAATTCCACGTTACATGCGTCTGCTACCAGCTGAGTATTATCTATAGCTTCGGGAGCATAGGCGAAAATTTTACGCATCTCCTCCTCGCTCTTGAGATAGAACTCATCGTTGGGGAACCTCATGCGGTTCTCATCGTTTATGCTGGTGGCTGTCTGTATCGCCAGCAGCACGTCGTGGGCTTCCGCGTCTTCCTTGCGGACGTAATGCACGTCGTTGGTGGCAACCAGCGGTACGTCAAGCTCTTTTCCCATCCTGATGAGCTGCGGATTTATCCTGGCCTCTTCCTCAAGTCCCTGGTCCTGAAGTTCGAGGAAAAAATTGCCGCGGCCGAAGATCTCAAGGAGCTCAGAAGCCTCTTTTTTTGCGCCCTCATAATCGTCCTGCAGCAGCTTATGCTGCACGTTTCCGGCAAGGCAGGCAGAAAGAGCGATGAGTCCCTCGCTGTGCTCCCGCAAAACTTCCTTGTCTACGCGCGGCTTGTAGTAATAGCCTTTTATGTAGCCTATGGAAACGATTTTTATGAGGTTCTTGTACCCAATCTCATCTTTAGCCAAGAGCACCAGATGTCCCTGATGCTTATCCTTGTCGGCTTCCTTATCCGTCAGCTTTCTCGCCGCAGTATAGACCTCGCAGCCTATTATGGGCTTGATTCCCTGCTTTTTACATTCTTTATAAAAATCTATCACGCCGAACATCGCGCCGTGGTCTGTGATGGCAAGGCTGTCCATGCCCAGTTCTTTGGCATGGCTTACAAGATCTCCTATCCTCGACGCACCGTCAAGCAGGCTGTATTCAGTATGAACATGCAAATGTGTAAATGCCATATCGCTATCTCCTTTTTGATATTTTACCACAGCAGCAGATTTTTTAAAAGCAGCGTTTGGCAGAAAAAACAGGCTCTGTTTGAGCGGAGTTTAAAAGAAAACGCAGGATCCGTTTGAGTGCGCCCATGGTGCGCAAGACCAGAAAAAGCAGGCTCCGAAGAGCCTGCTTCCTGCTTTGGGCTGTGTCCTTGCGTCTGCAGCACCGCAAGCCTGAATCCGCAGCCCGAATTTTGTTTTAACCGCAAGCCTCTCTCGTGCGCTCGCGTTTTTCCTCGATGGATTCTTTCAGAATCATGTCTTTGACCTTCATAAGCCTTGTCTGATTGCCTCTCTCGTTTTCGTCAAGCTTCATGACTATATATTTTATGGTCATTTCCAGCTGCGGAATCTTGACGTATTCAAGGGCATTTACGCGGCGGCGGGTCTTTTCCAGCTCCGCTGCCAGCATGGCGGCTTCCTTTTCCTTGGCCGCCAGATCCAGCATCGCCGGAAGTATCTCAGCCAGACCGGCGATGGCCGCGTCCAGTTCTCCCGATGTGCTGGCAAAGCCGTATGGATATATGTCGGAAGAATCGGCGGCAGTGGTTTCAAAGCTGAACTGAGGAACGTCCACACTCATCACGTTCTTTCCTCCCACCGTCAGCTCTACGCCCTGTTTTGGGAACATCAGCGCTTCTTCAAGAACTTCCTGACTCATGACGGCGCTGGCGACGGAAAAGCTCTCGTACACCTTGGCAAGAGCAGCTTCCACCTCTTCACGCAGCCGCTTGTTTTCACGCGCCAGCTCGAGAAAGCCTTTCATCAGCTGATCCCTCTTATCTTTCATCAGCTTATGTCCGCGTCTGGCAGTGACCAGCCGTTTTTTCAAGGTCGTAAGCATCATTCTGGTAGGATTTACATTTAATCTTTCCATAATATCTCCTAACGATTTTCTCTTGCGAAAATTCACAAGCCGTGCATCTATTTGCCCAGATATTTTTCTATATACTCGTCCTTGATACGCTTCAGTTCGCTCTTAGGCAGCAGCTCCAAGAGCTTCCAGCCGATGTTAAGAGTCTCCTCGATAGTTCTGTCCGTATCGTAGCCCTGGGAAACGTACTGTTTTTCAAAGGCCTGCGAGAACTGTGCATATTTGAGGTCGGTCTCCGTCAAAGCCGCTTCGCCCAGTATGGTAACCAGTTCGAGAGCTTCCTTGCCCTTGGCGTAAGCCGAAAAGAGCTGATTCATTGTATCTGCGTGATCCTCTCTCGTCTTGCCCTTTCCGATTCCCTTGTCTTTCAGACGGGAAAGGGACGGCAGAACATCAATAGGCGGCTGTATGCCTTTTCTGTAGAGCTCTCTGGACAATATTATCTGTCCCTCGGTGATGTATCCTGTCAGGTCAGGGATAGGATGTGTCTTATCCTCCTCCGGCATGGTCAGGATAGGTATCATGGTAATCGAACCGTCGTAGCCTTTCTTACGTCCGGCTCTCTCATACATCGTCGCAAGGTCTGTATAAAGGTATCCCGGATAGCCTCTTCTGCCCGGAACCTCTTTTCTCGCCGCGGAAACTTCGCGGAGAGCCTCGGCGTAGTTAGTGATGTCGGTCAGAATTACCAGCACGTGCATACCCAGGTCGAAAGCCAGATATTCGGCGGCGGTCAGCGCCATACGCGGCGTCGCGATACGCTCTACCGCAGGGTCGTTGGCCAGATTCATGAAGAGGACTGTTCTGTCTATGGCTCCCGTTCTTCTGAAATCCGAAGCGAAAAATTCGGCTTCTTCGTGGGTTATACCTATGGCGGCAAATACTACGGCGAAGTTTCCCTCGTTGCCTCTTACCTTGGCCTGACGGGCTATCTGGGCGGCCAAATCCGCGTGAGGCAGACCGGAAGCTGAGAATATAGGCAGCTTCTGTCCTCTTACCAGAGTGTTCAGACCGTCTATCGCCGATACGCCTGTCTGTATGAATTCCGACGGATAGTCACGGGCCGCCGGGTTCATAGGCAGGCCATTTATGTCCATCCTCTTTTCTGCAATTATCTCAGGGCCTCCGTCCTTTGGACGTCCCATGCCGTCGAAAACTCTTCCTAAAATATCAGGGGACACGGCCAGCTCAGTTCCTCTGCCGAGGAATTTGACCGTGCTTTCCTTAAGGTTAATGCCTGTCGAGCTCTCAAAGAGCTGAACCATGGCGTCCGAGCCGTTGACCTCGAGAACTTTGCACAGCCTCTTTTCTCCGTTTGGAAGCCGAATTTCTCCCAGCTCGTCATAAGTCACGTTTTCAACGTTCTTTACCAGCATAAGAGGGCCGACAACTTCGCTTATTGTTTTGTATTCCTTAATCATCGTCTTCTTCCTCCTTCGCCGTCAGTGCAGAAATGCTTTTCTTCATTTCATCCATGATGCTGTCAAACGTCGCATCCACATCTTTTTCTTCTACATATTTGAAACGTCCTATGGTCTCTCTCTCAGGAAGCGCCAGCAGCTTTCCGAAAGCCGCGCCTTTGGCCACTGCTTCCCTGGCCAGCCTGTGGAAAGTCAATATCAGCTTCAGCAGCTTATACTGCTTGTTGAGAGATGTGTAAGTGTCCACCTCGTGGAAAGCGTTCTGGTGCAGATAGTCCTCGCGAATGGACTTGGCTACTTCCAGCTTCAGTCTGTCCTCCGGTGAAAGTCCGTCTACGCCGACCAGCTGAACCACCTCGTTGAGTTCTGACTCTTCCTGGAGCAGATGGATAGTCTGCGCTCTCAGCTTAGGGAATTCCTTGTTGACGTTTTCAGCGTACCATTCCTCCAGTCTGTCTACATAGAGGGAATAGCTCTGCAGCCAGTTTATGGCCGGGAAGTGTCTCTTGTACGCCAGCGACGAGTCGAGGCACCAGAATACCTTGACTATTCTCAAAGTTGCCTGGGATACAGGCTCGGAAATATCTCCTCCAGGAGGCGAAACGGCGCCTATTGCAGACAGCGCGCCCAGCCTTCCCTCTTTTCCGAGGGAAATGGTTCTTCCGGCTCTCTCATAGAACTGAGCAAGTCTGGAAGCCAGGTAAGCCGGATAGCCCTCTTCGCCCGGCATCTCTTCGAGACGTCCCGACATCTCACGGAGAGCCTCGGCCCATCTTGACGTGGAGTCGGCCATTATGGCTACCGAATATCCCATGTCTCTGAAATACTCGGCTATGGTTATTCCTGTATAAATCGAAGCTTCACGGGCAGCTACCGGCATATCGGAGGTGTTGGCTATGAGCACCGTCCTCTTCATGATGGATTCTCCGGTGTTAGGGTCTTTCAGCTCAGGAAATTCCATCAGTACATCGGTCATCTCATTTCCGCGCTCGCCGCAGCCGATGTATACTACGATCTCAGCGTCGGCCCACTTGGCCAGCTGGTGCTGAACAACGGTCTTTCCGGAGCCGAAAGGTCCCGGAACCGCGGCAACGCCGCCCTTGGCTATAGGGAAAAGGGTATCTATTACGCGCTGACCTGTGATGAGCGGCATCTCGGGAACCAGCTTTTCCTTGTACGGTCTGCCTTTTCTTACAGGCCATTTCTGCATCATGGAAAGCTCTTTTAGCTGTCCGTCAGCCGTGCGGACCGTGCAGACGGTCTGATCCACGGTGAACTGTCCTGATTCTATGGATTCCACCTTTCCGGCCACGCCGTAAGGCACCATGATCCTCTGCTCTACGAGAACGGTCTCCTGCACGGTTCCGATTATGTCCCCGGCTTCGACCTCATCTCCTGCCTTTACCTTAGGAACAAAGTCCCACTTCTTTTCTCTGGAAAGGGAGGGAACCTTTACGCCTCTTGTGATGTTGGCTCCGGCCGCCTTGTACATTTCCTCCAGAGGTCTCTGGATACCGTCGTACATGGTTTCGATAAGTCCCGGGCCCAGCTCTACAGAAAGAGGTGCGCCGGTCGTAACTACGGGAACGCCCGGCCCTATGCCTGCCGTTTCCTCGTAAACCTGAATAGAGGCCTTGTCTCCTCTCATTTCTATTATTTCACCTATCAGGCCCTGCTCACCGACGTGAACAACGTCGTACATGTTGGCCTCTTCCATTCCAGAGGCTATGACCAGAGGACCTGATACTTTAACTACTTTACCTTGACTCATTATTATTTGTCACCTCCAAACAGGATGTCCGCGCCTACAGCACGTTCCACAGCTTTCTTGACGCTCTCGATGCCAATGCCCAGGGAACCGTCCTTATCCGGTATCGGTATGACAGCGGGAAGTCTCTTGTCTGTGTATTCGGCAACCTCAGCCGCCATTCCCTTGTAAAAGGCTTCTGTCACATAGATGATGGCGAAGTTGTCTTCTGCTATGTTTTTAAACGTTTTTTTCGCTTCTTGCTGGCTGTCGCAGGGGAAAACTTCCAGGCCGACAGCCTTGAAGCCCAGAACGCTTTCTCTGTCTCCAATAACTCCTATCCTATACATAAGTTTTCCTCAACCTTTCTAAAATAACTTCTTTAGATGTGCCGGCTATCTTTCCTGTCAGAATCATTCTGAGATTCTTGCTCTCGCTTTCTTTGGCGATCAGGAAAGCCGCCGCCGGTTCCAGCCCGAAAGAAACGTATTTTGCATCTCTTATATATTCCATTCTCTTGTTGTCGCACAGCTTCTCAAGCAGAGAGTAGGACCCGGTGGATTTGGCCCTTGCAGCTCCCTTTTCAAAGATTTCTCTGAAACCGTAAGGGGCGAATTTCTCGGCAAGCTGATGATAGCTTTCTTCGTATCCGCCTATAAACAAGTTTTCCGCTATACTGCCGCCCTCAAGAAATACTTTCTGAAAGAAGGTCCACGGCTTCTTTATCTGCCTCAGCCTTACGAAAGTTATCACATTGAGGATGTCTATGAGCAGGCGGACGTAACCGATGAGGAATTCGTTTTCCACTTCTTCCGCCGCTTTGAGCATTTCCTCGTAACAGGCCTTATCCAGAATTATGTCTATTTCCTGCGGGTCCCTGCCCTTGCCGAAGAGCTCGGCCGCACGACTTACGGCTTCTTTCATATCCGGAGAAAAGAACATAAAGTTTCTCTCCCTGATCATCGCAGCCAGGGCCTCAGGCTCGAATCTTCCTCCGTCCGTCATGTATTTCAAAGGGTCTGTGCCTAGGAATTCAGCCTTTAAAGCAGCCTTGGCGTTGTGGTAGTCCTTGGGATATTTGAGCAGTGCCAGCTCCTTTTCGTCCGGCAGAGCCGAGAACACCATGTCGAAAGCGTTTTTTTCCTCGTCGGCCAGCAGCCTTACGAAATCTCTCGGATTTTCAAGCTTTCTGCCGTCTCCGTAATTATACTCGTTCAGCACAGCCATGGAAGCTTTGAAATCATCGGCTTCAGCGGCTCTGATAAGCTGTGGTTCCGTGAGGAATGACCTCTCGCTCGCCCTTATAAGAGAATCGCAGAATATATATGAGTCTTCTCTGTTTTTACTCATAAAAATCTCCATTCCGCCGCCTTTGAAGCGGCATAAAGTACATGTCGGCTACTCTTCCGCCGGGAACAGTATGCCTGCCACGTCTCCCGTAAGTTCGCGGCTCTTGTCTTCGACCATGGCTTCCACCGAATTGTTGATGTAAACCTGACCTTTCTGAAGCATGTAGCCACCTTTCAGATTCCGCGTCTCATCGGACAGCACATAATTTCCCCCATCAACTTCTCTGTTCAGAGCGTCCACCACTTTCTGTCCTATGGACTTTCTTTCCTTTTCGTTGAAGATGAGCATGCCCTCCTTGAGGCCGGAACCTTTTCCAGCAGCGGCGAGAAAGCTTACATATCTGTCCTCTTCCATGGAAACGATGTAATCTATCGCCTGAGCGAAGCACTCTCTTATGAGTTCCTGCTTCTTTCTCAGTATTATCTTCTTGCTGTCTATATCGGCCACCGACCTGCGGCGGCTGATGATCTTTTCCCGCTCTTCTTCCGCAGCTTTTACGGCCACGTCCGTCTCTATAACTATCCTCTCTTCCAGAGTCTTTATAGAGCCGCGGCTCTTGGCCTTGGCGGCGTTCATTATCTGCTCACATTCAGTCTGAGCTTCGTCTATGATCGCCGACGTGATCTTTTCTATACTCATTTGCTCTCACCTCCGAGCCGGTCTTTAAACCGGTATTCTCAGCCAGATAAGAACCGATACGAGCAGGGCGAAGATGGCGTATGTCTCTACCATGGCGGTATAAATAATACCCTTTACCATCTGGTCAGGTCTCTTGGCGGTAAGCTGGAGCGCAGCAGCGGCCGCTTTTCCCTGAGCTATACCGGACCATATTCCCACCAGGCCGATAGGTATACCTGCGGCCAGGAAGTAAGCGCCCTGTGCCATCGTCAGGTCTATCATCTCTCCGCCCAGAAGTCCTATCTTAATCATTATGAGGAAGGAGATTATCAGTCCGTAGATACCCTGCGTTCCCGGCAGAGCCTGCAGAATGATCGTCTTACCGAATTTCTTAGGATCCTCAGCCACAACAGCTGATGCTGCCTGACCTGCTATGCCTACGCCCATGGCGCTTCCTATACCTGCTAAAGCTGCAACGGCAGCTCCCAAGATAGCTAATGTATTGCCGTCTATCATATTCATTTTTTATTCCTCCTCTTGCTCTATCTTTATATATTTTGTTTTCTTTCTGAAAGGATTAAACGGTTCTCCGCCATCCTCATAAAATTTTCCGAAGAATTCCACGTACTGCAGTCTGCTGGAATGTATAAAGGCTCCCAAAACATTTATGGCCAGGTTCAGGGTGTGTCCCAGCAGGAATATTATGATCAGGGCGATTACGCCGCCGATGCCTCCCCCGAACAGCGAACCGAGAGTGTTTACTACCTGGGCGATTACTCCCGTGGCAAGTCCCAAGGCCAGAAGTCTCGCATAGGACAATATGTCCGACATATAACTGGTTATGTTGTATAAGTTGCTCAGACCGCCGGTGATTTTTCCAAAGCCCTTGTTATGCCTGCCTCCCGTAAGCAGCAGTCCTGCCGCTCCGATAATCGTAAGCCACATTCCTATCTTTGGAAGAGCCGGTGATACGAAGCTTCCTCCCAACCATGCTATGAGGCCGAGTATGGTGAAATACCAGAAGCCCTCGTCGCACACTGCGTCGAACCAATGTCCCTCTTTTATCTGCATATACGCCTTGATTCCCATTCCTACGAAAATGTGGATTATTCCGAGAGCCAGCGAGAATATCAGCAGCGTCATCGGATCGTCCAGCGGATTGAACCACAGAGGTGCAATCTCGATCTCTTTTCCAAAGACAGTCCTTGCGAAAACCTGTATGAAGTCTCCGAACCATCCTCCGAAGAGTGCTCCCCAGAATATGGTCGAAATTCCGCAGTAGAAGAACAGCCTTATCATCTTACAGGTGGTGCCCTCAAGCCTGAATTTCTTCAATATGACGAAGCATCCCACCGTCATTATTATGCCGTATCCCGCGTCGCTGAGCATCATGCCGAAGAACACGGCGTAAAACAGGGCGAATATGCTGGTCGGGTCAAAGCCTTTATAGGCAGGGAGGGAATACATCTCCGTGATCGCCTCAAAAGGTACAAAGAAGTTCTTGTTGTCGAGAAGTACAGGGACTTCTTCATCCTCTTTCGGCGGTGTGAACTCATAGCAGCAGTTCATCTGCTCCAGGAGTCTGGAGGCTTTTCCCACCAGACTTTCAGGCAGCCAGCCCTCCAGATAGAACGTCGTCTTTGTTTTGAGCAGCTTCGTCCTTATTTTTTCTTTGTCTGCGTCTATGGCGATTACGTCACAGTAATTCTCCACAGACTTTCTGAGGTAAGCCTTTTCAGCCGCTTCCTGCTCTATTGCCTTGGCTTCCGCAGCAAGCTCCTCTTTTTCTTTTTTGATTCTACTGAGGTTTTCTGCGGCGGTTCCCTTTAATCCCGTAAAGTAAACCTCCGTAAATCCTCTCTGTTTCAACAAAGCCAAGATTTCTTCTTCCTGACTTATGAGGCATATAAACGCCAGGTAGTTGAGGTCTTTGTCGGAATTTATCAGCTTAGCCACTATTCCGCCAAAGTCTTCAATCTCTTTCATAAGTCTGGTTATGTCCACCGCGGCAGGAACTACGCCTTCATGGATGACAGCCTTAGGGGTCCTTATCATTTCCAGCGGCGTCGCATATCTGATCCACGGTGTAATCAGAATCTCCTTTTGTTCCAGCTTATTGATCTTTTCGTTGGTCTCCCTGAGTTTTTCCTCAAGGTCCAAAACGCTTTTTATGTCTTCCTCCGCCTTTACTCTGTCAAAATTTCTGACGGCTGAAGCTTTCATCAAGCGTCTCGTCTTGAAAAGCGGTTCCTTTGAAGTATCATACTTTTCAAGAAATCTAAGAACCGACTCGGCTTGATTGAGCTTCGCGTCAAGCTCTGCGGCTTTCGCGCGGCTGTCGTCAAGAGTGACAAATCCGCTCAAGTTCTCATCCGCCAGCTTATCTTTCTGCTCGACCAGCTCCACGGCTCCGAAGTCCATAAGCTTTCCCATTATGGATTCTTTCTGTTTATCAAGGCCTATTACTGCAACTTTCTGCATTTTAACTATTGACACTTGATTCCACTATCCTTTCCGCGATGAATTTTACAGCTGCATCCTGCTTTTCCGAAGCCTGGGCAGCCATCCTTCCGCAGAAGTTTTCAGCTTCTTTCATAGCGTCGTCGTAAAGCTTCTGAGCGATCTCTCTGCCGTCTTTGAGAAGGGCGTCGCACTGTTCTTTTTCAGCGGCAAACGCGTCGTCTACCATCTTATTGGCTTTGGCGTCCGTTTCTTCAACGAGCTTTTTCGCTGAAAGCTTCGCGTCACGGCGCATTGCGTCCGCTTTTTCCTCTGCCTCCTTAATAAGTTTCAATTCTTCTGTAAACAATTTATCCCCTCCTTACGTTATTTTATCCAATTAAAAATTTACCCCTATTATAAGAATACCACAAATAATTTTAGAATACCTGTGTTTTGATCAAATACACTGTATACATGAAATCGTAAAATAATTCACATAAAAATAGTCTGCACAAAATTTTCAAGTATAACTACAATTTCTAAAATTTATTGACCGACACGCTACAGCTTGTCGGCCAATTCCTCTATCTTTTTCAATCTTCCGTTTATTCCTGATTTTTTTAAAGGCGGATCGCACATTTCTCCCAGCGCCGCGATGGAAAGGTCGGGATTTACCAGCCGCAGCTCCGCTGTCTCTCTCAGCTTGTCGGGAAGCCAGTGCAGTCCTTTCTTATTCTTTATCTTTTCTATGGCGGCTACTTGCTTCATCGCAGCTTCTACTATCTTATCCACGTTGGCGTTGTCGCAGTTGGCCATCCTGTTGACCTTGTTTCTCATCGACTTGTCCACCCACGTGTTCTCGATTTTCAGCGAATGGCTGTCAGCGCCCATTATTCCGAGAGTGTCGCCTATGTAGTCGGCTTTTTTCATATATACTATATATTTTCTGCCTCTCTTGTACTGCTTGGCCTCCAAATCCCTGAAAGAATTTATCAGCTTCCGCAGATCTGAAGCGAATACTTCCGTGTGGCAGACGAACTCCAGATGATAGGATTTTTCCGGATTGCTCATGGTGCCGGCTCCCATGAATACTCCCCTAAGGTAAGCTCTCCTGCAGCACTTGCTTTTTATCAGTCCGTCGTAAATCCCGTCTGAAATATAGTTATTTCCCTCTCTCACCAGCAGGATGCCTGTTTCTCTCAGAATCTGCTCGCTTCTGTTCTCCGCGTCGATATTGATATTGTAGGCTTTATCCTTTCCGGCAAAGTCGCTTTCGCCCACGTCGAAAGTGGTCTCCACTCCGAAATAATCATGTATCAGCTTTTTATAGTGCCTCACTATGGCGGGATTATCGGTAGTTATGACGATTTTGAACTTGCCGCCGCCGGCCAGCCCTATACTTCCGGCCACTCTTAAAAAGCCTGCTATCTCGGCAAGCATGCAGCATTTCTTTTCCGGCTCCACTCTGGCCAGTTCATTTTTAACTTCTGCGGCGAAAGACATACACTGCTCCTTGTGTTTTATGTTCTGCGATTTGTATTTTATTGTACACCAATCCATGTGAAAATAAAAGTACGTTTAAATGAAGAAATGGTAAAAGCCGGCTCAAAAGAGCCAGCTTTAAAATTTATTATCTTATGTATTTGCTTATTTGAGAGGTGCAAGTCCCAGGATCTCTCTTGCTTCTGCAGGAGTAGCCACTTCTCTTCCCAGCAGTTTGGCCAGTTCTACAACTTTGGCGACCATCTGTCCGTTGGACTCTGCCAGAACGCCTTTTTCCATGTAAAGGTTATCTTCAAAGCCTACTCTTACATGTCCGCCCATGCTGATGGTAGCGGCCGCGATGTGCCAAGCGTTCTTTCCGAGTCCTGTAGCAGTCCAAGTCGAGCCTTCAGGAATGGATTCAACCATGTATACCAGGTCTCTGATTGTCGCCGACATCTGAACGCCCAGTACGAAATCCCAGTGAATAGGCTTAGGCAGGAAGCCTTTCTTATGAGCTGTCTTCATGGCGAGGTCGATCATACCCTTGTCGAATACTTCACACTCAGGCTTGATTCCTCTTTCCTGCATTATCTTAGCGAAGTTGATTATTGTGTTATCAGTGTTGACAAAGATTTCGTCTCCGCCGAAGTTGCAGGTACCGCAGTCCAGAGTAGCCATCTCAGGAGTAGGCACCACTTCTGTGGACTGTAATCTTTCCAGGTCAGTCATGCCGACGGCTCCGCCGGTTGAAGGCTGAATGATTGCGTCAGGGCATTCCTTCCTGATAGCGTCGATGCACTCCTGGAATCTTCCCTTGTCCTGGGTAGGAGTTCCGTCGTCCCATCTTACGTGGAGGTGGATAAGAGCCGCGCCTGCGTCATAAGCAGACTTCGCTTCTCTTACTATCTCCTCTACGGTGTAAGGCACGTTAGGATTCTGTTCCTTTGTTACTTCCGCGCCGCAAATACAAGCGCTGATAATCAATTTTTCCATGTCTATCTCCTTTATTCACAATGAATTAGTTAACTTTTTTGATTATAGCATTAAATTTATCAACATTCAAGTGGTGAAAGCTCTAAAGCTCCCTGTGCTCCAAGCGTGCTAAAGTTCCCTGTGCTCCAGCGTCACTCTCCAGCCCTCGGCCGTCATCCTCTTATAGAACTCATTGGCCAGCGTCACCGACCTGTGCTGGCCGCCTGTGCAGCCGAAAGCTATGGTCAAACTGTACTTGCCTTCTTTGACATAGCATGGCACCAGTCTTATTATTATCTCATGGAGCCTGTTAGCAAACTCCTTGGTTATGTCCTGCTTCATCACATACTGGGCAACTTTTTTATTGTTTCCCGTAAGCTTTTTCAGGCTGGATACGTAATATGGATTCGGTATGAAGCGCACGTCCAGCACCCAGTCGGCTTCCATCGGCACCCCGTGCTTGTAGCCGAAAGACATGAAGTTGATGACGAAAGAGTCGTTTTTAGTCTTCGATTCAAACAGCTTGTCCAGCTCCGAGTTGAGCTCCGCGACTTTGAGTGTGGAAGTGTCTATCACGAAGTTGGCCATGCTTCTGAGCTCGGCCAGTTCTCTTCTTTCTTCCTGTATGGCTTCCCTCGTGACGGAAGACGCCGAAAGAGGATGGCTGCGCCTTGCCTCGTTGAACCTCCTTATCAAAGACTCGTCTGAAGCTTCTATAAAGACGATCTTAAGGTCTACGTTTATATCGTCTTTGAGCGATATGACCAGTTCTTTCAAATCTCCGAAAAACTGGCCTCCCCTTATGTCTACCACAAAGGCAGCTTTTTCTATCTTTCTCTTGCCTGTCATGGCAAGCTCTATGAAATTCCTGATCAGAGCAGGCGGCATATTGTCTATGCAATAGTAGCCCTTATCCTCAAACCAGTCGGAAGCTTTTGTCTTGCCTGCACCCGATAGTCCTGTAATAATTACGACTTCCATTTTCAATCATTCGTCCTTTCGATATTGGCTATCCTCTCAGGGTCGAGCCCCGCGCGGAAAGCCCTCAAAAGCTGCGGTTTAAATTCCCCCACCTTTTCAGGGACATGGGCGTCGCTTCCTATTATGAACTTGACATCAAAGCGGGATGCTGTCTTGATTTCCTCTACGGTCAGATGAGTGTGCTTGCCGTTGATCTCTATCATGGTTCCGGTATCGGCGCACGCTTTTGATATGTCTTCAATGTCGAAAGGGCCCTTATCCCCCGGGTGTGTCAAAATGTCTATCTTGTTCTCATAAAGAGCTTTAAGGATCATATCCGTGTTTTTTACAAGCAAGCTCGATGAGCTTCCCTTGAAAAATCCGGTATGATCGCTTATATAATTGGGTATCATTCCAGCTTTAGGTATTCCGTAATGGTATCCTGCCAGAATTATGTCGAACTGAGCCTTATCTTCTTCGCTCAAATCTATATACGGCTGGACCCTGATGGTGTTGGCCTCCACGCCCAGCAGAATATCTATCTGAGGATATTTTTCTTTCAGAGCGTCGATCTCCGCCCGCATCTGTCCGACTTTGCTCATCTTGAGTCCGTAAGTCAGATGGCCCGGTCCGTGGTCTGTTATCGCTATTGATTTCAAACCTTTGGCCAAAGCCGCTTTTACGTTGTCTTCTATCTGCCCTTTGCCGTGGGAATAGACTGTATGTGTATGATGGTCGTAAACCATCCTGTATTTGTTCAATTCTTTCTCAAAATTATCCAATGATTCTCACCTCCGGCTTCAGCATAACGCCGAACTCATCATAGACCCTGTTCTGAACCAAGGTTATGAGCTGGATTATGTCCGTCGCCGTAGCTCCTCCCCTGTTGATGATAAATCCGCTGTGAAGCGTGGAAACCTGTGCGCCGCCTACCGCAACGCCTTTGAGGCCGGCATCCTCTATCAGCTTGCCTGCGAAATACCCTTCAGGCCTTTTGAATGTGCTGCCGGCAGAAGGATATTGAACCGGCTGCTTGCTGTTTCTCTTATACGCAAGTTCTTTCATCCTTTTGGAAATCTGCTCTTTCTCTCCCCTGAAGAGGCCAAGCTCCGCCTCTACCGCTATATATCCGTTTTCCTCTAGAGCGCTGTGCCTGTAGCCAAACTCCATTTCCTCCGAGGAAAATATTTTTTCATGGCTTCCATCGGCTGCCACTGCCCTCACTGACTTCACTATATCTTTCATTTCTCCGCCGTAAGCGCCGGCGTTCATGAACAAAGCTCCTCCCAGACTTCCAGGTATCCCGCTGGCAAACTCAAAGCCTGCAAGACTGTGATTCATGACAGCTCTGGCAAGGGAAGAAAGCAAAATAGCCGCTCCGGCTCTGACGCGAACCGTTTCCGTTCCACAGGCAGTTTCATCATTTATATTCGCTCGCTCGCCGGTTTCCCCGAACTCTACTCCCGAAAATCCTTCCTGCGAAAGCCTGATGACTACGCCCTCATAGCCGCTATCTCTGAAAAGAGTGTTCGAGCCGTTTCCCAAAATCATGTGCGGAACGCCTGCTTCAGCAACCAGCTTAAGTGTTGCTTTCAAAGATTCCACACTTCCCGCGTCGACCAGCAGCGCAGCCTTTCCTCCTGCTCTGAAAGACGTAAAGTCTCTCATATCGACGTTTTCCATGACTTCTATGTCATCATTTATCTTCAGCGTGTTCTTCAGCTCTGTCAAAAGAGACGCACGAATCTTTTCCAAAGATATCCTCCTTATTTATGTTATACTTGGTGAAATCCTCGTAAATTTCAGTCCTCATCGGCAAGTTCTTTTTATTCAGCCTGTTGTTGATGAGACGCTTGATGTATACGTAAATAACCGCCATCGTCGGCACGCCTAAAATCATTCCTGCAAAGCCGAACATTCCTCCGCCGACTATGATGGCAAACATTACCCAGAAGCTTGCCAGCTTAGTGGTCTTTCCCAAAATCTTAGGACCGATTATGTTGCCGTCAAGCTGCTGCAGTATGAGGACCATTATTCCGAATTTCAGCGCGGCCCAAGGATCTATGCAGAGAAGAAGCACTATCGACGGAATCGCTCCGATGAACGGTCCGAAAAACGGAATTATGTTGGTAACGCCCACCACCACGCTTATGAGCATCGTAAGCGGCAGTTTCATCACTGTCATGGCTATAAAGCATAGTATTCCTATTATTATGGAATCTATGATCTTGCCGTTGATAAATCCTCCGAAAGTATCGTTGCATATACGCCCGAATTCAAATATATCATCCGCTTTTTTCCTTGAAAAGGCGGCAAGGATCAGCTTCTTAGCCTGAGCTTGAAAAATCTCTTTGCTGTTTAGTATATACACGCATATAACCAGAGCGACCAGAACGTCTATGACGCCTCCTATGGTGCCCATAACTCCGGCGGAAACTCCAGCCAATATGGATTCAGCTCCCGGAAGAACGTTAGTCTGCGCCCATTCAAAGAAAGTTTCAGAAAGGCTCTCTATCCTGCCCTGCAGAAGATCTACCAGCTCTGGATTTTGTTCTATATTATTCTGTACCCATCCGGAAATTCTGTCAGCCGTCTCAGGAAGGCTTCTTATCAGTCCGGCGATGCTTTCTATCAGCTCCGGGATTACCATCATGAACAGTCCGCTCAAGATGAATAGCAGGGAAAACAGCGCTATCAGCGTGGCAAAAAACCGCGAAAAAGTATAGGCTTTCACAGTACTTTTAAAGCGTTTGCTGTTGACTTTGTATATCAGCCTCAGCGATCCGTTGTATATCGGACACAAGAGGTAAGCCATTATTATCCCCAAGTAAAAAGGCGTCAGAATTCCGTTGATTTTGCGCAGTGAATCCATAACACCGTCTAAATTGCTCAGCAGGAAGAAGCATAGAACCAGAGCTCCGCCTGAGACGAACACGGTCAGGCCTAGCTTGGCGTATCTGCTGCTAAAACTGAACTTTTTATTTCCCATATATTTTCTTCCTCCCAAATTTATAATACCCCAGTTTTAATGCGCGGTCAACCGGGTTCTCTCCCAGATGTGTGCCTTTGATTGGCGCCGGGCTTCCCGCTGTTCGGCACCGTATTTCACCGCTGATGCCGATGCTCAGCTTATTGGTGCCGAGGGTCCCCTGCTGATGCCGTGTTTTCCTCTTATAAGCGCCATATTTCTCCACTGATACCGGATCGGCTTTTCCTCCAATGCGCGGGCGGCCTGTTCCTCTAATGCAATTCGCATGATTTTCAATTTAATACGCAGTCAGCTGAAGCATCAGATCCGTTCTCTCAAGAACAGCTTTTAGCAAAGAATCTTTCAGCGTTTCGCATCTTCCGTATTTAACACCTTCTGACACCGCCTCGTTATACTCGCCTTCTCCCATGTCGCAGGCGACTGCCGGATATCCTTTAGTCATGAGGAAATACGCCGCCGCTGTTCTGGCCAGAATTTTATCTTCATCTCCGTAGGGAAAGATGGATAGAATCATGTTATGTATTTCTGCCGCCGCCAGAAAACAATCTTCGCTGCTGCCGGCGATTTGATTTTTCTCATCTATCATAGTCTGCAACTTTTGCATTTCTTCCGGTATATCTGATGGTATAGCAGGCGTATAGTCGTATTCTGTTATAACGAGGCTGCGTTTCCTGTAACCTTTCCCTGTATCTAACCCTGTTCCGGCAATGATGTTGTGAAAGGTATTTATAAGCTTCAAGTCCATATCGGTGCCGCGGGAAACGGAGTCACGCATCTTGCCTAAAGCCTTTTCCAGTCTTTCTGCCGTGAGATGTTCCCCAACGGACGCGCCCAAAACATAGCTGCCATTGATGAGATCTTCCACTTCTTCCTCCCTCAGCGCCGAGCCGTTCAATTTCAGATTTCTATATATCCAGTCTTTCTTTTCTATATGAGCGGCGAATTCTCTGACTTGCGGCGAAAAAGGCATCCTTCCAGATAATATGACCATCTTTTTCCTTATATCCCTTATCATGACATGCTCCTTCTGTATTGCGTTCATAGGTATATCTGGCTCGCGGTAGCGTATTTAGCTCGAGGTTGTGTGTGTGGCTTAAGGTTGTGCGTTTAACTCGCGGCTGTGTGTTTGGCTTAAGGTTGTGCGTTTAGCTTGCCGCTGATTTTGGGTCGAAGTCTTTTTGTGTTGAAATTAGCTTTGACGGAAGCATAAGTGTTTGCAGCGGATGATGCATTTAACGGGGCTGAATCCCCGGCGACGCTCAACGATGTAAAAAATATTCGCAGCGGTCATAACATTTTCAGCTGCTGAAGTCAGCGGCTCGCCATTCGCCCTGACGGTTGCGCTGTCTGAAGCCTGCCGCTCACCAATCATCCAGACGGTTGCTCTGTCTGCAGCAGTCCCGGACAAAAAGCTGAATAGCGTGGCGGCGCACAGCGATTTCACCTTGCTTGGTTTCTACATTACTATTTTATCATACAATATTTATTTTTTCTATGGTATAATGTCCGCAGGATATTATACCGGCTTCGCCGAGAAGAAGCGGACATTGAATCACTTTACCATACTTGCTTTGTGGTATAATGTCCGCAAGGAATCATAACGGCTGCGCCGAGAGGAGGCGGACATTGAAACGCCGTTCGGCTGACT
>UQXL01000028.1 GCA_900545135.1 uncultured Eubacteriales bacterium | reverse complement strand
TTTCAATGTCCGCTTCTTCTCGGCGCAGCCGATATAATCCCTTGCGGACATTATACCACAATGCAAGTCTGACAAAGTGATTCAATAAACGCTTCCTTGCAGCGAAGCTGAACATCCTAATCATTGCGTTTATTATACCATCTCCTACCGGAATTATCCAGTGCTGGCTTAGTTTTTGCCAAACTATTATTTTTAACCGAAGTAACCTCTTCACTCCGGCACCGTCATTTTTAAACTTTCTCGCAGAGCTTTTCCGCAAAGCACCAACAAAACACCTGCAGAGCTTTTCCGCAAATCACCCGCAAAACACCAACAAGGCTTCCTCTCAAATTTCCTACAAGGCTTTCTCGCAAAGCACCAGTAAAATAACGTCATTTCCCAAATACATTCCCCTTGACAGCTATCCGCTAAATAAAATATACTATAATCGATTCCTTTAATTTTCGCCTGCAAATACAAGTTCTATACATTTTTAAGAAAACATCATCTTTCGGCTGCCAATTTTTTCGGATTGCTGACGTTCGAGCGATCGGAACGATAAATTCAGTTTTCTTGATAGACAGTAAATAATATTAAAAACCCGTATTTGCGAGAATTCATATATTAGCATAAGTTGCACTTTTCAGGAGGCTCGTAATGAAAAAGCCTGCAAAACCAATGAAAAAACCTGCAAAATTTTATATATGCACACTGCTGACTGCGGCCTTGCTCATATTGTGCGCGTGCAGCGGAAACAGTGCAAAGGGCGAAGCAAATTCAGACAGCCAAGCAGACGCGGGCGGAGACAATTCAGTTACAGCTTCAGGCGAAGTGACTAATCCCGATAACACTGATGAAAAGAAAGAGCGGGAAAGCGAAGCCGAACCAGTCGAAAGGCCTGATGTTACAGGTCTGCCCGATGTCATTGATACTCTGGAAAGCGACGATGGCAGCAAGCTTGTCCTAGTCAATAAGCTGCACGCTGTTTCCGAAAGTTACGAGCCTATAGACATGGTTCCTGTGGACGGCTCTCTTTCCACCAATCAGGGCCTCTATTTCAAAAGAGAAGCTTACGAAGCATATCTCAAGATGCTGGAAGCCGCAAAAAATGACGGTATAGAATTCGTGATATGCTCTGCCTACCGTTCATATTCCACGCAGAAATCAATATATAACGGCTATGTTTCGAGAAACGGCGCCGACTATGCCAATACGATTTCCGCATATCCCGGCAGAAGCGAACACCATACCGGCTGGGCCGTAGACGTCACCTCGGCTTCAATGGGCTACGATCTAAAGCAAAATTTCATCGAATACCCAGAGGGAATATGGATAAACAATCACTGCAGCGAATATGGTTTCATCATACGGTATCCCAAGGGAAAAACCGGGATAACAGGATATTCTTACGAGCCTTGGCATCTTCGCTATGTCGGAGTGGACGTCGCCAAGGAAATCACCGAAAAAGGCCTGACGCTGGAAGAATATTTAGGTGAATAACGCCGCTGATAACGATCCGCCGGACAGCGTGAACAGGCCAGCATTATGAACAAGCCGGCAGTGCGAATAGACCGGCAGTGCGAATAGACCGGCAGTGCGAATAAAACTTCAAAGTATCCATAAATCTAAGGAGGGCCGGATTGATGCCTCAGCATGTCATCGTCACCGACTATTCTAAGGCATGGCCCGCCATGTTTGAAGAAGAAGCAAAATTGATACGGGAAATTTTATCAGATAACTGCCTTGCCATCTACCATATAGGGAGCACGTCGGTTCCAGGGTTAAAGGCAAAGCCTGTCATAGATATAATGCCTGTAGTGGAGGGTTTGAGCAGGGTCGACGCAGACGCCTCTGAATTCGAGAAAATCGGCTATGAGTATCTGGGAGAATTCGGTATTTCCGGCAGGCGATATCTCCGCAAAGGCGGCGATGAAAGAACTCATCAGATTCATATTTTCTCCCTTTACAGTCAGCACGACGTAACGCGGCATTTGGCGGTGCGCGATTATCTCCGTGCTCACAAAAAAGAGGCGGACGAGTACGGACGTTTGAAACAATCCCTTGCGCTTAAATACCCATACGATATCGAAAGTTACTGCGACGGTAAAAACGATTTCGTGCAGAATCTTGAACGCAAAGCGCTCTTATGGGCCAATGCCCAAAAACAACGTTGATAATCATGCGAAAGTTGACGGTCATGTAAAACTTGATAATCATGTGAATAAAGCCGCGGGTTATTAGTCCCGCGGCTTTTGTGTTGTTCAGTATTCTGTTCAAGTTGTCATCTGCTTGGCTAATCTGCCAGATAATATCGGCGCTTTCCTTCGGACTTATGCTTGTATTCTATGGCTTCCTGCGGGCATCTGCATATGCAGGCCATGCAGTGAGTGCAATTGCCTCCCCAGACAGGTCTGCCGCCCTCCAGCCTGATATTGTTAAGCACGCACACTTCTACGCAAAGGCCACAGCCTATGCAGTCCGGCGTACTTCTGAAACCTTTGTCTTTTACAAACATTGAGTAGAAGACAGGATTGACAACTGTGCTTTCGAGGGCTCCCACGAAGGATTTCTTTGTCGGCAGAGGGCTTTCGTCAAGTATGAGCTTTGCCAGCTTCAAAATTTTTTCATCGCCTTGTCTGATCAACGCTTCAGAAGTTTTCTCGTCAGGCACGGAAAACATCGCTACATAATTTTCCGGCATCTTGACCTCAGCACAGCCCATAAACTCAAAGTTTTTCAGGCGGCAAAGCTTTTCCGCATAGACTCCGGCATTTCCGCATGAGTCTCCGCATGTCATGATAAAATATGCTTTTCTATTCGCTTGAAACGTTGCATTTCTGATGAAATCCTCAGCAATTCTAGGTATTCTCCAACCGTATGTCGGAAGCACAAATATGTATGGCCTTTCAGAAGTGAACAGACCTTTTTCTCTTTCCTTTATCATCCTGCCCATGTCTGCCAAAGGTTCTTCTTTTATAGCCTCTGCCAGCTTTTGTGCAATGTGGCGGCTGTTTCCTGTTCCTGTGAAATATATTATCATGTTTTCCCCCGAAATTATTTTTTGTGCTTGCAGCTATGAATATCTCGAATGTTGCAGAATTTTAGAATTAGAGAAAATTCTGCAACATCTTCAAACTATACTTCATTTAGCCTCATTTGGCCTCCTTCGAATTGCCTCCGGCCAACCGGCCGATCAACCGAACTTGCTGTAATTGACCTTGTCTATCTGTACGTTATCCCATTCCGCTTCCCATGCCTGAAGGTATATCAGAACCTCGTCGCGGCTTCCTGAAATGCAGTAATTTTTTGACTCGAGCAAATCATGTTCCTTGGCCTCGGAAAGCAAATCGTCTATAATCTCTGTATTGTCGCTATTGTATACACTTGAAACGCTGTACAGCCCCAGGTCTTTCCATATATCAAAATTATCTCTCAGGGTTTCGAGATTTTTGATATATATTCTTCTTATGTCATCAGCGTCCATATCGTCCCTTCTATCCTGGTCGCTGTAGGCACATGAAAGATTCAAGCTCACTCCTGCCTGGAAATTACTTTCCGTTTCATAAATCTGCAGCCACTGCAAGTCTACTTTGTCCTTGGTTTTTTCCATAAGAGTGAACATATCTTCCGCTTCTTTCTGCGATACCGAAGCATATATCACCGCCGACTCAGGGAGCGCTTCAATATCGAGATACAGCTGCTCTAGCTCCTGCTGCGTGATTTTATTATTCTGGTCAAATCTTCCGAGGGTGAAGGTTGCCCTGCCCTCCGGGTCCGACTTGACGGACATCTTGCCAAGCTTCATCTCCATCACCACATCTGTAGTTCCGATGATTTGAAGTCCTGTATGGTCGGTCACATTCATGTTGAGAGTGTAGCAGCCGAATCCGTCTTTTTCAACGTCTATTCCGCAAACTTCATAATACGGATAAAGTGTCTCGTAATAGGCGCGCATGGTCTTGAGCAGAGTGCTGTCTTCGCCGTCGTTAAGCTTGGCGGCGTTGGTAAAGCAGAGGTTCATCAAAGGACTTATGCAGAAAAAAATCACGATGACAGCTGCGATGATAGTTATACATGTCTTGGCTGCTATCTTTTTTATTCTGTTGTTGATGGTTTTCTCTATATACGTGTCAAAATCGGGTTCATGATCCATGCTCATCTTTTTCAGTGCATCATCCATGTTCAATTCATCCGCGTTTTCTGGCTTATCGCTGATGTTTCTCATTTCGTCATTTATATCTTTCATTCTCTTCACCCCACATCTTCATGAGCATCTTCTTTGCCCTAGACTTTATCTGTCTTACATTTTCTTCGGAAATCCCATACGCTTTGGCTATCTGCGAATTTTCTTCCTGCAGATATACGCTTGCTATCATTACGTCTCTATATTTTTCGGGCAGAGAGGCTATCATGGCAGCCATCTTTACCCTTTCTTCACCTTTTATATACCCCTTGAGCGGATCTTCGCAGGCGGGCAGCGACATTTCTTCTATGTTCCCCGCCTCGACGTATTTTTCACGCTTCTTTGTGTTGAGGAAGTCGTTGCGTATCACTTTATTGGCCCAGCCGAGAAAACTTCCTCCCGGCTTGTAAGACAGTATGGCTTTCAGAAACGCTTCCTGCACCAGGTCCTCCGCGGCAGACTTGTCGTGCGTATAGGAGCAGGCTATGAGCATGAGTTTGCTGTAATACCGTTTGTACATGTCGGCTATTACACTGTCGTTTTTTCCCTGTCTCAAACCTGAACCTCCTTTCACGTTTCTATATAACAAACAATAACGCGGCGGTTTTGTGACACATCTTTGTAAAAAACAGCCAAATTTCTGAAATTGTGTCCCCGGCTGGATACGGGCTTTCAAAAAAATACCAATTCACTTTTGTGTTCCCAAAACAGGGTTAGTTCCACACTCTCGCTCTTTTTATGCCCGGTAAGCCGAGAATTATATAAGCTGGAATTGTACTATTTCATTTTTTCTTGACATTCGCTACATTCTCTATCGTGAATAGAAATAATCCCACCACATTTAAAACAAGTATATTTTATTTTCTGCTGTTCCATGAAATGCCCCAAATCTTGTTCTTGAACAAAACGGCTATTTTCTATAAGACTTGCTTGATATCGTTTGTTATAGCTTTTTTCAAGGTTTTTAATCAATTTACAAGGATATTCAGCACATTCAAAACAATAGGATAACGCTTTTGTTTGAATACAGTCCTTTATTTTGCATTTACGACAATGTTCAGGTTTCCCTTTATCGCTATTCAAGCACCCAGCACAAGGCTTTTTATGGTAACAGTGCTTATAACAAACTTTACAATTCATTCCGCATGGAGCAAACATACTTATATCAATTTTTTCTGGCATTTTCATAGTTGTCTACTCCTTTCGATAACTTCTAATTTTCCATTCTATCTCTTCCATCATACCACAATTCCGAAAGGCCGAAAAGGACTCTGCGGCGGGAGAAGCACGCAGGCAGACAACTTTCGGATAAAGCACCCGAAAAGCGCATAGAGGCAGCTTAGAGCATAATGGCTCGGAGTTCTAAGATGTGTTCCGGTATTGAAGCTCGTCGCAAAGCAAAGCCGAATTAGCAAAAAAGCTGAATCAGCAAAAATCCGAATTGGCAAAAATCCGAATTGGCAAGAAAAAAGAGACGGATTTCTGCAGCGGGCTTTGAAAGCTCGCTTCGTCGTTCCGTCTCCATAAATTACTGACTTATATGTCTAACTATTTTTCAATGATCAATGAAGTTCCCATGCCGCCGCCGATGCAGAGAGTAGCCAGGCCGTACTTGGTCTCAGGTCTTCTCATCATTTCATAAAGCAGTGTGATGAGAATTCTGCATCCGGATGCTCCGATAGGGTGTCCGAGAGCGATTGCTCCGCCGTTTACGTTGGTCTTTTCAGGATCTAGGCCTAAATCTTTTCTTACTGCCAAAGACTGAGCTGCGAAAGCTTCATTAGCTTCAACCAGGTCGATGTCAGCCATGGTAAGGCCGGCTTTCTTGAGAGCTTTCTCTGAAGCAGGTACAGGACCTACGCCCATGATAGACGGATCAACGCCTGCTGAAGCGTATGACTTAATGGTGCACATAGGCTTGATTCCCAGCTCTTCTGCCTTTTCTCTGGACATAACTACTACGGCAGCACCGGCGTCGTTGATGCCGGAAGCATTTGCAGCTGTTACGATACCGTCTTTCTTGAAAGCAGGTTTTAATTTAGCTACTTTCTCCATTGTAGTTCCGAATTTAGGGAATTCATCAGTATCGAAGATGATAGGGTCGCCCTTTCTCTGAGGAATTTCTACAGGAACGATTTCATCCTTGAACTTGCCGGCCTTGATGGCTTCCTCAGCTCTGTTCTGAGAGACTACAGAGAATTCGTCCAGCTCTTCTCTGGTGATTCCCCACTGCTCTGCGACGTTTTCAGCTGTGATACCCATGTGGTAGTTGTTGAAAGCGTCGGTCAGGCCGTCGTTGGTCATCATGTCGATCAGCTTGGTGTCGTTCATTCTTGCGCCCCATCTTGCTGACGGAATAGCATAAGCTGTAGCTGACATGTTTTCAGCTCCGCCTGCTACGATGATGTCGGCGTCTCCTGCCTTGATGATCTGAGCAGCCAGTTCTATAGCCCTGAGACCTGAGCCGCATACTTTATTGATAGTCATCGCAGGAACTTCCTTAGGCAGACCTGCGTCTAATGTCATCTGTCTTGCTACGTTCTGACCAAGCGCGCCCTGAAGAACTGCGCCCATGATAACTTCTTCTACCATTTCAGGCTTGATTCCCGCTCTCTTGACAGCCTCTTTAATGACGATGGCACCCAGTGTTCTCGTAGGAACGTTTTTCAGGGAACCGCCAAAGCTACCCATAGGTGTTCTTACTGCGCTTACGATTACAGCTTCTTTCATTTTTTCTTATCCTCCTTAAGATAATATTTGATTTGCCTTATGCCCTATAGCAAGTCACTCTTCCTTTGCTATATACATTTAAGCACAAGGGCAAAGAAAAATCAATAGTTTTTGTTATTTTTTTAACAAAAACTTTATAATCTGCTATTTTCTTCTTAATTTTATCACAAGGAAATACAAATTCAAAGGCCTCCGGCGAAAGTATTTAAATTAACAATGCGAAAGGCTATTTGAAGCTGACCGTATACTTTTCTGCCATCTTGAAAGGCTTGTATGAAAGCTTGGTCTGCCTGAGATTTTCCAGTCCCATGTCCTCTTCACGGTTGACATACATTGTCTCCTCCGGCAAACGCTTGCAAAACTCGTTGTTTATGGCCTGATAAAGACCTCTTATCCTGTCGTCGGCTTTCTCGACATGGACGATGACCGTCTCTTTGCTGTTGCTCCGCGCAAATTCACCCAGTGTCACGGCAACTATCTTTCCGTCGATTCTGATTATTCCCGAAAGCAATCCTTTTCCGATGAATTTCAGGAGCTCGGCTATTGCTACATTCTCCATCTCAAGGATCGTCTTCCATTCTTCAGGGGTTTCCCCCAGCTTGTACTCGTTTTTGCTGTAGATATATTCCATTATTTCAGGAACGGTCTCAGGAGCCGCTTCTTCGTATGTGAACTGATAGTTGCGCAGAAAATAGTTGAGATGATTTTTCTTGTGGTGGAGTTTGCGTCCGCCCAGCGTCACCAGATCTTCTCTCAGGTATACGTAATCGTCGTCGTCTCTTTCATGCTCCACGCTTACATCGTCGCCAAACGCGTCCTTCAGAGCGGGAAGCAGTGTTTCAGGCACCAAGCCCATGCCGAACTGCTTGTCTTTGCTTTTGAATATCTCCTTGACCTTCTCCACGCCCTCTCTCACCTGATGCCCGTCATAGCTTCCCGTCTTCGTCAACGGAAAAGATACGAAATACTCTTCTTCATCCGGCTCCGTGTTTCCAAGGCCTGCGATAAAAAGATAGCCGTCTATTATCTCCCAGGACAGCCTGTGAGTATCCCGCCAAATGTAGTTGGCTATGAAAGTATGGCTTGAGGACTGATAATCAAAGCCGTCAAAGTAGCTCGTCAAAAGCTCTATATCTTTTTCTGTCAAATCGCTGAAATTATTTTTAAATATCATGCTTCACCTATTTTATTATGGCTGAAATTTGTTTGAATTCCGGAGCTTTTGCGCTTTCCAGCAGTTCAAAGAGGATGCTTTCAGCGCATGTCAGACATGCTCCTGCTGCCGAAAGGGCTAGCTCCGCGGCTTTAACGCTCTCTTTAGCTCTTGAGCTTACGCAGTCCATGGCCAAGGCCACCTCATATCCGTCCTGAATCATGTCAAGCGCCGTCTGCTGAACGCATACGTGGCTTTCAACACCGGTGATCACAACGGTCTTTCTGCCCGTCTCTTCAAGAGCCCTGCGGAAATTTTCGTCTCTGTAGGCGCTGAAATAAGTCTTGTCAAAGACAGGACTGTCTGCGAGAGCATCCGCCACCGGAACCACGGTCTGTCCCAAGCCCTTAGCATACTGCGTGGTCGCCAGGACCGGCACGTTCAGCGCTTTCATTCCTGAAATCAGCCTGATATTCTGCTTTTCTGTCCTTTCTGCCTCATGCATCGCAGGCATGAGCTTTTCCTGCAAATCTATCACTACAAGAACAGTGTCTTCTCTTTTGAATCTGACGATCCCATTCATATTTTTACCTCCCATTTGTCTATCTTCTCGTTACCCTCAGGGTCGTTTTGATCGTATTTCACCGACGATATGGTCGCGTAGCCGTCTCTGACCAGCTTGGCGTCGGTCTCATCAGTCCAGCAATCCAGTTCTTTATGGTATCCGGAATATTTGTATGTAATCTGCTCTCCCTCCTCTGCCACAGCGTCGAACCATTCGTGATATCCTATGGTTCCCAGCTTCGCCGTCTTCACGCCGCGGATTTCTTCCAGCGGAATATCGGGAGTGTTTATGCTGACTACGCCCAGGTTTCTGCCTTCCTCCATCATTTTCGGGAGAATATCGACGGCCAGCTTGCATGCGCCTTCAAAATGTGAAGCCTGGTGATCGTTAACTGATACGGCCACAGCCGGCAGTCCGTTAAATAAACCCTCTGCCGCGGCGGAAACGGTTCCCGAATACATGGTGTCTGTTCCAAGATTTCCTCCGTGGTTTATGCCGGAATAAACTATATCTATATCTATTCCCATTTTTCGCAAAACATATAAACCCAGCTTCACGCAGTCGGCTGGCGTTCCTCCTATTTCAAAGGCCATAGTAGCGCCGTCGAAGTCTATTTTTTTCATGGTGATCTCGTTGTTCACGCTGAGGGCGTGACTGCTGGCGCTTCTCTGTGAATTGGGAGCACAGACGTACACGCTGCCTTTTTTGCTGAGCGCCTTAGTCAGCTCGGCAAGACCGCGTGCCTTGATTCCGTCGTCATTTGAAACTAAAATATTCATTCTGTGATTTCCATAACCTTTCCTATATAGTCGTTTATAACCAGCGTTGCTTCGTTGTCGTAAGGCGTGGCCTGTTTATTTATCAATACTAAATTATTCCCCCTAAAATAGCGAATCAAACCTGCAGCCGGATAAACTGCCAGCGAAGTTCCTCCGATAATGAGCGTATCGGCCCTTTCTATAGCCTCTACCGCTCCCATCATGCAGCCCGAGTCCAGAGCCTCTTCGTAGAGAACCACGTCCGGCTTTACTACTCCTTTGCAGCAGCTGCAGCGGGGAACGCCGTTTACGCAGTTATCCTCGTCCATTATATAATCTAGGTCGTAGGATTTTCCGCAGTCCATGCAGTAATTTCTCAGCACGCTGCCGTGTAGTTCGAAGACTTTGCTATTGCCGGCTTTCTGGTGCAGTCCGTCTATGTTCTGCGTGACGACCGCTTTGAGCTTTCCCTGTTTTTCGAGGAAAGCAAGGGCTTTGTGGGCCTTATTTGGCTGTGCTCCAGGATATATGAGATTTTTCTTGTAGTAGTCGAAGAAAGTCTCCGTATTATTGATGAAAAACGTGTGTGACAGGATTTC
The DNA here is from genome assembly GCA_900545135.1 of uncultured Eubacteriales bacterium. Lineage (GTDB taxonomy): Bacteria > Bacillota > Clostridia > Peptostreptococcales > Anaerovoracaceae > Fimisoma. The sequence goes on along the minus strand of UQXL01000028.1, from coordinate 21,779 downwards.
TTCCGGGGAAACTCCGTACTCCTGCTGTGCTTTGTAAAGTCCTTTTTCGGACCTGAAGTCGGGTATGCCGCTTTCGGTGGAAACTCCTGCTCCGCCGAAAAATACTATGGATTGTGATTTTTCAATGATTTCTCTCAATCTATTATCCATGGAAAACCTTCTTTCTTTTTTTGAATTTTTGCCGGAATCGCGCGCTGCTCTGCGGTAATATGTATGACCATGTGACGGACGTTTGCTATGTTGCGCGACGTCGGCAGCCGTCGACTATTGCTTGCGTCTAATTCGCGGCAGCCGTAATCCCCGAGGCTCTGCGGCGACTGTAATTGCGATATCACGTCTAACCCAAACCATATAATTTCGTGAACATTATATCACTTGGACTTCGGTGTTGCCACTTGAGCCTTCGTGTTATCAGAATGTCGCTCTGGTGCATGATTGTAATATTATAGGAAATGTTGTACATTTTTTGTTTTGATTGAATTTTGGCAACATTCTCTGTTTTCGGGTGGGTCAAAATTTGTCGAATCATCTATGAAGCCAAGCAGATGTTGGCAAATTTCGCAATATCTGAAAATTTGACAACATTTTTTAAAAAATATGTTGTCAAAATCCTCATAAATTTTAAAAATGTACAACATCGACACGGTTCGACACCTTAAAACGCTTAAAATCGTAAGTTACTTTCTCAAAACGTTGGCATTTCGGCAGAATCTTTGACTTTTTGTCAACATCTCTATCGTTTCGCCCCGTCAAGTCCTGGTCAGGGGTTTTGTGATGATTCATTCCAACGCCACCCAGTCCGCCAAACGGCGTTTCAATGAACGCTTCCTTGCGGCGGAGCCGAATATATAATCTTTGCGTTCATTATAACATTTATGGTACAATTTTGGTAGATATTTGGATATATTAAATTTATACGGCGATATGTTTAATCTTGAATCCGATATATATAAGAGATATATAAGAGGTAACTAATATGACAAAAAATCATGAAAAAACTGCGCTCGTGCTCAGCGGAGGAGGCTCCCGCGGCGCCTATGAGGCCGGCGTATGGCAGGCTCTTACCGAGCTGGGCGTGGAGATAGACATAGTTACGGGAGCCTCGGTAGGCTCAATCAATGGAGCTATGGTATGCCAGGGAGATCTGGACTCGACCATTTCCCTGTGGAAAGAAATCGAAACCCACATGATATTCGATGTCCCCGAGGGCAGCCAGCCCATCGACTACGCCAAAGAAATAATTTTCAACAAAGGCGCAGGGACTTCAGGGCTGAAAGAACTGCTTAAAAATTATATCAACGAAGAAAAGATAAGAAAATCACCTATAGACTACGGCCTGGTCGTAGTAGAAAGAACCGTTCTCAAGCCTCACTTTCTCTTTAAAGAAGATATACCGGAGGGGCAGCTGATAGACTACATCATGGCCAGCTCTTCTGTATTTCCCGCTCTACACGCATATGAAATCGGCGGAAAGGAATACATTGACGGCGGATACGCCGACGTTCTTCCTATAAATATGGCTCTGGAAAAGGGAGCCGAAAGAGTTATAGCCGTCAAGCTCAACGCGCTGGGCATTATAAACAGCAAATCTCTGAAAAAAGCGCCGAACCTGACCGTCATAGAGTCCAAGTGGAATCTTGGAAATACGCTCATCTTCGACGTGAAAAACTCCAAGAGGATCATGCGGCTCGGGCGCCTTGACGCCATGAAAGCCTTCGGCATCTTCGACGGCATCTACTATGCGTTCGCCAAGGGAGCGTTTAACAAGACCACTTTGAAGATGGCCGACGCGTGCGCCTATATCTTCAACATGGACCCGGCTCTCGTCTACACGGAAGAGGCTTTCCTCAAAAAGCTGGGAGAGACGGCCGGCACGGCAAGAGAGGATGTTGAAGACGCGGTATCTTCCTTTAAAAATAACAAAGTCAAGCTTCTTGGCGCAGCGGAAATGATTAAAAACCTCAAAGACGTTTCCAATTCCCAGATCATAACTTTCATTATCGCGGAAAATCTCAGGGAAAAGGGCACAGAGAGCATCTTCCTCAGCCGCAGCATGGTCAGGCTTTTCCCTCAGCAGCTGCTGGCAGCCAGATTCCTGGTCAAATATGATCTTGTATGAGTTTTAGCTGTGTCAAGGCTTTAGCCGCGGCGGTTTTTATTCTTTCCTTTACACATTGAAATGCCCGGACCATTTCAAAACGGTCAGGGCATTAAATTTTTCTCCGCTTAAATCAATTCAATCGCTGCATTTTCACAGCTCAAGCACATTGCACGCCGACTGCGGAAATTGGCAGAAGCCGCACAGTCCGGCGATAAATACAGCTATGAAATTACAGCCTTGATGTGAAGTCCGACATGGCTTCCGATATCTTTATCTGCTGAGGGCATACAGCTTCGCAGCTTCTGCAGCCTATGCAGGCCGACGGCTTCTTATCGTCAGGAAGAGCGGACAATGCCATAGGCGCCAGGAATCCGCCTCCCGTGAAGCAGTGCTCATTGTACAAGGCTATGAGATGCGGTATGTCCAGTCCCTGAGGACAGTGGGAAGTACAGTATCTGCAGGCCGTGCAAGGCAGCGCGGTTTTCTTGGTCATATCTTTGGCTATTTCCAGCAGCAGAGCTTTTTCATCCTCGTTTAAAGGCTTGATGTTTTCAAAAATCTTTATGTTCTCCGTAAGCTGATCTATGTTTGACATTCCCGAAAGAGTGACTCCAACGTTTTCTACGCTCTGAATAAAGTCAAAGGCCCAGTGTATAGGCAGACTTCCAGCTCTGGCCTGCTGCAGTTTTTCGCTGTCTTCTGCGGAAAGCTTGCAGAGACTTCCTCCTCTCAGCGGCTCCATTACCCATACAGGTATTCCCCATTTTTTCAGCTCTTCAACTTTGGCCTTGGCGTCCTGGAAATCCCAGTCCAGGTAGTTTAGCTGTATCTGGCAGAATTCCATGTGCTTTCCGTAAGCGTTGAGGAATCTCATCATAACGTCATAGCTGCCGTGAACGGAAAATCCCAGGTGCTTGATGCGGCCCTTTGCTTTCTGCTCTGTAAGATACTTGAAAATTCCGTATTTCTCGTCCAGATACTGCTCGATGTTCAGCTCGCAGACATTGTGGAACAGATAAAAGTCAAAGTAATCAACGCAGCATTTTTCCAGCTGCTTCTCAAAGATAGATTCCACTTTGTCCATGTTCTCCAGGTCATATCCGGGGAATTTATCCGCCAGACAGAAACTGCTTCTTTCATACTTTGACAGAGCTTTTCCCAGCACCAGCTCGGAATTGCCCTCGTGATAGCCCCAAGCCGTATCGTAATAGTTTATTCCGCTTTTCATCGCTAAATCAACCATTTCCGTCGCCGCGGCTTCGTCTATCTTGCTGTCCTGACCGTCTATGACAGGCAGACGCATTCCTCCGAAGCCCAGGGCAGAAAGTTTCATACCTTGAAAGTCTTTGTAAATCATTTTCCCCTCCATATTTTATCAATATTTCCGGCAATATCGCCGGCAAATTTAAAGTGTTGACATGTTTCCGAATAAAGTATAACATTAAAGTTGAGTCTAAGGTCAATATGGTTTTTTAAAATTTTTTCAGAAAGGATTTCTCATGAATTATACCATTAAGCAAGTTTCCAATATGCTCAATATTCCTGCCACAACGCTCCGCTACTATGACAAGGAGGGTCTGCTGCCTTATATTGAAAGGCGCGGCTCAGGCTACCGTATTTTTTCTGAAAGCGACATAGATATGCTGCGGCTGATCGAATGTCTGAAAGCCACGGGAATGTCGATAAAGGACATAAAGCAGTTCGTCGACTGGACCAAGCTGGGAGACGCGTCGTTAAAAGAGCGTCACGATATGTTTCTCGAAAGAAAGCGCGTCGTCGAGGAGCAGATGGAAGCCTTACAGAAAACTATGGATTTGATATCGTATAAATGCTGGTATTACGAGACTGCCCTCGAAGCCGGCACAGAAAAAGCCCATGAAAAATTAAAAAACGAAGCGAAGAAAAAAGAAGCCTGATGAGCGGCACCTTATTCTAATTTTTAAAAGCCATTTTGTGTACGTTACGATTAAACGGACTTATAGCCTACCCTTAAATTAAGCGACATGTTTACATAAATTAACTTTTTTATAAAAAGAAATTATTAAAACAGTGGACAATTTGTCCACTGTTTTAATAATCAATATTTCTCTTAAAAATTAAAAGTTTAACTGTTCCTTTAAATACATTTATTTGGTTATAGTTCCATTTACATTCACTCCAGGCCACCACGTTTCAGAAAGTGCCTTAGTAGTAAAGTGTAACTTATATTTTCCCTCCGATTTAGTCCAAGTTACAGTTTTACTTTGAATTCCGGTAGTTGTTATAGAGTCGCCAGTATTTCCCCAAAACAGAAATCCCTTACGCATTAAATTTACCGTTAAAACTGCTTTGCTGTTTGGCTGAGTACCATTGTATGTAACACCAGTTGTATTATGTTTTAATGTAATTTTGGTCTGAGATGAAAGTTCGAAAGTTTGTGCCGAATCCATATCTCGAATACCTGTACCGTTATAACTTAGAAGGACTGTCGCTGCGAAAGCTACGGTTGTGGTAAGAAATAGTGAAAGGCAAAAAGTTACAACTAAAATTTTTGAGAATACTTTTTTTCTTGCCATAAATATACCTCCATATTATAATAAGAAAAGAACAGTTTTACTTATTATACCATAATAGTAAAAAAGGAGAAGTAAAAAAATGAATAAAATGGCAAAAAATTTAATAATAATAGTCCTTGGCGCTTTATGTGGATATTTAATTTATTACAATGTCATAATGGAAGTCGTCTCCGTCATGTATGGAAGCGGCGGTAAAATGTACTATATAATAAGCATTGTTTTGCTCTTTTTGTCAATTTTATGTTGTTGTCTGATAATCGCCTTTATCTTTAACAGGCAAATCGACCGAAGATTATTTATTTTAATCAGCATTTGCTATTTTTCATTTTTATTTTTCGCATTATTTTGCCGCACGGCCATTTCAAGAGAATTCATTTTAAATCCCTTAGATTCTATAAAAGCTTTAAACAATTGGAGAATGTTTTTTCAGACATTCTTAAATTTGGCCATGTTTGTTCCTTTAGGCTGCTGCATGTGGAAAATAAATTCAATTAAAAAAGTCATGATTATTGCAGTATGCATTTCCTTTTCCATAGAGCTTATACAGGGAATAACTCAAAGAGGCTTTTTTGATACTTTCGATATAATTATTTATTGCTTCGGAATCATGATTGGCTATGAGATTTCTTTAAAATATCATAATATCACGAGAAAATAAAAGACCTCATGCTTTTCGTATGAGATTCGCATGAAGTCTGCATAAATTCTTTTATTTCCGCTTATTTTACTTCGTCCAGTTTGTAGGCAAAGTATTTTCTGGCAGGAGTCTTGTAAAGCGCCATCGAAAGCAGCGTCGCCAGAATCAGTCCTACTGTGAACTGAGCTACGTTGAAAGGCGCACCCAAAAATCCAGTTATGAGATTTCCCGCCAACACGCCGTCCACGAGCGCGTAACCGATCACCATGACTATGCCGGCGATGACCATGCCTATGATTTCAACCAGGGCAACCGAACCTATCATGATGTGATGCTTATCCTTTTTCAGACACGCTTCTATGAAGATTCCCATGATAAAGCCCATCGCAGCCTTTATTATCAGCGTCCACGGCGCATAAGCCGCATATCCGCCCAGCACATCGGCAAGAGCAGATCCAAGTCCCGAGGCCAGCGCGCCCTTATTTCTGCCCAGCAAGAGCACTGAAAGAAATATCATCGTATCGCCCAGATGTACGTACCCTTGAGTGAACGGACTCGGTATCCTTATGCTCAGAGTAGCAACCATTACAAGGCATATCATTAAAGCAGTCATAACTAAATTGTTTGTCTTTTCATTTCTCGTCATATATAAGCATCCTTTCTTACTTGTATTTTTCAATCTCCTGTATTATAATACACCTGAAATGTAATCTTTAAAATACTCAAATTTATTTATTTTTATATATACAGTTTGGAGGTAATCACGATATGAAGCCGATAATAATGGAATTAGATAACAGTTCATCTGTTCCTTTGTATATACAGATATACCACAACATCAAGAAGAGCATAATCTACGGGGAAATCAAAGCGGGGGAAAAGCTGCCGTCACTCAGGTCACTGTCTCAAAGCCTTGGCATAAGCATCACCACCGTGCAGCTGGCCTACAATCAGCTGCTGGTGGAGGGTTATACGGACAGCAGACCTCAGTCGGGATACTATGTCTCCCAAGGCTTCTACGCAGGTTCTGAATCGTCTTTAAAGCCGGAACCAGCCTTAGCCCAGACTTCCCTTGACAGCGAGGAAGCCCCTCCATATATATATGACGAGTGCTGCTTTGATTTCAACAAATGGAAAAAATGCAGCTCCACGGTTTTCAACGAATACTATGACCGTCTGCTTTATGAAAGCGACCCGCAGGGCGAGAAAGCTCTCAGGGTGGAAATATCCAAATATCTCTATTCTTCAAGAGGCGTAACCTGCACTCCCGCTCAGATCGTCATAGGCGCCGGAACGCAGCAGATCACGGGACAGCTTTGCAGGATACTTTCCAGGCTGAACATAAATCACGTTTCCCTTGAAGATCCGGGATACCTGCCTGTACAGAACATGTTCAGGGACAGTGGTTTCACATCTTCGCACATCCCTGTGCGCAAGGACGGAATAGGTATAAGCAAGCTTCCTGTCAACATACCCTCCGCCGTTTATGTGAGTCCCTCCAATCAATTCCCCACCGGCACCGTCATGCCTGCAGGCAGGAGATACCAGCTGCTGGACTGGGCTAAAGCCAACGGCAGCATAATAATCGAAGACGACTACGACAGCGAGCTGCGCTATTTCGGCAAGCCGGTTCCTGCGCTGCAGAGCCTGGATGCGTCGGAAACAGTGGTCTATCTCGGCTCTTTTTCTTCAACTCTATTTCCGGCAATCAAAATATCTTACATGGTTCTGCCGCTTTCCATGGCGAAAATCTTTGAGCAGATAAAGGGCCGTTACACACAGACCTGTTCCAAGGCGGAACAGCTTACTCTGGCGATCTTCATGGAAAGGGGCTATTACAGTACCGGCATACGCAAACTCAGGAATCTTTATTCTCAAAAACTCCAGACTGCGGTCAGCGCTCTTTCCCGCTTCGGTAAGGGGAAGATAGACGCCCTCGACACTCAGTCCGGCATAAATTTAATTATAAAAGTCAATTCCAAAAAAAATTCCGCTGAGCTCTGCTCTCTGGCAAAGTCCATCGGAATTCAGATGATACCTGTATCAGATATTTCGGACCAGGAAACGGGCGCGCTGATCTTCTATTACAACCGCCTGCCGCTTCCTGAAATCGAAGCTTCGATAGAGAGGCTGATCTCTGTCTGGGGCCTGGAAAACGCCTAGCCCTCAAAGAATCTGCCCGGAGCCTGCTTTGAAAATCGCATGACCCGCGAGCCTGCCTTGCTCCGGAGCCGTCCCACCCCGGGAAATTGCATAAGCCCCCGTATCCGCCACGGACTTTTAGGACGCTTTAAACTCGTCCACGTTGATGACGGTAACTTCTCCGTCCACATCAACGATGATTCCTCCGACGCCTGGTGTTTGTTCTATCAGGGCGGCGGCTTTTTCCTTTCCTATGGCTAGGCACGTGGTGGAAAGGCCGTCGCAGTCGGCGGATGTTCCTCTTTCCCCGATTATCGTGACTGCCAGCAGATCAGTATCCACCGGGAATCCTGTATCGGGATCCAGCACGTGATGATATCTTACTCCGTCCACCTCAAAATATCTCTCATAAGTTCCCGAAGTGACCACCGTTTTGTCGCTGCATGGAACGGTCCCCAGAAGCTCTCCGGTTTCCGATGTCGGCGAAGCCACTCCTATGGAAAAGTCCGTCGATTCCCCGCCGTCCATGGCGCTCGCTTTCTGCCCTATGACGACTATATTTCCGCCCAGATCCACCACCGCGCTGGTCACACCATTATCTTCAAGATAAGCAGCGACTTGATCTGCTATATACCCCTTCGCTATGCCTCCCAGGTCGAGGTGCGCCTGACTGTCTGCCAGCCTGACTCGGTTTCCGTCGATTTCCACCTTAGTGTAATCCACATGCTTTGCCGCTTCCGCCAGTTCTTCTCCATCAGGAATAACGCCTGTCTTCTCCCCCTGCTCGTTTTCTCCGTGGAAATCCCAGAGTTCTGTAACGTCCCCTATAGTTATATCAAAGGCTCCCCCTGAGACTTTTCCGTACTCAAGGCCCTTTCCTATCACCTCGATAGTGCAGTCTTTAACTTCTACCCAGTTGCCTACCGCGTTATTTATGTTATATATGTCGCTTCCCTCGATGGTCTTGCTGAGGATTTTTTCATAATCGTCGCAAAGCTTGTACGCGTCTGTTATCAGCATCAGCGCCTCTTTTTCGTTCTCCTCATCGCTTTTCTCCGCTGCCCCGTCCATGGAATATATGGTTATGGAGCACAGCGTATCCAGATGAAAGCTGCTTTTGCTCACGCCTTGATTGCTGTTTGAGCCATTTGGGGCTTGGGAGTTGCAGGCAAGCTGTGGTATAATAAGTATTGTCACGAGACATAAAATCGTCAGAATTTTTTTCATGAAGATTTACCTTTCAGATTTGGAGTTTATTATGATCAAAAAAGCGGATATCGCTCTTTTCTTTATAATTTTAATAATCGGCCTGGCCGTGTCTTATTTCACTTTTACCGGCAGCCAAGCCGGCGATCAGGTTAAAATAACTGTCGCAGGCCAGCTTTACGGCACGTACCCTCTTAACGAGGACAGGGAAATTGAAGTGGCTCAAAACGGTCATCTAAATAATATTATCATAAAAGACGGTGTCGTTTCAATGGCTTCTTCCGACTGCAAAAATCAAATCTGTGTCAACACCAGGCCAATTTCCCACACTAAGGATTCAATCGTCTGTCTGCCCAATAAGGTCATGGTAGAAATAGAGGCCAGAAACGGAGGAGGTGATGTCGATGTCATCACCGGCTAAACAGGGACACAGAGGAGCCAAACTCACCAGAGACAAACGCGGTGGAGCCAAACTCACCAGGAACGAACACGGTGATATCTGTAACGGCGCCAACGACCGCAGCGGCGACGTACTTGCCAACGCCAACGCCAACGACCGCGGCGGCGACATACTCACCAACGCCAACGCCAACGACCGCGGCGACACCAACGGACAAGATGGAGCCACGTGCGACGAAAAACATGCAGACAACCTCCGCCAAAACCCGCACAGTGCTGACAATGCAGACAAGCTGGACAGCCGCTGTGAAAACCCACGCAGTGCGGACAATGCAAACAGGACGGACAGCCGCTACGCGCTCCGCACGAAAAGGCTGGCTCTGAGCGCCATACTGGCGGCCCTAGCTATGATTTTATCCTATATCGAAGCTTTGATACCTATGCCCATACCGATTCCCGGAATCAAACTTGGCCTCGCCAACCTGATTATAGTAATCGCCATATACAGACTGGGCTTCAAATACGCTTTTATAATAAACTGCGTACGCATACTGACTGCAGGCCTCCTTTTCACAGGCCTCTTCGGCGTGATATACTCCTTTGCTGGCGGCGTACTTAGCATATTGATAATGTATGCCCTGTACAAGACAAAGCTTTTCAGCATCGTGGGAATAAGCATGGCCGGCGGTGTGGCTCACAATCTCGGGCAGCTGATAACTGCATGTCTGATAATGTCCAACATCAGACTGATGTCGTATTTTGCCGTACTGCTCTTCTCCGGAATGATAAGCGGCATACTTATCGGCATTGCTGCATCTCTCCTGCAGGATAAACTGCCCCACTTGAAGCTTTAATGCTGCCGCACCTGAAACTTTAACCGTCACATCTGAAGTTTTAGCTGCTGCCAGGGCAGCCGAAAGGATGGAATCCATTATGCGAAGAATCATGAAAATCTATTTCAGCCCTGCCGGAACTACTAAAAAAGTATGTTCTGCCGCTGCAGATACTATGGCCTCAGAGCTTGGCCTCCCGGCAGAAACATTTGATTTTACGCTGCCACAGGCGCGGCAAACTTTTCCGGAGCTTTCTTCAGAAGATCTGGTCATTTTCGCTGTGCCGACATACGCCGGAAGAGTTCCCAACGTGCTGCTCAAATATCTCGATACTATCAAAGGCGGCGGCTCTAAGGCGATCGCTCTCGTAACTTTCGGCAACAGAAATTTTGACTCTTCATTGGCGGAGCTATGCGATATATTGAACAAACATAACTTTCAAGTCATCGCCGCAGGTGCGGTAAGCTGCCAGCACGCTTTCTCCGACACGCTCGGCAAAGGTCGGCCGGACAGTGAGGATATGGCGGAAATATGCGGTTTTATTCATAAGGTTTACCATAAGCATTCCGAGTCATGCTCCGCCTTAGACACTGCCGACATTCCTGCCATCAGAAATGTTTCCGGGGCCGCAGTCTCACCCGATTCCTACGGAGGTTATTATCAGCCACGCGACAAAAATGGCAATCACATAGATATAAGAAAAGTGACGCCCAAAGTTTCGGACAGCTGTACGAACTGCGGCCTGTGCTCCGGCGTCTGCCCCATGGGGTCGATCTCGGCTGATGATCCTCGCGTGATGACAGGCATATGTATAAAATGCAACGCCTGCCTGAAGAATTGTCCAGCTTCAGCAAGGTATTTTGATAATGCCGGTTATTTATATCATAAGACCGAACTGGAAGATATGTATTCCCGCAGAGCGCAAAACAGCTTTTTTCTTTGATGAATTTTCATATCGGCGTAGGACATCTCCGCGTCCGGTTGCTCGTTTTCCGCTGTCGACAGGCACTTCCCGTCATTGCGCCATATATGCCGAGAGACTCTTATCCTTCCCAGTCCCGAAAAATCCACATGAATATCAAAAGGCACATCTTCGATACTAGTCAGCAATGAAGATGTACCTTATTTTTTATCCATCCAGTCTGCCCGGTGGGTTTATGTATATTGAAATTTTTTCTTTTTCTGTCACTCTGTAAACTTAACCAAAGTCTTTCCCTGCGATTCGGCAAACAGTTGTGGCTTACGCCTCGTTTTTGCTTTGTCAGTTCTTTCGCCGATTATGCTTTGAAAAACATCGCTATAATCTCTCTTCCCGTCCCGTAATCATCGCGCCAAACAGCGTCTTTTGACAGGCGGTCGCCCAGAGCGTTGTACCATCCGCCAAAGCTGTAGCCCTCATCAGGATAGGCAAAATACTGCTGCCCCTCTTCAGGACTGTATTTTAATCCCACGCTTCCTCCCCTGCCTGCTTCTATGCTGAGCAACTCACTGCTGATGACTTCGTCTTCTCTCGCCTTGAATTGCCGCATCAGAAGTTCTGTTTCGTCTATATCTGGGTAAGAATCTGCGATGTCGGCCGGAAAAACAGGCGTGGTCGGTGCCATTGCCGAGCCTGCCGCTGAGTCCGCCGCTGAGCCCGTTGCTGAGTCCGCTGTTGAGCCCGTTGCTGAGTCCGCTGTTGAGCCCGTTGCTGAGTCCGCCGCCGGATCTGTGTCTAAAGCGGCGGCCAAGTCCGCTGTTGAGCGCGCCGCATGCTCTGCGGCAGCAGGCGCAAAGCCTCTTATATATTTTAAAGGATTACCCGTGCAGTCGAAGATCTTTATCTTTCTATTATTTGATAAGTCTATTTTCTCAAGACGATTGTTCTGCACATAAAGCTCTGTTATATCTCTTCCCTTTGAAACGTCCAGCTTAGCAAGACCGCTGTCGTTGAAATTCACCTTTTCTCCCATATCTTCTCCTCCAGAATTTGCAATTTTTACAAGTATTATACCACAATATAAATCTGTCAAAGTGGTTCAATGAACCCTGCCTTGCGGCAACGCCGAACAATATGATTATTGGGTTCATTATAAAGCCCAGCAGTCAGTCAAACGGCGTTTCAATGTCCGCGTCCTCTTGACGAAGCCGATATAATTTCTTACGGACATTATACCACAATGCAAGTTTGGCAAAGTGGTTCAATGAACGCTGCTTTGCGGTGAAGCCGTTTTTTGTTCTAAGCTAAGTAACGGTGTTATCAGCAATGTTGTAGAATTTGCTGATTTTATATAATTATACAACATTTCCGCAATTTGAAGCAGCCTTTATGGCAGAAAAATGTCTAATGTTGTAGATTTTTTCAATTTATTAAAATATTACAACACAAATCAGAAATCATGTTGTATTTTAGGGGATTTTTCTGAAATTTTACAACATTGAGTAGTAAGTTCCCCTCACACTGGCCGCTCCTCCCGGCGAAGCCGGTACAATATTATGCGTACATTTAAAGGGCATATAATATATGGCCAGGCTTGCGATATTCTGTGATGTCATTACAAGTCATTTGTAATATTATGGAAAATGTTGTACAATTCTTTGTTTTAGCTGATTTTTGACAACATTTCTTGTGATAAGGTATGGCGAAATTTGTCGAACCGTCTACAAAAACATTCTAATGTTGCCATATTTCGCGATATCTGAAAATTTGCCAACATTTTTTGGAATATATGTTGTCAAAATCGCTGTAAATCTTAAAAATGTACAACATCGACATAATTCGACACCATAAAACCCCTGGAATTGCGGCAACTTTTCTCAAAATGTTGTCATTTTTTCCTCATCAGGAATTTTTGCCAACATTAAAAATTTAAACCGAATGATTTGGTTTTTAGCTTACTCTAGCACCTACCAGTCAGTCAAGCGGCGCGGTTATCTGTTCTGCGTCCAGCCGGTTCAAAATTTCGCGGCGGCATATCACGGCGGCATATCGCGGCGGCATAGTCGGCCGCAAATCGGCGTAGGTGGTTGTTATGAGCTCGTTTTCGGGGAATAGAGACTTGTCCGGCTTATGTTCTTCTCAATAAAAAGAGCTGCCGCTCCATAGATGAGCAATTGTCATCCATCTTGCAACAGCTCTAAAATGATTTAAAATGTTTTTCAGCCGCACAGGCCGCAGCACCAACACGCGCAAGGCCGCAACGCCAACACGCACAGGCCGCAGCACCAACACGCGCAAGGCCGCAACGCCAACGCACAGGCCGCAACGCCAACACGCGCAAGGCCGCAGTTCTGGCAATCGGCGCACTTATTCTTTTCTGAACCGCACCTTTCCGCCCATCATGGTCATATACACGGAAACGTCCTTGAGTTCCTCAGCAGGTATTTCAAATATATCGCTGTCGAGCACCGTGATGTCAGCAAAGAAGCCGGGGGCGATTGTTCCCTTTTTATCTTCTTCAAATGAAGCGTAGGCTGAATGCCTGGTGTAACATTCCAGCGCTTCCAGGAGAGTGAGCATCTTTTCAGGGTGCCAGCCCTCCTCGGGCTTGCCGTCGAAGTCTTTTCCAGTCATTGCGCAGTACAGGTTCTTTAAAGGGCTGAAATCTTCGACAGGAGAATCAGTTCCGAAAGGTATTTTAACGCCTTTGTCGTACAGCTTCCTGTAATGATAGCTGTTTTCAAGCCTTTCCTTTCCCACGCGGCTTTCGGCTATCTTGAGGTCGTACTCAAGAAAAATAGGCTGAATATATGCTATTATGTTTGACGCTTTAAGTCTGTCAATGAGGTCTTCATTGAGGATCTGAGCGTGCACTATTCCATGGCGGTTGTTGACCGCAGGGTTTTTCTTCATTGCCTTTTCGATGGCGGAAACTGCCTGCTCCGCTGCCGCGTCGCCTATGCAGTGTATGGCTACGGACATTCCGTCGTCGTGGGCAGTCTGTACAAGTTCCTCAATTTCAGCAGGGTCATCGTATATGCGGACGCCCCTGTTTCCCGGATCGTCGGAATAATCCTCCATCAGCCACGCAGTTCTAGCTCCCAGTGAGCCGTCGCAGAATGCTTTGAGAGGTCCGAGGCGGAAAACGTCGTTTCCGTCGCCGGTTTTATATCCGGCTTCTCTGAATCTCTTATAGGCCGCTGTATCAGCGAGGCGGCACTGCTCATATACACGCACCGGCAGCTCGTCTTTCTCGGTCAGTTCCAGATAGGCTTTTATTATATTCACGAAATTATTTCCCGGGATACACTCGAAATCGTCGGACTGTACGGAAGTAAGGCCTTTGGCAGCAGCGGCTCGGCCCATTGTCATGAGCATTTGCTTTATTTCATCGACCGTAGGCTCAGGCATGCTGTTGTTCAGCTGTCCCATCATTTCATAAAGAATCCCCGTAGGCTCTCCGTTTTCATCTACAAGATATTCTCCTGTATCTGGCTGCGGAGCGCCTTTCTCGAGGCCGAGAAGCTCAAGAGCTTTGGAGTTGACAGCTATGACGTGAGTGCACACTCTCGAAGCGATTATGGGGTGCTCTGTTGAAATCTTATCCAAATCATATCTGCAAAGGTGCCGTTTTTCTGTCCAGTTGTCGTCATTCCAGCCGAAGCACTGAACCCACCGACCCTTTTCAATATCATTCTTTTCTATGTATTCTCTGCACAGAGCTATCGCTTCATCTATGGATTTCGTTTTTCCTAAATCCACTTTGGAAAAATTATATCCTACGTACAGAAAGTGCATGTGACTGTCATTAAAACCCGGGAGGGCTAATCTGCCCCCCAGGTCTATCAATTCTGTGGTTTTGTCTTGTTCTTTGAGAATTTCATCGTTATATCCGACTTTTTTGATCAGCTTGTCTTCTATGAGCACGGCTTCCTTAAAACTGCCGTCTGACACTCTGATCTTGCCGTTATACAAAATAGTTTTCATCCATTTCTCCTAAACTACTTCGCTAATAATATTTTCCCTAGATTATTCTTCGCTCTTTACTGCATCGTCAAATTCAGGGAACGGGTGCTTGTTGTAGTAAGCCTTGAATATGAAGTAAGCAGGCACACCCGAAAGAGGTATGAGCAGTCCGAGGACAGTGCTTGGGTCAGTGATGAAGTTGGCGGCCAGCATTATTATACCGAAGATAACTACGATGATAGGTAGTACAGGGTAACCCCAGACTTTGTATGGCCTTTCGATTTCAGGATATTTTCTTCTCAGCACGATGCAGGAAGCAACGCCCATCGAATAGTATATCCATGTAGCGAGTACGGCTATATCTATCAGCGACTGGAAGTCGGCGAAGAAGCATATGATAGACGCATATGCCATGGTGATTATCTGTGAATTCTTAGGTGTTCCGCTCTTCTTGTCTACCTTTCCGAATACAGGCAGCCATCTCTTGTCTCTGGCCATAGCGTAGTATTCTCTAGGATATGTAAGCACTGTGCTGTTGCAGGAGCCTAAGATGCAGATAACTACTCCTACTGTCAGTATGGAAGCTACGCCTGTTCCGAAGATCTTTTCCATAGCGTCGAATGTTGCGTTGTCTGCTGCCGCTATTTCTTCAGCAGGAAGAACTCTCATCAGTCCGATGTTGAACAGCAGGTAAACGAGTGTAAGGCCTGCAAGAGTGATGATAAGAGCTCTTGGAATGTTTTTCTGAGGGTCCTTAACTTCTTCTGCAACCATGCATATCGAGGTCCAGCCGTCGAAGGCCCAGAGAGCTGCTATAACGCCCATGGAGATAGCGCCTACGAAGTCGCCGATGGATCCTTCAAAGTTCATGATGATCTCTGATCCCATTCCGCCGTCAAAGGTGAAGCAGGAAATGATAACGACCGCTATAACTACTATTTTAACTACGAGCAATACTGTTGAAAGCGTACTCCCCTCTTTTACACCGATCATGTTGATGATGGAAAGAACTATTATGGTGGCAACTGCTACCAGAGAAGTTGTCAGGGAACTGAAGCCGCCGAAAAGTGAACCCAGGTACTGGGAGAATCCGAGGGCTAAAGCGGCGATGGAACCTGTCTGGGTGATCCAGAAGTCTGTCCATCCCATGGTAAAACCTACCATGGGTCCGAATGATTCAGTGACGTAAACATAGGAACCGCCTGATCTAGGCATTGCCGTTCCCATTTCAGCGTAGCAAAGACCTGCGCAGAGCGACATGATTCCTGCTAAAAGCCAGGCCAAAAGGGCCATTCCGGTGGATAAATTTACGTAATCGAGTACGAATGCTCCTACATAGAAGATACCTGAACCGATCATCAGGCCAGCCATGAGACCTACGGCTCTGAAAAAGCCCATGTCTCTCTTCATACCATGATTAGGAGCCGTCAGTTCTTCAATGTTAAACTGAGATTTTCTTTCTTTTGCCATTTTAACGTTTCTCCTTTAAAAAATGTCTCTTCTTATTAGTCTTTAATTAGTAAGCTATCTTAGCCTTTTATCTTGAAAACACTGTTTTTCCGCCGATAATCGTCTTATCTACGGTTATGTCTGCAAGCTTGTCTTTGTCTATTGTGAAGATATCGTCGGACAATACTATCAAGTCGGCGAATTTTCCTGCCTCAATAGTTCCCTTGAGGTCTTCCTCATAGTTGGCGTAAGCCGCTCCTGTGGTGAATGCGCTTACTGCCTGTTCCACGGTCAGACACTGGTCAGGGAACCAGCCTTCCTTTGGCTGATCGTTCCAGTCTCTTCTGTTGACTGCGCCTTCTATTCCCAGCAGCGGGCTGAAATCTTCAACAGGACTGTCTGAACCGGCTGCGACTACACATCCGTTATCGAAGAATCTCTTCCAGTTATATGAAAGGGAAGCTCTGTGCTTTCCGACCCTGTCTTCTGCGATCTCGATGTCTGATTTGACGAATACCAGCTCGCAGCCTGCTGTCACGTGGAGCCTTGCATATTCCTCGATGATTCCCTCTGTAGTAATCTGTGAATGATCGATGCCGAATCTCAGGTCTTCGTCCGGATGAGCTTTGACGATAGGCTCATATGCTTTCAGAGCCATGTAAATGCCTCTGTCACCCATTCCATCACATACGGTGACAAGACCGTGGTCATAAGCATCTTTAACTTTTCGGCTCAGCGCCTCTTGCGGAAAGTAGTTTTCTCCCAGAGTTGACGGGTCGTCTGAGTAAGGCTCCAGCATGGCCGCGCCTCTGATTCCGAGAGGCCCGTCCGTCAAAAGCTTAAACTTACCTATGCGGAAAAAGTCTGAGCCGTCGCCGGTCTTATAACCGTACTTGTAGAATTCCTGCTGCTGGCTGTCCTCAGGCAGATAAAGCATGAGGTTGATCCTTATAGGAAGCTCTCCGGCTTCGTCCAGCTCCTTGTAGGCCTGCAGTATGTCGTGGAAGTCGCCTGCTCTGGTCAGCTCAAAGTCGTCTGTTTCCGCTGTGGTTATGCCGGCGGTTTTATACTTTTCGCAGGCCATGACGATGGCTTTTTTGATCTTTTCCACGCCAAGCTTAGGAAGCCTTGAGTACACCTCTTCCTTGGCTTCTGATCTGAAAACGCCTGTAGGGACGCCCTTTTCATCTACTTCTATGGTGCCGGCCTCTATTTCAGGCAGCTTTTCCATGAAGCCCAACTCTTCCAAAGCCTTGGTGTTGGTGATGCACATGAAGCTGCATGACCTTCCTATGGAAATCATGTGTTCCGTGGAAACTCTGTCCAGATCGTGACGGTTTGGAACTCTTTTTTCCGGATAGTCGGTTTCATTCCAGCCTCTTCCCTCGACCCATGTTCCCGGAGGAATATTATTGTCTTCTATGTACTTCTTCAGTGTCTGCACGACATCCTCTATGCTCCTGCAATCATCGAGGTATGCCATGGTCAGACTGTAGCCATAGCTGAGCAAATGCAAATGGCTGTCATAGAATCCGGGAAGGACAGTTTTTCCTTCTGCGTCGATAATCTCGGCATCGCCGCCTGCCATCTTCAGGATTTCATCGCTTGTTCCAACTGCTTTGATCTTGCCGTCTTCCATCAATACCGCTTCTGCTACGGTATTCTGGCTGTCAAGAGTATAACAGCGTCCGTTGGTTAAAACCGATTTCATTTTCCTCCTCCTTTTCTTAAAATGCCTTTTCATAATTGCACAAATATAAAAAGCAATTTTTGTGCCAAAACGCCGGCGGACTGAGGTTGTTAAGATATTGTTTAAAAGTCAACAATCTTTCGGCTTGCTCGTATTTCCTCTTTCCTCGACGCAAAAGAAAAATGCCATTTCTTTTTACTTTCGTAAATAAAAATAGCATTTTGATTGGTTTACTTTGCGGGCCGGCGGCTGGCCGGTCTATTGCTGTTTTTTCTCTGTGATGCCGTATTCAGCCAGCTTCTTGCTCAGCCCCTGCCTTGATACGTTCAGAGCAGCCGCTGCTTCTGTGACGTTTTTCGACTGCGAGTATACCTTTTCTATTATCTCCCTCTCCTTGTCAGCCACCATCTCCTTGAGGCTCTTTTCCCCATCAGGGAAAAAGAACTGTCCATCAGGTAAGAGCCGCTTTTCGCCGAAAAAAGGGCTGTTGCCGTGTCTTTTTTCCAGCCTGCCTGCGAGTTCCACGTCGCGGCTTTCTATTATAGGAGTGACGGCTATGTTAAAACCTCGTTCTATGGCGTTCTTAAGTTCCCTCACGTTACCCGGCCAGTCATAATTCATAAATTCTTCCTTTAGGTCCGACGACAGGCCTGCGATATATTTGCTGAACCTAGCATTGAAATATTTTATGAAATACTCCGTAAGCTCAGGAATGTCTTCTTTGCGCTCCTTGAGGGGAGGAAGCCTGAGTTCTACTACCCTTAGCCTGTAATACAGGTCTTCTCTCAGAGTTCCCTGCCTGACACATTCCTTTGGGTTCACGTTGACGGCGGCAATTACTCTGACATCTACCGGTATGCTTTCAGTGCCGCCTACTCTCATTATCTTCTTTTCTTCTATCGCTTTCAGTATTTTCGACTGGGTATCCACGTCCATGGTATTGATTTCATCGAGGAACAGAGTTCCTCCTTGAGCGCTTTCTATGATTCCGCGCCTGTTTTCCGCTCCGGTAAAACTGCCTTTCTCTGTTCCGAAGAGGATGCTCTCAAGCAGCATCGGCGGAATGGCGGCGCAGTTTTGTGAAACAAATTTTTTATTCTTTCGTTTTCCTGCGGAATGAATGGATTCCGCTGCCAGTTCCTTACCTGTTCCCGTTTCTCCGTAAATCAATACGGTTGAATCAGTGTCTGCAACGCGCTGTATCTTAAATTTGAGCCTTTCTATTTCTTTCGATGAGCCCTTGATATCTTCTATGCTGTAAAGCCTGTCCTTTTCTGTTTTAAAGCTTTCGATAAAGATATCTCCGCTGGCAAAATTATCTCCTGCCTCGATATATTTTGCAATTTCCACGGCCCCCAGTACTTTGTCCCCGTCCTTTATGGGGATTGTATTTCCGTAGCTGTACACGGTATCGCCCTTACTGGTCTCGAGCTTGTAGTATACGTTTTTCACTGGTTTTCCGGTTCTTATGGCGTAATAGAGAGTACTGGTCTCTTCCGTGACGTTGAGACAGGATTCCAGCACATTATGTCCCAGAATTTCTTTCTCCGTGATAGAGTTGATGTCAGGCCTGTTGTTGTAAAAATATTCAACAGTCCCTTTGTCATTGACTATTATCGCCATGTTATAGTAGTTGTATATGTTCAGTATCTCGTTAAAGCGTTCTTTCAGAGTCATCAGTTTTCACCATTTCTCTCAATATACCCATATCGTTCATCTTGTTGTTAAGCGCCTGTTTTGAAATTCCCAATCTCTCGGCAGCTTCAGTGTAATTTCTGCTTTCTCTCAGGGCGTTTTCTATGATATCCTTTTCATACTCCTTGAGCACTTTTTTCAAATCGATTTTCCGCCCTTTGACGAATCTGTCCGCAGCTCTCGTTCCTTCTATCTCTTCTTCATAGCAGTCTATGTCTTCCAGCTGTATGACGTCGCCCTGTGCGAAATTAAAGGCACATTCTATCACATTCTTCAGTTCCCTTATATTTCCCCACCAGTCGTATGACTGGAAGAATTCCATGACTTCGTCGGAAACACCTTTTATCTCGCGTTTCATTTTTTTGTTGTACATATCTATAAAATGTTCCGTCAAACTTTTTATATCTTCTTTTCTGTCCCTCAGCGGCGGTATGTTCAGCCTTATGACGTTCAGCCTGTAATATAAATCTTCTCTCAGTTTTCCCTGGGCGACACATTCTGCAGGGTCTATATTGACGGCGGTTATAACCCTTATATCTACGGGAATACTCTCCGTGCCGCCCACTCTGTAGAACTTCTTTTCTTCGATGGCTTTCAGCAGCTTGGCCTGCACGTTCCAGTCCATGGAGTGTATCTCGTCTAAAAACAAAGTCCCGCCGTCCGCCACTTCTAGGAGTCCCGGCTTGTCCTTGGCATCGGTGTAGCTGCCCTTGACAGTGCCGAAGAGGATGCTTTCCAGCAGATTCTGCGGAATGGCTGCGCAGTTCTGGGCGATAAAGTTTTTGTCGCGCCGGGCGCTGCTTGAATGAATGGCCTGGGCAACCAGTTCCTTGCCGGTTCCAGTTTCGCCGTATATCAAAACCGTAGAGTCTGTCATAGATATTCTGCCTATCTTGGATTTGAAGTCGTCCATGATCTTGGATTCCGATATTATGTCCTCCGCCGAATACAGATTGAACAGACTGCCTTTGAGCATATCGGCGTCTATTTCATATTGTATCTCGTCATAATCATCATAATAATATATCTCGACCGCGCCGACTATTTCGTCTCCGTCTTTTATGGGAAATGTGGAGTTGACTGAGTCGAAAACTTCTCCCTTGCTGTTTACTATCCTCTGGCTGACGTCATAAAGGGGAACCCCCGTCTTGAGCACACTGTATATGCTGCTTTCTTCTTTTTTCACGCTCGGATATACTTCGAGAACGTTGCGGCCTATGACCTCGTCGACTTCGAGGGAATTGACTTCTTTCATGCCTCCGTAATAATAGACTATGTTGCCGTCCTTGTCGGTTATCACAGCTCCTGTATAGTAGTTGTACAAGTTTAGTATTCTTTCTGCTATTTCTCTAAGTAACATCGCTTTGCCTTTCGGTTATGGTTTTTTGTATGGTTGTTCAGATGTCGATGCGGCGAATAAGGTGGTGTTTTGGGGGAGTATTTGCTGTGGCTTTTGGTCTAGGTGTGCGGTGGCTTTTGGTCTAGGTGTGCGGTGGCTAATGCCCTTTGAGTTGGAGCTGGCGGGGCATTTTAGCGCGATGTGCGATGCTGAGGCGCAGCTTGCGGACTTGCCGCGGAGCTTTGGGCTCATTGTGCGCTCTGGAGTGCCGATTTGCTGTATGGTTCGACGCAAGGACCTGATTGCGCCCTCTGGAGTACCGATTTGCTGTATGGTTCGGCACAATGACCTAAATGCGCCGCGGTTGCTATTTGCTGCGGGTGGCAACTTTTGAACTGAGGCGCGCCGCGGCTTGCAATTTGCTGAGGGTACCGCGGCTTACAATTTGCTGAGGGTACCGCGGCTTACAAGTGCGGGCGGATGGTGGCTTTGGCGTGAGCGCGGCACAGTGTTTTGATGTGAGCGCCGGGAGTTTTAGGCGCGCATGGTATGACAGCATCAGTAAGCCAGGCGGTATCCGTACATTTTGTAATATTATGGAAAATGTTGTACAATTTTTGGTTCTAACCGGTACTTGACAACATCCGTTGTCTTTGGGTGTGTCGAAGTTTGTCGAATTGGCCATGAAGTCGAGCGGTTGTTGTCATATTTCGTGATGTCTGAAATTTTGCCAACATTTTTACTGAATTTGTGTTGGCAAAATCGCTGTAGATCTTGAAAATGTACAACATCGACATGATTCGACACACTAATACCTCTAAAATGACGCGGTTATTTCTTAAAATGTT
>UQXL01000027.1 GCA_900545135.1 uncultured Eubacteriales bacterium | reverse complement strand
CAAAGATGACTGCACACCTGATTTTTTGTCCCACGCCCATGTATCAATCAGTTATTTAAACATTATGGTTGTTGTGGCTAACACCAGCGGTTTTATAAACTGCATGATGATTGTTTAAATTGAATATTTTTATTCAGGAGGTTACTTATGAAGAAAAAAGTTATTTCACTCTTCTTAGCCTTAGTATTCGTCCTCTCATTCAGCTCAACAGCATCCGCAGCTACGATAGAAACCATGGATAGTGGTATCCAGCCACATGATACAGACAGCGTTATCTATGACATAAGCAGAATAAGCGACTCAAAAGCCGACGTGTACATAGATGTAGACTTCAGCCAAGTTGTAGACCAATATAATGTTGTCGTATATCTGCAAAAGAAAGTCGACGGTGAATGGGTCATCGACATGACCAATCCGGAGCGTACTCTATACAACAACGGATTCAATAAATCATATTTCTACTTTTATAATCAATACACCGGCTTAGTAAGAGGCACAAGCTACAGGATAAAAACCGTAAGTAAGGATTATATAGGATCTACATCAAATATATTTACAACATATTCCCGTGCATTTTAATTTCCTAAGAGGCTATTTTTAGCCTCTTTTATTATTTGCTTTATTACCTCCTCTTCTACTCCATTTCCTGCTACGATGCTTACAAACGTGTTTTCCACTATAAACTTATAGCTTGTCTGTTTGTCTCCATTCGTATAATTTTTTATATAAACATCTAAGCCATTCAGGGTTTCGACTCTATCACTATTTGCAATCACTTCAGTATAATCATTTGAAATCTTTTGCTTTACTACAATAGAATCTCCTTTTTCATTTATAAAATTACTTTTAATCTTTACTTTCTGCCCAACTGTTATAACTTCCATTTCTGAAAAGCTATATCCATTTGGTAATTTATCAGTTAGACAAAAATATTCTTCAATGTCTTCAGGCAAATCAGAATAATCCAAGTAAACATCGACTTTTGAAAATTCTTCATTGTCCTTCCAGTCTTGTATATCCACAATCTGATCTTCGCCTGCTTCCGCGTCCGGCAGCTGGAACAGCGACACCACGCTGAAACAAAATACCATCGCAAAAACAGAAGCAAGGCTCGCCACTATCTTTGCCTGTCTCCGCTTTTCTTTCCGCCTTAGCTTGGCCAAGTGTTTCCATTTGGCCATCTCTGTTTCAGACGGACGTTTAAATTCATTTTTCGTTTTGTACGCGTTTTCAAAACGCTCTCCAAGCATATTTCTGTAATCATTTCTATTTGCCATGATAAAATCCTCCTTGTTCCAATCCAGCCTTGAGCTTCTTTTTCGCCCGCGCAGAAACGCTGCGGACGGTGCTTTCAGGCTCGTTTAAGATTTCAGCTATTTCTTTGAATTTGTGACCGTAGACATAATACAGCATGATTATTCTGCGTTCTCTGATATTCAAAGTCGTTTCCAAAATCTCCAAGAGAGATTCGTCACTTATCCGGCTCATCTGATCATAAAGCTGCCTGTCTGAAATAAACTCCAGCTCCTCCACTCTGTTGCTTACGATTTCCTCGTAAGAACACTTGGTTGCTTCCTCGCTCTTTCCCTGCTTAACATATTTTAACCCTATTCGTTTTGCTATCGTTAATATCCAGTATTTAGATTTGTCCTTATCTCTTATCCTTTCCGCGCCTGCAAGGGCTTCCACCATGGTGTCCTGCACCGCGTCTTCAAAATATGCCTTGTTTATTCCAAAAACACCCAAATAACGGGTAACGTCTCTGTAGTACTGCGACAACAGTTCCTCGTTATCCTCCAATCTCAAAGATTCTTCATAGAATCCGTCCCTCACCTTAGTAGCCCTTTTCTCTCTTATATCTGTCATAATAGGGAAAGACTCTATTTCGTGCGAGTATTTCACGACTATTTTGTCCTTACTTCATCCGCATATATTTCCGCGATCTTACCGATGCTTCTAAGCTGTTTAGCGTCGCAGTGGTAAAGTATCGTCATTATCTCTTCACAGGCTCTGGCTCTTTCTCCATCCCTTTCTTCCGGTAAAATTCCTCCCGCAAGTATATAGTCCGCTGTTACGTTGAGAATCTGGCACAAAAGGTACAACTTCTTGATGGAAATCCCTTTGTTGCCGTATTCGATGTCCGCGATGAACTGCGCGGAAACGTCGAGCTGTTCAGCAAGATTTTCACGGCTCATGCCGATGGATTCTCTCCTGCTTCTAACTCTTCTGCCCATTTCTGTCTGGTCCAGTGGTCTTAATTTTTCTGCCATTTTTACTCTCCTTTTCATGAAATTTTTCCTTAAAAAAAGAAATGGTTCTTTACTAAAGTTAGTCGCTATAGGATAATAGATAAATAAACACATAGTTATATCGTTTATAACTTTTCGGCAAAAATCAGAGAATTCAGCCCTTTAACTGCAACTTTTTGGGGCCGAATTCACACATATATTATAGGGGCCGGAATTTGAGATAAAAACAATCGCAGCATTTGCCAGCCACAAGGAGACGCAAATATGAACTTAGATACGCAGAAAAGAATCGCAGCTAATTTAAAAGTTTTGAGAACTTGTAAAGACATGAGTCAATCTCAGATAGCCGATATGGTCGGAATAAGCAGATCACTTTACGCTCATTATGAGCTGGGCAGAAGAACTCCCGACGCTGAGGTGCTTTATAATATTTCAAAACGTTTCGGTATAGATATGGCGGCGCTGTTTGAGGCAGATCCTCAGGCGTTCGTCAACCAGATGGGCAGCAGTCAGTTTTGTGACGACGACTTGATGGAGCTCGTGTCGTTTTATAAGAAGCTTTCTCCCTTTGCCAAAGGGATGCTGATGGAAAGAGCCATGTATCTTCTCGACTGGGACAGATTCAGGGAAGAAAGCCAGAGGGCTCTCGATGAGAAAAAAAGCGAGTGGGAAGGAGACGCTGAGGAGGACCTGTTTTAAGATTTGTCACTTTGCATGCACATAAAAACGCCGCCTTTCCTGCTGGAAAGGCGGTTTTAAAATAGATTTAATATATCAGTTTTTAAAGATGCTTTTGCATTTTTCGTCCAATTCTCTGTGGACTTCTGGTACAATACCTTCGTCGCAGAGAATCACCAGCTTGTCGCCACCGTTTAAAACAGTATCGCCGCTGGGCACGATTTCACGGCTTCCCCGCTGTATTGAAACCACGAGACAGCCCTGGGGGAGCATGATATCCGACAGCGGTCTGGAATCCATATACGCGCCGTAATGGATTTCACCTTCGACGAGAACCTTATTGGAAACTTTCGGCTTGCGTACTTTTCCGTGCGCGACGATTCTTTCCATGAGTTCATCGTATATAGGCCTGCCTTTTAAAACGTCTGCCGTCATATACGACGTCAGCGCTATCGCTGACAGTGACAGCAGGTTTGAAAAGGTACCGGTCATTTCACTTATCAGGATTACACCTGTTATCGGCGCTCTTACAATCGCGCTGAAGTAGCCTGTCATGCCCAATATGACAAAATATTGGATGTAATTTTGCTCATACCCTGCTATAGGGCTTATCGCTTCGGTAAAAATTCCGCCGGTGAGAGCTCCTATAACCAGCAGAGGCAGGAATATCCCTCCGGGTACTCCGCTGCCGAAGCTGACCACTGAGAAAACATATTTTACAGCCAGGAGCGTGACTAAAACTTTCACGGTCATGGCGCCCTCTCCAGCCAGTCCTATAAGCTTGTGCCCGCTTCCAAGGGCTTCCGGAAGCCATATGGCCAAAAGAAGCGCAATGGCAAAAGGCACGAATACTTTTATCCACTTCAGTTTTAACCGCTTAAAGCAATCTTGAGCAATCAGGATCGTCTTGTTGAAAAGCACTCCAAACACGCCTAGAATCAATCCCAAAACGATCACCATCCACATCCTGTTGAGGGGAAGTCCTTCATCCACATTTATTTCAAAATCCAACACAGGCTCAAGTCCGAATATGTAAGATCCTATACAGTCCGCTGTGATGGCCGAGGCCATCGTACTAAGCAAAACTTCTTGAGAAAAATTTTTGTGCAGTTCTTCGAGGGCGAAAACAACTCCCGCAAGAGGCGCCCCGAAGGCTGCCGCAAGACCGGCTCCTGAACCACAGGTCATCAGGAGCTTTTCTTCTGTCCTGAGACGGTTGTTTATCCTGGAAAAGCCCTTTCCCACCATGGCCCCTATCTGAATACTCGGCCCCTCTCTTCCCAGAGAAAGTCCGCCTCCTATGGCCAGTATCCCGCCTAAGAATTTAGCTATTATCACTTGAACCCAGTTGGCGTTTATCTGCCCTTGGAGCTCGCCTTTTACCTGTGGTATACCGCTGCCTGAGGACAACGGTTCCCTGATGATTACAGCGTAGGTGCAGACTGCTATAAAGACCAGAAGCCCTGCGCCCAGCAGGGCAAGGGTGAATTTCTGTCCGGCCGAGTCTATGAACAGGTCTCTTGCGCTTTCAGCCTTGGTCAGGGCGAGCCTGAAAAGGGACACTATAAGACCGGCTAAAAAGCCCACGCCGATGCCTTCGGCTATCAGCTTGTACTTGAAACCTTCTCTTCTGCTGAGAGTATCCTCTGTAAAATTTTTTCTTCGTCTTTTGGCTGATTTTTTTGACATTTGGTGTTCTCCCGGCGGTTCGTGTTTTGTCTTGTGCGGTCTACGCGCAGCGAACCACTATCATGTGCTGATGTGCGGTCTACGCAAAATACAAGTTTGTGGTTATATATTCAGGGTCACATGTGACGTCTATGCCCATGCTCCTTAAGGTCTGCTCATCTCTGTCGCTGAGGATGGCCGTGCAATGAGCCTTGCAGCCTTTCAGCCTGCCCAGCATATCAAAAGTCTGTTTGGCGCACGGATTGTTCTCCGCGGAAATGCAGAGGGCGGTCAGAGTCTCTTCCAGGTTGAGGCTCGTCCTGTCATGGTTGAGGATATCGCCTTTCAGAGACTGGATATCGCCGAAAACGTTGGGTGAAATGACATATTTTTCATCGTCTATGCCGGCAAATCTCTTGGCTGCGTTGAGGACTGCGGCGGCTGCGGCCACCATGCGGCGGCTGCTTCTTCCAGTTATCATGGTTCCGTCCGGCATTTCCAGCGCCATGACAACGACGTTGACGTATTTTTCATCGCAGCGGCGTTTCAGCTCGGCGTATTCTCTGGCCGGAGCCACGACGCGCCTGTCTTCTTCGCTGGCGTTGACTTCTTTCATCAGAAGCTCCGACCTTTCCAAGGCTTCCTCGGAAATTTTACCTTTCTTATAGTCGCATTTTGCTATGATGAATCTCCTGATGATTTCCTGTACAGCGGCCTCTTTGACCACCTCGTCGTCGCTGATGCAAAAGCCCACTCTGTTCACGCCCATGTCGGTCGGGGACTGATACTCGGCCGTTCCAGTTATCTTCTCTATTATCCTCTTGACTACGGGGAAAACCTCCAGGTCTCTGTTGTAGTTGACGGCCTTTGTTCCGTAAGCTTCGAGATGGAAGGAGTCCAGCATGTTGACGTCTTTCAGGTCTGCCGTGGCGGCTTCGTACGCTATGTTGACAGGATGCTTGAGGGGCAGGTTCCAGATTGGGAAAGTCTCGAATTTAGCGTATCTGGCTTTTACCCCTCTCTTATATTCGTGGTAAAGCTGTGAAAGACAGGTTGCCAGCTTGCCGCTGCCGCCTCCCGGTCCGGTTATGACTGCCAGCGGTCTGGTGACTTCTATGTACGGGTTGGCTCCGTAGCCCTCTTCACTTACTATCGTATCGACGTCTGTCGGATAACCCTTGGTGTAAAAATGCTTATAGGTTTTGATATCCCGCCTTTCCAGCCTGGCGATGAATTTGTTGACGGCCGGCGCGTCCTCGTAGCGGGTAACCACCACGCTGTTTATCTTCAGGTTGTATTTGCGGAAAATGTCTATCAGTCTGAGGACTTCCAGGTCGTAGGTGATTCCGAAGTCCTGCCTTGTCTTGCTGTTGATTATGTCTCCTGAATAAATACAGATTATGATTTCGGCCTGGTCTTTCATCTTTTGCAGCAGTTTTATCTTGGCGTTTTCATCGAAGCCCGGAAGTACGCGCATGGCGTGCTTGTCGTGGACCAGCTTGCCGCCGAACTCCAGATAGAGTCGCTGACTGTTCCCCTGGTTTATTCTCTCAAGAATATACTTGGACTGCTCTTCAATGTACTTTTCAGCATCAAAACCTTTTTTTTGCATTTTTTCATCTCCTCGTCGTCTATTGTAAATTTATTTTTTGTCTTGTCATTGGCGGCACGGCCAGGCGCGTTTCTTCGCAGATGCGGCGGCGAGCTGTATCCGGCACGGCCAGGCGCGCGGGTGCTTCGGCTTGCCTCCCGAAAGAGAAACCATCCTACATCACATTTATCGTAAGCCTGTTGCGCCCCTCGGCCAGGCCCTCCATGCTGACCTGGTACTGGACGTCTATCGAGCCCTGGCATTTTTCCAGGTCGAAATCGTTCTTTACAAAATCCGTAAGAACCTCCACTCCCATGGGGCCGTAAGGCGTTTCGTAGATACTGTTGAATCTCTTGCCGGTCTCAAAATACAGCTCCGTGTTAAAACCTATTTCACCCGTTCGCCTCATTTTGACTGAACGGTCTCCCAGCCTTATGGTGGTCTTACAGCCCTCCATACCGGAAACTTCAGTCTCATCATACATGATATAGACCACGCCGTTTCTCACATAGAGCTTGCCGTCGGTGACGAACTCCATCTGGTCTTCTTCTATCCCCTCATATTGTTGTTTTCCTGTTATTTTCAGAGTAATATCTTTCATAACCTAAATCTATGATCCTTTCGATTATCTCCCGGGGCGTAAGGCCCTGATGCCGCCACAGCAGCGGAAACATGCTGCCTTCCGTGAATCCCGGTATAGTGTTTATCTCATTTATATATATTTTGCCTGTGGACTTTTCCATAAAGAAATCTATTCTGCCGAAGCCGTATCCGCATACTGCTTCGTATGCCGTCTCTGCCATCCTGGTTATTTTTTCTCTGGCCTCCGGCGTAATGTCGGCCGGTATGATCAGCTCCGACGTTTGGTTCAGCGTCTGGCTCATCATTTGCCCCGATCTCTGACCGCTCATGTATTTTGCCTGGTAATCATAAAATTCCTTGAAGGGAATTATCTCTCCTATGTCGGTGAACTGCAATGAGCTCTCTGCGCTGCAGGCTGCTCCGGTATCCATGCCGCGGCTCTCGGTCTTGGCAGAGTCCGTAGCAACCCCGGCGCATCCCAATTCACAATTCCGGCCGCCCATGACTGCTATCTCAAGCTCCCGTGCTTCGATGAACTCTTCGGCGATTATCCTGTCGTCATAGCGGCAGGCATTTCGCAGAGCCAAAATAAGCTCTTCCTCCGTCTTGGCCTTGCTTATGCCCACGCTGGAACCCATGTTGGCAGGTTTGACAAAGCATGGCATGCTTACGGCCTCGGCCACCTTGCGGGCAGCTTTGACCGCGTCTCTGAGGATTTCCTGTCTCGTAAGTCCCACATAACCGCATACGTCAAGCCCTGCTTCTTTCATCAGCTGCTTGAACATCTGCTTATCCATGGAGACTGCCGAGGCCAGAACGCCGCAGCCGCCGTAGGGAATATCCATCGTTTCAAGAAACCCCTGTATGCAGCCATCCTCGCCGTAAGGTCCGTGGAGCACAGGCAGTACAAAATCGACTTGTTTTTTCAGGTCGCCGAGGTTAAAGTCTAACGAATATTTTTCCCACGAACCGTCCGCGATATTTTCAACAATATTTTCCCTGGTCTTTTCCGCCGGCCCGTCATATTTCTTCCATTTTCCATCTTTGGTGATTCCTATGTATATCGCTTCAAATTTATCCGGATCAAGAGCCTTTATCACGAAGCAGGCCGACGCCAGAGAAACGTCATGTTCTTCCGAGCGGCCGCCGAAGATGACTCCGATTTTACTTTTCAGCATATCTGCCTCCGGTTTATTCGATATTTTCAGAATCTTGGCTTTTGCCAAAATTATTTGACGCCTGCCGCGCGCGCAGGCGTTGGCGGCGGCTGGCAGGATCCCGGCTTTTGCCGGGGCTATCTTATGCTTGCCAGAATCCGTAAAAGGTGGTCTTTGTCAAAATGGTATTTTTTCAGGCAGAACTGGCAAACTAGCTCAGCCTCTCCGTCTTCTTCTATTATTTCTGTCAGGTCGCCCGCGCCTATGGTCATCAGAGCTTTTTCAAGTCTTTCCTCCGAGCAGTCGCACTGCCACTGGATTTCCTTGATTCCCAGGATTTCAAGCTGGAAAGGTTCCGGCATTTCTTTGAAGATTTCCTCCGCCAAAAGGCTGACTTTTTCTTCGTCTGTCTCCCCGCATGCCTCAGCGCCGCAGACTCTGTCTATCAGCGTGGTGATTGGCTCCATTTTTCCTATGAGTTTTTCCAGATTATCCACAGCCTCTTCAGAAGCGTCCGGGAGCATCTGAATTATCATGCCTCCGGCACAGCCTACGGTCAAGTCCCTTTCGATTTTGACACCGAGGGAAATGGCCGAATTTTGCTGTTCTGAAATATAGTAATAAGAGGTCAGATCCTCGGCGATCTCTCCTGAAACGAGAGAGATCTTTCCTATATATGGTTCCTTGAGGCCCAGATCCTTTATCACGGTCAAGGTGCCCTCGCCGAGGCTTCCTCCTACGTCCAGCTTGCCGTTTTCTTTCAGCGGCAGGTCAACGTCAGGATTGGCGATGTAGCCCTTGACTCTTCCCTCGCCGTCGGCGGTGGCTAAAATCTGCTTGGCCGGACCCTCTCCCTTAAAGATCACCGTGACTTTATCCTGGGGATTCTTGAGAAGAAGCCCCATGAGTCCGGCTCCTGTAAGGACTCTTCCCAGAGCCGCTGTGGCGAGAGGTGTGGTTTTGTGTATATCTGCGGCTTTCTGCACCAGATCTGTCGAGATTGTCAGATACACGCGAAAAGAGCCTCTTTTGTCTATAGCTGTCAGTACTTTATTCATAATATGCCTTTCTTTGCTTTTGTGTCAATTTTAAGGGCGTAACGTCGCTCTGCAAGGTTCCGGCCGCCGCAGAAGTCCTGCACGAAAGCTTCCGACTCGCTCAGCATGCGCTTTGCTTTTTCTTCTGCCTTTTCGCCGGAATCACTTTTGGCGTATACATATATTTTTACTTTCATTTCTGTGCCTGACGGCCTGACGATTATCTTATCGCCGCATGGAAGAGCCCCGCTGAAAAGGCTCATATCTGCGCCGGAGAAATCACATTCCAGTGCCTGTCCCATAAGGCTTTCAAGCTGTCCGCTGAAAAGACTTTTCATCAGCATATCTATGTTTTCCCTGTCCATTTCCGACTCGAAATGCACGGATGATGCCAGCGATTTTGAATAGCCGTGGCGGACGTAGAGTTCCTCCATCTTGTCAAACAGAGTCTTGCCTTTTGCTTTAAGGCACGCGGCCATCAGGCAAATCATCTGAACGGCCAGCACGCCGTCTTTGTCTCTGGTGTAATTGCCATACAGGTAGCCGAGGCTTTCTTCAAAGCCGAAGAGAAAATCTGTCTCGTGGCCTGAGCTTTTCAGCCTTTCCATTTCGGCAGCGATATTTTTAAACCCGGTGGGAACGTTTTTCATCTCCACGCCGTAGTATCGTGCCACATCTTCAGCCATAGGAGAAGAGACGTAGCTCTTATAGGCGATTTTTCCGGCCAGCTGCCTGCCGGTGCTGCCAGGAAGCGCGGATGCGGCTGTTGCCCTGGCCTCTGCGCCGGCAACGCTCAGACAGTGACAAATATAGTCCAGCATGAGAACGCCCACCTGGTTTCCTGTGAGCCTTCTGAAACCGCCCTGCCATCTCGCCATAACGCCCATCCTGTCGCTGTCCGGGTCGGTGGCAACGATTATATCTGTATCCTTGCCGCAGTATTTTTCTATTGCCAGGTCAAAGACTTCATCGTATTCCGGGTTGGGGTATGGACATGTGGGGAAATTGCCGTCCCAGAAGCTCTGTTCCTCCACCATCGTAAAATCACTTATGCCAAGAGCTCTGGCTACTTCCATCACGTAATCCCTGCCGCTTCCGTTGAGAGGCGTGTAGACCACGGAGAGCTGTGAAAGCTCTTTTCTGGCTTGGCTTTCATCTGTCCACAGAAGAACTTGCTCTTTTAGCGCTTTGAGATATGCGTTTTTTATATGGCTGTCCAGGATTTTTATTTCTGCCGGACATGCGCGCCGCGTTCTGTTCTCTCTACCGGGTTCTTTAGCTCTGTTGCCAGCGCCTTCACCACGGCCGGCGATTTTCTTATCTGCTCGGTCTTTCACATCTTCGCCGAAATAGTCTCTCTTTTCTATATATTCCTCGATGAGACGCGCTTTTTTATCGTCTATCTGGTTGCCGAAATGGTCGTAAACCTTGTATCCGTTGTATTCCCTCGGATTGTGGCTGGCCGTAATCATTATTCCGCTGTCAGAGGCCAGTTCTCTTATGGCAAAGGAAAGCACCGGCACAGGCGTAGGCTCTGCGAAGATCATCACTTCCACTCCGTTTTCAGCCAGTTCTTCGGCGACGATTTCGGCGTATTCCATGGAATTTATTCTCGTGTCGTAGCTGACGACTACCCTTGGCCTTTCGTGCTTGGAAAGAAGATAGTCGCATACTCCGTCCGTAGCTCTCTTTAAAACTATTGAATTTATCATATTCGAGCCTGCGCCCATCTTGCCGCGAAGCCCTGATGTGCCGAAGGTCAGATCCTTGCAGAACCTGTCGTAAACGGCCCTTTCATCGCCCTTTATCGTCTCAAGTTCTTCTCTCAAATCATCGGGCAGCTCATGCGCCGCCCAGCGTGTATATTCCCTTATTGCTTTTTCCATAATATCTTTATCTGCTGATTTTAAAAAATTAACCATACAATCTTTATAATTTTAATAATATATTTTATCATATTTCCCATTTTTTTTACACAGAAAATACACAAACAGCGAATATAATTTGCTTAAAAGGAGGTCTTATTTATGGATGATTGGAACAAATTCCCCGGAAATAACGACGAGGTCACTGAATCCCCGGTAAATTTCACCATACCGGAAAAAAAGAAAAAAACTAAAGCAAAAGACAAATATGTGACCAAAAAATTCTTCATTTTTACTCTAATAACAGCGATGATATTCTCAGCCGCCATAGGGGCCGGAGCTTTCGCTTTTTCCTCCGCTTTGTTCGGTAACAACTCGCAAAGCAAAGCATTGAATGCGACAAATTACAATTTGACAAAAGCTACGGGCAGCGAGTTGTCGATTCAAGAGATCATCGCCAAAAACGAAAACTCAGTTGTGGCTATCACAACAGGCTCTGTCTCAACAGATTCATGGGCGCGCCAATATGTGACTGAGGGCGCGGGAAGCGGAATCGTCTACAGCAAAGACGGATATATTCTCACCAACAACCATGTAATAGACGGAGCAAGCACAATCGAAGTAACTTTGCATGACGGAACGACTTACGACGCTACTTTGGTGTCCACAGACGAGCAGTCTGATGTAGCCGTCCTTAAGATCGACGCGGACAATCTGACTCCGGTAACTCTCGGAGACAGCTCCGAGCTCAATGTGGGAGACCTGGCAGTAGCCATAGGAAACCCTCTCGGAACTCTGGCCGGAACCGCCACTGACGGTATAATCAGCGGTCTTGAAAGAGAGATAACGCTGGAGGGAAAGAGCATGACTCTTCTGCAGATAAGCGCTTCCATCAATCCAGGCAATTCCGGCGGAGGCGTATTCGACCAATACGGCAACCTCATCGGACTGGTAGTAGCCAAATCTTCCGGTTCCGACGTTGAGGGCCTCGGCTTTGCCATACCTGTCAACACCGTCAAAGAAGTTGCGGATTCTCTCATTGAAAACGGTTATGTGGAAGGCAGACCGGCTGCAGGCGTAACTATCATTGACCTTACTTCCGCCTCTGAAGCCATGAAATACGGCGTAGATGTTACGGGAGTATACATCAAAGAGGTTACGGGGGAAAATGCGGAAAAAGCCGGACTGCAGGCGGGAGACCTGATCTATATGATCGATGGGGAAAAGGTAACCAGCTCAGACATGCTCGTGCGCCGCATCCAGGAGCACGAAGTCGGCGACAAAGTGAAGCTGACGATCGTCAGAAACGATCAGATGCAGGAAATAGAGGTGACCCTGCAGGATTCCAATGAGGTTAATAAATAAGTCCATTCTTATCAAAAGCCGTGCTAATCATGCACGGCTTTTTTAATGGTTTCTTCCAGTCGGTCGCTGAGTTCCCCCAGCTCTTTTCTGTCCATCTTGGCTGTATCTACAGGCTCGTGGACGATGACTTCTATTTTGGTATTTTTCTTTATTTCTCCCGTCTCCTCATACATCTTGTAGCTTCCGTTTATGGTTATAGGGATTATCGTGGCTCTGGCCTTGGTGGCCAGCTTAAGGCTTCCCGGCTTGAAAGAGGCCATTTCTCCGCCTCTGCTTCTCGTACCCTCGGGAAAAATTATCAGCGAGTATCCGTCCTTGATCATGTTAGCTCCCTCGCTTATGGTCTTGAGTGATTCTCTGGTGTCCGCCCTTATTATGAACAAGCTCCTTATCCTCAGAATCCACTTTGAAAACACAGGTATCTTGGCCAGCTCTTCCTTGGCGATGAATCCCACCTGATGTTTGATCACGTTAAGCAGAGTCAGTATATCGGCGTATGACTGATGGTTTGAAACGTAGACCACAGGGCCTTTTTCCGGAAGATTTTCGGGATTGACCACCTGTATATCGACGTTGAAATGTTTTATTATCTGGTCAGACCAATAATGGCATGCGTCCAGTATCACTTCTCTCTCTTCTTCTTTTTTATCTTCTCTCTTGTACTGCTCTATCCTGCGCTTATGTCCTCTCAGGGTGGTCAGAGTAAGCGCGATAAAGCCCAGGCCTGCTATATTATTAAACAATTTCATATCTTGTCCTCTCTTATCCTGCGGGTTTAGTCTATGATCTTTAGTCTGTAATCGACGATTTATTGTAACATAAACATATAGTATTTTCCACAAAAAAAGTATATAATGAAACAAAAGTAATTTGGAGATTTTATAATATGAATAAAAATAAAATTTCAGGTCGCGGGCTCATCGCCTGCGCTGCCGCCGGACTTGCTATGGCCGCCGTCATAGCTTATCTCGTATATGCAGGCGATTCGCAGCCGCTGGCTGTGGACCTGGCTGTCAGAGACTGGTTCGTCTCCATAAGGGGAAATTTTTTAAATATAATTGTAATTGCTCTGACTCATTGCGGAGATACTGTTACTATAGTCGCTCTGTGCTTATTCCTGCTTATCCTGCCCAACAGAAAAACCTACGGACTTCCCGTTTCTCTGGCGGCGATAGGCGGAGTCTCCATATATAAACCGATGAAACATCTTTTCTTAAGAGCCCGCCCGGATGAAGCAATTCACCTGGTGGAACAGGGAGGTTACTCGTTTCCCAGCGGTCATTCCGTTTCTTCGGTCATAGTATACGGCTTGCTCTTGTATCTGATAAGAACGCACTGCAAAAACGAAAAGCTGAAGACAGCTCTTTCAGCAGTATGCACATGTCTGATGCTGCTTATCGGTCCCAGCAGGCTGTATGTCGGCGTTCACTGGGCCACCGACGTTTTGTGCGGCATGCTGATAGGAGCGGCAATTTTGGCGATAGCTATTTCAATATTGGAAAGGATGTGTGAAAAACATGAAAATCTATGATAATATCACTCAGTTAGTGGGAAATACGCCTCTCGTAAGGCTTAATTCAATTGAAAAGGAGTTCGGCCTCAAGGCTCAGCTCTACGGTAAGCTGGAAGCTCTCAATCCGGCAGGAAGCGCCAAGGACAGGGTGGGGCTTGCCATGATCGAGGACGCAGAAAAACGCGGTATCCTCAAGCCCGGCTCCGTGATAATAGAGCCTACCAGCGGCAACACCGGCATAGGTCTTGCTTCAGCGGCCGCTTCAAAGGGATACAAGGTCATCCTGACCATGCCTGATACTATGAGCGTTGAGAGAAGGAATCTCCTGAAAGCTTATGGAGCTCAGCTGGTTTTGACTGAGGGCGCCAGGGGCATGCAGGGAGCCGTTGAAAAGGCCGAAGAGCTGGCCGCTCAGACGGAGGGCAGCTTCATTCCGGGTCAGTTTGACAACCCTGTAAATCCGAAGATTCATTATGAGACTACCGGCCCCGAAATCTACGACGCACTGGACGGAAAAATAGATATTTTCGTCGCCGGCGTAGGCACAGGCGGAACGATAACAGGTGCCGGCAGATACCTCAAGGAAAAGAATCCTCAAATAAAAATCATCGCCGTCGAGCCTTCCCGCTCGCCGCTGCTTTCTCAGGGCAAAGCAGGTCCTCACGGGCTTCAGGGAATAGGGGCGAATTTTATTCCATCTATCCTCGACACGTCTGTCTATGACGAAATCTTAACTGTTTCAGATGAGGACGCTTACAGCAAAGGCCGCCTTATCGCTGCAAAGGAGGGAGTTCTCGTAGGAATAACGTCAGGGGCTGCCGTGCATGCTGCCGTCGTTGCTGCCAGCCGTCCTGAAAACGAGGGCAAGAATATAGTGGCTTTCCTGCCTGACACGGGAGACCGCTATCTCTCCACACCGATGTTTGTATAAGGAGATGAAAAACACGACTACGGGAAAGGCTCTCGATGGCTTTATGCCCGATTGGATAGGTGGATTCTACGCTTATTATCAGTGGTATTACAATATACCCAGCTGCGAAGTGATAGAGAAAGTTCCCTTGGATTTCTTGAAAAAGGCGTACTCTGGACTGCACGACTTGGAGTTGGATTTGGCAGTACAAAAAGTTGGGAGAGAATAATGACGATACTTTGTTTTCACAATTCTGATGAAGAAAACGGTTATTTAAGCAACTGGTATATTTCCCCATTCTCCATAAATGGAATTTCTTTCTCTTCAATGGAACAATATATGATGTACCGAAAAGCAATCATCTTCACTGACAATGCTACTGCCGCCGAAATTCTCGCCTGTGAGGATGTCTCGCGCATTAAAGAACTCGGGCGGCTCGTATCCGGATATGATGAGAGCTATTGGAACGGCCAGAATTTACTTGGTTATACGCTGATGGCGGTGCGAAACAAGCTTTAATTTTTATTTTGAAACCCTGCGAAAGGAGTCTGGCTTATGAAACTCACGGTAAAAGACCTATTTAATCTCCCCATTTTCGCCGGATTTAAGCTGGTAGCAGGAGCCGGCGGCCTGAACAATCCGATAGAGACCACGGAAATGCTTGACTTTGAATTCGTTCAGGGCGCTGATATGGAAAGGGAGCACGTCTTCGACGGCAAGAGCATAACTATGACAAGTCTGCTTTTCGCCAAGGACAATCCCGGCCTGATAACAGATGCGGTCAAGAGGCTTCACGCTTTCAACGTAAGCTGCCTGGCCTATAAGCCGGTTCTCATCAAAGAGCTGCCGAAAGAGGCGATAGATTTTGCCAATGCCAATAACTTTCCTATCCTGGAATTCGGCGGAGATGAATTCTTTGAGGACGTAATCCTTTCCGTGCGTCAAATTCTTACGGCAACAGAAAATATCAATGCTATAGAGACCGATTTGGCCAGAGTCATAAAAGAGGACATGACTCTTAAAGAAGAGGCTAAGCTCTGTAAAAAAATCAATATCAGACTAAAAAAATATATCAGAGCAATTTGCATAAGGGATTCTGCCAACGCTTCAGAAGAACAGGTGACCGCTCTTGTAAGAAAAATACAGGGCCACGAAAAGCTCAACAAGAAAGTAGCCTGCTGCAAGTACAACGACAGCTATTTTATCTTGTTAAGCCAGGAGGATCCTTGCAAAAGCAGATTCGACGCTCTTTTTGAGGACGCGGCTCTGACCTTCCATCTGGATAAGTCCAAGTTTTTCTGCGGCATAAGCACAATACGAATGACCGCCGATGGTTTCGGAAAGGCCATCAGAGAAGCCTTCTGGGCCAAGAACATAGCTGTCATCGAGGAAACTCCCCTGCGCTATTACGAAGAGCTGGGAATATACAGGCTGGTGGCTCCGGAAATGAACAGTCCGGTGGTCATCAACTACATGGAAGAATATCTGGCTCCTCTGCTTTCCGGAGAAACGGAGCTGCTTCAGACGGCTCGCATATACACTCTCTGCCGCGGCGATCTGGACAAAACAGCCGAAAAATTATTTTGCCATAAAAACACGGTCAGATACAGGCTCTCCAAAATGCACGAGCTTCTTGACCCGAGCAGCAATGAGAAAGAATTCAGCGAAAATCTCTCCATCGCCATAAAGATATACATGCTCAATCAGTTTTTATAGCCGGTCGGCAGCTGGCTGACAGGCCTTTCAGCTGATAAATTTTTGCGCAAAGTCCGTTTTTTGTATTTTTTCCAAAGAAATTTCTTATTTTTTTGTATATTATACAAAGATTTTCTTTCCTGCTTCTGGTATACTTTGTTACATAAAAGCCACATAATTAAATATCCTTACAAGCGCAGGGCTGTTTTCAGTCACCGTACCTCAAATCATCGGATTTCGATCCAGCCTTGCAAGGTAAGGGACAGTAATTGCAAGCTTTTTACAAACAATACACACACCTACAGCAGGACTGCTTCGGGATTCCTATCAAAATAGATGCTTTTGGATGTAGCGTTCAGCGGTATGCCATAGCATATCTTTACATTTTCAGAAAAAAGCCCTATTTTGATAGCCCCTTTTCCTGCGGAATACATTACGCGATTGTCAATTCTGTTATCTGCCGCTACGGAAACGGCGGAACCTATAGCGATACCAAGGTCGGTCACGTTGAACACACAGTTGGTGCCGGCTTTTTTCATTTCTGCACAATTTTCAAAACCGCACATTCTGCAGTTGTTAAGGCCAAAAGGCGTATCTTTGCACCCTATCAGCACCACACACTCGCTGGCATTGACATTTCCTGCGTCTCTGACTATGAAAGCCTCTTCATATTCTTCACCCAGCTCTTTCATCGCTTTCGCCAGCTTTGCTTTTTCTTCACCCGTAACCACGGCTGCCACTACCGTGTCTTTGCCGCTGCCCTTAGGCGCAGTCTTAGCTGCTGTAACCATAAGGTCCGCAACTCTTAAGATCGTATCTCTTTCTGATTGTTCCATCGTCTTTATCATGCTTTTGCACCTCTCTTTTATCGTCTTCTGCCGCTGCCGGCCGCCTCGCCGTCTGTCCCGACTAATTCATCGCTGCCGCCGACCGCCTTATTCTGACCGCAACCCGCCGAAACCGGAGCTGGTCTCCACGCATTTTCACGGCTGGTTCATGTTTTCCAATATATTTTAATTATACATAAACTTGCGGCTTTGGTAAAGTTGTTATAAAATATACGCGAACAAACCAAAGATAATTAAAATTTAGGAGTGTAGCACCGATGAAAAAACCAATCTTAGTCATAATGGCAGCAGGTATGGGCAGCCGCTTCGGGGGCTTAAAGCAGATAGAACCGGTCAGCCATGAGGGAGAAATAATTTTGGACTTTTCTCTCTACGACGCTGTCCAGGCAGGATTTGAAAAAGTTGTTTTTATAATAAAAAAAGAAAACGAAGAGGACTTCAGAAAACTGATAGACGACAGGGCAGGTAAAAAAATAGCCGTAGAATACGCTTTCCAGGAGCTCGATGATCTTCCGGCAGGGTATTCCGTTCCGGAGGGCAGAAAAAAACCATGGGGTACTGCCCATGCAGTTCTGGCGGCCAGGAAATGTGCAGACGCTCCTATGGCTGTAATAAACGCAGACGACTATTATGGTCCTGAGGCTTTCAAGCATATATACGAATTCCTGACCAGTGTACAGGAGGGCTCTCAGGTTCCGTCAGAAAGCACCGGCAGCTCTGGCAGCACTGACAGCCGTGGGTTCACCGGCAGCACCCCAAAATATCAATACTGCATGGTCGGCTATCAAATAGAGAACACATTAACCGAAAACGGCTATGTCTCACGCGGTGTGTGCCGCACATCAAGCGACGGCCATCTCCTGCAAATCACGGAACACACCAAGATACAGTGGCAAGGGGAGAGAATAGTATACACAGAAGACGACGGAAGCTCATGGCAGGAGCTTTCGCCCGGCACTATAGTATCAATGAACTTCTGGGGCTTTACACCGTCCATGATAGAAGAAATGGAAAAGCGTTTCCCCGCTTTCCTGGACAAAGCTTTAAAAGAAAATCCTCAGAAAGGAGAATATTTTCTTCCTGAAGTCGTCGACGCGCTCATCCAGGAGGGAAAGGCCCAGGTCAAGGTCCTGACTTCTACCGACAAGTGGTACGGCGTGACTTACAAAGAGGACAAAGAGAGCGTTACAGCAGCCATTCAGGCAATGAAAGACTCCGGAAAATATCCGAAATATTTATGGGAATAAAAAAGTATTTCCCCGGCTATAGGGCAGTGCTCGTAAGACAGTAAAATAGCATTTTGCGGAAAAGGTATGATTTCGGTCATACCTTTTCTGCTTTCATCAGTACATCAACAGGGATAAAGCCTACAAGGTCATACTCAATGTGCGCCTTCTGCTTGCGCTTGCCGCTGGACTTGTCGGGTGCTTCTACATAGATGCCCTTTACAAGCTCTCTGAGGGCGTAAGGCGTGAGTTCTTTGAGGGTGGTGTATTTCTTCACCCTTTTGATGAATACTTCGAGATTCTGTATCTTTTGTTCCTGTACTTGAATATCCTCTTGCAGCTTCTTGACCTCGGCTTTCAGCTCGGTCTGCTCGTTTTCGTAGGTGGCACTCATCATAGCGTATCGCTCGTCACTCAGCTTGGCGTTTGCATTGTCCTCGTAGATTTTGAGGAAAAGGCGGTCAAGCTCCGCAATCCGCTTCTCAGCCTGTGCCAGCCGCTTCTTGTGTACCCGTATCGCTTCTTCACTCTGTAATTGGAGCGTCTGTCCCATCTCACGGCGAAAATATTCCTCGTAGTGGGTCACGAGGGAGATAACAGCCTCCATGTGTTTCCAGACCATACTCTCCAATGTCACAGCACGAACATAATGCCCACTGCACTTGTCCTTGTTGGCACGATGGGTAGAGCAGATGAAGAAGTCCTGCCGCTTTTCAAAATAGCTTGTGGTGGAGTAATAGAGCTTCTGCTTGCAGTCGGCGCAATAGACCAGACCGGAGAAAATACTGCTCTTTCCCGTTGCCGTTCTGCGATGCCGCTGCTGTCGGATTTCCTGCACCTTGTCAAAGACTTCCTGCGTGATGATGGCAGGGTGTGTACCGTAGAAAACCTTTTGATTTTCGATGGGGTTTGCCCTCTGCTTTTTATCCCAGATGGAATTGCTGTAGGTCTTGAAGTTGACCGTAGCTCCGATATACTCCATCCGTTCGAGAATTGCCACAACGGTGCTTTCGTGCCAACAGCATTCGTTTTCGGGTGTTGGGTGCGGTGTCTTTCTTCCGTCACGCTGTTTGTAAGCGGTGGGATTGAGTATCTTGTCCTTTTCAAGCTGTGCGGCGATTTGGCTCGGACCTCTGCCCTGCATACACAGGTCAAAGATTTTCCGAACGACATTTGCCGCTTGCTCGTCAATCGCCCATGCCTTTGGATCCTCTGGGTGCTTCTTGTACCCATAAGGGACATTGACGGTAAGACGGTCGCCGCGCTCGCCCTTTGCCTTTTGTACAGCACGGATTTTGCGGCTGGTGTCGCGCGCATAAAACTCGTTAAACCAGTTTTTTATTCCGGCAAAATCGTTGTCAATGCTGTTGGGGTCGATGGTGTCGTAATTGTCATTGATGGCAATGAAGCGCACACCGTGTTCGGTAAAGGTGAAGTTGATGAACATACCTGCCATAGCGGAGTTTCTTGAAAAGCGGCTGAGGTCTTTGACGATGATGGTGGATACTCTGTCTGCCTCTACCTCGGCAAGCATTTTCTGAAACCCTAGACGGTTGAAATCAGTCCCACTATAGCCGTCGTCCACGAAAAACGAAAGGTTGGTGAAGCGGTGTTCACGGGCGTAGGTTTCGAGGATTCGTCTTTGATTGGTCACGGAATTGCTCTCACCTTCGAGAGCGTCCTCCTGCGAAAGTCTGCAATAGAGTGCGGTGATTTTGTCGGTTGCCCTTAACATATTTTTATCCTCCTTCGGTTGGGCAACTGTCAGTACAGGATTGGATTCTTGGTTTATATCAAAAGAGGATTCGTTGTTCATTCGCTATCCTCCGTGATATCAGATTCGTCATTGGCAGCTTGGTGGCGCATAATGCGATTCAGCTTTTTATGCAAAGGCTCTGTGCCGGTATAGCTGCCTGTTATTGTGAACTCAGTGCCGCCGATTTCTTCCGTGATAGTGATTTCAGGAAGCCAAAAGGCAGACGGATTTTTTACAACGATGTTGCCCTTTTCATCGAAAGAAAAATCTCTCTTGGGCGCATCGTCGTGGCGAGGCTCGACCTTGGCGTATGGGTCAGGATTAGAGAAGTAGTATTCGGGGATAGGAGCAGTTTCATCATCTGTGTCAAAGCCCTCGTCCGCTAAAATCTCTTTCAGTTCGTCCTCGGTCAGTTCGATAATATCGTCATCACGGTCATCGTGGATATCGCTCATTTTGATTTTCGGACTCATTTCCTCAATCCTCCTTTTTCGGTCATTCGCTTCGATTCGTTTCATTCAGATATTGTTAGATAGCAAAACGGAGAATAGCAAGCACAGCCGGTGTTGCCACACACGGCACTTGCATCCGTTGCTTGCAAACTCACAGTTGGAGTTAGCAAGCAGGGCACGGCGGTACCCACTCGTGCGTACTTGTTGGGAAACATCCCAACCCCTTTAACAATTTCAATGAAATTGGCTGCGCTCCTGCGGAGCTGAATAAGATGTTTTACCGAATCTTTCTTTTGTAGTTACATCCGTTTGTGCGATAATTGGAACATCCGAAGAACTCACCATATGGACCAGAGCGTTTTACCAAGTGCCCACCACAAAGAGGACATTCAAATTGTTCTTTCTTCAATTCTTCTCCATATCGCTCTTTTAGTTCCATTGCAAATTCAGATTCTTGTCCATTAACAGTAACAATAAATGCTTTTTTCTTTGCTCTGGTTAAAGCCACATAGAATAGGCGGCGTTCCTCTGCATGAGGGTATTGGTCGCAATTATCAAGTAGCAAATCTAAAATCGGAGCATCTTGGATTTTGCTTGGGAAGCCCATTCTTGACTTTTTGTTGTTAATGATAAACACATAGTCTGCTTGCAATCCCTTTGACTTATGAGCCGTCAAAAACACCATATTCAAGTCAGGACGGGATTTGGCTTTAACATCGACAAACCCACTTGTGTTGTTATACTGACATGAAAATAGTCCGCTGTCATTCAATAGTTTAGCATCAAAGGAATATCTGCCTACAAAGAATACACTGCTGCCTTTGGGAATATCATTCAGTTTTTTTGACATGAACTCAATCGCAAATTTATCGGTGTAGCCGGAGATTTCACCAAGTGGGAATCCAAAATCTTCGGATTTTCCTCTGATGGATTTTTTGATTTGGACGGGGTTTTGCATAATGAATCCGCCGCTTATTTCAATCAACTTCTGCGAGAAACGGTATGTAGTTTCTATCTTGCTGACTTCTGTTGCACCCCAATATTTTGAAAAATTGAGGATAAATCCAATGTCGCTTCCTGCAAAGCGATAAATGCTTTGCCAATCATCACCAACACAGAACAGTTCATAATCTCTTGATTTTCGCAGACAGTCTAAGAGCGTAAAGCGAGCCTTAGATATATCTTGATATTCATCGACAATCACATACTTGTACGGGTTGATATATTTCCCTTGCCGAACATATTCGGAAGCAAGGTTAATCATATCGTTAAAATCAATTTCTTTGTGATCTGCAAGATATTTGCAGTACGCATTGAAGATCGGTTCAAGTAGCGAAAGTAAAATATTGTTTGTCTGTGTGTTACTCCCTGCATAATTCAAGTTTCGGACAGTTGCTATATCGTATCCGTTGCTCTTGATCAAATTGACCAATGTCTCAAACAACTCAATGATACCATCAAGCAAAGAATCACCCTCGGCGGCAACTTGTGTCCACAGTTCTTTGGAGGATTTCGGGGCTAACGAAACGGATGTGGCTTCCAGTTTTTCTTTCAAGGAATCAAGTAAATTGCCCTCCAGTTTCTCATAAGCATAGCACTCAATCATTGTGGT
Source organism: uncultured Eubacteriales bacterium (assembly GCA_900545135.1). Taxonomy (GTDB): domain Bacteria; phylum Bacillota; class Clostridia; order Peptostreptococcales; family Anaerovoracaceae; genus Fimisoma. The sequence continues at coordinate 9,797 of UQXL01000027.1, read as the reverse complement.
TTGATGTTCACGATGGGTAGTGCGTTTCCATTCCATAGATGTACGATAGGCTTCTGTTGCACTCATTCCGTTTGTGGCTTTGAAATAAGACGGGACTTCGCCGTTTCGGTTGATTCCAAAATACTCAATATAAATTTTGTAATCGGGAAGATAAAAATCGGGATGATATTGACCGTATTCGCTGGTGCGTGTGTCAATTTCATACGGATGCTCATATATGTACCGTATGCCGTTTTGCATCAAGAAGTTGGCAATATCCATTTCGCCGTAGCTTTTCACCGTTTCATTATTAACGGTGGTCGGCGGATTCAATTTCAGATATTCATCATATTCTTTCTGCGATTTGAACTCAAATTCCGATTTTGCCACCACACGATTATACAGTAGATACGAACTCAGCAAATTGAGATATGTATCAGATTGCATATTCAGCAAAAGCTGTTCCTTAACAAACTTTCGCAAGCTGATTTGTGTGATTCTTGGCATTACACCATTAACTTGTGAGATAATGTTTAATCCAAGTTTGTGAAATGTTGATGCGGCAATACTGTGTCCAGTCTCAGCAGAAATACGCTCATTCATCTCAGATGCAGAAGCATTTGTGAATGACAACACTAAAATATCCTGCGGCAAACATTTAGCCGTTTTAAGCAGATACTTGATTTTGCCGACAACAGTTGTCGTTTTTCCTGTTCCAGCACCAGCTATTACCAAGTGGTTATGTGCTTCCTTAACAATACAGGTCATTTGCTGTTGGTCAAGTTTTCGCCCCTCGACATCGCCAATAAGCACATATGCTGCTTGTACTTTCATGCATGCAGCTCGCTCATTGTGTTGCAGAATCTGATGTGACATGGAACGAGCAATATCAGCCAATTCAAGTTGTTTCTCGGACAGCATTTTATATTTAGCTGCCTTTTTCAGCCGCAAGATTTTATGCGCTTCGAAATCAGCTAATATTCCGCTATTTCTGCTTCTCCACTCGGTTTCGGTGTTAGGATCAACGAACACTTGCGGTGCAGAAAATATTGATTTGGCATCACGCAGAGCATCGTCTATACGAGAAATCAAATCATTACAAGCATCGTTTCGTTCTTGAACTTTCTTTTGATGCTGATCAATGATAGTTTGAATAAGTCCCATATTTCCTCCTATTCTTTGATGGGGCGTACAACCTCGCATATATCGCCAATATCACAATCAAGATATTCACAAATACGCAAAAGTACTGACATAGCAACTTCTTCGCCCTTATTGAGCTTGCTCATTGTGCCGGGAGCTATTCCTAAATCTCTACGCAACTGTACTTTTGTAATATCCTTTTGAATCAGCAGCATCCAAAGCTTTTTATAACTAATCTTCATGCAAATACCTCTCAAACATTTGCCTATACCTATGTTTAATATATGATACCATAAAACATCAAAGATTTCAATATATCGCTACGATTATTCATAAAAAAGTTTCAAGTTCTTGGAGTATCACTTATCTCAAAGTGTGGAAAGCTTTTTCACCAAGATTTAATCGGTTGTTGTGGTTTTTACAAAAAATATCTCTGCAGAGTGAAAGAATTTCACCGAACAGTGCTTCTCTGAACTGTGAAGCTGATGTGCTGATTCGTGGCAGATTTCACGCTAACAAGCCAAGTCACACACAATGGTGAAGTCAGATATACTCTCTTTCGTACAACGCTTCACAGCGCATAAAACATGTGGTTTTCAACCCTTATAGATACAGAAACAGACGGCATCCAAACGAAGTTGAATGCCGTCTGTCTGTTTCCAATCCTGCCTAACAGATGCCGTATTTCGTAATTTTGATGGATTACTGTCTTACGGACACACTGCTATATGCGCCGGGGATTTTATTTTGTAAAAAATAATTTGCGGATAATTTTATGTAAAATATTGACAGTCTGTCCCTCCGGGTCTATAATTATGTAAATATTTGGTAATCAGTCTTTTGCGGAACTTTGTTTTACGAAGGACTCTTTACATCATAGGCTGCCGCTTGGCGGTTTGGTCACTTCCAGCAAAGGAGGTGATAGATATGACCTACATAACATTCAGTGATTTATTCACCTATACGTTAGTTCTCATATCTCTTGCCGCTCTCTTTAAAAGAGACGACAAATGAACAAAACCGCCAAACAATGTGTTTGACGGTTTACCCTAAAAACTAGGACCATAGCCGCCCAACCAAAGCGGCGGCCCTTTTATTACTTTGATACTACCACGTGAAAATAAAAAAGTCAAATTAAAATGGAAAACTTTTCCGAAAACATTTTATAACCAGGACCCGCTCGTAAGGCATCATATAAGAAATATCAGTCATCGCAATTATTTTCCTCTGCAAAACAACTTTTGTTTTATACGTGTTGACTTTATACGTATGGTGGTTTATATTCTATATGAAAGGTATGTAAATAATGCCCATAACACCAAGAGAAATGGAAAAAATAATTCTTGCCGCAGGATGGATTCTTAAATCACAAACCGGCTCTCACAGGCAATATGTGCACCCAATAAAGCCGGGGAGAGTAACAATACCTTTCCATGGAGGCAAAGACCTTAACAAAAAGGTTGGAAATTCTATTAAGCGGCAGGCGGGGCTTAAATAGTCCGCTCAATATTCAATAATTGGGAGGTGTATTATATGTTATCTATGTATCCTGCTTGTTTTTTCAAGGATGATGATGTCTATACCGTCATATTTCCTGATTTAAACTGGCTTGCCACTCAGGGAAGTGATTTGGAAGATGCCATGAAGATGGCTGTCGATTGTCTTGCTCTTTATCTTTATACATGCAAAATGGACGGAGACGAAATCGCAAAGCCTTCGGAAATATCCGATATAGACCTTACATTCATATCGCGGGAACTCGATCCTGAAGCTCCTTTGGGCGAGGCTTTCATCAACATGGTCACCGTTGACGTGGATGAATATGCAAAAACTCATTTTGAAAAATCAGTTAAAAAAACTTTGACCATTCCTGCATGGCTTAACTCCGCCGCGCTGAGGGAAAACATCAATTTTTCTCAGGTACTCCAGGAGGCTTTAAAAGAACGTTTGCATAATCGCTGATACCGCTGATACTGCTGATGACTTGGTGCTTTTCATCTATATTTGAAATTCCGTTATATTTGAAATTCCGTGTTCGGTCTTTCTTTACTGAGCCGCGCCATACATAGCCGTATCATTTTTACGAATGGCAAAACCATCAAGGACAAACTGAAGCAATTGAAAAAAATTGGCAGACGTTCGTATTAGGAGGAATCATAATGGACTACGAAAGGCTTAGCATTCTTCTGCAGAAATATTGGTATTTCATCACACTGATCGTCGGCGTGATATTCCTCATTGGCGCGATTATGAATTGGAGCTGTCTCTGCAACCCAACAGGAGCGCCCCACTCCCACCGTTATGGCCGCCGTTCACGGCGATTCATCTTCTTCCTGCTGGGAATCATAATGATCGCAGTGAGTATCTGGGGCTTTGTGTTAGTCCTGAAATCCTGAAACGGCGAAACTGCGCCATATAGCCTTAAACGAAATTACGGGAGCCGAAGCCGTGATCAAAATTGTTATTGAAATTGTGAACGAAACTTTGAACTAGTTCAAACTAGGATGAAAAGATGAAAATATCAGGAGGGCGATCATAACATGAAAGATACATTATCTCCTGATCTCATAAAGATCAGTAAATATATTAGCTTGATACTGCGACACAAACCGGAGGTGATCGGCATAAAATTAGACGCCCATGGGTGGGCAGATGTGGATGCGCTACTGGCGGGTATCGGCAATAAGTATGCCATCGACCGCGATATCCTGGACGAAATCGTAAGAAAAGACAGCAAGCAGCGATATTCATTTAACGAGGACAAAACGAGGATCCGCGCAAATCAAGGCCACTCCGTTCAAGTGGATGTGGAGCTTTCCGAGGCTGCGCCGCCGGAAGTCCTGTATCATGGGACAGCTCAAAAGTTTGCTTCTTCCATCGAAAAGCAGGGCCTGCTTCCAAAGAATCGCTTGTATGTCCACCTTTCCGCTGATGCTAAAACCGCAGAAAAAGTAGGCCGCAGGCACGGTGAACCTGTAATCTATCTGGTCAGCGCCGGACAGATGCGTTGTGACGGATATACCTTTTACCTGTCCGCCAACGGAGTATGGCTGACAAAAACGGTTCCTGCACAATACTTGAAAATGGTCGTGGAGGCAAGTATATGAACGATAAAACAATAAGCCTAAATTGTCCGTCATGCGGACCTTTGGCGGCACGCATAAATGAGGCAAAGCTTGATCCTCACAGGCAGTATGCTCCGATGATCAAAGACCTGACGGCGCTGGAGCAGCGGGGGATAATAGAGTTGCTGGCCGGAGACTGCCCTCTGGAAGATACCCTTGAAGTGCTGACCGCCGAACGACATTACACAGTCTGCCATTACCTGCGATGCCGCAGCTGCGGAGCCATCTATTTCATAGGAGCCTGCATCCGCGGTAATCCTGTCTACCGGAGAGTAGAAAATATGGCAGAGGAAAATGCAGACTTCCGGCTGTGTGGCAGGTGTGGGTCACGTTACGCGTAAAAAAGGAGAAAAAACAATGAAAGACGAAACTGAATTTACTCAAGCGGGCTTTGACGCTATTGCTCATGCCATGCAGCGGTTTTATCCCGGTCAGGAGGGGCTCTACTACGGCGCGGCTATTCCTTATTTCCTGGGCGGCAGCGACCCTTTGGAGGGAGTTGAAGTCTGGAAAAGTGAAAAAGGCATGCCCCATTGGCATTATGTTACATATGGTTTTACCGAGCTCTATGAAAAAGAGAGCGACGACCCGAGCGAAAGCGGATATGGATTTGAGCTGACTTTCAGACTTAAACGAAACGATGAAGAGCAGCCCCCTACTTGGCCTATAAGCCTTTTGCAGAATCTGGCGCGTTACGTTTTCTCCAGCGGAAATGTCTTCGGACCCGGACATCACATGAATGCAAACGGTCCTATAGCCCTGGGAACAGACACCGAGCTTACCGCGCTGGGCTTCAAAGCGGATCAGGAACTGGGAGAACTGGATACGCCAAACGGTCATTTTACTTTTTTACAGGTAGTGGGCCTGACAAGCGATGAGATGGACGCCATGATGTGCTGGGACGGAGATAAATTCCTTACCGCGCTGGAAAAGCAAATTCCACTATGCATCACCGATTTGTCCCGCACTTCAATGATGAACAATCCTGCTTTTCACATGATTTGGCATGGTGGCGTAGAGAGGGACGGTTCTTCCACCAGTTTTATATATATGGATGAACTCGGATTCCAGCTGGAAAACGGCCATGCAAGCCTCCGTCTGGGCGCAGGACACGGTGAAACTTTATCACACATGCTTCGCGCCAGAGTGGGAAAAGGCCGCAGTCTGTTTCTGCAGGGAAATAATCAGGCTATTCTGTTCCTGCCAGGAGCACAAAGCGGTGTGAACGATAAGAAGGATCTCCCGGCATTAACACTACAGACAGACACTTTAGATGAGCTGTGCGCCCTGCTTCAGTCTCATGCCGGAACCTACCAGCTGGCCTCTTTCCCCTTGAGCTTGGAATTGGTTCCCACCAAAATCACCGACAAAGACGGAAATGTGATAAAAGTGATTGAATAATGAGGTGTTAAGAATGAGCGATCAAGTATTCCAGCAAAACCTGGAAGATAAAAAAAGTTTTCAGCCCGGCGGACCCTTTATGATACAGCTGTTGTTCAGAGAACCTGCTGCCATGCCCGGCAAAGACAAAATGACTGCCGTGATTGAAAAGCACGTCGGAAAGGTTGAGTGTTTTTGCCACGATGAAAAAACAGCCGGTTTCGCTGCATTAAGACATAAGGCGAAATTCAAAGACGGCGAGGTTCCTGTGCAGCTCATGGTGATGGGCTGCAGCAAATTTGAGGGAGACAAATTTGATGCTTTTCTCACGAGCCAGATGTGGGATTGTCAAGAGGATCGCGATAAGCTCCTGCGTGAATGTCACTATCAGGTCGTGGCTGTTGATATGCTGGCAGCCCCTTTGCCGGCACTGGAGCGTGCCAATCTGGACGCAGACTTTTTAGAGGCCCTTGCGGAGCTGTATCCTTCGTGCGAAGCATTTTATTTTCAGAACTGCGGCAAACTATTCCTGGCTGAAGATGTGCGCTCTCACCAGATCAAAGGGCCTGACCGCTTTATAAATTTTGGCGTTAATGTCCGGTTTTTCAACATCCAAGGTACTGAGGACATGTTGGTGGATACCTTAGGCATGGGAACTCTGTTCTTTCCGGATCTGCAGTATCATTTCCACGGCATGGACCCCAACTGGGTTATAAATCACGCCTACAATGTGGCGTCATATATTTTGGAGAGCAATAATCCTATCAACAACGGAGAAACCATAGATGGCATTTCAGATGGCATGCTGAGCCGAAAAATTCAATGGAAATGCCAGTATGAAGATGCTCTGATCCAGCCGCCGCGCACAGTCTTGGATATTCATATGGGTGAGCATGCTGCCGGAAACCGGAATGGCAATGAAAATTAAAAATGAAAAACATTCAATGCTTTCCTTTGTTTTTTCGCCGCTTCCTTTGTTTTTTCGCCGCTTCCACTGTTTTTGCTGCTTTCACTGTTTTTGCTGCTTTCCGCAAAAATAACTTGCAATTTCAAGATATTGTAGTATAATTATAAAGCACGAGTTTTCGAGCAAATCTCTGCGACAGGAGAACTGTCGCCATATAAGACCATAGGGAGGTGAAAAACAATGAGAAAATATGAAGTTACATTCATTATCGACTCTGCTTTAGAAGACGAGAAGAAGGACGCGACAGTAGAAACAGTTCAGTCCATCATCGCTGCTGACGGAGAAGTCGAAAAGGTCGACGTATGGGGTCTGAAAAAGCTTGCTTATCCTATCGATAAGAAAGAAGAAGGTTACTATGTAGTAATCGATTTCAAAGCAAACCCAGAATTACCTAAGGAACTCGACAGAAGACTGAGAATTTCTGATAATGTTATCAGACATATCATCGTCAACATGGATGAAAAATAGAAACGAGGTGTAGAATGAACAGTGTCGTTTTAATCGGAAGACTGACAAGAGATCCTGAACTTCGCTATACTGCCGGTACGCAGATGGCGGTCGCCACGTTTACAGTTGCGATCGACAGACCTGTCAGAGCGGGCGGCGAAAGACAGACCGACTTTCCTAGAGTAACCGTTTTCGGCAAGCAGGCTGAAAACTGCGAAAAGTTCCTTGCCAAAGGCAGGCTGGTCGGCGTTCAGGGAAGACTGCAGACAGGCAGCTACACTAACAAAGACGGTGCAACCGTTTATACTACTGACGTTGTAGCCGACAGAGTAGAATTTTTAGAATGGGGCGACAGGCCTCAAGGCGGTTCGTCATCATCACAAGGCTCGAAAATAGATGACGCGCCTGTTGGTTTTTCCGCCATAGATGAAGACATTCCATTCTAATTACCATTTAAAGCAGAAAGGAGATAACAGCCATGGAAAAAAGACGTGGTGGCGGCATGAGAAGAAAAAAGGTTTGCCAGTTCTGCGCTGACAAGACAGAAACCATCGATTACAAAGATGTTGAAAAACTGAAAAAATATGTAACCGAAAGAGGCAAAATCTTACCTAAGAGAATTACAGGAACATGCGCAATGCATCAGAGAGAAGTGACTACTGCTATCAAGAGAGCAAGAATCATCGCTCTTCTCCCTTACGTTGCAGACTAATACAAACCAATATATGTAAACGGTTTACCGCCGGCAGTGATGCCGGCGGTTTTGTTTTTTGCTCAATTCGTACCCGGGAACGCAGGACATATCGGCAGCCCTGTGGTCGATCTTTCTTAGTCAAACTCTACGTCCAGGTTTAAAGAAGCACTCCTCCCGGCGGTCAGACATGCAAACGGCGCCCATTCGGCATGGCTTTTCAAAATCAACGTCCCTGAAAAGCTGATCGCCTCAAAATTAAAACCCTAAAAAGCCGGGCACCTCAAAATTAAAACCCCGAAAAGCCGGTGATATGCTCCCATCGCCTTATAATTCTTTGCACATTGTTGGAATGTTTTATCATTGATACCGAGACGATTCGCAATTGCAAGCTGTGAATATTTTCCATCCAAGCATCCTTGAACAGCACATACCATCACATCTTTGTCAAATTTATTTTTTCCCATAAAGAATGCTCCCTTCCAGGCAGCAAGCTTTTATAATTTCGCTTGTCTACCTAGATAGGGGCGTATCATGGTCGCCTCAAAAGGAAAACCCCAAAAAACTAGTCGCCTCGGAGTCTTTGATTATTATTTTATGCATTTCTTTTATAGATTATGGCCAGACCTTTGAGCATGAGATCCTCGTCTAAAATTATCTTTCTCTTACACAGAGGCATCACTATGCTGGCCAAACCGCCTGTAGCTATGACGGTGCATTTTTCGCCGAGCTCCTCTTCAAGCCGTTCTATCATGCCGTCTATACCGCTTGCAGTCGAATACATTATTCCGCTCTTCATGCAGTCCACTGTGTTTTTGCCTATGACGCGCTTCGGCTTGTCAAAACTTATTCTCGGAAGCTGCGACGTCCTGCTGAAAAGGGCATCAGCGGAAACTGCCATTCCTGTGGTGATTACTCCGCCAAGATAGCTTTTATCTTTTCCTATCACAGAAAAGGTCGTAGCTGTCCCCATATCTATTATTATCTGCGGAACCGGATATTCTTCTATCCCTGCCACGGCGTCCACGACCAAATCGCTTCCAAGCTGTCCAGGGTCGTCTATGAGAATTTTTAATCCTGTCTTGACTCCAGGCCCCACGATTATAGTTTTGGCGTCTGTGAGCTTTTCTACGGCTCTCCTGAAAGTATTTGTTATCGAAGGCACCACTGAGGACATGACTACTCCTGTAATCGAATCGATGGTTATGTCATTCATCTCCAGAGCAGTTTTAACGGTCACCGCGTACTCCAAATCTGTAGTTTTCTGATTGCTGGATATTCTCTCCATGAAAACGATTTTATTTCCGTCAAAGCCTCCCATCACTATATTCGTGTTGCCTATATCTATTGCTAAGATCATCTTTCTCCCTCTTCTTTTGATTTTTTATTTGCTTTTTGTCGGCTTCATTTGCCTCGAGTGCTCTTGAAAACGCTTTCAGCGGCTCGTGCCGCTTATGTCTGATCCATTCTTTTAATCCATTCTAATATTAAAGTGTTCCGCGTTTTTTGTCAAATGATAAAAGCTGTGATTACTGCACCGGCAGTATGCAAAGCTTATGAGTCTTGTGTTTGGGTAAATAGAGATAGCGAGGCCTGTTCTTACTTTGTATAAAAATTGAGAGGTTTGGACTGGCTCATATAGGTCGCGAAGCCCGGGCTGGCGATGCATAGAGATCGTGAGGCCCGGGCCGGCGCTTGGGCTAACGCTCGGGGTTTAAAAAGGCAGAGGACCTTGCTTAGCACTAGCCCCTGACATTTGGAAGGCTGAAAACACCTCTTAACACTGATGCCTGGCATTTAAAAGGATGATCCCCCACTTAACACCGGCGCCTGGCATTTAAAACCGCTGCGTTCCCTGCTTTTATCACGCCATTATCTCTTCGTCGCTCTTATCATATCACTCTTATCGCTTTTATCACATTGCTCTCAGTACCGGTAAAATGTATTCGATTTTAAGAGGTTTTATGGTATAATAAACGCAATGATTAGGATGTTCAGCTTCGCTGCAAGGAAGCGTTTATTGAATCACTTTGACGGACTTTCGTTGTGATAGAATGTCCGCAGA
>UQXL01000026.1 GCA_900545135.1 uncultured Eubacteriales bacterium | reverse complement strand
GCTCCTTTCCGCTGCCGCCGCCCCCGGCAGCCTGAATCTGCGGAATCTATAGTTACAGGTTGAGGGTTTCCCCTTTCTTGATTTTTTTATATGCTATGGCGGTTAGCACTCCCAATCCTGGCTGACACCTGAGTTGCCTTTAATCCCATTACTCATGGCCGTTGTTTTTCCATTAATCCCGTGTACGGGTCTTAGTCCTTTAACGGAAGCTATATGCTCCCACCGCTCCGACATATAGTACAGCTCTATAAAGTCTTTGTCGGTATAATCATCCTCTGGGTGCTGCTTTGCGTAATCCTCAGCGGACTTCCGCGATCCATACCCGGATAGTACGGCAAATTTAATAAAATCTTCTTCTGTACTGTTGGAAAGAGGTTGAAACCGGTTTTGAAGATTTTTCTTTTTTCTGCTTTCCGCAATAAATATGCCTATCTTTTCCTGATTCATAAAAATGTCCCCCTTTTCACAGACTATCTTACAATATCAAGGCTTATTTGCACACGAACTGGAAGTAGAGTTTTAAATTTTCATATGCGGGGTTAAACATTTTTCTTCAATGGTCATTTCTTTTTTGCTTGTTTTGCTTCACTCAATAATCTATCAAAATCAGAAACATAATTTTTATCTTAAATGACTTTATATTTCTCATATTCACTTATCGCTTTATCTTCAGCTTGCTTATGTGATATTTTGCCTTTATCCTCCAGAACTTCGTAGTGGAATATCTTTAGCGCATTTTCAACTTCATTTTTCCAATCATCCATATACATTGCAATATTTCTTTCAGCATTATTTTGGGCAACAACAATATCTGATTATAATATTTGGTATTATAAGTCTGCTTTCCGCCATTACCACATGTTCCAAAATGGAACATGTGCTATTTTTTTCAAGTTCTCCATCATCATAAATATTGTTAATATGTTTTGTTATAGCAGGTCTCTTCACTAAAAAATTGCTAATTGTATTATACTATTTCAGATCTTATTTCTCAATAAATCCACTCTATAAAAAAGGGTGTCAACAAATCAATTTTTTGCTGACATCCTTTACTTTCAATAAGTTTTATTATAATTTTTTTAAACTATTTTCCACAGCAGTTCTTATATTTTTTCCCGCTGCCGCATGGACAAGGGTCGTTTCTGCCGACTTTAGGCGTCTCTCTCCTTACGGTCACAGGCTTCTGGCGCTCCTGAGGCTTAGGCGCGGCCTGAGGCATGCCCTGCTGAGCAGGCACCCGTCTCGGGTCATCGCCGGTGAAATCCTCCTTGCGCTCTTCGCCTCCCAGGATGATCTGTCTTCTCTCCGTTCCTGTCTTGAGAGTTACGTTATAGCAGTGGCGCACCGCCTCTTCACGGATCTCATTTACCATGGCCTCGAACATGTCGAAGCCCTCAGCCGCATAGGCGTTGGCCGGATTTATCTGGCCGAGGGCGCGAAGGCCTATACCCTGTTTCAGGTCGTCCATCGCATCGATGTGCTCCATCCAGTGGTTGTCTACTACGCGGAGGAGAATCATCTTCTCTACTTCGCGCATGCGCTCACTGCCGATCTCCTCTTCCTTTTTCTCGTAAAGACCGCGGAAAATCTCAAGCACGTCTTCTTCCAGCTTTTCTTCCGTCAGCTCCAGCTTTTCCTCGTCGGAGTATGACACGCCCTCAAACGAGCCTGTAATCCTCTTCAGGTTTTCATTGAGCAGCTGCAAATCCCATTCTTCGGCAAATTTGCTGGCGACAGTGACGGAAGCGACGGTGTTTTTCACCAAATCCGTCATCATTTCCATAATGTACTCTTTTATATCGTCGCCGAACAGGACTTTGCGGCGCTGGTCGTAGATGATTTCGCGCTGCTTGTTCATTACGTTGTCGTACTGGAGCACGTATTTTCTTATTTCAAAGTTGCGGCCCTCCACTTTCTTCTGGGCGTTTTCTATGGTTCTGGAAAGCATGCCTGCCGCTATGGCCTCCTCTTCCATTCCCATCTTGCCCATCAGATTCTGGATTCTTTCACCGCCAAAGAGACGCATTAGATCATCCTCGAGGGAAATGAAGAACTGGGTGACACCCGGGTCTCCCTGACGTCCTGAACGTCCTCTCAGCTGGTTATCTATACGTCTTGACTCGTGCCGTTCGGTACCGATTATGCACAGGCCTCCCAAGTCTCTGACTTTCTGCTGTTCTTCAGCCCTTTCTTCCTTGTATTTTTCAAGGAGCTTGGAAAACACCTGGCGGGCGTCGTTCATCACCGGGTCTGTACTGCTGACAAAGCTAGTGGCAAAAGAAATCTGCTCTTCCGTATACTCGAGCTTTTCCATCTCTTTTTTCGCCTCAAACTCCGGATTGCCTCCGAGGATTATATCCGTACCTCTACCTGCCATGTTGGTGGCGATGGTTACGGCTCCGAGACGGCCGGCTTCCGCTATTATCTGAGCTTCTTTTTCATGCTGCTTGGCGTTGAGCACGTTGTGCTTGATTCCTCTTTTCTTTAAGAGAGAGCTGAGCAGCTCGGAATTTTCAATGGAAATAGTGCCGACAAGCACCGGCTGTCCGGTGGCGTGGATCTCGGCTATCCTCTCGATTATGGCTTTGAGCTTGGCGTTCAAAGTAGCGTATATGGCGTCATCCATGTCTACCCTGGCGATAGGCTTGTTGGTCGGTATCACGACTACGTCCATATTGTATATTTCACGGAATTCCTCTTCCTCGGTCTTGGCGGTACCTGTCATACCGGCAAGCTTGTTGTACATGCGGAAATAATTCTGGAGAGTTATGGTGGCCAGCGTCTTGGACTCGGAGCGCACCAGAACACCTTCCTTAGCCTCTATGGCCTGATGGAGTCCGTTGCTGTATCTTCTTCCGAACATGAAACGTCCGGTGAACTCGTCTACGATGATGATTTCGCCGTCTTTAACTATATAGTCCACATCGCGCTTCATAATGTTGCGCGCCTTGAGAGCCTCGACCACGTGATGGTTGATTTCCATATTCTCAGGGTCGCCCAGGTTTTCAATGCAGAAATATTTTTCGCACTTGGCGACGCCCTCGTCGGTCAGCGTGACTTTCTTTTCTTTTTCTTCTATGGTAAAGTCCTCTTCCAGCTTGAGTCCTCTGACGCAGCGGTCTGCTTTCTGGTAAAGGTCTGTGGATTTGTCCCCTCTGCCGGAAATTATCAGCGGAGTTCTGGCTTCATCTATGAGGATGGAATCGACTTCGTCGACTATGGCGAAGTTCAGATCTCTCTGCGTCAGCTGTTCTTTGTACGTCACCATATTGTCTCTGAGGTAATCGAAGCCGAATTCGTTATTGGTGCCGTATGTAATATCGGCGGCATAGGCAGCCTTCTTTTCCTTGTCTTTGAGCCCGTGGACCACGCATCCTACGGTAAGGCCGAGGAAAGTATATATCTTTCCCATCCATTCCGCATCTCGCTTGGCCAGGTAGTCGTTGACGGTGACCACATGCACGCCTTTGCCCTCGAGGGCGTTGAGGTATGCCGCGAGCGTGGCCACGAGAGTCTTTCCTTCACCTGTCTTCATCTCGGAAATCCTGCCCTGATGAAGAGCGATACCTCCGATAACCTGTACTCTGAAATGCTTCAGACCCACGCTTCTCCAGGCACCTTCCCTGCACACCGCGAAAGCTTCAGGCAAAAGGTCGTCCAAAGTTTCGCCGGCGGCCAGTCTCTCTTTGAATTCTCCTGTCTTGGCCTTAAGCTCCTCGTCGCTCAGACTCTCCATCTGTTCCTCAAGAGCCATTACCTGATCCGCGATTTTTTCTAGTTTCTTAACTTCCTTGGAATTAAGGTCTCCAAAGACTTTCTGCATTAAACCCATAAGTTTCCCCTTTCTATTCCTCCGCAGACAGTTCACTGACGATCATATTTATTTCGAGCGCTTTCCTCTCGTCCGCCTTGGTGACTGTCACGTCAAATTCCTTGTAGTCCGCCGTATACACAAATCTGTCTCCCACAGCCGGCAGCTTGTCTATCTGAAGCACCACCCATCCGTTGACGGTGGTCGCGTCCACTTCCTCTTCAACGTCGAAGTAATCGAACATCTTGTCTATGTTTGTGCTGCACAAAACTCTGTAGCTTCCGTCCTGCTGCTGTATTATATCCTGCAGAGCGGCCGCGTCGTGCTCGTCATAGATTTCTCCGACCAGTTCTTCTATTATATCCTCCATGGTCACCAGCCCGTATGTGCCGCCGTACTCGTCGACTATGATGGCGATGTGAGTTTTGACAGTCTGGAGCTTTTTCAGAAGCTGGGCGATTCTCATGGAACCGGCGACAAAGATTACAGGTTTGACATATTCGGACATGGAAGCCTTTCCGCCCTTGATAAAGTTGTGGAAATCTTTCTGATTGAGAACGCCTATGATATTGTCCAAGTCGTCTTCATACACCGGCAGTCTGGAAAAACCCGTCTCAAGGAACAGCTTGGCGACTTCCTCTTCGTCTTCGTCTATTTCGACGGCTTTGATATCGACCCTAGGCGTAAGCACATCCCAGGCCTCAAGATCGTTAAATTCTATCGCATTTTGTATCAGTTCGCTCTGTCCCTCGTCTATTCCGCCCTCGGTCTCGGCTTCCTCGACCATGGTGAGAAGCTCGTCTTCTGTGATAGGCCGGTTGCCGTCAGCGTTGAACATCTTGGCCAGGAATTTTTTCCAGCATGCGAAAAGCCAGTTTATCGGCTTCAGTATGGTGGCGAAAAGTTTTATGATAGGTGCGGAAAACATGGCGAATTTCTCCGGGCTTTCCTTTGCTAGGCTCTTCGGTGAAATTTCTCCGAATATGAGCACTACCACAGTTGCTACGGCCGTGGCGATGGTCGCTCCGTATTTAGGGTAAAGTTCTATGAACATTACCGTGGCAATTGAAGAAAGGGCGATATTGACGATGTTGTTTCCTACCAATATGGTGGAAAGCAGATTGTCATAGTTCTCTGAAAGCTCCAGCACTTCGGCGGCTCTCCTGTCTCCGTCCTGCGCCATGTTCTTCATTCTTATCCTGTTCAGCGACGTGAACGCCGTCTCCGTCGCGGAAAAATATGCTGAAAAAGTAACCAGCACTAACATTGCTATTATACTGTAAATCAAGCTTTTCCTCCAAAAATGTATGTCTTATTTTTATTTGTTTTTATTTATTTTTATTGCAACTTAGCTTTATTTAATTTCATATAATTTCATCCGGTCGCAGCGCCGCGCCGCCAGGCCGCTCTAGTACGACGACGGCTGATGCGCTACAGGCTGACACAACGCCGGCCCCACCGCTGACTGACATGGCTCTGGCTGGCGCAACGCTGGCTAATGTGATACAGACTGGTCTGTATTTGTCCGTGTTATCTTCAATGTTGAAAAATTTGCGTATTTTACGAAATTTTACAACATAATTCATGAATTATGTTGTATTTTTTTCGATTTTTTCATAAATTTACAACATCGCCTTATTTCTGCTGCGGCTTGAGGCCACAGTCTGCCTACAATGTTGTAAAATATATGATTTTTGAAAAATTCTACAACATTGAGCGGTAAGCCGCCGCTTTCCTTTATAATTTTCAATCGAAATCTGCGGCTTCCATTTTATCTATGTGCATGTATCGCATGCGAGCTGCTACTTCAGTTGAACTGCTGTTTTTGTTTCTATCTTCGCCTGCACCTAAAGATGAACACAACGGCTTTTAGATGACCTTATACCATTCAGATTATGATGTTGTAATCTGGTACTCTTATATTATTGTTGTTCTGCATTGTTGTAATATTATGGAAAATGTTGTACATTTTTTTGTTTTAATTAATTTTTGACAACATTTTCTGTGTTAAGGTGTGTCGAAATTTGTTAGATTAGCTATGAAACCGAGCGAATGTTGCCATATTTCACATCATTTGAGAATTTGCCAACATTTTTTAGGAAAAGTGTTGGCAAATTTACCCTAAATCTAAAAAATGTACAACATTGATATGATTCGGCACGTTAAATCCTCTAAAATCTTGAATTTATTTCTTAAAATGTTGGCATTTCAGTAACTTATTTAATTTTTGCCAACATTTGGCCAAATAAACCGTTTTTCCAGTTTTACAATTTCTTTTTCTATCGCTTCAGTAAAACAAATTTAGCAAAGTGATTCAATGACCCTGCCTTGCGGCAAGGCCGAACATCCTAATCATTACGTTCATTCTAACGCCCTCCAGTCAGGCAAACGGCGTTTCAATGTCCGCGTCCTCTCGGCGAAGCCGTTATAATCTTCTGCGGGCATTATACCACAACGCAAGTATGGCAAAGTGATTCAATAAACGCTTCATTGCAGCGAAGCTGAACAACATGATTTTGCGTTTATTATACCACAACGCAGGTGTGACCGCTGTAACTCTCCTGACGGTTTCGGCGTATAAATCATCACAAAATCTTTATTTCATTGAAAAGAACAGCCTGCAAAACAGGTGCAGCTGCGCATGTTTTCAGCTGGGAATCAAAATCTGTCTGAGCACGCCGCAAGATGCGCAAGTCGTAAACCAAGTTTTCAAAATCGGCGGCGAGTTATTTTGATTCCCTGAAGACGAAGCGGCGAGCCGTTATTTTGCCTGTTCTTTGAAAGAAATAACAGTTTTGTAATGATTCATTATACCACACCCATTTCTTAAAATAAAGATGCCTTACATTTTTCACCAATCTTTCATCTTCGTACGCAGGCAAGGCACTCAAGCTTTCACCACAGCCACGGAAAAAATTCAATCTTTCATCTCGGAATTAAAAACCTCAATCTTTCATCCTAGGATTAAAAACGTACAATCTTTCATCCCAGGCAAACTCTCTGCCGCCTCCTCTGCCGCTTCCTCTTCCCCCCTTCCATCTCATTGTCACCCTCTAAAAAAACATGGTTGACATAAATTGGCTGCCGGTATAATATATTAAATAATCGTTACAGGACCATTTAAGCGCGAGCGCAAACGAAGAACTGTGAGGTGCAAGCGAACATCGGCGACGATTTGCGATGAGCAAACGCGGATTGGCGGGGTGCGGCGAGAATTAGCGAGGTACAAGTAATGTCTACAAAATTAAAGATATTGGAAATTTTCAATCAACGTGGAAATCAGTATGTTTCGGGGCAGGAACTGGCAGATGAGCTTGGGCTTTCCCGCAATTCCGTATGGAAAGCGATAAAGAAGCTCCAGGAGCAAGGCTTCAGCATAGAGAGCAAAGCCAGCGTGGGATACCGGCTTTCACAGGTAAGCGATCTGCTTTCAGGAGAATACATACAGGAAAACCTGCCGTTTCCATGTAAGGTACATGTTTTCGACAAGATAGGCTCGACCAACGACTATGCCAAAGAAATCGCGGATCTTTCATGCCCGCATATAATATTGGCAGACGAGCAGACAAAGGGCAGAGGCCGAATGGGACGTTCTTTCTACTCACCGCCAGCGGCGGGGCTTTACATGTCCGTGGTTTTCAGGCCGGACTTTGAAATCAGTAAGGCTATGCTGATAACGACCATTTCTGCTCTGGCAGTATGCCAGGCCTTTGAAGAAGTTGCCGGAGTCGGTCCGAAAATAAAATGGGTCAACGACATATACCTGAACGGCAGAAAGGTCTGCGGAATTTTGACGGAAGCGGAAAGCAACCTGGAGACGGGAACCATAGATAAAATTATCATCGGTATAGGCGTGAACTGCTTTTCACAGGTTTTTCCCGAAGAGATCAAGGATAAAGCAGCTTTCATCGAGGATCCGAAAAAGGAGTTCAGCCGCAGTCAGCTGGCGGCCGCTATAATAGATAAACTCTTTTCTCTCATAAATAATTTTGATAAGAGGCGTATTCTCATGGAATACAAATCCCGCTCCATGATTTTAGGCCAGCAGGTTTTGCTCTACGGCTCGTCTTACAGCGCTCTTCCTGAGCACGGCGGCACTGGCGTCAAGGCGCGCGCCATAGACATTGATGAAAACGGCGGTTTAGTCGTGGAATATATGGAGGGGCGGCATGCGCGGGAAATGGACACTATCACCAGCGGTGAAGTCACTATCAGAAGGGAAATAATTTAATGGAATCTAACTCTAGAACTAATCTTCAGAATCTTTTGCTTGCGGGCCTTATGGCGGCGCTGACCGCCGTATGCTCGTGGATAAATATTTCGTTGTTTTTCACGCCGGTGCCGATAAATCTGGCGCTCATCGGCCCTTATATGGCAGGGCTCTTGCTCGGCCTTAAATACGGCGTTTTGAGCCAGGGAGTATACGTTCTCATGGGAGCCATCGGACTCCCGGTCTTCGCAGGATTTGCGTCTGGCGTGGGAACGCTGGCAGGGCCTACGGGTGGTTTTATCGTCGGATATGTCATCTGCGCTGCTATATGCGGTCTTTCTGCGCGAAGGAAAGGGACGAAATACCGGGTACTGCTGATGGTCTGCGGTCTGGCTGCGTGCTATGCCTGCGGTCTGATCTGGTTCATGGTTGTAACAGGCTCTTCTCTTTGGGCAGGCCTTGTTTCATGCGTTTTCCCTTTTCTGCCGGGAGACGCAGTGAAGATAACTGTAGCCGCACTCCTTACAAAATATCTGGCCAAGGCTCTGAAAATATAGAAAAACTTTGCCGGCAGCCAAACATATACGGCAAGCATCGGCGGCAAACATATAAGGCAAGCATCGGCGGCAAAGCGTTTCCACATCGTTTTGCCGCTGTTTTTTACGGCTTTTCAGTTTCGCAGCAGTTTTCTACGCAGAGGAAATCCAGCTTTGTACTGCACACAGGTGATAGTCACAGAACCTTGTGCCTCCGAAGAAGCATAGCACAAGCTAAAACTGAAGCAAAGATGACGATGAGCAGATAACGCAAGTTCTCAAATCTCAGTCCGCCGTCGAGCATTAAGAGATAACCCCATGAGGCCGGCAAAAGCTTTCCTGCCGTTGCAAATGCCTGCGGGAGAAAGCTTATGGGAAACATTATTCCTGAAAGCATTATGGACGGCAAAAATATCAGTTGAGCGATCATCGTCAGTTTAGCCTGATTTTTCATGGCCAACCCCAAAAGGCTTCCAACAAATAGCGAAGATATGATATAAACAGCGAGCGAGACGCAAAACGGCGGCAGATGCGGAGGCAGAACTGCTCCAAACAGGACAGGTGCCAGCAAAATAACGGCGGCGCACATGGTCGCCAGATGCAGAAAAGCTGAGATGAACATAGCGGCGAATCCTGCCCATAGAGGGACGCCATTGGCCCTGTAGGTCTTTTTCACTTCGCTGCCGTAAGTTTCAACAAGCGTCGGAGGAAGCCCTATAAACGAACCCAAGGATACGCCCATGACCAGCATGGCCTGGATGAGAGTCTCTTTCATTTCCGGCATTACAGATGTAAATATGCCGCCCATAAGAAGAAAGAATATGAGAGGCACGGCATAGCAGGCCACCAGCAATGACTTGCTTCTCATGTCAAGTTTCCACTGCAGCGCCGCGCCATACAAGAAAGCGCGCGCTTTTTGTTTTAATGCTTTCTGTCCCAATACCTGCTGACACGGTGTCTCTTGTCTGCTAACCTTTTCTGACATTTTCATTCCCTCCCCGATATATCTATAAAATGCCGCTCAAGCGTTCCTCTGTCTACTCTGATGTCAAGAACTTTGATTTTCTTTTGCTTTAACTCTGTAAGTACAGCGCTCAGCGAAGCTTCAATATCATCAGTCTCAAATGACCTGTCGCCGGCTATAGTTTTTATGCGGATAAAAAATTTTTCTCCTATCCTCTCCGTCAGCTCATAAGGCGTACCGCAGAAAGCCAGTTTCCCTCCGATTAAAATACCTATCCTGTCACAGAGATCTTCCACTTCCGCCATGTCATGGCTTGCGAGGATTATGGTTTTTCCGGCTGTTTTTAAATCCCTTATCTGCTCATGAAGCGCCAGTCTGCTCTGAACGTCAAGGCCTGCTGTAGGCTCGTCTAGGAAGATGACGTCGGGATCGCCGATGAGAGCAATTGCCAGGTGAAGTCTTCTTTTTTGTCCTGTAGAAAGCTGGCCGTACTGCTTCTTTTCCAGCTCACTGATTCCCAGTCTCTCTATTGCCGTGCGGTCAGGCTCAGACCCTCTCCAGCTCGCGAATAACCGAAGAGCCTCAAGCGCTTTGATATGAGCCGGAAGCGAAGAATTCTGCGTCTGTATTCCCATCTTTCCTTTAACCGATATTTGACCGCAGTCAAATTTTTTTAAACCCTCGATACACTCAAGGGCAGTCGTCTTACCTGCGCCGTTTTTGCCAAGCAGCGCGAAGATCTCGCCCCTCTCGATTTCAAGATCAAAGCCTTTAAGCACCTCATTGCCTCCATAGCTCTTTTTTAAGTTTTTCACCCGCACAGCAGCGTTCATCTCTTCCTCCTTCATTTCCCCCCCATGTTTTCTCAGCAGGCAGGCTGCAGCCGTCTTAGTATCGGTGAGAGCCCCTGAACCGGGCGGAACGGCCTTAGCCGAAGCGAGACGACCCGACCGCGGCGAGGCGGCCCGACACGGGGACAGTTCTTGTTTACAGCCATTATATTTCATTACGCTGCGTCACAAGCAAGACTTTCTTCAGGAGACAAGTGGCAGGGATCTTCAGAAGGCAAGAGGGGGGGATTTTTAGAAGGCAAAAAACTTTTTAAGCATTTAAAAACCGCGGGGCGCTCGACCCTGCGGTTTAATTTTCATCTCCTTTTTATTCTTCTTTTTAAAAATACGGTAAAATTTTTTCTTTAACTATTTTCATAACGTCGTCGTGGCCCTCCACGCATTTCCAATCCTGCGCCAGGTTGACTCTGACCACGTTATAGAGCCAGTCTTCATAATATTTTACGGCTTCCTTGTAATTGAGACCTTTCTTTTTCAGCTGTGCAACGTCATATTCGGCGAATTCGACGGTCACCTTGCATCTTTTGCGGCAAGGCTTGTCTCTGCCGTCCGGAAAATCCATCACGGAAACGTCCACATAATTATGAAGCGGACTGTCGGGTATCAATTTTATCTCTTTCATAAGATTATTTTATGCTTCCGTCGGCATTAAATACAGGTAATTTTTCCAAATAAATGATATCCTCCCTGTCCGCAGCTTCTCCCTCGGCGAGCACTGCCATTCGTCCGACTATGTTGCCGTCTACCTGATTTACAAGCTTTTCAATAGACTTAAGGGATTCTCCGGTGCTTATCACATCGTCCACGATCAGAACTTTCTTGCCTCTCATCTGTTCGGCCTCCTTTTTTCCTATGCAGAGAGTCTGGATGTGGTCTGTGGTTATGGAATCGACGTCTGTCGAAATTATATCCTGCATATAGAGCTTCGGGCCTTTTCTGGCGACGACATAATCGTTCATGCCGGCCTGTCTGGTCATCTCGTAGAGCAGCGGAATTCCCTTGGATTCTGCCGTAATCATTATATCAAACTCCGGGGCCTTCTTTAAAAGTTCCGAGGCTGCCGCCTTGGTGATCTCAACGTCGCTGAACATTATAAAAGCGGCGATATATAAATCGTCTGTAACCTTGCACAGAGGCAGCTGTCTTTTCAATCCCGCAATGGTCATCTCGTAAAACATATAGTATCTCCCTTTCTTAAAGCCAAAGAAAATTACGCTACAATTATACTCCTTGCTAAAAAATATGGCAAGTATGCAAAATTAACTTCACGCTGTGCAAAATCAACTTCATGCCGCGCAAAAGCAGCTTCATGCCGCGCAAAAGCAGCTTCATGCTCTAGAATCAACTGCGTATCTAGCCGATTCCGCCCAGCAGAGTTCCCATTACCAAAACGACGACGATCAAGCCGCAGAACACATATTTGCTGGCCCATTCGTACCAGCTCCCCAGCTTTCTCGCGGCTCCCGTATCTATCTGCTCTCTGACGAAATCTTTTCCGCATACCCAGAAAAACATTATCGCAGCCAGCAAAGCGCCTATAGGACAGAGATAAATGGAGCACACGTCCATCCAGCCGGAAACTATGCCTTCTATGCAGAGAGCTACCGCACTTCCGACAAGCCCCACGGCGAGCACGGCCTTTTTCCTTGAAAATCCGAATTTGCTCTGCAGCGCTTCCACAGGCGTCTCAAATAAATTGACCAGCGAAGTTATGCCGGCAAAAGCCACGGCTATGAAAAATATGACTATAACTATTCTTCCGCCCGGCATCTGCAGGAATACGTTAGGCAGGTATATGAACATGAGCCCCGGGCCTCCGCCTGTAAGTTCCTGCCCGGCAGTGGCCATAGCGGGGATTATTGTAATGGCAGCGACGAGAGCGGCCATCGTGTCCCAGAGAGCCACGTTTCTGGCGCAGAAAGGAATATCCTCGGTCTTCTTCAGATAAGAGCCGTAGACCAGAGTTCCGGATCCTGCAAGCGACAGGGAGAAAAAGGCCTGTCCCAGCGCGTAGACCCACGTCTTAGGCTGTGCGAGGACCTGCCAGTCTGGATTGGTCAGATATCTGTATCCGTCAGACGCACCCGGCAGAGTGGCTATATATACCGCCATTCCTATGAACATGAGGAAAAACAAAGGCATCATGACTTTGTTGGCTTTTTCTATTCCCGAAGAAATCCCGTATATCATTATGGCGAAAGTCAGCACCAGAGCGACTATGTGCCAGCCCACATTTCCGAAAGAAGACGCGACATTGTTAAATATGCCGCCAAGATCCTCTACTCCCTTGGCTTCAAACAGGCTTCCGCCCGCCGCAGAAAACAGATATTTCAATATCCATCCCACGACTACAGAATACCCTATGGCAAGGGCAAAGCTGCACAGCACCGGCACCAGCGCGAAAGCTTCTCCCAGGCTCTTTCCTTTGCCTCTCATCTCCGTAGCTTTTCCGAAAGCTCCCATCGGGCCTGTCCCCATCGCACGGCCGAAAGCCATCTCTCCGACCACGCCGGTAAAGCCGATGAAAGCCACGCATATAAAATACGGTATAAGGAAAGCCGCACCGCCGAGGGCCGATACTCTGGCCGGAAACAGCCATATATTTCCCATTCCTACAGCGGAACCTATGCATGCGATTATAAAGCCTCTCCTGCTTCTGAAACTATCTCTCTCCATTTTTTTCTCCTTGCAGATCATCTCTAAATAGAATACTTTATTTCTGCCGCAAGTTCAATAAAATAATTTCAATTTTCTTCTTAGCCTTGAAAATTTAACCAGGAGCATATATAATAGCAGTAGAAGATTCGCAAAAGAGGAAAGGAGTTTGCGTGAAATATGTATAAAAACGCTTTGAGGCCTGCCTGGGCGGAAATCAACCTTAATAATCTTGACTTCAACATTAAAAATATAAAGAGCAAAATCGGTGACAGAGAGCTTATCGGCGTGATAAAAGCCGATGCTTACGGACACGGCAGCATCAAGGTGGCCGAAGTCCTGAGGGAAAACGGCTGCAAAACCTTTGCCGTGGCTACTCTGCACGAGGCCATCACATTAAGAGAATCAGGAGCCAAGGAGGATATCATCATTCTCGGCCTGACTCCCGACATGTACGCTGAAGCTCTCGTTACATACGATCTGACTCCGGTAGTATGCGATTCAGCCAACGCCGCAGCCATCGACGCCAAAGCAAGAGAAGCCGGCAAGACGATCTGCGGTCTTATCGCAGTAGATACAGGCATGGGCCGCATAGGCTATCTGGCAGAACAGCCTGAATCGGCAATAGAGGACATCAAAAAAATAGCGGTTCTGGATAACTTCAAGATAAAGGGCATGTTCTCGCACATGGCGACGGCCGACGCTGCGGACAAGACTTTCTCCCACCAGCAGGAGACAAAATACAACAAATTCTATCAGGCAGTCACTGCCGCCGGAATAGAGATCCCTATGAGGACTCTGGCCAACAGCGCGTCCATAATGGAGCTTCCGGCAATTCATTTTGACGCTTGCCGCCCGGGAATCATTCTCTATGGATGCTATCCGTCGGACGAGGTAGATATAAACAGACTGGCCATCAAGCCTGTAATGTCTGTAAAGGCCAATATCGTTCATCTGAAAGATGTCCCGACTGGCTTTTCCGTCGGTTATGGCAGAAAGTTCATCGCCGAAAGGCCGAGCAAGATAGCGACGCTGGCCCTAGGTTATGCTGACGGTTATCCGAGACCTTATTCACAGCAGGCAAAAGTTCTGGTCAACGGCTGCGTCGCACCTATCGCCGGAAATATATGCATGGATCAGTGCATGGTCGACGTTACCGACGTTCCGGACGTTAAAGTAGGAGATGAGGTCATCGTCATGGGAACTGACGGCAAAAACACCATCCTGGCCGACGACATCGCCAAAGCCACCGGCACCATAAGCTATGAAATAGTCTGCGCTTTCGGACAAAGGCTGCCGAAGGTCTATGTAAAATAGATCACAGCGCTTAACTTTGAAAAAAAGAGTGTTCCTTCAACATCCAACTTCCTGTAAACTTGCTGCAACTCAAGGAAGTATTTCATACCTCGGGACACTCTTTTTTTATATTATCTGAAATTACTTCTGGGCGGGCGGCGGCTCCGCGAAGCTATCTGTCGCCCGGCCGGCCTCCCCTATGCCAGCCATACTTCGGCCGGCCTCCCCTGAGTCAGCCATGCCCCGGCCGGCCTCAGCCGTTTTCCCCATAAGCCGTGACACAGCCTCGTGCTTAAACGTCTCGCTCTCTATATGCTTCATCACTGCCGAATAAATCACTGTGGTTATAACAAACGTGCACAGATCGGCCGCCGCCTGAGCCGCCTGAATACCTGCCAGACCGAAAAATTTCGGCAATATCAGCAGCGCAGGGATAAAGCACAGACCCTGACGCGAAGCCGCCAGAATAGTCGCGTAAAAAGTCTTTCCTATGGTCTGCATCATCATATTGTTTAAAATGATCCATCCTGTCAGCGCAAAAGTCACACATTGAAATCGCAGGGCCACCTGTCCGATCTCTATGACCGCCTCATCTTTGCGGAACACTCCTACCAGATCGCCCGAAAATACCGCTCCCAAAACAGAAATCACGATCAAAAATACAGTGGAAAACTTGACGCAGAACCAGAACGCCTCCCTGACCCGATCAAATTTTTTCGCGCCGTAGTTGAAACCGCACACCGGTTGAAATCCCTGACCGAAGCCAATCACGGCGGAGCCTGCGAACATGGTTATTCGAGTGACAACCGACATGGCAGCTATGGCCGCGTCGCCGTAAGGATTTGCTGCCACGTTTAACGTGACCGTTGCCAGACTGCCAAGGCCCTGACGGAACAGCGAAGGCAGGCCGCCTCCCACTATTTCTCTCAGGCGCGGGATGGAGAATTTCACGTTTCTCAACCGTATAGGTATGCAGTTGGAAATCTTTATGCCAGCAAGAAGCAGGACAAAGCTCACAAGCTGACTCAGAACGGTGGCTATCGCCGCCCCCGATATTCCCATATCAAGTACAAATATGAACAGCGGATCGAGAGCTATATTCAAAACCGCTCCTGACGTAACGCCTATCATCGAAAAAAAAGCATTTCCCTGATACCTCATCTGGTTGTTGAGCACCATCTGAGCCGTCATGTACGGCGCTCCTATGAGGATTATTCCCAAGTAATCCCTCGTATATGGCAGAATCGTTTCCGTCGAGCCAAGCAACAGGGAAAGCGGGTTTAAGAATATCAGTCCCAGCGCCATTATCAGCGCCCCCAGTATCATCGCACAGAAAAACCCCGTAGCGGCCAGCTGCTCCGCAGACCTGGTATCCTTTGAACCAAGCTTCCTGGAGATGGAGTTTCCTGATCCATGACCGCAGAAAAATCCCAGAGCCTGGATTATCGCCATGACGGGGAAAACTATGCCCACCGCCGCCGTAGCGCTGGTATCTATTTTTCCGACAAAAAAAGTATCGGCCATATTATAAAAGGAAGTTACCAACATGCTTATAATAGTTGGAACCGCCAGACGTCCGATAAGCTTGGGGATGGGAGTTTCCGTCATCATCTGATATTTCTCATCCTGTGACATTGCGCCGTGCAAAATGCCGTTCAAGAAAATCCCTTCTTTCTGTCATATATTTTAAAACAAGCTCCTGTTACTTTTTCAGAAGTCCTCCTACAAGTACAAAATATGACGGAAGCTTCCCTTCCGTAACCCATTCCAGCTCTATTCCCATAAGTTTGCTTACAGTTAAGCCTACGTTGCCGCCGATGGCCTCGATGGAATAACGCATGAGTTCAGGATGCCTGCACGGCTTGCCCTCCGAACGGGTGCAGCCTGCAAATCCCTCTTTTTTGCACATGCTACAGCTGCCTGCGCTGAGACTGACTGAACCGGGATTTTGTGCTTCCATTTCATAAAGCTGGCGGCTCATATCGCCCTTGACTTCGTGCATTATTTCAATGCCTCTGTACATATCCGTTTCTCCGTCAAAGATGATCCTTCTCGCCGTCAGATAGAGGGAAGAAAAATTCTTCCAGTAGCTTTCGGCGTCGAAATCAAAGGGCGGGCAGGACCATACAGTCCCGTAATTGGGACATTCCATGCAGTACTTGATGAATTCGCCGACGTTGACGTAATCTCTCACATAGTCTTCTGTCTTGATTTCTTTTTCAAAAATTTCAACGTGATACATGAAGTTTCTCTCCTTTATATAAATTTAAGTATATCATATTACATTTTTTTATGGTAATATATTTTTGATATCAACATGGAGGATAATATGGCATTCGGACTTTTTAAGAAAAATATCGCCGCAGATCTGGTTCTTAAAAACGGCAGAATAATAACTCAAAACGCTGATATGCCTGAGGCGGAGGCCGTCGCGTGCAAAGACGGCAAAATCATAGCCGTAGGAGACTTGGACAGTATTGAAACCTTTATAAACGGCGATACTGAAATTATAGACCTTAAAGGCAATTACGCCGCACCCGGATTTATTTCCCTGTGGCAGGAGCCCGTCCTCAAAGCCTTCCATGGAAAATATTTAGACTTGAGCGGCTGTACGGACAAGGACGGACTGCTTTCCCTGATAAAATCATGGAACGAGGCCCACGAAGAAGATGAAATGATATTCGGCTTCGGATACAACGAAGGAGTCTTCGGTGAAGAGCTCCAAAACGACAATGAAGCCATGTCCAGATTGCTTGACGTTTCCTGCCGGGAAAAGCCTGTGGTGCTGCTGTGTGAAAACAATATTTCATGCGCTTTCAATTCGCAGGCCGGAGAAATCATCACCCAGACGGCGGAAGAGGAAATGGTTAAGTATATAACCACCCCTTATATCCTCAACCTTTTTGTACCTTTCGACTTTGAAGAGGTGGAGCAGAACGTCTCGCGGCAGCTTTCCGCCAACATCGAAAGAGGCATAACGTCCAGCATGAGCCTCGGCGCGCCGGATTACTTTGAATCTCTATATCAGGACGCTCTCATAAGTCTCTACAACGAAGAGATGATGTACCAGAGATTTTTCAGCTCATATTTTTTAAACAGACCGCTTTTGCCTAAGGGTCTGATGCACCGGCTGATGCAGATGAAGACCAACTGTAACGAGATGGAAGGGTTCATCAACGCCAATCTTCTGCTCGTCAGTCTGGATCACGAAAGATGTCCGATGGACTTTTCCCAGCAATCGCTGAATACTATCTTAGAAGAGGTCGCCGATAAAAATTTTGGCATATATTTCAGAGCGGGCGATCAGGCAGACTTGGAAAAAGCTTATCTGGCAGCCGAACACGTCCGTGGCAAGGGCTATAAAAATATGATCGCGGTGGAGTCGTCCTGCAGTCTTTCCGATGAAATAAAGAAAGAGCTCATGTGGCACGACAGCGTATACGAAATATCTCAGGACTTCAAAGATCATGCGTGGCAAAATGCTGCTTTTATAGCGGGCTGCGCCGATGCCGCAGGCAGCATAGAGCCGGGGAAAATCGCTGATATCGCTGTGTTTGAATCCGATCCTTATGAAGATACGGACTGCGGTCTGCCGTCTGAAAAAGCTGTCATGACAGTATTCAACGGTAAAATCGTTTATCAGCGATCTAATGCAGATGCATAATAAGTCAGTAGTTTTGTTTATAAATAGGAGGTTGAAATGAAAAAGTTTTTATCTTTGATATGTGTTTTTGTTCTTTCTCTTGCGCTGTTCTCATGTTCGGAGAAAAAGGATGATGATGACTCCTCAGAAATCACCAATCCCATCAACGTGACCATCTCTTTTTCCGACAGCGAAAACGATCAGGTAGAAGTGGAAAACTTCGAGCCTATAGAAAACGCGGAATTTATAGTCGAGGAAGGCACTTCTGTCCTCGAAGCTACTCAGATATACTGCGTAGCCAACGAGCTTGACATAGAGATAGATTCTGCCGGAGGATACATCACAGGCCTGCTAGGAATAAGTGACGGCGACTATTCTGACAATACCGGATGGGTATACACCATCAACGGCGAAACTGTCATGGTCGGCGCCGATGAACAAATTTTAAAAGATGGTGATAAAATTTCTTGGGAATTTGTTGACTTTTCTACTTATCAGTAGTAATATTATAAGTAGTAATACGAAAGTCGTTTACTATTAACTTAGAAAACTTTCTTTCTTTTATTGAATACACACACACTTTCAGAAAACACGCATCCGTAAGGGTGCGTGTTTTCTTTATTATTTTATTCGTTTGTCTCGCCGTCCTGACCGCCGCTCTGCCCACTGTCCTGGCCGCTTTCCTGACCGCCGCTCTGCCCTATCTTATCCACAGGGCCTATATATTTGGCATGGATCACGTATCTCTTGTAATCGTCGCTGTCTTCGGTACAGGTGGAAAGGGTGAGTATCTTTTCGCCATTTTCCGGAAAGCTTGCGCTGCTGTACAGGTTTTTTTCCCTTGCCAGATCCAGATAATCGTCATACGCTTGCTGATTTTCAGCAAAGACTGTAAAAGTACCGTCGTCTATGCCGGCTATATACGAAGAAAAGATTTCATATTTGTGCCATATCCCATCCGGCGTCAGAATATTTATATACGTGTGCTCGTCCTTGTATTCCTCTTCCATAAACTTGTCCAGCGTGCCGAACATCGCCCCGTTGTGCATATTATGTCCGTAGACTATGGTGTGGCTGTCGCTGAAGTCGCCGGCATTGGCCGCGTCGAGAAATATGCTTCCTGCCACCAGATAATTCTTTTCATAATCCCTGAACAAATAAAAATCATTTGTCGAACCCTGCAGTATAGGATAGCTGATATCGGTACCGGCGATATATATCCAGCCCACAACGTCCTCGTTGATTTCCCTCAGCTTCTGAAAATCCACGGCTATCAGTTCTCCGTCGTCTTTCTCCACAAAGTCTTCGTTGGCCTTTTCGTAATAGTCGTCTATCTTCTTGTAATCCATCAGTATACTGACGACTTTATACAGCGCGAAGAGAAATACGATTATGCATATCAGCATCAGCGCCGTATAATATTGTTTCTTCCCGGATTTTGCCTTTTTTTCACTCATAAAGTTTTCTCCAAAACACCTCAGATTTTATATTATATAGTTTTCCAGCACCTGCTTCTCAAAGTCGAAGTCTTCAATCTGCAGGTAATACTCGGCGCTGTCGATAAGCGCTTTCATCGGGCAGAGGCCGACTATCTCGGAGCCCGTTACCGTAACTCCGTATCTCTTCGCCTCAGCCTTGACCAGCTCGGTAACTCTGTAAAGGGGTGTGACTCTGAAATCAGTCATATTTATCGAAACCTGCGCTATATTCCTGTCCTCAAGCATGAATCCCATGGCTTTAACGTTATTGAGACCGCCGTCTTTTTCCCTTATTATCTTGGCGATTTTCTTGGCTATCTCAACGTCGGAAGTGCTTAGGTTGAGATTGTATGCCACAAGCGGAGGTCTGGCTCCTACCGCCACCACTCCGCCGGTCGGATGGATCCGTGCGCCGCCGAAATCGGGTTCCCAGCCGGGAGATGTGACTTTTTCAGCCATTCCCTCGAACTGACCTTTTCTTATAGAGGCGAGATTTTTCCTCTCTTCTTTCTGCGCAGACATTTCATAGAGAAATACCGGCAAGTCCGCTTCTTCTGCGATCCTCTTTCCGACTATCTTTGAAAGCTCTATACAATCTTCGTTGTCCGCGTCCTTTATGGGCACGAACGGCATCACGTCCACGCATCCCATCCTCGGATGCTCGCCCTTGTGTTTTGTCAGGTCGATGAGCTCAACTGCTTTCTTCGCCAGTTTGACGCTGGCTTCTTCCACTCCCTTAGCATCTCCTATATAGGTTATGACCGTTCTGTTATGGTTGGGGTCTGACGAATAGTTGAGCAGCGTGCAGCCGGCCGTAGTCCTTATCTGATCTACGCAGGCTTCGATGACTTCTTTGTTTTTTCCCTCGGAAATATTCGGGATACTCTCTATTATCTGCGCCATTTCTCTTCTCCTTTGATTTTTATTCGCATTACGATGAGTCCGTGAATTTAGGTCATAATGCTTTATATTACAGCGAGGCCGCGACCTCAGCGTAAATTTTTTCCGCAATAGCTTGCGCCGTTTCTACGATTTCCCCGGCGTCGGCAAATCGTTCTTTAACGCCCTCGCCTTTGAGCGAAGGCAGGTTTATCATCACATTTAAGTACGCGCCCTTGACTCCCGCCAGCAGGTTGAGGGCTGCAACCCCCAGGTCCGAGGCGGCGTTGGGATTTGATCTGCCGACTATCCTAGCCGTCGTCTCAAGTCCTGCAAGACAGAGTTCCATGACTTTATAGGGAACTTCTGTGGCCGTAACGGTGGCTTCCTGAATGACCTGGCTTCTGACGGCTTTTTCCTCATCGCTTTCTTTAGGCAGCTTCATCGCCGCCGATACTTTGCTGAAAGCCTCCGTATCCTCGTCTATGCTGAGCGTCAATCTTTCATATATTTCTAAGATTTCTTCCCTGACGCTTTGACAGAGTTCTTTGAATTCGGCGTATCTTTCCTTTGGAATGGTCAGCTCGCATACCATGGAAACAAGAGCCGCTCCCTGGGCGCCCGAAAGAGCGCTGACAGAGCCGCCTCCCGGCGCCGGCGCTTCTGATTTTAAAACGTCAAGATAATCTCTTAAATTCATTTCAATCAATTTCATATTATACTAAGATTCCTTTCTTTACAGTCTGCGCGGCGAGGTTGGAGCCGAAACGGTAGCAGAGCATTTCTATATCAGGAGCGTCCCATATCACCAGGTCTCCCTGTTTTCCCTCCTCCAGCGTTCCTACCTCATCTCCTTTGCCTATGGCGCAGGCCGGATTGATGGTCACGGCGGTCAAAATCTCTTCCGGAGTCATCCTGTATCTGAGATAGCCGAGGTTCATCACCAGCTGCATGTTGAGGGACGGACACGAGCCGGGGTTAAAGTCAGAAGCCATGGCTACAGGAATTTCAAACTCATCTATCATTCTCCTTGCAGGAGCGAAGCTGGCTCCCAGGTAAAAGGATGTGGCCGGCAGACACATGGCCGTCACGCCGCCTTCTGCCAGAGCGGCAAGCCCTGCATCGTCTATGACTATCAGATGTTCAGCCGAAGCAGCTTTCATCTTTCCTGCCAGAACGGAACCGCCGATGGCCTCGATCTCGTCGGCATGTATCTTTAGACCGAAGCCCAGCTCCCTGGCTTTCTTCATGTATGCTTCGCTTTGTTCTGCGTTGAAAACCGAATCTTCCGTAAATATGTCGCAGAACTGAGCCAGATCGTGTTCCTTGGCGTAAGGCATCATCTCGTCACAGCACAGGCGGATATATTCTTCCTCCCGGCCTTTCCACTTGTCCTCTACGGCATGAGCCGGCATGAAAGTGGCCGCTATATCCATCGGGTGATCTTCGTTGAGTTTCTTGATTACTTCAAGCATCTTCACTTCTGTCTCGAGGTCAAGGCCGTAACCGCTTTTGGCCTCGCATGTGGTGACTCCGAGGCACATCATTTCATCGAGAAAGCCTTGTGTCTTATCGTAAAGCTCTCCAAAGGACGCTTCTCTGGTCTTTCTCACCGTGTCCATGATACCGCCGCCTGCTCTCAAAATGTCCAGATATCCGGCGCCTTTGAGCTTGAGGGGAATCTCATTCTGCCTGTATCCTCCGAAAACCATGTGGGTATGGCCGTCGACCAGTCCCGGCGTTGCCAGCTTCCCCTCCGCGTCGAAAACCATGTCGGCTTCTGCAGGGGAGCACGGCAATTTGCCGCCGTCCGTTATGGCTTGTATGATTCCATCTTTTATGAGGATAGCCGCGTCTTTAAGTTTAAGGTTTTCTCCCTGCGCTTTTCCCCTGTGACTGAAACTGCCTGCAGGAGTCTGCAGCAGCCCTATATTTTTTATCAGTAAGCTTGACATTTTGTGCCTCCTGTGTGGTTTTTATTTTTGCATCGGTCAGAGTTGTAAAACGGTCTTCGGCAGCCGGATGTGTGCCGGGTGGACAAACAAGCGAAAACGGTTACCCCTCCAGCAGTATTTCCCGCGCCTTTTTATATTTCTCCCTCAACCTGAGCTTTTGCTCATCTGTCACGGCCGGTACGCCGTCTGAAACGCCGGAAAGCCTCGTCTCGTCGGAGTTGTGAGCCATATCAGCCAGCTTGACTTTTCTTGCTGTCGGGTCTGACTTAAGATTTCTCACGTAATCAAAATAATCCATATCTTTACTGTGGGTGAGAAGACTGAGAGGTTCAATTATCTCAGGCGGAAATTCTTCCGCCAGCTGTTTCAGCGTTATGTCGGTATCCTCCGCAACGTCGTGAAGAAGCGCGACGCATACGGATATTTCATCATCCATCTGCTCGGCAAGGTGAAACGGGTGAAACACGTAAGGAACGCCTCCTTTGTCTTTCTGGCCGTGGTGTGCGTCATATGCAAGCTTCATCGCTTTCATCGTAAGCGGAGTGTATATCATATTTTTGAATCCTTTCTCCTCCGGCTGCTGGGTTCTCGGCGCGTAGGCTGCCGCCGAACCAGCGGCTGCAGGCGGCTACTGAGTCTGCTGCGCGGCCGCCTGTCTATTTTACGAACTTACCTATTTTACGAACTTTTCAACGGCTGCCTCGACTAAAGCGTCGTCGGCAATGAACGGTATCGTTATGTGGCCTTTTCCGGCATAATTCTTGTTATATTCGGCCGCCGTTGAAAGGGCGTTTTCGTTTCTAGCCCAGTTTCTTCTGGCTACGCCGCCCATTACGTCCCACATCATAGCCGACTTGATTATCTCGTCGGTTCTCTCGCTGCCGTCAAGCAGCAGACCGAAGCCACCGTTTATAGCTTTTCCTATGCCTACGCCTCCGCCGTTATGCAGAGCGCACAGAGACATGCCTCTGGCAGCGTTTCCTGCGAAGCACTGTACGGCCATGTCGGCCATCACGTTGGAACCGTCCTTTATGTTGGAAGTTTCTCTGAAAGGCGAATCTGTTCCTGAAACATCGTGGTGGTCTCTTCCCATCATCACAGGCCCTATCTTTCCCTCTCTCACCAGCTCGTTGAATTTGAGGGCTATCCTCGTTCTGCCCTCAGCGTCCTGATAGAGGATTCGTGCCTGAGTTCCCACCACCAGCTTGTTGGCCTTGGCATCTCTTATCCAAACCCAGTTGTCCCTGTCCTGAGCTCTGCGGCTAGGATCTATGCAGTCCATAGCAGCTTTGTCAGTAGCGTCCAGATCCTCTGGTTTTCCCGAAAGGCAAACCCATCTGAAAGGTCCGTATCCGTAATCGAACAGTATCGGCCCCATTATATCCTCAACGTAGGACGGCCAGATGAAGCCGTCTTTGTCATCGTATCCGTTCTTTGAAATTTCTTTGATTCCGGCGTCGTACATGGCTTTCATGAAAGAGTTGCCGTAGTCGAAGAAATACGTTCCTTTTTCGGTCAGAGCCTTGATGGCTTTGTAATGTCTGTGGAGCGTCTTGTCTACTTCTTTTCGGAACAGGTCTCTGTCCTCGTGGAGCAGCTTGGTTCTCTCATCAAATGTCATGCCTGCCGGGCAGTAGCCTCCGTTATACACATTGTGACATGAAGTCTGGTCAGAAAGCAGGTCTATGCGGAAATCCTTTTCCACTGCCGCTTCCAGCAGATCGACGATGTTGCCGTGATAAGCTATGGAAATACTTTCCTTTGCTTCTAATTTTTTCGAGGCCAGGGTGAAAACCTCGTCCAGATCGTCCATCACCACGTCGACCCAGCCTTGAGCATGTCTGGTCTCTATCCTTGAAATGTCAACTTCGGCAAAGATTCCCACTGCTCTGGCTATGTTGGCCGCCTTAGGCTGTGCGCCGCTCATGCCGCCGAGACCTGAGGAAACAAAAGTATGGCCTGTAAGGTCGCCCTGTTCCGCAACGCCGAGATATTTTCTTCCTGCGTTCAAAATCGTGTTGAAAGTTCCGTGGACTATGCCCTGCGGCCCTATGTACATCCAGCCTCCGGCCGTCATCTGTCCGTAGTTGGCCACGCCCATTTCTTCGGCTATTTCCCAGTCGTCCAGGTTGTCATACATGCCCACCATCATGGAGTTGGTGATCACCACTCTCGGAGCCTCCGGCTTAGATGGGAACAATCCCAGCGGATGTCCCGACTCTACGACCAGTGTCTGTTCTTCGGTCAGTTCCTCCAGGTATTTTTTTATCATTCTGTACTGCAGCCAGTTCTGGCACACCTGGCCTGTCTCTCCGTACGTAACCAGCTCGTAAGGGTAGAGCGCCACGTCGAAGTCCAGATTGTTGTCTATCATGACCTGAAAAGCCTTGCCTGCGAGACACTTGCCCTTGTACTGGTCTATCGGCTTTCCGTATATCTTTCCGGCCGGTCTGTATCTGTAGGCATATATTCTTCCTCTGGAAGTCAGCTCCTCCATAAATTCAGGAGCCAACTTTTCGTGAAGCTCTTCGGGAACGTATCTCAGGGCATTCTTGAGAGCTATCTTCGTCTGCTCCTTTGTCAGGCGAAATCCTCTGTCGGGAGCTCTCCTTATGCCCTCCGCAAACTCCGGATACTCGGGATATTCATTGTCCAGCCTTATCGTCATGGCTGATTCTATAGCTTTATTATCCAACATTTTATTGACCTCCCTCTAAACTTCTATTTTAAAGACACTACCTTTTCAACCGCTTCAAGCAGTTTTCCGTCTTTGATCATCTCATCGAACTTTGCCAGCTCGCCGTGCATTATTATATCTTCCTCCACAGGGGCGGAAACTTTTCTGATATAATCATAGGCCGCCCTGGTGGCCGGAGCCAGGTTATCAATTCCTGCTTCGCCCATTTCCTGTCTGAGCCAGATAGCCTGTGCTGCAACGGCAATTTCTATTCCTATAACTTTCTGCGCGTTGTCCAAAACCATGGCCGCGGTTCTGGCGGAAGTGGTTCCCATGGAAACGTGGTCTTCCTGGTTGGCCGACGACGGAATCGAGTCCACCGAGGCAGGATGGTCGTATACCTTGTTCTCAGAAACCATGGAAGCGGCCGCATACTGAGCGATCATAAACCCGGAGCAAACTCCGCCGTATTTTGTCAGGAACGCCGGCAGACCCTCGGAAAGCGCAGGATTGACCAGCCTCTCGGTTCTTCTCTCAGAAACGCTGGCAAACTCCGAAACGGCTATCTTTAAAAAGTCGAAGGTCAGCGCCATGGGCTGTCCGTGGAAGTTTCCGCCGCTGATGACTTCGTCTTCGTCCGGAAAAACCAGCGGATTGTCCGTCACGGCATTTATTTCCCTGGAAACCATATCGTATGCGTATTTTATCGCGTCTCTCGACGCGCCGTGTATCTGAGGAACGCATCTTAGGGCATAAGCGTCCTGGACTTTTGACGGCTGCAGAGGAAGGGCGTTGGCCGAACCTTCAAGCAGTGTTCTGAGATTTTCCGCCGAATCTTTCTGGCCCTGGTGGCCTCTGAGTTCTTGTATCTTAGGGTCGTAGGCTTTCTTTATGGCATGCAGTGCTTCATCGGTAAGGGCGCAGGCTATGTCGGCTACTTTTTGAAGCTTCATCGCGTCCCAGACTACGTTCAGTCCTATGGCTGTCATCATCTGGGTTCCGTTGTTGAGTGCGAGACCTTCCTTGGATGCAAGTGTCACAGGGCGTATTCCAGCTTTTTTCATCGCTTCGGCCGCCGGCATGATCTGCCCTTTATATTCTACTTCTCCCTCGCCTATCAAGCCAAGAGCTATATGTGAAAGAGGTGCCAGATCTCCGGATGCTCCCAGAGAGCCTTTCTCCGGTATTACCGGATGGACGCCTTTATTTATCATGTCTATCAGCGTCTGCAGCGTTTCAAGTCTGATGCCTGAGTTACCTCTGGCGAGGGCGTTGCAGCGCAGCAGCATGGCTGCCCTGACGTAATGTCTGGGATAATGGTTCCCCATGGTACATGTGTGGCTTATTATCAGATTTCTCTGCAGTTTTTCCGTCTCTTCCGGTGAAATCACCACGTTGGAAAACTTGCCGAAGCCTGTCGTAAGTCCGTATATCACGGCTTTTTCTTTAAGCTTTTTTTCGATATAAGCCCGGGCTTTATTTACCGCTGCAACGGCTTCTTCTGCGAGTTTTACCTCTTCATCTTCGCGGCATACGCGGATGACCTCTTCAATGGTCAGGTCGCGTCCGTTTATCAATACTGCCATATCCACCCTCCATATCTTTTTTATATACTTTCTGCTAATTGTCATTATACTGTTTTTGGCGCGGTTTTTCTATTGTTTTTTATCGATCACGTAATATATTGACCTGCTTTTGATCAGCCCAGGGCTGTCCACCGCAAGGCCAGTCTCGCCGCCGGGCGCAGCCATAAAAAAATCGGGATACATCTGTATCCCGATTTTTCACAACATTTATATCAAAATCTAAAATCCCATAGCCGTTCCTATGATACGCACGACAAAGGCCGCAGCCCAGGCGATGGCGCACTGCCACACGACGATACCCAGCGCCCACTTGCCGCCCAGCTCTCGCTTTATCGAGGCGATGGCCGCCACACAAGGCGTGTACAGCAGGCAGAAGACCAGCAGAGAAGCCGCCGTGAGCGGAGTCAGCGTAGCCAGCAGGCTTTCCGTACCGCCGAACAGTACCGACAACGTCGAAACGACGCTTTCCTTCGCCATGAAACCGGCGATAAGCGCGGTCGAGATGCGCCAGTTTCCGAAGCCCAAAGGAGTAAACACCGGAGCTATGAAACCGGCTATCACTGCCAGCATGCTGTCCTTCGAGTCGCTGACTATATTGAAGCTGAAATCAAAGGTCTTTAATAACCAGATGATAATGGAGGCTATGAAAATTACAGTGAAAGCTCTCTGTATGAAGTCTTTCGCCTTGTCCCACAAAAGTCTAGCCACGTTCTTTGCTCCGGGAAGCCTGTAGTTGGGCAGTTCCATGACGAAAGGGACCGCCTCTCCCTTGAACAGCGTGTTCTTTGAAAGAAGCGCGCACAGGATTCCCGTCAATATTCCCAGCAGATAAAGTGAAATCATCACTACGGCCCCATGTCCCGGGAAAAATACCGACGTAAAGAAGCTGTAAATCGGCAGTTTGGCCGTGCAGCTCATAAACGGCGTAAGGATTATGGTCATCTTGCGGTCTCTTTCCGACGGCAGCGTGCGGCTGGCCATGACTCCCGGAACGGTACAGCCGAAGCCTATGAGCATAGGCACTATGCTTCTTCCCGAAAGTCCGATCTTTCTCAGGAGCTTATCCATGACAAAGGCGACCCTGGCCATATAGCCGCTGTCCTCCAGCAGTGAAAGAAAGAAGAACAGGATGACTATAAGGGGTATGAAGCTGAGGACGCTGCCCACGCCGGCAAATATTCCATCTATAATCAGCGAATGTATCACAGGATTGATTTCTATGTCATAGAGGAAAATGTCCAAGGCTCTCGTCAGCTGGTCTATTCCGGCTTCCATCAGTTCCTGCAGCCACGCTCCTATCACGTTGAACGTCAGCCAGAATACAAGGGCCATTATACCTATGAAGCTTGGAATCGCAGTGTATTTGCCAGTCAGGATTTCATCTATCCTGCGGCTTCTCTCGTGTTCCTTGCTCTCCCTTGGCTTGACGACTGTCGCTTCCGCCAGCTTCTCTATGAAAGAAAATCTCATATCGGCGATGGCAGCGGCCCTGTCAAGGCCTCTCTCCTGTTCCATCTGAAGAATGATGTGCTCGACGGTTTCCATTTCATTGTCGCTGAGGCCGAGGGCCGCGGTTACGGTTTCGTCGCCCTCTATGAGCTTGCTCGCCGCAAAACGCAAAGGAATATCCGCACTGGCGGCATGGTCCTCAATGAGGTGCATTATTCCGTGGATACATCTGTGGACGGCGCCGCCGTTTTCGTCTCTGTCGCAGAAATCATTTCTGCCCGGCTTTTCCTGATAATGGGCCACATGAACCGCATGGCTGACCAGCTCGTCTATACCCTCTCCCTTTGCCGCTGAAATCGGCACGACCGGAATGCCAAGCATTTCTTCCATTTCATTTATATGTATCGTGCCGCCGTTGCCTCTGACTTCGTCCATCATGTTGAGCGCCAGAACCATCGGCACGTCCAGTTCCATCAGCTGCATGGTGAGGTAGAGATTCCTCTCGATGTTGGTAGCGTCGACTATATTTATCAGTCCGTCAGGTTTTTCCTCGAGGACAAAACGGCGTGACACCATTTCTTCGCTGCTGTACGGGGAAAGGGAGTATATCCCGGGCAGGTCGGTGATGAGTGTCTTGTCATATCCCTTGATGCTGCCGCTCTTCTTGTCCACCGTCACGCCGGGGAAATTGCCCACGTGCTGGTTGGAGCCGGTCAGCCTGTTGAACAGTGTGGTCTTGCCGCAGTTCTGATTCCCTGCGAGAGCAAAGGTTATGACCTTTTCCTTAGGCAGGGGATTTTCCTCCGCTTTAACGTGATATTTTCCGCCTTCACCCAGACCCGGGTGAGCTTTATTTTTACTGCTGATATATTTCTTATTTATCAAATCGCCGATTCCGGCATTTTTCTCAGTTTCCGGTTCTTCTGAAATCTCTATCTTTTCGGCGTCTGCCACCCTGAGAGTCAGTTCGTATCCGTGTATCCTGAATTCCATCGGGTCTCCCATGGGCGCGTATTTGATCAGCGTGATCTTTGCTCCCGGGATCACTCCCATATCAAGGAAATGCTGCCGCAGAGCGCCTTCGCCTCCGACTGAAGCTATTCGGGCTGTTTCGCCGATTTTTAAATCTTTAAGAGTCATCTCGGTTCCTCCAAAAATTTTAACCTTTTACTTTTATTTGAGCTTAAGCTCTGGCCGTCCCGGGCTTAAGCTTAGGCTTTGACCATCTCTAATCTTAAGCTTTAGCCTTCTTTAATAATATAAAAGACAGTTTTCACTCAAGTATTGTCAAGTTTTCACTGTCTTTTGTCTCGTGTTTTCGCTATTTTTTGTCAGGAAGCTTTTCGGTTCCTCCGTCTTTTCTGCCTGCGAAATTTACGCCTGTAGCTCCAGCCAGGATCATTACGGTGGCAAGCGCCTGGAGCCATGAAAACGGCTCATGCAGATAAAACACTCCGGCGACGACTGTTATTACTGTGGAAACAGCGGCAAACGCCGATCTTCTCGTCGCTCCGATTATCGATATGGCATAATTGGAGCAGAGGAAAGCGATTATGTTGCAGCCGAGGGCCAGATACAGCACGCAGGCCAGGAATCCCATATTGGTAAAAGGCAGCGTAACCAGATCTTTCATAGTTCCGTTGACTCCGCTGTCTACAAGAGCACAGACCGTGAAAACTACCGTTCCGGTGATGCACATGGCGTAAGTCTTTTCCGCGCTGGTAAAGTCCTTGAGTTTCTGCGAAGTTATGGAATACGCCGCGTCGCTGCATACGGCCAGTATGAGTATGAAATATCCCAACAAATTGCTCGACGTCTGAAGACCGCCTATTCCGGCCACTATAATGGCTCCTGCGACTGTCAGCACCATGAAAAAGCTCTGAAGTTTCGTAGGCTTGTCTTTAAGGAATATTATGCTGAAAATCATCGTCATGATAGGGATACAGGCGATGATTATGCCGCTTTCCGAGGCTGTAGTCAGTTTTACGCCCAAAGCTTCCAGTATGTAATACAATATGGGCTGAAAGAGGCTCAGCACCAGCAGCGGTTTAAGGTCTTTTCCTTTGAGATTGACTTTCAGTATTCCTGTCATGACACACACGGTCATGGCTATAAGCGCGATTATATTTCTCCACGCGAGCATGGTGAACAATGGTATTTCTGTCACGCACATCTTAATGAAAATAAAGCTGAGTCCGAAAAATGTCGATGTCACAAGACATGCTCCTACTGCTCTTAACGTTTTTGGCATATATATCTAGATACCTTTCTTGAAAAATTTCATACTATATAATTTTAAACATATTTCAGAGTATTTTCAATATGAAATTTGCTATTTACCGCAAATGGTGATATCATAAAAACTAAATCTGATTACTTGACTAAATTTATTGAGGTGACGAAATGAAACACAGATTTATCTCCAAGAGATTCTGGAAAGACTACAGCACAGCCATGAGCAGCTCTTACGAGCTTGCCAGAAAGTTTGACGACTGCATAAACTTAAGCCTGGGCGATCCCGACCTTGTGACCGACAGCAGGATAATAAAGGCCGCCATGGAGGACGCTCTGGCCGGTCATACGAAATACACCGATTTCCGTGGAGACCCTGAGCTGCGTGCCGCCATAGCAGACTACTACAGGGAAGCTCTCAGCGTTCCCGTCAGTGATGAGGAAATCATGGTTTCCTGTGCCTGCCTGGCAATGAATCTGTCTCTGCAGGCCATCCTCGACCCCGGCGACGAGGTGATCATCCACGCCCCTTATTATACTCAGTATCCGCAGCAGATCCAGCTGGCCGGCGGCGTTCCAGTCGTTTTGGATACCCTGGAGGAAGAGGATTTTCAGATAAATGTGGAAAGGCTCGAAGCGCTGATAACGGAGCGAACCAAGGCCATCGTGATAAACACGCCTAACAACCCTACCGGCAACTGCTTTACAAAGGAAACGATGGAGAACATCGCCCGTGTGGCCAGGGAAAAGGACTTGATCGTCATTTCAGATGAGATATATACGCTCTATTCTTTCCAAAATCCTTTCATGTCTATGCTTCAGGTGGCTGGCATGAGGGAAAGGACCATAGTCATCAACAGTTTTTCCAAGGATTTCACCATGACAGGCTGGAGAATAGGCCACATCATCGCGCCGGACTACATAGTAAACGTGATTCGCCAGATAAGCGAAAAGCTGGTGTTCACCTACCCGTCAGTATCTCAGCGCGCCGCCCTCTACGCCATGGAGCACAGACATGAGATACAGCCTGCGATGAGGGAGGAATATAAGAGCAGAGTTTTTTATGCAGCTGAGAGGATAAACAAGATTCCTAACATGTCTGTCCTCAGTCCCAAGGGTACATTTTATCTCTTTTTCAACATAAAAAAGACCGGTTTAAGTTCTGCCGAAGTTTCCGACCGGATATTAAAGGAAGCCCACGTCTTAACTCTGCCGGGCAGCGCTTTCGGCGACTGCGGCGAGGGATACATAAGGATAGCATGTACGGTGGGAGTCGATAAACTGGCTGAGGCTTTCGACCGCATCGAAAAGATGGATATATTCAGATAACATAAAAGTGAAGAAAATGTAGCATAAAACAGAGAACATGTAACATAAAAGCGGAGAGCATGTTGGCTTTATCCTGAGGTGGCTCCAAAAGTTGGATTTTTCCAGCTCACCTCATTCAACCCTCATGTCTCCGCTTTTTTATTTTTCAAACTGTTATAGCTGACCGAAACTGTGCACCGGCCGGATATTCGTTGCTTCGGCCTAGAGCCGAGCCAGCCTGGCCTGACTCGTCCTGAGCCAAACCATGCCGGTTATATCAGTCCCTGCACGAGAATTATCACGATCAGCACCGGAAGCAATATCTGGAAATAATATTTGAATTTCCTCGACATTTTGATTCCAGTTCCCGTGTTGGCCTCTTCAAGATAGTTGTCGAAGCCCCAGCCCCATTTGGTGACGCAGAACAGCAGATATATGAGCGAACCTAAAGGCAGCAGAAGATTGCTTACCAGGAAGTCCTCGCTGTCGAGCACGTCTCTTCCTCCTATCAGAGAAAGATCGCTCCATACGTTGTATCCAAGCACGCACGGCAGGCTGGCTATCAGCACAAAGATAAGATTGGCGATAACTGCCTTTTTACGATTCCATCCGAAGTTATCCATGCAGCTGGCCAGAAGATTTTCAAACACGGCAATGACCGTCGTAAAGCTGGCAAATGTCATGAACAGGAAGAACAGAGCCCCCCAAATTCTGCCTCCGGCCATATTCACGAATACGTTAGGCAGCGTGACGAAGATAAGCGACGGGCCTGAATCCGGCTGTACTCCAAAGGAAAAGCATGCAGGGAAAATTATCATTCCCGCCATCACGGCAACGAATGTATCCAGACCGCATATACGGACAGCTTCTCCGGTCAGAGTGTGATCTTTCTTCATATATCCGCCGAAAATTTCCATGGCTCCGATACCAAGGCTGAGGGTAAAGAACGACTGATTCATGGCAGCCATCATAACCTGACCTATGCCTACCTCAGCAGCCCTCTCGAAGTCAGGCATGAGATAAAACCTGACGCCCTCCATCGCGCCTTCTAAAGTGACGCTATGTACAGCAAGAACTACGATCAGCACTATGAGCGCCGCCATCATTATTTTAGAAATCCTCTCAAGGCCTTTCTGCAAACCAAAGCTGCATACTATGAATCCTATTATGACGGTAACTGCCATCCATATTCCCATTTCACCGGGATTGGCCAGCATGTCGTTAAAAACTCCTCCGACTTCATCCATGGTCATTCCCGACGGGAAATCCCCGGCAGCAAATTTGATGAAATAGTCTGTCATCCATCCGGAAACCGTCGTGTAATACATCATCAGCAGGTAACAGCCGAGCATGCAGAACCATCCGTGGATATGCCACTTGCTTCCCGGCTTTTCCAGAGTCTTGTATCCGTTTACTGCACTCTTTCTGCTGGCACGACCAACCGCCAGCTCCATGGTCAGAACCGGTACGCCCATGATAAGCAGGAACAGCAGGTAGAAAAGGACGAATACGCCTCCGCCGTTTTCTCCTGCTACGTAAGGGAATTTCCACACGTTTCCTATGCCTATGGCACAACCGGCACTTACCAGCAGAAAACCAATCCTTGACTGGAAGTTTTCTCTCTTCATTTACTAATAAGCTCCTCTCATTTTTATGTGATATTTTGCAGTTAACTTTTTATGTACTTGTTTATTATATACTCGCCCCTGCAATAATTCAACTTTTTCTTGCCAGATACTGTATTTGTTTGCAAAAAGACCTGGCTGTCATGCTGCCGCTTTCCAAGCAGCCCAGTCATGGCGCGTCCGGCCAGCCGGCCAGAAGTCCTCCAGACCTGCAGACCTGCGCCAATAGCTATGACTTGACTCCCCATTGCGCACCCAGCCGCGGCCAACATCCCGGCTGCTGATTCTCCTTTGCGCACTCAGTTGTGGCCAATATCTCGACCCCTGATTCTCCTTTACGCACCCAGTTGCGCCTAATAGCTCAGCTATTGCGTCACTTATCAGTCAACCAGGCCATTTCTGAATCCTATGTTTCTCATTATCCGGCAAACCTACCATTTGGCCGCTCATCGCCGCGTTGCTAATTATCCGGCCAGCCGGCCTACTATCACCGTACCGGCTGCCACTCCTGCAATGCACAAAAACACGCTGGCCACGACATATATGCCGCATGTAAGAAATTTCCCCGTTTCCAAAAGCCCGAACGACTCCAGCGCAAAAGTCTAAAAGGTTGTGAAGCCTCCGCACAAACCGACTTTAAGGAACAGCATCATATTAGGGTTGAAGCTTTCAAATGATTCTGCTCCTTTAGCAAGCATTCCTATGATTACGGCTCCAATTACATTGATCAACAAGGTATTGACCGGAAATTCACTATTTTTGCATAGTGGCACCAAGCCTATCAAATATCTAAAAACTGAGCCTGCAAAGCCTCCTAACCCCACAAAAATACAATTGATTATCATTTTTTCAAGACTCCTTTTCTCATGTGCACTTCCTTGTATGCAGCCTCCCTGCATCATTTACATTCCGAAAATTTATATTATCATACGCGGAAAATGAAACAATCTAGCCTGCACCCTTTTCTCTATGCCGAAAAGCGTTTTGGTGTTACAATGAACCCAATATTAGATTGTATCGGCGTTGCCGCATGAAAACCACCTGCCAAAGCAGAATGTTGTAGAATTTTTGAAAATTATAAAGATTCTACAACATTTCGGCCTATATCGCAGGCAAAGCAGACATAAAAATGATGCAATGTTGTAAATTTTAGGAGTATCT
>UQXL01000025.1 GCA_900545135.1 uncultured Eubacteriales bacterium | reverse complement strand
TCTTCCTTCACGCGGCGTTGCTGGGTCAGGGTTTCCCCCATTGCCCAATATTCCCCACTGCTGCCTCCCGTAGGAGTTTGGACCGTGTCTCAGTTCCAATGTGGCCGATCACCCTCTCAGGTCGGCTACTGATCGTCGCCTTGGTAGGCCGTTACCCCACCAACCAGCTAATCAGACGCAGGCCCATCCCTTGCCGATAAATCTTTGACCAAAATGCCATGTGACTCTTTGGTGTTATGAGGTTTTAATCATCGTTTCCAATGGCTATCCCTCTGCAAGGGGCAGGTTGCCTACGCGTTACTCACCCGTCCGCCGCTTTCCATATATCTAATCTACCGAAGCTTCATAAATATATTTCTCGCTCGACTTGCATGTGTTAGGCACGCCGCCAGCGTTCATCCTGAGCCAGGATCAAACTCTTAAATATCATTGTATGTTAAAGCTTTCGCTTTATCATCTCTTTAAATCCTTTTTCTAGGACAAACGCGCTTTCGCGCTTTGCTAATTCTTACTAGAATTATTGTTCTTAGAAATTGTACTTTTGACCCACTCGTCTGTGATTTCTCACAGCGGTTTGTCTTTTTGACTTAATTTCCATACTATGAAGTTTTCAAGGTTCTTGCGGCTTTTTGCCGCCGTTCGACTTTGTGGTCGAACATTTAACATCTTAGCACATCTCTTTACCTTTGTCAACAAGTTTTTTAACTTTTTTTACAAGTTTTTCTCTCTTGTCTACTCTGTTTTTGATGTGCTTTTTCCTGCTGCTGTTTCATGCAGCTTGGTTATATTA
This sequence comes from uncultured Eubacteriales bacterium, assembly GCA_900545135.1. Taxonomy (GTDB): domain Bacteria; phylum Bacillota; class Clostridia; order Peptostreptococcales; family Anaerovoracaceae; genus Fimisoma. The sequence continues at coordinate 39,377 of UQXL01000025.1, read as the reverse complement.
CCACCTCTTTCATATCTCTGTCAAGCGTTTTTTTTATTTTTTTTAAAATTATTTTTGCATAGTGATTTGCGGCTGTTCTTTACTCCCTGCTATATAGTCGCCGTCACCGTAAATTGTTATTCTCTTCTGTCAATGCAAAGAACTGCCGCATGGACGGTATTTACCGGTTTGGCGGCAGCTCCGCGGAATACGTTAGTAACCTAATCTTTCAGAACTCCATTCGAGTATCTGTCCTGTTGAAGCGTCTACCTCAAAGTCGTACTCAGTATCGCTGTATATTATCTGTCCTTTATAAGTCACGCGCCCGTCGTCCTTTTCCTCCCAGATCCGTATGTTCTGTTCGCTGGCTCCGCTGACTTTTGCCAGCATGTTTTTCTTCGTTTCTTCTATGGAAACTGATTTTCCGCTTTCCTGAGTCTGCGAATATCCCTCTATATTATAATCATAGGAAAGGATATCTCCAGTTGATTTTAAAATCTCGTAATCGTATTCCTGATTTCCCGCGTAAAATTCCACGTCGTATACGGACTGCCCGTCGTCCCGGTCTTCCTGCGCTTGAATGAACATTACATCGGAGGAATCGATGCCAGCGTGGCTCAAAGCTATGGTTTTGGCTTCATCGGCAGTAATGCCTTCTGACTGGCCGGTTTGAGATTGCTGTCCTGGATTTTGCTGATTTTCCTGCTGCAAGCTGCCTTGTCCATTCAAAGCGTTTTCTGAATCTGAAACAGGTATTTCTGCCGAACATCCGCTCAGTGCGGCTACGGCTGCAATTGCTGCCAACATCATCAATACTTTTATCTTCTTCATTTTACTTTCTCCTTATTTATCCTGCTTTACTCCGCTTGTATCTTCTGATCAGTTCCACAGATTGCTGTGTTCTACCGATGTGATCTTTCCGAATGGGTTCACTTCAATTTCATAATATCCTCTGTCTGAAGATACTTCAAAGGAGTATTCATTCAGGAACAAAAATTCATTGTCGCTTTCTTCACTGATAATCTGCGAATTCGGTCCTGTATATGCGAGGACTTTCTGGCGCGCCTCCATATAATCCACACTCATCAGTGACATGGCAAGCAGCGAGATAATCCCCAGTACGGCTGCTGCAACAACGGCCAGACCGATTTTTTTCTTGGCGGAAAATTTCTTGGCCTTCTTTTCAGGCTGGCTGATTTCTTCTGCTTTAATTTCTTCCGGTTTGATTTCTTCTGCTCCGGCCTCTTCCGCTGCTGTTTCAATTGTTTCCATTTCTTCATATTTCTTATTATTTTCCATATATTATTCCTCCTGATAATTAAGAATCTGTTGTTTATGTCCTTATATTAACTGGAAAAAATTAAAAGAAGATTAAAAGCTTAAAAAATTTTTACTATTTTTTTATCTATTCGAATCATGTCATTCATGTTTTCCAGGGCGCAAAAAAACGGCAGACTGATTTTGCCTTCCGAAGTTTTTTCGCATAGCCGATATATCTCTTCCGCAAAAGAGATAATTCTTAATTATTTAAAACTTCTTTCCTATATATATCCTCACAGCGCCCTCTGACTCCGCAGAGTTTTTTCCTATCTGTGCCCAATCTATGTAAGGGTCTGCTTTCAGCAGCAGAGTCTTATGGCTTGAACTGTCGAATTTCAGATGATACTTTTCGCCTTTTCTGTCGGTGAGCTGTTCCATGTCAAAGCGATGTTCCGAAATCATGAGCGGGAACGTTCCTCTGCCGCTTTCTTCCTTTTCCAGAGAAACTCGGCATTCCGACGCACCCAGCAGACGGCAGGCTCTTTCGGCATGGATATTGGTGACGTTCAGTCCGCTGTCCCCAATCACTTCCACTCCCGCCTCGGCCAAGATCCTTATCCATCTGATATTACCCACATATATGGGCTTGTTTTCATCTTTTAAAATCCTGGAAAGCCGCACAAAATTTTCTTCGATCCATTCATCGCCGGCGCCTTTATTCATCGACATTATATAAGGTGCGATCTCAAATCCTGATTCTTCTCTTCTGCGGCACAGCTCGTAGCTTCCGAGCGGAACCAGCAGCCTTACCTTTCTATCACAGCCGGACGCTTGTCTTATTTTTTTGACCAGCGCTTTCAGGTTGCTTTGCAGAAAATCATCTGCATCGAGAAAAACAGCCTCAAAAATTTTTTCACAGGCAGAAAAGTTCTCATCTGAAATACTGTCCTCCGAAGCGTTGTCCGGCAGGGCTGTTCCGGCTAATCCCGAATCCGCTCCGGTCAATATTTTCTTATAGCTTTCCTTTATGTTTTTCTCCAGTTCCCTGAGAAGATCCCTGCGCAGCGCATTGATGGCTGAGATCGGCGCATAACACGGTTCCCTCTCTTCCACAGTGATTTCGCTGGCTTTAAAAGGAGTCCCGCCAGTCTTGGAAAACTGCTTTATGATGTTTTCTCTGCAGCTCGAGCCGCTGTCCGACCTTTCAAGCTTGACGCCGCTCTTCTCCGCCTCCGCCAAGCCGCAGAAAGCCTGGGCTCTAAGTTCTTTCCCCGCTTCGGCCGTTACTTTTATGGCGACAGGTTCTTTTCTCAGATATTTTCCCTCTTCAAAATCTATGTTTTCAAAAGTCTTTCTGGCTTCCGCCATCAGAGTTCCTGCCGTCAGGCGATAGACCATGTCGCCCTTATATGCTTTGGCCTTGATGTCACCGATCTCGATAAAGCCGGAGGCTGTCTTTTCGGCATAAGTCACCAGATTGCCGGAGATTTCACGTCCCCTTATTTCGATATAGTCGCCTTTTGAAAGTCCGGCAAATTGGGATGCTCTTTCTTCCGCTGACATTCCGGCAGGTTGGTAGGCTCTCGCTTCCGCTGACGGCCTGACGAGCGCCAGCGGCCCTGCACTGTCCTTTTCAATATTACCTATGAAAATTCCGGCGTTTTTAGAGAGCTTGGAAGCCATCAGTTCCCCGTCGGGGTCACCGTAAAAATATCCTTTGGTAAATCCGCCTCTGTTGAAAATCTGCTTGAGAGCCGCCGCGTCCGCTTCATCTACTTCATAATCTCCTTTATCGTACCAGAGGTCGAGATATTTCCTGTATATGGACGTGACGACGGCCACATATTCAGGTGATTTCATTCTCCCCTCCACCTTCAAAGAAGCTACGCCTGCTCCTGCCAGCTTTCCCACCTCGTCTATGAGACACAGATCCTTTGGGCTGAGCGGATACGGTTCTTTAGCGCCTTTGTACGGGAGCCTGCACGGCTGAGCGCAGCCTCCTTTGTTTCCTGACCGTCCGCCGATGACTCGGCTCAGCTGGCATTGGCCCGAGTAGCACATGCAAAGGGCTCCGTGTACGAAAGTCTCAATTTCAACGCCTGTAGCGATGGCTTTTTTGATTTCCTCAAAGGAAAGCTCTCTGGCAAGGACGACTCTCTCATAGCCAAGCTTTGCCGCGGCCCTTACTCCCTCCGCGTCGTATACCCCTGCCTGGGTAGAAAGATGCAGCGGAAGCTGCGGCAGATGTTCCTTTATCAGGAGTCCCAGTCCCAAGTCTTGTATTATAATGCCGTCGACGCCCATCTTGCAGTACAGCTGCGCCTGTTTGAGGGCAGGCGCAAGTTGGTCGTCGTCGAGCAGCGTGTTCATGGTCACATAAGTCTTTACGCTTCTGACATGGCCGTAGTCCACAGCCCTTTCCAGCTCATCATCGGAAAAATTTTCAGCGTTTATGCGCGCGTTAAAAAGTTTGCCGCCGACATACACCGCGTCGGCGCCGTTTTCAACTGCTGCTATATACTGTTTTTTGCCTCCTGCCGGAATCAGCAGTTCACATCTTTTCATAAGCTTTCCTCATATTTTTTATCAGTTTATATAATACTATTCTTTGGAGGAATGAGCAATATGGAGAATTTTTTTCTGGAGATATTTGCCGGCATATGGCAAGTCATAGCAGCTGTTTTGAGAGCCTTTTCGCCACTGATCATAGGGCTTGTTCTGGCTTATCTTTTCAATGCCCCCACGGAATGGCTGAGGAAAAAATTTTTCGTGCGTTCTCAGGAACTGCTGACGGAAGAAAGTCCCAAGGGCCGGATACCGGCCATAATCATGTCTTATACTCTGGCTGCTGTTCTGCTCATTCTCATCGTCTATGCTTTTCTCATACTCATCCTCGGAGCGCTGCCTGAGGGTGGATTTTACCATACATTGCAGCAGGTCTACAACTATTTTGACTCAGCGTCTGCTGATATAAAAAATTTCATATCTAGATACATCCCTGCCGGCATGGACGCTGCCGATCTGGCCCCGGCCTCGATGATATCCGGCTGGATAGAGGAGCATTTTTCGCTGGAAAAGCTGGTGCGGACGCTTTCTGCTTTCGTCGGCGGCATAGTCAACTTTTTCGTCGGTCTTGTGGCCAGCATATATCTGCTAAAGGACAAGGAGTTTTTTCTTTCTCTCTGGCAGAAGTTTCTTTCTTTGGTGCTGAAGCAGAAAGCGCATGGCCAGATAAACGAGATTCTCGATGAAATAAACGTCGTAATGACTACTTTTATCAAGGGCGCGCTGGTGGACAGCCTCATCGTGGCTCTGCTTTCATCAGTTGTCTTGTCGGCGCTGAAAATAAAATTCTCCGTCATCATAGGGCTTATCGGAGGGCTTTTAAATATAATCCCCTATTTCGGGCCTTTTTTCAGCATGATACCGGCTTTTCTCGTAGCCTTCTTCTCCAAAGGGCTGGTGGGCGGCGTCCTGGCGATGCTGGCGCTTTTTCTCGTTCAGCAGCTGGACAGCAACTATATATATCCCAAGATCGTGGGTGATTCCATAGGTCTGCACCCGCTTTTCGTGCTGATTTCCCTCACGGTTTTAGGACACTTCGGCGGTATCCTCGGCATGCTGCTGGCTGTTCCAATCGCCGGCATAGTGCAGGTCCTCATAAAAAAATGGGCCTATAGATACTAGGCTCATTTTTTCATGCACTCTTCTATCGACTTTCTGAGTATTTCCATGCCGTCTGCGATTCTCTCCGGAGTCTCGTAAGAGAAGTTTATCCTTATATACTCCCGGCCGCCGTTTTTCGACGGATAAAAGACATATCCGGGCAGTATGCTTATGCCGTTGCTGTATGCCCTGGAATTAAGCTCTTTGCTGTCGACTCCCCCAGGCAGTCTGCACCATACATATATTCCTCCCTTAGGTTTGGAATAGCGTATCCCCAACGGTTTCATCTCATCCAGCTTGGCGCACACTATATCGCGCTTTTTCTTGTATTCTGTTCTGTAATCGGAAAGCTTCCTGTAATAAACGCCCTCTTCAAGGAACTCAGCCAAAAGTCTCTGGGTCACCCAGTCCATGGCCACCAGCCTCACGGAAACCAGATAGCTGAGCCTGCGTATGAGATCGGCGTTGGCCACGATGAAAGCCAAACTTAAGCCGGGCACGAAGGTCAGCGAGAACGAATATATGTAGACGACGTTTTCCAGCCTGTCGAAAACTTTCATCGGCGATATCGAAGGAATATCGTAATGCAGCTCAGAGGCTTCATCATATTCTATCACCGGCAGCCTGTATTTCTCTGACATGCGCAGTATTTCCCTGCGTTTTTCTACGGAAAGCACCTGTCCCGTTGGGTCGTGAAAGCTGGAATTGAGACATATCAGCCTTGGCTTCCATTTCTGTATGGTCTCCTCCAGATAGCCGCACTCCATGCCGTCCTCGCCCATGGGCAGCGTCACAAGCTTGCCGCCTGCCAGTCCTATGGCTCTGTATGTGTCAGGGGAAACCGGCTCTTCTGTTATGACAACATCGCCCGGTTTTACCAGCAGCGTAATGAGAAAGTCCAGCGCCTGGTTGGTTTCTGTCAGTATCTGTATCTGCCGCGTAGTAGCCTTTATTCCCTTTGTACTCAAGTACGAAACTATCTGCCTCCGCAAATCTTCGTCGCCCTGATACGGCGTATAGAAATATTGTTTTTTTCCCTCGTCTGAGACTATCTCCGATATCCGGGCCGACAGCTTTTCTCTGTCGTATATTCCCGTGGCCGCAATGCCGCTTCCCAGCGATATCTTGTCCTGCCGGCTGAACCTCTGAAACAGCTCGTCAAAGGTGACTGTCATATCCAGGTATTCGTCCTTGATCTGGTTGAGCCAGTTCACTTTCTTGCCGCTCCGTCCGCGGCCGTCAGCAGTTTTCTTGTCTTCTTTTTTGTCTTCCTTTTTATCTTCAGGAATTCCGCTGCATACTCTGTATCCTATTCCCTGATAGGACTCGATGAGTCCCTGGTCTTTCAGTTCGCTGTAGGCTTTTGTCACAGTATTTCTGTGTATGCTGAGCATCTTGGCGAGGGCTCTCTCTGATGGCAGTATACTGCCTGATGTAACTGCGCATGTCATTATCTGATGCTTTATAGCAGCGGTTATCTGAAGATATACCGGCGTCTTTATTTCTCTATTTATCTTTATGTCCATGGTTTTCAGGCTCCGTCGGCTTTATGCCGTGGTATTGATAATAGCATACTTCCATTCTTCCATTGAACAGCTTTCTTCTCCTGTCCGCCGGGCGACCGAAAATTTTCTGCTCGGCGCTCTTGTCTGCGGTGATAGCGAACATTGACCACGTAGGATTCTTCTTCAGGAATGATGAAAATCCCGCGTACAGCTTGTCCATGGAATCTCTGTCTCCTATCCTCTGGCCGTAAGGCGGATTGGTTATTATGATTCCTCCCTGCTTGTTCTGCGAGCTGAAATTCGCGGCGTCACCTGCGCAGAAAACTATATCGTCCGCAACTCCGGCCTCGATAGCGTTCTCTCTGGCGGCTTCTACTGCTTTTTTGTCTATATCGCCGGCATATATTTCAAGCTCTTTATCCCATTCGATGGCTTCCAGAGCTTTTTTTCTCTCTTCTTTCCACAGCTCCGGCTTTATGGCCTCCCAGTCCTGAGCGGCAAAGGTCCTGTTGAGACCGGGCGCTATGTTTCTTCCTATGAGAGCCGCTTCTATGGGTATGGTTCCTGAGCCGCAGCAAGGGTCTGCCAGCACTCTGCCCGGGTTCCAGAAAGAAAGCTGTATCATCGCGGCGGCGATGGTCTCTTTTATCGGCGCTGTCACCGCGTTTTGTTTATAGCCCCTCTTGAACAGGCCGGGACCTGTAGTGTCTAGGGTGACGGTCACTCTGTCCTTGAGAAGGGAAATCTTTATATCGTACAGCGCACCTGATTTTTCAAAATAGTCGACGGCGTATATTTCTCTCAGTCTTTCGACTATGGCTTTTTCTGCCACCGACTGGCAGGCCGGCACGCTGGAAAGCTTGGATTTGACCGACGAGCCGTTGACGATGAATTTTCCGTCCGGCGGTATCCACTCTTCCCACGGAATCGCTTTTACCTGCTGAAACAGCTCTTCAAATTCCAGGGCCTCAAACTCGGCCATCTTTATCAGCACTCTGTCGGCGGATCTGAGCCAGAGATTGGCCTTTACCACTGCCCTCTCATCTCCGGAAAAAGTAATCTTGCCGTCTTCTGATTTTATTATCCTGTAGCCGAGGGCTTCTATCTCCCTCTTCACGACTGCTTCCAGGCCGAAAGCCGTGGCTGCGATGATTTCAAGCTTCATTTCGTATTTTCCTTTGAAGAGTATATTTTTTGATATGGCGGGAATTTCGCAATCAATATTTATAAGTTGAATTTCCTGTAATAGATGTATTTCCTATACGATAGTCGGATTCTCTATGATAGACGGATTTCCTGCATAAAAGAAACAGCGCCCTCCGCTTGCCCGAAGGACGCTTGCCGCAAGTCAGGACTTTTTACAGATAAGGCGCCCTTTTGTTGAGCGCGTTGGTTTCAAGAACGTCCAGGCTGTTCAGCGCCTTTCCTGTTCCTATGGCAACGCAGGACTTAGGGTCCTCTGCTATGACCACCTTGATTCCGGTCCTATCTTCAATTCTCTTGTCGATTCCGTAGAGCAAAGCTCCGCCGCCTGTCACGATTATTCCCGAATTGCTTATATCAGCGGAAAGCTCAGGCGGAGTTCTCTCCAGCACGTTATGAACGGCTTCACAGATTATATGGAGCGGTTCCTCAAGGGCTTCCATCATCTCTTCAGAAGTCACGTCCACGCTCTTAGGCAGACCTGTAACCAGGTCTCTTCCTCTGCATTCCATAGTCATCACTTCGTCTCTAGGAAAAGCCGTTCCTATGTTCACTTTGAGCTCCTCTGCCGTTCTTTCTCCGATATAGAGCTTATGAGTCTTTCTCATGTATTTGATTATGGCTTCGTCGATCTTGTCTCCTGCCATCTTGACTGAAGTACTGGCTACGATGCCTCCCAGGGAGATGACCGCTATATCCGTCGTGCCGCCGCCTATATCTATGACCATAACGCCGTCGGGCTTACTTATGTCTATGCCTGCTCCGATGGCTGCCGCTACAGGTTCTTCCATGAGATAAACGTCCTTGCCGCCAGCCTGGGTCGCCGCTTCTCTCACGGCTCTCTTTTCTACTTCCGTCACTCCGCTCGGCACGCATACCATGATCCTAGGCTTGAAAAACCTGCCTGTTCCGCATGTTTTCCTTATGAAATATTTCAACATTCTCTCAGTGATGTCGTAATCGGAAATAACTCCGTCTTTGAGAGGTCTAACCGCGACTATATTGGCTGGGGTTCTTCCCAGCATCTGCCTCGCCTCTTCGCCCACGGCAAGAATCTCATCGGTGTCGTTGTTGATGGCTACTACGGAAGGTTCGTTGAGAACTATTCCCTTACCCTTTATATATACCAACACGTTGGCTGTTCCTAAGTCTATACCTACCTCATTCGCAAATCCCATTCTCTTCTCCTTTTCAAAATTTAATTATATAAAAATAGCAACATGTAAATTATGTTCGTATTACTTATCATTTACATTTCTCACAACATTATATATAAAATTTTGCTTTTTTTCAATTTGTTTAAACGATTTCTCTGTGAAAATTTAATAATATTTATAATGAACGGCAAAATATATGATGGGAGGTGAACAATAATGGAGAAATCTTTTGCTGAATTGAAGCCTCAGGATATGAAAATCATTTCCGAGGCGGAGAAAAAGCTTTGTGATTCTACGGGAAAATGCGTTGCGCTGGTAGCATACGAAAACTAAAAATAGTGTTGCAAAACTATGCATCGATGGTTTTGCAACACTTTCTCGCGTATCATCTATTTTATTTGGTTATGCCGCGCTCCGGTGCAGTCTACATCTGCTTGTTGGACTCCACGAATCTCTTGATCTTTTTGCTGGTATTCTTTTCAAATTCTTCGTGGCGGACTGCGATCTTCCTTATCTTCTTGAACAGAGGAAGTTCTGCATTTATCTTGTCAACCTCTTCCCAGAGAAGTTTTTTAACGGCTTCGTCGCCGCAGTCTTTTCCGAGCACAGCTTCGACTTCCTCCATATCCGGCTTGATAGCGGCTACTATGACGATGTCGCCCCTTTCTTCCGCTCCCCAAACCATGGATTCCGATACATAGCGAATCTTGGAAAGGAGATATTCCAGCTCTTCAGGGAAAACGTTCTTGCCGTTGGAGGCGATGATAACGTTCTTCTTTCGGCCCGTTATATATATGAATTTTTCGTCGTCAATATAACCCTGGTCTCCCGTATGGAACCAGCCGTCCTTTATTACTTTGGCGGTCTCTTCAGGCATGTTGTAATATCCCAGCATCACGTTGTCGCCCTTGAGGCATATTTCTCCTATGCCCTCTTCGTCTTTATCGTCGATCATGACATCCATACCCGGCAGAATGTGTCCTACTGAAGCATTTCTCATATATTTGTGCTGGTCAGGATTGAGGGCTCCCATAGGAGCGCACTCGCTGAGTCCGTAGCCCTGTACCGCGATAAATCCAAGATCGTTGAAGAACTGCAGTATGGCCGGATCTATGGCGGCTCCGCCGGAGATGAGAACTCTCATTCTTCCTCCGAATACTTTGAGGATATCTTTTAAAAGTTTTTTATTAAGATCAAAGCCGACTTTCTTAGTCACCTTGTTGACTGCCATGACTTTCTTGACAAGACCTTCTTTTCCCTGTTTGCGCACGTTCTTCATGATCGTCTTATAGAGAGTCTCGAAGAGAACAGGAACGCCGAGGAACATGGTAGGGCTTACCTCGGAAAGGTTCTTGACTATATGTTTGAGTCCCTCGCAGTAAGCTATGGCCGCACCTTTGTAGAGCGGCATCAGGAAGCCTGCCGTCCCCTCGTATGTGTGATGGATAGGCAGTACCGAGAAAAAGATATCCCAAGGATGCACCCTGAGGATAGTAGGAGCTATCATCAGGTCAAAACATATATTTTTATGGGAAAGCATTACACCTTTGGCGATTCCTGTCGTTCCTGACGTGAAAAGGAGCTCGCTCATTTCTTCGGGGTCGATTTCAGCGTCGAGGAAACGCCTGTCGCCTTTTTCCAGAAGTTCTTTTCCTTCTGCAATGAGGCCGCTCCAGGTGAGAACTCCGTCTTCTTTGTTTTCGCCGTTGAGCTTTATCAGCATCTCCAGGTTTGTCTCGCCGGAAGATTTGATGTTTTTAAAGGTTTCAGTATATTTCTCCGTAAACATGACGGCTGACGCCTCTGATTCTTTGACCAGCTGTTCAAGTTCCGAAGCTCCCAGCTCCTTGTCCAAAGGAACGACCACTCCTGTTCCGCATATAACGGCTAAATAGCTGGTCGCCCACTGATAGCAGTTTTCTCCTATTACAGCAATGCGCTTTCCCTTAAGACCGTTCTCTATGAGCGCCGTTCCGAGGGCGTTGATAGCCGCAAAAGCTTCTTTATATGTGATGCTCTTGTAAGGCTGCTCTTTGGAAAACTTCTGCATAAATGCAACATTGTCTCCGTACAGCTGCACGCTGCTTTCTATCATGTGCTTTATATCGGCTATGGGTCTGCTTTCTTTATAAACAACGTATTTATCCGTGCTGTTGTTGAGCGAATCTGCTACAGACTGAGCCCATGTCATGTCTATGTTTCTCTGGCTTGTGTAGTCCATATTTCAAATTCTCCTTTTTTAATAATCTTTTTTAATTGTCATTTTTTAATTTTCATTAGAAAAATAATCCATCTAGTTATGTATACTAGATTATCACGTGCAAATAACAATGTCAACCTTTACATGGCGTGCCGGCTATGTTACAATACGCTTAAAATCAGTCAGGAGAGAAACATGTCAAATCAATCTGCAGCTTCAAAAAAAGTTTGGCCGGCTGCTGTTCCGGCACAGTCGCAAAATACCTCTATGTCCTCTTCAACATCTGCCGGGATGTCTTTCTCAGCAAAGGCATCATCGGCGAGCACTGATGTTAAACGTATTCCTTTTGAGTTCCATATACCGCGCTGGGATGAGCTTCCGGGCATAGACTTATACATGGATCAAGTAATTGCACTCATTCACTCAAGCCTGGGAAAATTTTTCGCTCTCATAGGCCTCCCGCCTCTGACTAAGAGCATGATAAACAACTACGTCAAGGCGCGTATAATAGATGCTCCTGTCAACAAGAAGTACGGCCGCCTTTCACTGGCTATGATAGTGATCGTCTATATCTTGAAAAGCTGTTATTCTACGGAGGAAATACGCAAGCTCATTGATATAGGCTTGAGACTGCCTGACAATAAGGTTACTTATAATCGTTTCTGCGAGGCTGTAGAAAATGCTGTATACGCGGTTTTCTCCGGTTCCATACACGTGAAGGATACGCACGAAAAAGGCCGCGAGTACAAATACCTGGTCGACACATTTGCCCTTTCGTTCGCATGCAAGCTTTATGTTCAGTATACGCTCAATAAGTAAGCCGCGGGGCTGTTCTTAACTGCCGCCGGCGGCTCTTATCAAAATAGCTGGCGCTTGTCCCGGCTTCTGGCACTTGTCTTGCATTCCGAAGCTTGTCGAAATTTGTCGGCGCTGTGCATTTTCATGATTCCAGACGGTTATTCGTATCCAAATTTACAAAAAACGCGGAAAATGGATACGATTTTCCGAAATTTGGATACGCTTTCACTTGAAGTGCCGTTCCAACGGAGCGGTGCTGGCACCCTGAAAAAATTCGACACGACGCATGCGTTATTCAGTGATCTAAAATATATAAAATGTTGGCAAAAATCATCAAAAGCAGATAATATGCCAACATTTTACAACATAACCTATTTTACCTTATTCTTACTGCCATTTTTCATTCTGAACCCGTGGCGCCTTGGGGATTTTCATTTCTGAGCCCGGCGCTCTATTGAAGATTTTCAGTTCTGAGCCCGATGTGCCTGCCGGCTTCATCTACGGGCAGAGCTATTCAAAGCCGTACCAGGAAGTCACTTCGCCGAGAGGCGCTCTCTCACTTACAACTTTGTTGGCCGGAAAATCCTCGTCCGGGTATCCTATAGAAATGCCTATCACAAACTTTTTATTTTCCGGAATGTCTGTATATTTTCGCAGGCCTTTCTGATACGTCACCGCCTGAATCTCAACGCACGTTTCAAGTCCGAATTCCATCGCGGCGAGGCATATATTCTGCGTCAGGCAGCCTATGTCAAGCAGCGACAGATCGCTTAATTCCTCGTCCATATATATGATAAAGGCCGCAGGCGCATCGAAAAACCCAAAGCCTCTTGAAGTCCACCACTTGCGCTTTTCCACGTCTTCCCTGGCTATTTCCATGGCGCCGAAGAGCTGTTTTGCTATCCCTATCTTTCTCTGTCTGTAAACGCCTCCAAAATCGGCCTCTTCATAATCTTCCTTTTCGCCGTTCAGAAAGCTTTCCACGTTCATTTCTGCAATTTTTCCAAGCACATCGCCGGAAATGACCGCTATCTCCCACGGCTGAGTATTGCTGGCGGAAATCGCTCTCGTAGCCAGAGAAAGAACTTTTTCTAAAGTTTCTTTCGGCACAGGTTCTTTTTTATACCCTCTGACGGAACGTCTCTCTTCCATAGCTTTTTTCAGTTCCATAAAACCCTCCCGATGTTTATTTCTCACATTATTATAGGCGCAAATCCAAAAAATTTCAATGCAGCACAAGCCATATACTGAAAATATACACGTTTTATTTTACCCGGCAGCTCATAATTTATGTCCGCGGCGATAACACGTTTATCATATGTCCAGGTGGTGATAGGACGTCTAGGTGGTGATAGGACGTCCGGGTGGCGATAGGACGGCCAGCAGTATGTCCAGTCGGCAGAATCTGCTTGCATATAAAAAGACGGCCGTGACGCGCGCTGAAAGCTGATAACCGAAAGGTGCATATCAAACATGAGCGCATGTCAAAACCGTCTTTCCAGTTTTCGTTCCTATTTTATTTCATTTCCCGGAAACTGCGGTATGCCGTCAAATCCCTGCTGCAAATCTTCATCTGTAGGGATGTAGTCCGTCATGGTTCCGTTGTTATAGTTTTCATAAGCTTTCAGATCAAAATAGCCTGTTCCGGTGAGTCCGAAGAGGATGGTCTTTTCCTCGCCTGTCTCTTTGCACTTCATCGCCTCATCTATGGCGACCTTGATGGCGTGGCTGCTTTCAGGCGCAGGCAGGATTCCCTCTACTCTGGCAAATTCCTCAGCCGCCTTGAAAACTGCCGTCTGCTCCACGCTGCGCGCTTCCATGAGTCCCTGGTCATAAAGCTCAGACAGGATTGAACTCATGCCGTGATATCTGAGACCTCCGGCGTGGTTGGCCGAAGGAATGAAGCCGCTTCCGAGGGTATACATCTTAGCCAGCGGACATACTTTACCCGTATCGCAGAAATCGTACACATATTTTCCTCTCGTCAGGCTAGGGCAGGAAGCCGGCTCGACGGCGATGAACTGATAGTCAGCTTCTCCCCTGAGCTTCTCTCCCATGAACGGTGAAATAAGGCCTCCCAGGTTGGAGCCGCCGCCGGCGCAGCCTATGATAACGTCAGGCTTGATTCCGTATTTATCCATGGCTTTCTTCGCCTCGAGTCCAATAACGGACTGATGAAGCAATACCTGAGACAGCACGCTTCCCAGGACATATCTGTAGCCCTCCTGTGTGGTGGCGGCTTCTACGGCTTCGGAAATAGCGCATCCAAGGCTGCCTGTAGTACCTGGGTGTTCCTGCAGTATCTTTCTTCCTATCTCTGTAGTCTCAGACGGCGACGGTGTGACGTTGGCGCCGTAAGTTCTCATCACTTCTCTTCTGAAAGGTTTCTGCTCGTAAGAAACTTTTACCATATATACTTTGCAGTCCAAGCCGAGGTAGGCGCATGCCATGGAAAGGGCTGTTCCCCACTGACCGGCTCCTGTTTCTGTAGTCACTCCTTTGAGACCCTGCTTTTTAGCGTAATAGGCCTGTGTAATGGCGGAATTCAGCTTGTGGCTTCCGCTGGTGTTGTTTCCCTCGAATTTGTAATATATCTTTGCCGGCGTCTGAAGCTTTTCTTCGAGGCAGTAAGCTCTGACCAGCGGCGAAGGACGGTACATCTTGTAAAAGTCCTGTATTTCCTGCGGGATATCGAAATAAGGCGTGGTATCGTCCAGTTCCTGCTTTACCAGCTCTTCGCAGAACACCTGGCTCAGCTCTTCGGCCGTCATCGGTTCAAGTGTTCCCGGATTGAGCAATGGCGCCGGTTTTTTCTTCATATCAGCGCGGACATTGTAATACTGAGTAGGCATTTCACTCTCTTCCAGATAGATTTTGTAAGGGATTTTCTTTTTGTCTTCCATTTTTTGTTCTCCTTTTCAATTAAATATTTTAATTGAAGTGTCTCTGCCATCGAATACGCCGGATAAACAAAAAACCTGTCCTCGAATATCAAGGACAGGATATTAACCTGCGGTACCACCTTGTTTGGCCTGCGCGAGCAGACCCCCTCAGCAGAGTGCCATCACACTCCTTTCCACTGACGTAGGAATCACGTCTCAGATACTCGGCAAGCGCCTTTCCCCTCGCCCTCAGGAGCCCATTATACCAATCCGCTTTCTGTCCGGCTTCCACCGTCCCGGACTCGCTTTGAGAGCCGCAACTGGTTTTACTTCTCCATCAAAGGTTTGAATATTGATTTATGTTAGTGAGTTTAGCATCTTGCTTGTGGTTTGTCAACTATTTTTTTATGTTTTTTTGTTCGTACACCACAACAAACCGTGAAAACTGTCAATTCTTCATCTTTCTGAAGAAAATTCCGCATCTCAATAGCCGTAAACTTTCTTGTATTTTATGAGCATCCATACGGCGACGACGGCCGCCAGCAGTTCGGCCAGAGGCAGCGCCAGCCATACTCCGTCTATGCCTATCAGTTCCGGCAGTATTATCAGAGCCCCCGCTTCCAGAATAAATGTCCTCAGCATCGAAATCAGCGCCGACACCTTTCCGTTGTTGAGAGCGGTGAAGAACCCTGACGAGAACACGTTGATACCCGTAAACAGCACGCTTACGGCTATTATCCTGAATCCGTACACCATCAGATCCAGCAGTGCAGGGTCCTGCGAAGCGAAGATCATCGCCAGCCACTTGTTTAAAGCCTCCGCGATGACGAACATGGCTATCGAAAAAATTACTGTTATCTTTATTGATATATTAAAGAGATTTTTTATATTGTCCCTGTTTTCAGCACCGTAATTGTAGCTCACTACCGGCGCGATTCCTGAAACAAAACCGAAAAATACGGCAATAAATATGAACTGCAGATACAATATGGCGCTTATGGCTGCCACTCCTTTTTCACCTATCAGCGCCATCATCTGTATATTGAATAGAGTGGTAGTGATGGCGCTCGCCAGATTGGTCACCATCTCAGACGAACCGTTTCCTACGGCTTTGAGGACTTCCGGACCGTTCCACACCGGTTTTTCAAAGTGTATGAGGTTTTTCTTATTAAAGAATACTGTCAGCGGAACAAGTCCCCCGATCACCATTCCTGCCACGGATGCTACAGCCGCCCCTGTAAGCCCGAAATCGAAGAATCCCACGAGGATAACATCAAGAACTATATTGGTGACTCCCGCGGCAATGGACAACCCGAGGCCGAGCCTGGGCTTGTCTGCTGTCACGAGGTAGCTCTGGAACAGAACCTGCATCACCCAAAGAGGGCCGCCCATGACCAATACGGTACCGTATTCCACACAGTACGGCAGCAGTTCTTCATCGGAACCCAGCAGCATATATATCTGTTCGTCGAAGCAGAGAAAAATCCCTGTTAGCACTATTATGGCAGAAACATTAAGTATGACCGTGAGGCTCATGAAGCTGTTGGCCTCGTGAGGCTTCCCTTCCCCCAGCTTCTTGCCCATTATCGCGCTGCTTCCGGCTGCCAGCATAAAGGCTATGGCCATACAGACGTTAAGCACAGGATAAACAATGTTTATCGCTGAAAGTCCAAGGCTTCCCACAAAATTCGATACGACGATGCCGTCCACTATGGTGTACATGGACACGAAGATCATCCTTATCATGGTCGGAACGGTGAACACCAGCATATTCCGTATGTTTATTTCTCTGTTGTAGATCAAATTCCCTGTCATAAAATCCCCTTCAAAAATAAAATAATAGAACTCGGCGGCAGGCCGCTTGCGCTCTTTTGGAAACCGCAAAGTCTCTGAGTCTATTATGCCCTAATTAAGCTTAAAATTCAACATCATATTTTATTTTCCACGCGCATATATTGTTCTAACGAATAAATAAGGAGCGTGTGTCTTACAATGAAGGATTACATAGAAGAAAGAGTTTTGGAATTGGCGCATTATATAGTCGGCACCAATTCAACGGTAAGGGCTGCTGCAAAGAAGTTCCGCGTCAGCAAATCCACAGTGCATAAAGATGTCACCGAAAGACTCCTTGAAATAAATCCGGGATTGGCTGCTGAAGTTAAAGACGTCTTAGAAAACAACAAGGCCGAACGTCATTTGCGCGGCGGCATGGCTACGAGGGAGAAGTACCAGCATGCAAGAGAAAAATAACGGCCGCAAGGCCGTTTTTAAATTTTCCTTTCTTCTATGGCTGCTTTGATTTCGTTGAATTTTCTTTTCGTTATAGGATATTTATATGCCATGAAAGCGCAGCCCAGCATCAGGACCGCAGGAACGACGCAGAGCGCAAAGTCCACTCCATTTAGAGCGCTTTCCGTCTGAACAGCGGCGGTTTCATCGAATCCCGAAAACTGCAGTATTCCGCCAAGCACCAGCGTAGCAATTCCCGAGCATGCCGTCTCCATGACAGTCTGCATGGAAACGATTATTCCCTCCCTGCGTTTTCCGTTTTTATACTCATCATACTCACATATATCATAGATCATCACCGGCATCAGCTGCCAAAACGCAGAGTTCCCTATGGCAAAGAGAAACGTCATGGCCACGATGCCCCAAAAGCTTTCTATTCCGATAAGTTTCCCCATTATGATGCAGCCCGATGAGGCTATGATCATGAACATCATCAGCGCTGATCTTTTATCCAGCAGTTTGCTGACTTTGACCACAGGCTTTAAAAGGATCATTCCTGAAATCGGGAAAGCCAGCATGGCCATCGTCGTTTCTACAGCGGACAGCCCCAGGTTATACGTAAAGAAATACAGTCTGTCGGAGAAAAAAACGCCCTGAGCCGTGATGTGGCACAAGCACGCCCCTATGACGAACTTTGTCGGCTTAAGTTTAAGCAATTCCCAATAATCTATGAACAATCCTCCGATATCGCGAAGCCTGAGCTTTTTCTCTTCCCGGAACTCCACATTTTTGTCCGCAGGCCTGTCTTTTTTTGCTGAAGATGCTATGGCTATATTCAAGGCGCAGAAAGCTATGACGGCTATCACTATGGCCATGGTCTGCCAGGCTCTGCTTTCGGACATTCCCATGCTCTCAAGCCAGTCGATGATGACAGGCGGAGCTGCTATTCCGAAAATCGTTCCCATGAGAGTTACCCCGTATGTCACGGAACGCATTTCCGTTCGCTCGCCGTAATCAGAGGTATATTCTGCTCCGAGAGCCAGCCACGGGCTGTAAAAGGTGGAGAATGAGCACCAGAACATCACTATCACGAGACCATAATATATGTGGCGTGCCGCTTCCGTCGCTTCCACCTTGGTAAAGCACAGTACCAGCGCCAGCGCAAGGGGCAGGCATGCCGCCATCAGAAAGGGACGTCTTTTTCCGAACCTTGTATTCACCCTGTCCGATAAAAAGCCCATCAGCGGCCCCCACAGAGAGCTTATCATGCTCCCCGCAGCGACTAGAGCTCCTGCCGCGGCAGGGTTAATGCCTGCGATGGTTGTCAGAAAAAACAGCATATAGGAATTCATGAACGTAAAGTTGGCTGAATCTGTTATTCCTGCAGCCGCATAGCCCAATTTGTCTCTGAATGTGAGTCTCATACCCAGTCCACCTCTGTCTTTAAAAGCATAATATTTTTTCTGTCTCCGCTGGGAAACTCCTCTTTATCTGTGATTTTTCCGAAGAATCCAGTCTAATTATACTTTATCACGATTGCATGATTTGTCAAACTCCTGTTCTGTTATTTTTGGGCTTTACCCAACATATCTAATTGCAAATCTTCAGATTGTGCAATATAATCATCTTATAGAATAATTCCCTTAAGGAGGTTTGCAAGAAATGATTTATTTCAGAAGCGATTACAGTTTAGGCGCGCACCCGAAAGTTATGCAGGCGCTTATCGACACCAATATGGAGCATACTGACGGCTACGCGGAGGATAAATATTCCTTTGAAACTGCCGATATGATAAGAGAAATGATAGGTAAGCCCGACGCTCATGTCCACTTTATGGTCGGCGGTACGCCTACCAACACCGTCACAATCGCCGCCGCGCTGAGACCTTTCGAGGGAGTTATTTCAGCAGACTCCGGACATATATACGTCCATGAGACAGGTTCTGTAGAAGCCACAGGACACAGAGTCTTCGCAGCTCCTACAGAAGACGGCAAGCTTCGCCCTGCTGACATTGAAAAAGTCCTTCTTCATCATGAAGACGAACACACCGTTATCCCTAAGATGGTATACATAACTCATCCGACGGAAAACGGCGGGGTATATACGAAGGCCGAACTCAAGGCGCTTCACGACTGCTGCAGAGAGCACGATCTCTACCTGTACGCAGACGGCGCGCGCCTCGGTACAGCTCTTACCTGGCCTGGAAACGACGTCACCCTCAAGGACATGGCCGACCTAACCGACGCTTTCTACATCGGAGGAACAAAGCTCGGCGCCCTCTTCGGAGAAGCGCTCATAATTATGGATGATAAAATCAACGATCATTTCCGCTACATGGTCAAGAGAGCCTGCGCTCTGCTGGCCAAAGGCAGACTCATCGCCGTTCAGCTCAAGGCTCTGCTTGAGGGCGGAGAAGATTCCCTATATTATCAGCTGGCCCGCCATGAAAATCAGCTGGCCATCAAGCTGGCCAAGGGAGTTGAGGAAAAGGGATACAAGCTTTGGCTGCCGCATCAGACAAACCAAGTATTCGTCATAGTTCCCAACGATAAGATCGCTGAACTTGAAAAAGACTTCTTCTTCTACACATGGGCGCCTTACGATGAAAGCAGCTCGGTAATAAGGCTGATAATCAACTGGGGCAGCAAAGAAGAAGAAATCGACGCTATCCTGAACGCCCTTTAGACCATACTGAGCGCACTCCAGACCATACCGGACGCGCCTGTACCTGTAAATAAAGAGGCCGCCGCAAAGCAGATCGACGTTCATCCCGTGTCTATCTTGAACGATCATTCGCAGAGCGGCGGTTTGTTTTCTGCAAGATAAGAGTGGAGATACATCTTCTCCCCCTCACTGTGGAAGCTGAAGCCTATGTTGGCTCCCGAACTGGTGGTGAAGCCGCAGTCCTCCTGGTCGACAATCTTATCCTTCATGTGGGAAAGGAAATACGGCAGGCTGAAATTGTGCGCCGAGCAAGTAGGGTACTCGCTGAGCAGATTCTTCATGGATTTCTTTCCGCCGGTGAAGTAAAAATACGTTCCCAGCATTTTGGCGTCGTCTTTCATATACGGCTCCAATTCGTCGAACAGGAATGTCTCGTGATAAAAATTATGTTCGTTGACTGCGAAATAGTCTATATTCACATCTACGCTCCCCGGCTTCAGCGGCAGCCTTGTGCTGCTGTCGGCTATAAACAGTATATCGAGGCCGAAGCCCTGCTGCTCCATCAGCTTTTTGTACATCGACAGCATTTCCGGGTATTTGTCCACTATTATGTATTTCCCTATGGGATCCAGATACTGCTGGTGATTGTGTATGAAAAACCAGGCATTGATGTATGTCTCCATCACCACTTTCCCTGCCAGATCCATCTGGCTCAGCTTGTCTATCATCCAGTTGTATGAATGTTGGAAAAGACTGATAAGGGACGGCGGCAGGTCTTTATACATTTTCCTTTCCAAATCGGGCGTATCGTATACGTCTGTATTTTTGTTGGGAGTAAGGAGTATTCCATTTTCCACTGAAGCCGTATATCCACAGTCGCATGACAGGCGGCCCTCAAATATATATCTCGAATTCATACTCACATTTTCCAGTGAAAAGGACTTGCCGCATACAGGACAGCACAAAATGTCCAGCATGCTGAGGGGAAGTCCGGAATTGGCTTTTTCTTTGGGCAGCATGTCGTCCAGCTGAATTATCTTGGTCTGTATCTTTTCTATGTTCTTTTCAATCCCCCTCATTTCTTCTTCCATCTGGTTCATTTTTTTACTGTAGAGCGTCTTCAGATCTTCCACGTCTTTCACTGCTGCCAGCGAAGAAATTCTATACAGAGAAAGAACTTCATGTATTTCCTTGAGGGAAAATTTCATATCTTTGAGTTCAAGTATAAGTTCCAGATCCTCGAGGGTCTGACGGTCGAAGTTGTATTGGCCTTTAGGCTTTTTTGGCACAAGCAGGCCATAATTGATGTAGTAATAAAGATTATCTACAGAAATATCATATAATTTTGAAACTTCTCCTATTCTCACGTCAAGTATACCTCCTGTCCCGGCGACACCATGACGGCGCCCGGCGCTATCCTATGCCTGGCAACGCTGTCCAGCACTATCCGACGGCCTCTTCAAAGGTTCGCACCGCACTCATGCAGACCTCTTCATACATATTCATACATATATTATCACAAATCTGGAGTTAACTCAAGACTTTATCGCAATAAAGTTAAAAAGCGGTGTTGACATCGAGTATACTGGAGAATTTAGAATGTAAAACATGATAAAAAAGACAGGAGGCAATTCTGTGTCAGGAATAATAAAAACAATCAAAGAAGCAAAGCAGCGTACAGAAGCCGATAAAAACCATCTGCGGCTTTCAGTATCTGAAATCATTTCAAATGTAATAGAGCGCGGGGACGAGGCTCTGTTGGAATACAACAAGAATTTTGACTTATGCCAAAGGCAGCAGCTGAGGGTTTCACGCGATGAAATAGAATCGGCATACAAGGATGTGACTGAGCAGGAAATAGACGACATCAGGCGTGCGGCAAAAAACATCGAAGTTTTTGCCCGGGCGCAGAAACAGACAATGAGTCCTCTGCGAGATTTCTCACCTATACCCGGTCTTAAACTGGGTCACAGGGTGATTCCCGTCGACTCCTGCTGCTGTTACGTTCCCGGCGGAGGTTATCCTCTCTATTCCACAGCTCTGATGCTGGGAATTCCAGCCAAAACAGCCGGAGTCAAGCGTGTAGCAGCCTGCTCGCCGGTAATGAAAGGCACGGACAGAATACATCCTAAAACTTTAGTCGCCATGGATATCGCCGGCGTAGATGAAATATATGCTTTGGGCGGAGCGCAGGCCGTAGCCGCTTTCTCATACGGCACAGAGCAGATCGCTCCCGTAAGTATGATCGTAGGACCGGGAAACAGTTTTGTCACAGAGGCCAAACGCCAATGCTACGGAAAAGTAGGCATAGATTTTCTTGCCGGCCCCAGCGAAGTTCTCATAATCTCTGACGGCTCAGGCGACGCGGAAATCGTGGCAGCAGATCTGCTGGCTCAGTCGGAGCATGACAGAGAGGCAAAAGGTCTGCTGGTTACCACCGATGAAGAGTTCGGAAACGCCGTACTAAAAGCGGTGACCAGACAGCTGGAGTTTCTTCCTACAAAGGAAATAGCTTCCCGCTCATGGCAGGATTTCGGAGAAATACTTCTGGCCGGCAGCCTGGAGGACGCCGTAGCTTACGCCAACCAATACGCTCCTGAGCACCTGGAAGTAAATGTTTCAAAGGACAAGGAAACGGCTGTCGCAGAGAGTCTCGGAAACTACGGTTCTCTGTTCATCGGAGGAAACACCGCGGAAGTGTTCGGAGACTACGCCTCCGGTACGAACCATACGCTGCCTACTCTGGGCGCGGCCAAGTATACCGGCGGAGTCTGGGTAGGCACTTTCCTCAAAGTCTGCACATACCAGCAGATGGACAAAGCGGCCATGTCGAATATAGCTCCTCTCGTCTCAAATCTGGCGAGGGGCGAAGGCCTTGTCGGGCATGCCAGAGCCGCTGAAATACGCATTGAAAAGATGCAGGATCGATAAGACATATAAAATAAAAAAGCCGGGGAGTTTGAACAATCCCGGTCTGCCATACAAACACTATATAGGAGAGACATCATGGAAAATCAAACTAATATGGAAAAACTCAAAAACGGCACCGCCATAGGATATGGAATCGGCGCCATAGGCGAGGGAATAGGATACAACGTATTCTTCTCTTTCTTCAGCTTCTTTCTTACTACCATAGCAGGCATACAGCCGGCGATAGCCGGAGTCATCTCAATGGTGGCCGTATTGTGGGACGCCGTTACTGACCCTATGATAGGTCTCTGGTCCGACAGAACGAAGAATCCTAAGGGAAGAAGACGCCCTTTCATAAGGACAGGTTCCGTGTTGATGTGTGCCTCTGTAACCTTGCTGTTCACCAACATTGAAATGTCCCAGACATTCAAAGTGATATACTTCATTTTGATGAACGCTTTCTACTGGGTAAGCCTGACTTCATGCGTAATTCCGCACATCTCCCTGGGCTCCGAGCTCACCGAGGACTTTGACGAAAGGACAAAGCTGAGGACTTATGCCGCTTCTCTTATGGGCGTGGGAACTCTGATAGCTACCAGCGGCACTCTGGTCATCGTGGATTTTTACACAAATCTTTTCGGCAGTACCAACGCCGGCTGGATTGGAATGGGACTGACTTACGGTCTGCTCATAATACTGGCCTATAACACGTGCTGTTACGTTATCAAGGACAGGGAGCCGGCCAACCCGAATCTCAGCGCGGAAACCGTGCAGGAGAAAAAGGGCAGCGGCCAGCTTCTCAGGGAATTCTGGGGCAATGCCAAGCACGCTTTCCAGAACCGTCCTCTGCGTCAGCTTCTCATCATAACTTTCGCGGTCAACGTAGTCGTCACTTTAGGTTCCGGCCTTTTGATATATGTGTTTACATACGTCTATGAATACAGCGACGCCAAAACGTCGGGAATATATTTTGTTCAGGGAATACTGGTCATTCTGGCTGTGCTGGTTGCCGGCTTCGTTTCCCAGAAAACCGAGAAGAAAACAGTAATGGCAGGCGGCATAATTCTGTACATGCTGGCTTATCTGGTAGTCATGATATTCCCTATCAGCGATGTAACCATGTACGTAAGCATTCTGCTCTATGCTCTTGGCAATTCCTCATACTGGACCATGATCTATGCCATGTCTTACGATACGGCCATAATAGAGCAGATCAAGACCGGCGACAAGCCTGACGGCCTGTACACTTCACTCATAGGACTTTTCATGAAGGTGGGAAATTCTCTCGGTTCTCTCATAGTCGGAGTGGGTCTTCAGATTATCGGCTTCTCATCTGAAGTGACAACCCAGAGCGCTTCTACCATTGATTCTATCAGAGTTCTTTACGGAATTGCTCCGTCGCTGGTGCTTCTCATCGGATTCTTCGTCGCCATGAGATATCCTCTGACCAAGAAAACCTACAACAAGCTTGTGGATCTATATCACGCGAAAAAAGGCGGCGGTGATTACGACGAGGAAATACTTAATAAGGTCATGTAAATTGAGCATAGCTTGCGGTCTGACTTGCAGACTGTTTTATGGTCTGACCTGCTGGTCTGCGGCTTGACCTGAAACCGGATCTTCAGACCGAGCCCGCAGACCGAGCCCGCAGACCGAGCCCGCAGACCGAGCCCGCAGACCGGGCTCGCAGGCAAATCTATGCTGAAATTCAGAAAGGATATATCAAATGGATACTGTTATATACGGAAAAATATATACTATGGACAGGGAAAAGCCTTACGCGGAAGCCTTGGGTATAGAAGACGGCAAGATCGTCTATGTGGGCAGCCGCAAAGGCCTTGACTCTAATACTGTAAAAGCAGCCGACCGCGTCGTTGAGTGTGGTGATAAGGCCGTGTTTCCCGGATTCATAGACACCCATGTTCACGCTGTTCCCTCCGGCCCGTTCATGAAAGGTGTGGACGTTTCAGACGTGAAAGACATCGAAGACCTCTTAGCCCGCATGAGAGAATACGCCAGCAGCGTCGAAAAGGGTAAATGGGTCTTCGCCACAAAGTTTCAAGATAAGAATATCGCGGAAAAAAGATTTCCTACGAGAGAAGAGCTGGACAGCGTCTCCACCGAGCACCCTGTCATGCTTTACCACAACGATACTCACCCGTTCGCTTTCAACCGCATGGGAATCGAAATCATGAACCTTGACCCTGCCATAGACGGCATCGAAACTGACGCTGACGGCAAGCCGACAGGATTTGTGACCGACCCGGCTTTCATGGAAGTCGCGGACAACCTGATAGACCTCTTTTCCGACGAGGAACTGCTTGAGGGATACCACAGCATAGACGACTACGCCGTTTCCAACGGTATAACGACTGTTTACACAAAAGACTACTATAAAACGCTGAGGCTTTTCAGAGATCACAGCGATGAATTCAAAACCGAGACAAAGCCTATGCTCAGAACCAAAAGCTGTGATGACGCGGAAAACGTCACGCGCCTCATGGAAGACAAAGAACTGCGGGACATCACCTGCGTCTGTGCTTTTGCCGACGGCGCCTTCGACGGATACACAGGCTCTGTGGTCGAGCCTTACGAGGGTTATCCCGACAGGTTCGGCATGCTCTTTCAGTCTGCCGACGAGCTTTACAGGTTTTTCGAGGGGCCTCACAGAGCAGGAATGCAGCTTTCTTGTCACGCCATCGGCGATAACGGCATAATTATAGCTCTCGAAGTCTATGAAAGGCTGCTTTCCGCATATCCGAGAAAAGACCACAGGCATAGGATAGAGCACTTTGAAATGCCTAAAAAAGCTTCCATAGCCAAGGCGGCCAGCCTCGGCGTAGCGCTCGGTATGCAGCCTCTGTTGATAGAGGTCTGCGAGGGCATGGACATGGAGGGCTACCGCTGTTTTATCGGAGACAGAGTTGAAAGGTGCAGTCCTTACCGCTCCATTCTGGACGCAGGCATATTGGTCGGCGGCGGTTCGGATTACAGCGTCACCGCCATGGATCCGCTCCGTTCAGCGATGATATGTCTCCAGCACCCTGTTGAATCTGAAAGGATAAGCCTCTATGAAGCCTTGGAAATGTTCACTGTCAACGCGGCCAAGCTCGGCTTTATGGAGAACCGCAAAGGCATGCTCAAGCCGGGAATGGACGCCGACATAGTCATTCTGGAGACAAATCCTTTTGAAGTGCCTGTGCCAGAACTGTGCGACATAAAAGTTGCTGAAACTATAGCCAAAGGAAAAACAGTACACCTAAAATAGATGGGTAATCTAATCCTTACATGTCAGAAGGCATCTCAAAAACCATGAAAATGGCCCGCGAGATGCCTTCTGATTTTTTGACTGCCCGGACTCTGATTTTTTGACTACCCGTGATCTCTTATTTTTGCCTGCTCGGAAACTTTTATTTTTTGGCTACCCGGAAGCGGGGCTGCAGCATAGCTTTTTAGAGACTGGCAGTTGCCGCAGCGCTTATCTCTGCTTACTCGGCGGCTGACCGCGAGCACAGCTTTTCTATCTGCATGCTCGGCGGCTGACCACGCTCACAGCTTTTCTATCTATCGGTTCAGGCGATCATTTCCATCGTCATTCCTGCTCATCCAGCTGCGCTCAATTCCTCCGTACCGTTTGAGTATCCTATCAGTCCTGGAATCGGACGACGCCTCCTGCTCTCTCAGCTTTTGCTCATAAGGCGTAAGCTGATCTATCTTCTTCATATGCTTTCTTACGGGTTTTGGCACAAACAGCATATATATTGCCGGCGATACCAGAAGACAATCTGCAAGTATCCAAGCGACGGCGATAGCGACGCAAGCCATGTTATGAAGAGCGCCGCTTGCGGCTAGAACTGTCACGGCCGCCAACCCTGCGAAAAATATTATGGTCGTGATATAAAAGCTCTCAACTTTGCGGATAGCCGCGCTCAGCTGCTGGTCAAACCATAGGTTTCTCAGGCTCTTTACAATGTGCTTGGCCCATCTGAACTGTACGTTGGCCAGGTAAATGCAGAGTTTGAAGTCATCCAGCGTGGCTTTTTCCCGCGAATTCTTCCGCTCAGCCTGCATCCCGGACTCCTGCTTATAGGGCTTATGTTCATCAGACTCATCATTTCTGCCTGGCGTGTCGGCGTAAAATATCTGTCCTCTTATCAAAGTCCCTTCGCCCATTATTCCATATTGTATCTCTTCGCCCTCTTCACTTTCTATCACAAGCTGCTCCCCGGCCTTCAGCAAACTGCTCTCATCTCCAATACAGACTACCGCATATCCGTCGAGGCAGTACAGTGTGTGCACCGAGTGAGTCTTCGTGCTTTCTTCCGTCGACCTATAAAGCTGCTTTTCCTTTTCGGGAAAAATCAAGTCCAGGTATCCTTCACTGCCTTTTCTCACCATGAGATTATAATCGGTTATCTTGCCGAAACTGGTCGTATTCCAGCCTCCGTCAAATCTGTCCTGCTCCAGCCTGATCAGCCTTGTCACCCGCTGGTTTTCATAGCTCAAGACAACTTCGCCTTCTATAACCATCAAAACTCTGTCATAGTCAGGAAGATGTGAAAAGTGAGATTCTTCTTTTTCAACCGTGGCGGAGCTGAGTCTCCATAAAAAGTCTCTCTGCGAATAATCGGCTGTTTCCGGAAAAATAGCCAGTTCTTTGGTTGTCCCTCCGTCCCATTGGCTGACTTTATAATTTTCTTGTCTGAAAAATCTGAATTTCATCTTATCCTCCGTTCCCTGCCTTTTAAAAGCCGTCGAGTTGACAGGCAGTCAACGGCCTTGCAGCCGTAAAGTTTTTAAACAATCCAGATGCGGACTATTTTTTTAGATTCAGATTCGCTTTTGTATCAGGATTATTTGAAAAAATCGGTTCGATATTCTGACATGTTTCTACGTTCGGGCAAGCTCCGCATGTTTCCACATCTTTTTCCATTGCGCATTTACGCACGCCGCAGAGGTTATCGCAGAATACAGTCTTAATACCGTCGACGCAGCATCCCTCGCAGTTTATGTGCTCCGGAAGGATTGGCGCATTATTGAGTTCCGCCCATAGTTTAGCGGTTTTCTCCCGCAGTTCCTGATCGTCATTGATCGTTGCAATGTATGCGTCGCATTTTTCGCAGTCCAGCCCGCAGTATGCAATCATCTTCTTCATAATTACCTCCGTGTGACTCTTATCATAATTAAACCGTGTGATTCTTTTTTGATTATACCACAAAACAAGTATGGCCAAGTGATTCAATGAACCCTACCTTGCGGCAACGCCGAAAAATATGCTTTTGGGTTCATTGCACCATGCGCTCCCCGAAATGGAGTAAAATTAAAATATATCGTAAATTTCTTGCGGCCTCCTTTTCTTCGGCTGGCGCTGTGAAGTTTAGAACCTCTTGGGAGCTGGCCGTAACGCTCGGGAACTGATTTAAACGCTTGAGAGCGATTCGAACGCTTGGTGACCGACTTGAACGTTTGGGAACTGACCTGGACGCTTGGGATCCGACTTAAAGGGCGATGTTGTAAAAAATCCAGAAATCTAACAGAATCTACAACATTTCTCATTTTCAATGGTGATAAATTTCTCTTGGAAATATGTCGGTGTTGTTTGGTTTTTAATCCATCATAATCTGTAACATTATGGAAAATGTTGTACATTTTTTTGGTTTGGCTGGTATTTGACAACATTTTTATGTTTTAGCCCTGTCGAAGTTTGTCGAATCGGCCATGGAACCGAGCGGATGTTGCCATGTTTCGTGATATCTGAAATTCTGCCAACATTTTTTCTTAAATATGTTGGCAATATCACCGTAAAGCTTAAAAATGTACAACATCGACATGACTCGACACGCCAAATCTCCTAAAATCGTACAATCCTTTCCTAAAATGTTGGCATTTCAGCAGCATATTTAGATTTTGCCAACATCAAGTCATCGTTCCATCTGAAGCTGATGCGCGGCAAAGGCGATACAACTGAGCATGTTATGCTTAAGCATGCCGCGGCTGAATATGCACACGCAGACAGCTCCTTTGATTTTGAGATGTTGTAATTTTTTTAAGGTTTCTTCAGATTTTACAACATTCCAGATTATAAAGACTGCTGATTTATATGAAAACGAGGCAATGTTGTAAATTTTAGGAGTATCCTAGAAAATTACAACATTTATTAGGATTCATGTTGAAGAATCTTTATAGTTTTCAAAAATTCTACAACATCCTGCTTCAGCAGATGGTTTTCATACGGCAAAGTGATTCAATGAACCCTACCTTGCGGCAACGCCTGACAGTGTAATTTGGGGTTTATTATAACGCCCTACAGTCGGTCAAGCGGCGTTTCAATGTCCGCTTCATTGCGGCAACGCCGAACAATATGATTATCGCGTTTATACTGCAAAGCAAGTCCGGCGGAGTAGTGTATCTGGCGTTTTCAACGTATAAATCATCACAAAATCTTTATTTCATTGAAAAGAACAGTTTGCGAAATAGACGAAGCCGCGCATGTTTTCAGCTCGGAATCAAAATCTGTCTGAGCCCGCCGCAAGTTACGTGCCTCAAAGGCGGCGAGTTATTTTGATTCCCTGCAAACAAAGCGGTGAGCCGTCATTTTGCCTGTTCTTTGAAAGAAATAACAGTTTTGTTATGTTTTATTATACCATACCTCCTCACCTCCAATCAATCGGTGAACAAGGCCCACATTCCTACCCGAACAAAGCTCGCATTCCGTTTCTCCGTCTTCCAAGAGAACGAGTTGGCAGGCGGCGGAGTTCAGTATACCTCGCTCTGGCAGGCGGCGGAGCTTGTCCGTCTCGTGATAGGTCTTGGTCTGGTTGTTCTGGTATGCAATGGGCTTGGTCTAGCATACAGTGTAACTCGGTCCACCTCGCCCTGGCAGGCTGCACAACTGCACGGCGGCCGGGCTGGCATGCGCCTTTTTCCTTGTTTTAATCCCGCGTTTGTGGTATCATATTTCTGTATGTCAAAGGCGAAGCATTGTTCATTATCAGGAGAAAAGTTCAGGCCTTTGCCAGGCTAATGATAGTAACTGCCGTGTCCATCATGGCAGCTTAAACACTAAGGCAGGCAATTCCATGCTTGGTAAAAAAGTGTATCAACTATAAATAGTAATAGGAGAAAATATGTATAGATCAGACGGTTATAGAGTATCCACAGATGACCCTATGTACGAAATAGCGGCCTATGTCATGGATAAGCGGTATGATGCGAGCAATTCCATCAAACAGTACATAGATTACGCGCCGCTTCAGCAATACATGATAAAATGCAGGAAAGACGGGATCAATATGAGCCACATGAGCATTTTGGTGGCGGCTTATCTTCGCGTAGTTTCACAGAATCCTTATCTGAACAGATTTGTCATGAACAAGAGGATATATGCGCGGAACCATTTCTGCGTTTCTTTTGTCACGCTTCTTCCGGTGAAAAACAGGAGCACCGTGAATAAAGTATATTTCAATCTCGATGACGATGTTTTCACTGTCAACAGAAAGCTGACCGAGGCGATAGAAAAATGCACTGCAGGAACAGAAGAAACCGCTATGGATAAGCTGGCTAAAAAGCTTGTCAGAGTTCCTGGCCTGCTCACGGTGGCGGTTTCTATGTTTAAATTCATAGACAAACACTTTTTCCTGCCTTTCAGCATCGTAGACGCCAGCCCGTTTCACACTTCGCTTTTCGTCACCAACCTGGCTTCCATAAGAACCGGCGCTGTTTACCATCATCTCTACGAATTTGGAACAACAGGCGTGTTCGTAGCCATGGGGCAGCTGATGAAAAGGATGGTCATAAACGGCGAAAGAGCCGAGGAGCGAAAATTCATGGAAGTCGGTATCGTAGTAGACGAGAGGATCGCTGAGGGACATTACTACGGACGGTGTTTCAGAGAAATAGTGAAATATATCAAGGATCCGTCGCTGCTGGAAGAAAAACCGAAAACTATAGTACGCGACTCGGATATAAAGGCCAAGAGCCCAAAATTCATAGTAAAATAGGAGATGGAGAAAATGGACAGAAAAGAACAGGCGATAATGCTGCATAAGAACGGTTTCAACTGCGCCCAGTCGGTGGCGTGCGCTTTCTGCAATGTCATGGGAGCAGATCCTGTGACCACATTCAGGCTGGCTGAGCCTCTCGGCTTTGGTATGGGAAACATGGGGACATGCGGTGCTGTTTCCGCCATGGCTTTAGTAGTAGGAATGAAGATGAGCGACGGCAATCTCGATCACCCTGGAACGAAAAAGGAATGTTATAAGATGATGAAAGAGCTTACCGAAGCGTTCGTCAGCAAGAACGGCTCCATGATATGCAGCGAGATAAAAGGCGTTGAAACGAAAAAAGTCCTCAGGAGCTGCGACGGCTGTATTGAGGACGCAGTGGCTCTGCTGGACAAATATTTGCTGGGAATAGAATAGCGCCGCTAAGACCATAAACTTTTTGAATAATTATTAAAACAGCCGCCCGGGTGCGCTCTCCTTTTGGAAATGCGCGTCTGAGGCGGCTGTTGGCTGTTCATATCAGCTCGTTAAAATCAGCGGATTCTTGGATTCTTACTCTTATATATCTTTTACGGCGGCTTTGCTGTAGCCCTTGTACAGCAGCCAGCCCAGGATTCCGCAGCAGACGATTTCTCCGGCTCCCACAGTGACCATCAGGAACCAGTAGCTCTCCGGTGCGCCGTAAACCTGCTGCAGCACGGCCGGAACTATCAGCATATTGCTTATTACGGGGAAAACAGGGCCGAGGATCGGCTTTTTTCGTCCTATGTAATAAGTTCCAAGCGCGCCCAAGAGAGTGGCCGCTGAACCGAAAACGATGTCCCAGACAGCGCAGCCTGTGAGCAGGTTGGCGAGAATGCAGCCTATCCAGAGCCCCGGTATGGCTTCCTTGTGGAAAAGCGGCATGCACGTGAGCGCTTCGGATAATCTGAACTGTATCACTCCGCTGGCCAGGCCGAACATCTGTGATAGAAACGTCAAAATAACATAGAGAGCCGCTATAAGAGCAGCTCTCGTCAACTGTAAAGTTCTTGCTTTCATTGATTTGCTCCTTTAGTTTTGTTTATAGTGAGGAAGGTCTCGAACTCACTTTATTTCTTAAAAACCTCCGCCTGTATTTGAGAACTGCGTAAGTGCTGATACGGTTTACATATACGGGATCGAAGATTCCCCCTGCAATTCCTATGATAAGCTGACCTTGCAGGAATTTTGTGTATAACATTTCTCGCGAAAGAGCTCTGGCAGTCATCTTTATCTGCGCTTCCTTGTCTACCTCATATCCGTCAAGGGTATCGCCGTCGGCGACGATTTGGTCTATCAGTTCGTTGAGCTCGTCGTTGGCTTCTACGAACTCTTCTTCGTCGTACATGGAAACTTCTATGACCTTGAGTATGAAAACTTTCTCTTCATCGGTCTGATAGTCGTATCCGTAGCTTAAAGCTATTTCATAGACGCTTTTGAGAACCATCGCAGAAAAAAGCGGTATATCTGGAATCCCAGCGCCGACAAGACCAAGGCCAAGTCCCTCGATGCTTGAAACCGCCAGATTGGTGGCTTTAGCCGATTTCGCCTGTTTGGTAAAGTTTTTTATACTCTGCCTGTCGCCCCTTACCTCAGACGCATAAGTGTTGATTTTAAAATTGGCCTTTTTCTTTTCCTTGTTATATGTTTTTTCGATGATTCCTGTTCCCTTTTCAAATATGAGGGCAAAGCCTTTGGCAAAAGCTGCATCTAAAGTACCGCTGAGCTTTTTGGGAATAAACCTGTCGAGCTTGTTTATCAAAGCAAAGGTAGGTCCTTCCATACGCCTAGCGATAAATTTTTCTTCTCTTTTCTCTAAATCTCTCCAGTCTTTATCCCACGGTGATTTCTTATTGAACAGACTCACTTTCTTCACCTTTATAAGCCCACAGTACTGCTACTGCTGCAACGATCAATGCTATAGGTAAAATTCTCTTCTTCATAGTTTTGTCCCCCTTTTCTTTTTTCAAATATACCACGGCCTGGGCTTATGGTCAACTTTTATTCTTCCATAAACCTTACTATGTCGTCATAAACTTCCTGCTTTATATCTTCGTTGAGGATTTCATGACGAGCCCCCTGATACATCTTTCCGCTTACATTAGTATATCCTATTTTTCGCAGGAATTCCTGACTTTCTTTCCATTTGGCCTCGCTTACGGTCACAGGGTCTTCACTTCCGGCGATAAACATGATAGGCAAATTCGGATTGTTTACGGCCCATCCATCGGCAGAGTATATGCTGCGCATCAGAGTGAAGAGATTGCGGAAACCATTCAGTGTAAAAACATATCCGCACAGTTCGCATGCATCATATTCTTTTACGTTGTCTTCATTGACTGAAAGCCATGCGTTGGCAGAAACCGGTTCCGAGCCTTTTATGTTCTTTGAATACGATCCGAAAGCCAGATTCTGAATGAAATCGCTCCTGTATCTGTCTCCTTTGAAAGCTCTCTGGATAGCTACCAGTACGAGGGCGGCTCCGATCAGCGGATTTTTGCTGGGAGAACCGCAGACTATCAGCTTTTCTATCTGATCGTCATACTTCTTGATGTAATCGCGGACCACCATAGAACCCATGCTGTGCCCGAACAGATAAACGGGTTTGCCGGGCAGATGCTCTTTTATATCCTGAGTTATCTGATGCAGATCCTCCATGATAAAGCGTCCGCTTTCATCGTAGAAATACCCCAGATCGTCCTTGCTTTTGACGCTGGCTCCATGTCCTCTGTGGTCGTTTATGACAGCCGCATATCCTTTGGACACGAGATATTCCATAAACGGAAAATACCGCTCCTTGTGCTCTGCCATGCCGTGGGATATCTGCACTATACCTTTGATCTCCGCATCTGTATCCGGGGCAAATTTGGCAACGCTCAGCGGCAGCCCATCGCTTTTGGAATATAGAGTCAATATTTCTTGTCTCATGCAAGGTCCTCCTGAAAGCTTTGTCATCCTGCCCTTTTACTTTAACATTTTTTATGGGTTTAATCAACCTCAATGAGGCAATATATGCTAATTTTAAGCGGCAAACTTTTTAAAGTGCAGCATATACTTCACCTGTAAAACTCATTTGAGCAAAAATAAAATCACCTTTCCCGCGCTCAGCGTTTTTGGTGATTTTGTATGTTTTTTATATGATGCTTTTCAAAGCTACTCGCAAAGCCCTGGCGGCGATGCTCGTTGCCTCCACCGCCTCCGGCTCTCCATCCAACTCCCCTGCCTACAGAAAATCTCTGATGTCTTCGACCAATCTGCTTTCGATATTTATCAGTCTCTTTGTTATATCTTTCGACTTTTCGTCGGCGGCAGCGTACTGATTCAGGTATTTGCTCAGCGATTTGATACCCATATTGCAGCCGTCTGTCATGAGGCTGGCCACAGCGTTGTCCGTGTCGTCCATCTGCAGCTTCATTCCTGTCTTTATCTTCGACATCGTTTCGGCCATGAATCCCGGTTCTTTTCCCTCGTCGCCGTATCCGTCGAGCATCTGCTGCAATTCTTTGTCCAGGTTTTTGTGCTCGTCCTTGCAGGCGTTAAGCAGATTTTTCAGCCGGCGGTTCTTGACATGCGGCATCACATCATCTATGGAGTCAGTTCCCATTTTTATCCCTGCGTCACATTCGCGCAGGAGTCTTATCGTATCAGGTTCTATCATCGCGCGTCCTCCTTTTCAGATAGTATGACCGGTTTCTCAGCGATTGATACATGGGCAAGGAGGGAACGATAATAAATGACAAAGCTAGAACGATAATACATGACAAGGCGGGAACGATAAACGTTCCCGCCTTGAGCTTGTCTTATTTGTTTTTTATGCAGCTTTTGCGGTCCTGTTAATTTGCCCCATTCTTTCTTTTTCTTTTAGAGTACGCTGCAGTTCCTGCTGTGCCAAAGGTCGCGGCCAGCATGACGGCAAGCCACAGCGCCGCGCTGCTTTTTCGGAGCAGTATCTGATCCGTTTTCTGCCGCAGCAAAAGCAGCATGTCCAGTTCTTTCATCGTCAGGTCAAAGCCTTCTCTGTTGAAAAGCTCCAGCAGTTCAGTGAGATATTTGGTTCTGCTCATCTCTCCCTGCCGTAGGGAAAGATTTTTAAGGCTTTCTTTCAGATTTTCGTTGGAATCCAATTCGTAATTGAATTTTGCGGCTTTGTCAAAGGTTATCTTCTTCCTCAAATGCATGCTTCTCACCTCCGCGTGGGATATACGTAGAATATACGCAAAATATATGAAACAATCTGCGGGAATTATATCAAAAGTACCCCCCCCCCGGCGATTTTAGCGTGATTGGTCGTTTTTACGGCGTAATTGGTCGTCTTTTGGCGGAGGCAGCGTCTCCGGGCATCATCTCAGGCAGCACTTGAACATCGTCTACGGACAGCATCTCGAGCAATGCAAATGCGAGCAGCTGGCGCATCATGAGAACCACGCCGAGCGCGGAACGCCGTGTAATTCAAAGGCACATCGCGCAGTGTTCAAGGAACGCGATTCCCACAGACATCGTGCAAAGCCCCGAAAACATTCTCATGTAAAAAATGGTCGTATATATATTGACTTAAATGTAAAAAAGGGATAAACTTAAAAGGTCCCATGCAGAGATGCCAAAAGCTAAAGAGATGAAACCCGGGCCCGTAGCTCAGCTGGGAGAGCGCTGCGTTCGCAACGCAGAGGTCGAGAGTTCGATCCTCTTCGGGTCCACCAAAAAAACCGTGGAATGATAAATTCCACGGTTTTTAGATTTTTGCCCAACACCCCAAGACCCTCCCGATAAAATCAGGAGCTTTGCGTCTTATGAGGCGATATTCACTTGTAATGGATCATACATATCAACTATTTTGTTTTTTTCAGCATCGTAATCAACTTCGATAACATCGCTGATGGTCGTATCAAAATCGCGACCCACGTAATTAAAGACAGTTAAAACCTGAAATTCATAATGGATTATATCCGAATCATCTCTGGCATCACAGTCGATCAGCCTGACTTCAATAGTGTAATTTTCTTTGGCCTCTATGAAAGGCTTAGCCTCTATTGCATCGCCAAGCCGCGATGCGATGTCCTCCTCCAGAAGCAGTGCATCTTCAAAGGAACCTGAGATGTCTTTGGCATGGTAATAGTCAGAAATAACGGCTAAAATGTCTGCGGCGACATCGTCAGCGTCGGTACTTGAAGTAAAATTACAGGACGAAAAGATCATACAAAAAGCTGACATTAACAACGCCGCGGTATACTTTTTCATGAAAGCTCAACTCCTTTCCGAGAACCGCTCCTGATTAAAGCTGAGTGCCGTCAGCCATCAAGCCTGAGTAATAATCTTATGGTATGATTTTACTATATAATTGTTAAAATTTCAACATATTCTCGCACGGTTGCAGCTAAATCAGCCATCAGGAACAC
This sequence comes from uncultured Eubacteriales bacterium, assembly GCA_900545135.1. Taxonomy (GTDB): domain Bacteria; phylum Bacillota; class Clostridia; order Peptostreptococcales; family Anaerovoracaceae; genus Fimisoma. Next base: position 3,507 of record UQXL01000025.1, on the reverse strand, counting down.
CAGTCGTCAGCCTTATCACCCTGCTTGCTGTCAGCATTTCCACCCTGCTGTCCGTCAGCCTTCCACAGCATACCCCGCTGTTACACGAGCAGACTCACGCCCGATATTATAAGCAGTATATACGATAGTTTCAAAAAAGCTTCCTGAGACATCTTGGCCGCCATGCGGTTGCCGATAAAAACACCAATCAGCAGTGCCGGGACGCTCCACAGCGTGACGGACAAGGTGAAATTGGTCATCAAGCCGGCCATGGCCTGTTTAATTATAAGATAGATATCAAGAGCGACCCAGATCATGGAAACTGTCGTGCGGAACTGGTTCTTTTCCGGCAGCTTCTTGACAGCATAGACGATGAGCAGAGGACCTCCGGAAACGAACATTCCATGTATCACGCCGGCCAGCAGCAGTATCAAGTCAAGCGCCAAGTCAGGCAGTTCCCTGTTCTTCTTTCCCAGCAGTCCCATCAGCGCAACTGCTATGACAAAGACTGAAAAAATCTGCAGAAGAAGCTCCGTCTTAAGGAACGAATATATGTATTCGCCGATAAAAACTCCGATGAACATCACGACGAGGATTTTGAAAAACTCTTTCCATACTATATGCCTGTAGCCTCTCACTGCAATCAAAAGCCCGGCAAGGAGCGCCAGTATCGTCAGTGACGGTTTGGCCACGTCTATACCGTAGATCATGATTGCAAACGGCATCGCCAGCACAGTGCCGGCAAAACCGGTTATGCCCTGTATCAGATTTGTCGAAAAGATTATCAAAAGAAACAACGCCAGTTCCATTTTTTATGTTCTCCTTAATTTAAGTTCCTAATATTTGAATGCTTTTATATTATAAAATATATTCTCAAAATTATATATGCAACTTTGATGCCAAAAGCGTCCCTTGAGCGCTGATGTTTTTTGGCATTTTTCTTGCATGAATACTCTTGCAAATATATCTTATCAGTTTCTGATAAAACAAGAAAGGAGAAATCTTATGGAATCATTAGGCATCTTGTCCCTAATACCACCTTTGCTTGCCATAGGTCTTGCCATCTACACGAAAGATGTTATCATCTCTTTAGTAATCTCAGTTTTGCTGGCTGCAACCATGGCCTGCGGAGGCAACGTTTATCAAAGCGGAATCACTATATTGCAGGACTGGATCTTTCCGAGCGTTTCAGATTCTACCAATGCACAGTCAATACTTATGCTCATAGTTGTCGGAGGATTCACCGAACTCATAACCCGTTCAGGAGGAGGTCTCGCGTTTACCAATGTGGTGACCAAAGGGCTCAATACAAGGCCTAAGTGCGAAACAGCCATGTGGCTCAGCGGTCTTTTCATCTGGTTCACAGACCTGGGCAACTCCCTGATTGTCGGACCTATATTTGAAAAGGTAGGAGACAAAGTCAAGGTTTCCAGAGAAAAATTTGCATATATCCTGGACTGCACCACTTCCCCTATATGTGCGCTGATTCCGATCGTCGGATTCGGCATCTACATAATGGGGCTCATAGACGTGGAACTTCAGGCGTCCTCCATAAGCGACGAGACAAGCTGGGGGCTGTTTGTTTCTTCCGCGCCGTTCAATTTCTATACCGTACTAACCTTGGTAATGTGCGGATATATGGCAATCACACAGTTTGATTTCGGTCCTATGCTGAAAGCGCAGAACCGTGCGAAATACGAGGGCAAGCTGCTCAATGACGGCTCTGTTCCTATGAGAAAGACTGAGAAAATCGTTCTGCCTGAGGGCGTAAAGCCTAAGATGAGCACGATGCTTGCGCCTATCGTGGTGCTGCTCTTCGTCATATTCTTTGAAATGTTCAGGCACGGCTTCCCGTTTGAACCTATAGACGGAACAGTTACGAGAACAGCGATCATGTGGGGCTTCCTGCTGGCCACTTTCCTCCTCATCATTCTCTGCGTTGCAAACAAAATCATGACGTTCAAGGAATGTATGAGCACTATGCAGAAAGGCTGGGAAGGCATGATGTACATGTCGGTGGTTCTGGTTCTGGCATGGGCTCTCGGCAACGGCTGCAAAGCCATAGGAACTGCTGATTATCTAGTTCAGGTAACCAGCGACTTCCTGAATCCTTTGCTGCTTCCGTTCCTGCTGTTCGTAATTGGTGCTGTCATGTCACTGGCCACCGGCACTTCCTGGGGAACTATGGCTATACTGATGCCTATCGCTTTCCCTATGGCTCTTGCCATGGACGTTTCGCTGCCTATCACCATAGGCGCAGTAGTGAGCGGAGGCCTCTTCGGCGACCACATTTCGCCTATTTCCGATACGACGATTATGGCTTCGATGGGGGCTGCCTGCGACCATATAGACCACTTTGAAACTCAGGCTCCTTACGGCGTTGTCTGCGCCATAGTTTCAGCCCTTGGATTCCTGCTGACAAGCTTCCTCGGCAACTGGACATGTATGATGCTTTCTGCGGTCATCCTGTTCGTCGTAATCTTCATACTGCATAAGATAGATATGAAAAGATTTCCGCCGGTCAAAACGGCAGAAAGCAGCCAGGCGGCTGAAAGCTAGTCTGTTCTAGCTCAGAATAAGTAAACATAAAAACCTCGTCCAAAATTTCAAGGCAATATGTATCCACAATTTCCGGTACATATCCGCAGCGGGCGGGGTTTTTCTTTTCAGCGGCCGTGTAACTCGCAGTGAAATCCGCCTTCCCCTGACTTTTCTCCGTCCGTCCCTGCCTTTTCTGCTCCTGTCTTTTCCCGGTTTTCCCTGCGGCCAAAAAAGTTGAAACAAAAAGACAATCGTGGTAAAATTATTTCTGCGACTTGAAAAATCAATCAGCTTTCAGCCTTGCGGGTATTACACGTTTTCCGCCCCCCGTAGGCGCTGCAAAACAAAGGAGAAATAACGGATGCTAAGATGTTACGTCGAACAACTTCTTAATGTATTCAACTATATCGACGCCCTTATAGTAACCAATACCAAAGCCAATATCGAATATTACTTCAACATACAGCCGCGTCTGAACCGGCTGCGGGAAGAAAACATTCTGGGAATGAATATTCTGGACCTCTATCCCGATCTTACGGAGGAAACAAGCAGCATTTACAGAGTTCTGCGCAGCGGACAGCCAATATACAACGAATTTCAGTCCATGCGCGCCGTCAAGACTAACCAGATTTTTAACGGGCTTAATACCACCATACCAATCAAGCACAACAACAAAATCATAGGAGTAGCCGAAATTACCAGATGGGTCGAAGATCCTTTTCAGCGCAAAGACATAACAGTTTCTTCAAAGCAATCGCAGGGAAGCGCTTCGGGATCAAATTCAGGCATTTCCAGCGACGATCTGCGTCTTTATACCATAGACGATATAATCACCTGCTCGCCGCAGATGGAAGAAATCAAAGAACGGATAAGGCTCATTTCAGAAACCGATTCCACTGTTTTAATTTATGGACAGACGGGCACCGGCAAGGAACTGGTCGCACAGTCCATACACACCTCTGGCAGGAGGCGAAAGAACCGCTTTGT
>UQXL01000024.1 GCA_900545135.1 uncultured Eubacteriales bacterium | reverse complement strand
GCCAACATATTCTTATAAAAATGTTGGCAAATTTTCGGATATTATAAAAAATGTACAACATTTGCCCGGTTCAATAGCCAGTTCGATAAATTTCGACAGGCTCAATCACAAGAAATGTTGTCAAAACTCAAGCAAAACAAACAATTGTACAACATTTGCCATAATATTACATTTCCGTGAATTATTGCACCATCCCATTTTCCATTGTCATGAACTATTGCAGAATTCCACTGCATCGTCATCATGGACCAATACAATATTACATTCCGTCGTTACCAATGAACCGCTGCAATATCCCATTTCGCCGTTATTACGAACTATTGCGACACCATAACCCGATAAAAATCACGCTCAAACTAAGACGATACAAAACAAACTGGCTGTTTGACAGGCGCGAGGATCACGGAGGTTTTCGCTATACCCATTGCTCTTATCATTCTAACATCTTGAGCAACAAGATGGGTAATTCTCTGCTGGCTGTAAGGAAGATTAACCATAAATATATCGTAGCAGGAACTAACTATATACAAATCCACATCACATATTTACATCATACAAAGGTATAAAACCGTAATCAATCACGGATTAAAAGGTTGATAGAAAGGAGAGAGTATATTTGTAAATGACCGCTAGATGAGTCAATTACAATATACCAGGAAAATTAAATATGCTGACAGGAAAAACGGCCGTTCTGGCGGTGTCAGGGAGCATCGCCGCGTATAAAATACCCAATCTGGCCCGTATGCTGAAAAAGCAGGGCTGCGACGTTCATGTCCTGATGACGGAGAACGCCGAACAGTTTATAAACCCCATAACCTTTGAATCATTGACTTCCAATAAATGTTTGATCGACACCTTCGACAGAAACTTTCAGTACAGTGTCGAGCACGTGGCTCTGGCTAAAAAGGCCGACGTCGTGATGATAGCTCCTGCTTCCGCCAACGTGATCGGCAAGATTGCCGGAGGCATCGCAGACGACATGCTCACCACGACGGTTATGGCCTGTCCTTGCAAAAAAATAGTCGCCCCGGCGATGAATCATAATATGTACCACAATCCCATCGTACAGGATAATATAGAAAAGCTGCGCAGATTCGGATACGAAATAATTCCTCCGGCCACAGGCATGCTGGCCAACGGAGACAGCGGAGACGGCAGGATGCCGGAGGAAGAATTGCTTTTCCAGTATATTTTAAAAGAAATAGCCTGTGAGAAAGATCTGGCGGGGAAAAAAATCCTCGTTACCGCAGGTGCGACCAGAGAAAGCATAGATCCGGTCAGATTTATCACCAATCATTCCAGCGGCAAAATGGGATGTGCTATAGCGAGAGCCGCCATGCTCAGAGGCGCGGATGTGACCTTGGTTCACGGGCATATGGAAGTCGAGCCGCCTCATTTTGTAAAAGCTATAGCAATTTCTGACGCTGATGAGATGTTCGACGCGGTGACAGATTTTAGCAGCAGCCGGGATATCATTATAAAAGCCGCGGCCGTGGCAGATTACACGCCGGTGACGACGGCTGACAGCAAAATCAAAAAAAACGACGGAGATATGACTCTCCCTCTTAAAAGGACGAAGGATATTCTCCGTTACTTAGGGGAAAACAAGGCGCCCGGCCAGGTTATATGCGGTTTTTCCATGGAAACTGACGACCTTCTCGCCAACTCGCAGAAGAAGCTTTCCGCCAAGAACTGCGACATGATATGCGCCAATTCGCTGAGGTCACAGGGCGCAGGCTTTGGAACAGATACAAATATAATCACGCTCATAACGAAAGATGCAGTTGAAGAGCTTCCTCTGATGGACAAAGACAATGCCGCTCATATAATTTTAGATAAAATTCTCTCTTTATTTTAGATAAAATTCTCTCTTTATTTTAGATAAAATGCTTTCTTTTCAGGCCATGTAAAAGAATTTTTGCACAAACCCCCTGCTTTGTCAAAATGTTTGGATAGACAGTTTGCATTGAGTGTGGCAGTATCAGGGCGAAAGGAGGAAACGAGCTATGGAAATAGGGCGGAAGTTAAGAGAAGCCCGTACTGCTTCCGGATTGTCACAGGAAATTGTGGCGGAAAAAATCAATGTTTCCAGACAGACGATTTCAAATTGGGAAACCGAAAAAACTTATCCCGACATCATCAGTATTATTCAGTTAAGCGACTTATATAACATAAGCTTTGACGATTTGCTGAAAGGAGACAAAAAAATGATGGAGCATCTGGGAAAGCACGAATGTCGTTAAAAGCAACAAGAAATTGATCGGCGCATTTATTTTGAATATCGTGCTGATTGCCCTTTTAATTACTTTAAGCGTATTTATTCCAAACAACCAATATTTTCTTGCAGGGATTTTCTGCCTTGTAATAATCAGCACCGCAGCGTTAGTGTATCAAATCATCTTGAAAATCTAAGGGAAAAGCAAAAGGAAAAACTAAGAGAAAAGCGAGAGAAAATCTAAGGGGGCTTTTACATGAACTGGACAATAGCAGTTATCGCAATATTGATCGCAGTGGCTTTAGCGGGAGTTATCTGTATTTCATATCAGCTTTATCAGATCGTTATAATAGACGCAAAAGCCAGAGGATTGAAACATCCGAAAATTTGGGGCTTTTTCGCCATGTCAAGCAACAATGGCGGCGGCCTGATTCCATATCTGATTGTGAGAAGAAAATATCCTGTAGTCTTTATGTCAGACGCCGAAAGATTAGCCATTTCCAAAAGTAAAAAGGCCATAGGCATAGCGCTGATTTTTCTTTCTGCCAGCGTGATTGGCCTTGTGATATGTATGTAGTGAATAAATTCATAATTTCCCCTGAAAGAGAATACATTTGTAGCAAGACCAAGTGTGGAAAGGGGAAAAACTATGACATACGAAAACGATATACCGGATTACGCCCTCGTTCCTGCCAAAGAGATGGAAGAACGGGTTGTGGTTCCTATCACGAAAGGAGCGATTTATTCACCGGTACAGGTGACCAACATAAGAGAAAAGCCTAAGACCACCATCACGATAGAAGAGGACATTCTCGTTCCGGACACCAAGCCCGACCTCAGAGAAATCCTGCTGATCGACGGAAAAAGCTACCTTTCCAGCAGGGAGGTAGAAGAAATCGTCAAAAGCGACGACTACATAAGCCTTTCAGGTGAAATCGAGCTGCAAACCTTGTATCTCCCGGAAAGGCAGGACGGCAACAGCCCGATAATTCCGATACAGACCAGGGTTCCTTTCAAAGACCAGTGGCATACCTCGCTGTCCGTCGGCGCCTGTCTCGTCCTCGACTGCTCCATAGAGAAAATCGACTATATGGTCATAAACGAAAGGAAGTTCAGGGTTAAAATTTCCCTGGCCATTACGGCAAAGGAATACATGGACAGCAAGGTGGACATATTCGAGGGGCTGGCTGACGAAGAGATAGAGATGCTCAGGGAAACGGTGGAGATTTCCAACATCGCTCTGCGCAAAAAAGATAATCTGGCCATAAAAGAGGATATTCTTCCAAAAGACGACCTTCGTCCTGAAAATATACTCAAGCAGGACCTTTCAATAGTCGAAAACTATAAGCAGTCTACAGGAGACAAGGTAGTCGTCAACGGCTTCGTTTATGTAAATATCCTGTTTTCCGTCTATCAGGAGGAAGCGGACTGTCCTCCGTCGCACAGCATCCATCAGCTACAGGAAAGGATCGAATTCACCCAGTTCATTCCTATCCAGCAGGGCGGCCAGTGGAGCGGCTGCAACGTGTTCTTCAACGACCATGACCTGAAAGTCAAACTTACCCAGGACGAAGAGGGAAGAGATATTTTCCGCCTTGAGGGCGATCTGCTCACTTATGTAGAGCTTTACAGGAACACGGAAAAAGAAATCATCATAGACGGCTATCACAAGCAGAAAGACTTCGTCTGCGATTTCCTCGAAGAAAACAGCAGGACGCTGACGGGAACCATAGCCAGCGAATCTTCCGTCAGGGAAATTCTTTCTCTGGAAAGCTGCGGGCACGAAATCGACAGAATTTTATATCAGTCAGCCGAAATCATGAACGCCGAAAGCAAGACTGAGCAGGGCAAAATCATCACCGAGGGGCAGCTGCTGGCCAAGATCATCTGTCTGGCCGCCGGCGAAGAGGAAACGATTTTCACCGTAAGGGAGGAAATCCCTTTCAGAGTCGTGACCGCCATGCCGCAGATTTCAGGCAACGAAATAATTTGCCACAAAATCTATATCAAAGACCTCTGGGCGGAAAAGATAAACAGCAAGCAGCTGGAATTCAACGCGACGGTGCTGGTATGCGGCGAAGTTATGCGTCCTACGCCTTTCCGCGTGCTCACCAACCCGGCCTTTGAAGAAAGCTCCGTCTGCAGGGAACCGCTTCCTATGGTTATCTACGTATGCAAGCAGACCGATACGCTCTGGTATATCGCCAAAAAATTTAAAACATCGATGGAGTCCATCAAACAGACCAACAACATGGAGGCAGACGACCTCTGCGTGGGACAAAAACTGTTGATTGTAAAATAAGTGAATATTTTTCGCTTTCCTGTCCATAATCCTCTTGTCAGGAGGTAAATTATGGATAGAAAAGCCAATAGAAATTTTAAAAAAATACTGATAGTTTTGATGGCTCTGGCCTTTATCGCCCTGCCGCTCTTATATAAAGCAGAAAGCTACGCCGAAATTGAGGAAGGGCTCATAAGCTCCGACGGCATGATAAATCAGCACCCGGGGATCATGCGCTTTCATGTGGTCGCCAACAGCGATTCCGACGAGGATCAGGAGCTGAAGCTGGCGGTAAGAAATTATGTGCTGGCTAAGGTTCAGAATGAAATAACCCATGCCATAAGCCAGGCGCAATCAGGGAAGTCAGAGAAGTCAGAGCGGGCAGAGCAGTCAGGGCAGTCAGAATCCGGCGCCGCGGAAATTTCTCAGTCTCGCATAATGAGAGAGTACATCAAAAACAATCTCCCTCAAATCCAGCAATGGGCGCAGGAGGTCATAGACGCCGCAGGGTTTGAATACGAAGCAAGGGCCGGCATAGGCATACGCCACATTCCGGCAAAATACTATGACGACCTGTATTTCCCCGAGGGAAATTACGAAGCTCTGACCATAACGCTGGGCGAGGGAGAGGGCCAGAACTGGTGGTGCGTGGTTTTTCCGCCTTTATGTCTGATAGATTCGGAGGATTCTGCTTACAAGGATGAATTTGACTTAGGGGAGGAAGAAAGACTCCAGCTGAAGTTCAAGACTTTGGAGCTGCTTTCGGGGGAGAATTCTGCGGACGGCTTCGATGACGAAGACAACGGCGAAAGCTTCGCCTGCCTCAGCGCTATCCTTGAGGCTATAAAAAAGCTGCCATGATTCAGCCGAGGGCTAATAAAGAAGCATTTTCAGATATTTGGTGTAACCCCATTTTACTGAGGTTACACCCTTTTCTTTTATGCGGATTTTTGAGTAAGCAGGATTTCTTTGAAACTCTTTGCAGTAAGAACGAATTGAGAATTAACACTGTCGGTAATTTTGAACTTTTAAAAAGCTCAACTTCCCAATATTGAAAATCTGTTGATTTTGAGAAGTAAATTTGGCATGATAATTTTGTGAGGTGCTTTCCTATGAATTAGATTGTTTTAATAAAGCATCATCAACCCCATCTGTATATTTGCCAATCGATATGAAAGCATTTTTCTTTACAGTTAGGCTTTCGATTATCAAATTTCTTTCTTCGGTAGTGAAATAAATGAGAAATTTTTTCATCTTTTCAGCTCTTTAGTCGAGAGCGGAAAGATTGCTATTGAACTCTACCAGCGTCAGCAAATTGTAATATTTCACCCGGTGTTGGTTTTTGAGAAACCTCCCTTGACTTGTTGATCTCATTATAAGCGAAACACTTTCAAAAGATGAATGTGCGGATTTTAGGCATATAAAAAGGCTTTGACCATTATAGTCAAAGCCTAATTTCTATCCATTGCAGCGCCACAGATGTAATAATTTCATATATTTTCTTTACAGCTTGGAAATGACGTAATCTGCAAATTCTCTGCATGTGTCGCCGTCTTTCGTTCCGGTAACGACAACTTTTTTCTCCGTATCGCAGCAGGTGTGCAGAGCGTCTGCAAGGCGGCCGGCCTCATCAGTCATGCCTATGTGGCGGAGAAGCATTTCTACAGCCTTGAAAATGCTGGACGGATTGGCGTAATCGGCAAGTCCCTCTTCAATCATTCTCGGCGCAGAACCGTGAATAGCTTCGAACATGGCGTACTGGTCGCCTATGTTGGCGCTGCCGGCTGTGCCTACACCTCCCTGGATCTCTGCGGCCTCGTCGGTGATAATGTCGCCGTATAGATTAGGCAGCACAAACACCTGGAAGCGGTTCCTTATGGCCTTGTTGACCAGGTTGGCGGTCATGATGTCTATGTACCAGTCCTCGGTGTGGATTTCAGGATATTCGGCGGCCACTTCGTTGCATATCTTGGAAAACTTCCCATCGGTTTTCTTCATTATATTGGCCTTGGTGACGATGGCCACCTCAGTCTTGCCGTTGGCTCTGGCGTATTCAAAGGCGGCGCGGGCGATTCTTCTCGTTCCGCAGTCGGTGGTGACCTTGAAATCCATGGCCAGAAGTCCCGGTATTTCTATACCCTTGCTGCCAAGCGCATATTCGCCCTCGGTATTTTCTCTGTAAAACATCCAGTCTATGCCCTCTTCAGGCACGGTCACCGGACGGACGTTGGCGTACAGGTCCAGCTCGCGTCTCAAGGTTACGTTGGCGCTTTCCAGGCTCCCTCCCTTTGGCGTGGTGGTCGGGCCTTTTAAGATTACGTCGCACTCCTTGATTGCGGAAAGCACGTCCTCAGGAACGGCCTTTCCCTGGGCGAGGCGGTTTTCGATGGTCAGGCCTTCGATTTCCTTGAAAACTATCTTTCCGGCTGACAGCTGATCTTTTAACAGTATTTCGAGAACCCTGCGAGCTTCTTTCATTATGACAGGGCCTATTCCGTCACCGCCGCAAAGGCCGACGGTGATCTTGCCGAGGGATTTGAAATCTTTAGGCGGCTGGGATTTTGCCAGCCTTTCGGCTCTTTCAATCTGCTGTAAGAGTAAATTTTCTATCTGCCCGGCCGCAAGCGAAACTGCGTTATCATGAGCGCCTGCCTGAGCCGCCGCGTTTTTTAATTCTTTTTCCATGTTCAGACTACCTCCCTATATGTTTCCCTGTCCTACGTATTTCAAAAGACCTCCGGCTTTGAGGATCGCTTTCTGCCGCTCTGTGAATTCGCATGAAAGCGCAATTTCTCTGCCTGCCGTCACGTCTTTGAGAATCATTTTGCCGGAATCCATACCTGCGTAGACGTTCTCGATCTTCAGCTCGTCGTCCTGAGAAAGCAAATCATAATCGTCAGGATCAGCAAAAGTCAGCGGCATTATTCCCGCGTTGATAAGGTTGGCCGCGTGTATTCTGGCAAAGCTCTTCGCTATTACGGCTCTGACTCCCAGATACAGCGGAACGAGGGCGGCATGCTCTCTTGAAGAACCCTGGCCGTAGTTGTTTCCACCTACTACTATGCTCTTTCCGGCGGCCTTAGCTCTCTCAGGGAAAGTGGAGTCGCATACGCCGAAGCAATACTGGGACAGATGCGGTATATTGGAGCGGTAAGGCAGAATTTTTGCACCTGCCGGCATTATATGGTCCGTAGTGATATTGTCGCCCACCTTGAGCACCAGCGGCGCTTCCAGCACGTCCCCCTGCGGAACGCTGTCAGGGAAAGGCTTGATGTTAGGGCCTCTTAAAATAGGAAGCTCTTTCGCTTCTTCTGCCGGAGCAGGCGGTATCACCGCGCTGTCGTCTATCTTGAATTTTTCAGGCATTTTGATTTCGATGGAATCACCCAGAAGCATCGGATTTGTTATTTCTCCGGTCAAAGCGGCCGCTACGGCCGTTTCAGGGGAAACGAGGTATACCTGTCCGTCGGCTGTACCGGAGCGTCCCTCAAAGTTTCTGTTGAAAGTTCTCAGCGATACGCCGCCTGAATTAGGCGAAAATCCCATACCTATGCAAGGGCCGCACGCACACTCCAGCACTCTCGCTCCGCTTGCCAGGATATCCGACAAGGCTCCGCAGTCCGCCAGCATGCTGAGCACCTGCTTTGAACCCGGCGATATGGAAAGGCTGACTTCCGGACGGATGGTCTTTCCCTTGAGCAGAGCCGCTACTTTAAGCATATCCAGCAGGGAAGAATTGGTGCACGAGCCTATGCACACCTGGTCTACCTTGACGCCTTTGAGGCTCGAAACCTTGACCACGTTGTCAGGGCTGTGAGGGCAGGCGATCATCGGCTCGAGCTGCGAAAGGTCGATGTCGATGATTTTGTCGTACTGTGCGTCGTCGTCGCTCTTGAGTTCGACGTAATCCCCGCCTCTTCCTTCAGCTTCGAGGAATGCCTTGGTTATCTCGTCCGACGGGAAGATGGACGTGGTTGCGCCCAGCTCGGTTCCCATGTTGGTTATGGTCGCTCTTTCAGGAACGGAAAGAGTCTTGATTCCTTCGCCGCCCCATTCTATGATGGCTCCCACGCCGCCTTTTACCGATAAAATTCTCAGAATTTCAAGGCTGACGTCCTTGGCTGTGACGAACGGACGCAGCTTGCCGGTTAGATTGACTTTATACATCTTAGGCATGGTTATGTAATATGCTCCTCCGCCCATGGCTACCGCAACGTCCAGTCCGCCGGCTCCCATGGCCAGCATACCTATGCCGCCGCCAGTAGGGGTGTGGCTGTCTGAGCCGATGAGGGTTTTGCCCGGCTTTCCGAATCTTTCAAGATGTACCTGGTGGCATATTCCGTTTCCCGGCCTTGAAAAATACAGGCCGTATTTTTTAGCCATGGACTGAATGAATCTGTGGTCGTCGGCGTTTTCAAAGCCGGACTGAAGAGTGTTGTGGTCTATGTAAGCCACGGAAAGCTCCGTCCTGACGCGGGGAACTCCCATGGTCTCGAACTCAAGATAAGCCATGGTTCCGGTAGCGTCCTGAGTGAGAGTCTGGTCTATTTTCAGGGCGATTTCACTGCCCACGGTCATCTCTCCGCTGATGAGATGCTCCTTTATTATTTTCTGCGCGATAGTTAAACCCATTTATTCGTCCTCCTTCGTAATGTTTTCGTATGCATGAATAACGTGTTCCATCATAAGTCTGGCTACTTTTTCGCCGTCTCTTTCGGCCAGCGCCTCATATATGGCCACATGCTCCCTGAAAGCTCCCGGGATCCTGTTGCTCTTCTCCAGAGAGGCTTTGCGGAATTTCAGCAGCTTGTGGTGATTCTGGGAAAGGACGGAAAAGAGAATAGGGCTTCCGCTTTCCTCGTATATGATGTCATGAAACTCAGTGTCGAGATTTTTTATGTTTTCCGAGTCCCTCTTTGCCGCGTAAAACTCCTGTTTTTCAAGGTTGGCTTTCAGCTTCTCGAGGGCTTCGTTACTCATATTCTCGGCGGCTCTCCTGAAGGCTTCCGGCTCGAGGCTCTTCTTGACGAAAAACATGTCCTCCACGTCTTTTTTAGTTATCCCCAGCACCACAGAGCCCATGGGAGATGAGGAAATCAGCTTTTCCCCCTCCAGCCTGCTCAGAGCTTCCCTGATAGGAGTTCGGCTTACACCCAGCTCCTTGGAAAGTCTGTTTTCGCTGAGGACTTCCCCCGGTGCATAGACGCCGTTGAGTATGTTTCTCTCTATTGCTTCAAATACCTGGTTTGCCAGCGATACAGATTTGTAATCTATCATTTTACCAACTCCTTCCACTGCTCCAGCTCGCTTATCTTATCTTCTATCTCCTTATTAGCAAGGCTGGTGGTTCTGCCGTCGGCATACATCTCGTCGACCCAGTCCTTGAGGATTTCAACGAGGGGGTGATTTTTGTCCACCCTGTCTTTTCCCTCCAGCCTGAAATGCTCGTTTATCCAGTAGGCTATGCCCGCCAGGCCCGACGTCTTGCTGACCGAAACTCCCGGCGCTTTGTTTAAAAGCTTGGCCGTATTGAAAATATTGTATATTTCCTCGTCTTTCATCAGTCCATCGGCGTGGATGCCCGCTTTTGTCACGTTGAAATTTTCTCCGACAAAAGGCGTCATCGGCGGAATTTCATATCCCATCTCGTTTCTGAAATATTCACCTATCTCAGTGATGACGGTAGGGTCCATGCCGTCCAGCGACCCTTTGAGGGAGGCGTATTCAAATACCATAGCCTCCAGGGGCACGTTGCCGGTCCTCTCTCCTATGCCCAGAAGCGAGCAGTTGACCGAGCATGCTCCGTAAAGCCAGGCTGTCGAGGCGTTGGCCACCGCCTTGTAAAAGTCGTTGTGACCGTGCCATTCCAGCATTTCGCTTGGGACTCCTGCGTAATGCTGCAGGCCGTATATGATTCCGGCGACGCTACGGGGCAGTGCGACTTCCGTATACGGAACGCCGTAGCCCATGGTGTCGCAGGCCCTTATCTTGACCGGGATACCAACTTCTTCGGAAAGCTCCATTATCTCGTTGACGAAAGGAACAACAAAGCCGTAAAAGTCGGCTCTCGTGATGTCCTCGAGATGGCACCTCGGAACGATTCCCGCGTCAAAGGCGTCCTTTATGGTCTCAAGATAAAAGTCCACCGCCTGTCTCCTGGTCATGTTCATCTTTTTAAATATGTGGTAATCGCTGCATGAAACCAGAATGCCCGTTTCTCTTATTTCCAGATCCCTGACCATCTTGAAATCTTTTTTCTGCGCTCTTATCCAGGTGGTTATTTCGGGGAATTTATACCCAAGCTCCATGCACTTGCTTATGGCTTCCTGGTCTTTCTTGGTGTAAATGAAAAACTCTGACTGGCGAATCAAGCCATAAGGCCCTCCGAGCCTGGCCATCATCTTGTATAAGTCTACTATCTGTTTGACGGTATAGGGGGCCATGGACTGCTGTCCGTCTCTGAAAGACGTATCGGTTATCCATATATCCTCCGGCATGTTGGCCGGAACTCGTCTGTGGTTGAAAGCAATTTTCGGCACGCTTTCGTAGTCGAACATTTCCCTGTAAAGGTTGGGTTCTTCAACGTCCTGCAGTGTGTACTTGTAGATATTCTGTTCGAGCAGGTTAGTTTTTTTTGAAATTTCAAGCATTTTGTTCCCCCCTCCGATTCGTCTTATTTGCTCTGCTGTTTTCTATGAATCATAGTAATACATATATTCAGCAGTACATGTATACAAGTATACTCTTCATTTTATGATGCGTCAACACTGCTTATGAAAATATTTGGGGATTTTCCGTGTTTTTCCCCGTGTTTTTTCCCGCGTCCGCAGCAAAACCGCAAGAACTTGGCAAAAAATATCTAAAACGCCTTGACATTCCACCAGCTGTACCCTCTATAATGGAACCAATCCAGGAGGATAACTATGAACATAAAGCTGAATTATGAAGAAAGAGGTCAGGGGTTTCCGCTTATTCTGCTTCACGGCAACGGCGAAAATCTGACTTATTTCAAAGACCAAATCGCCTTTTTCTCAGATGAATACAGAGTGATCGCCGTGGATACCCGCGGCCACGGCAGGTCGCCGCGAGGCATCGCGCCTTTTACAATACGGCAGTTTGCCGACGATCTGCGAGAGTTTATGGAGGAGCTCGGCATAGACAGAGCTCACATTCTCGGCTTTTCGGACGGCGGAAATATCGCCGCCGTATTCGCAATGAAATATCCCGAAAAAGTGGAAAAGCTCATCTTAAACGGAGCCAATCTCGACCCGTCCGGGGTCAAAGGATATTTTCAGATACCTATCACATTGGCCTACAGACTGATGGGCGCGCGCGGCCGTGACAGGCGCACAACTGCCGGTAAAAACGCAAGCTTTGAAAGAAGCACATCTGCCGGCGAAAACGCAAGCTTTGAAAGAAGCACATCTGCCGGCGAAAACGGGAGCTTTGAAAGAAGCACATCTGCCGACGAAAACGGGAGCCCCGAAAGAAAGGCAAGCGCCGCAGAAACGATGAACGCCGCGGGCGCAGCAAGCCACGCTGGAACTGTCGCCCCCTCAGGAAAGGCAAAACACGCTGGAACTGTCGCCCCCGCAGGAAAGGCAAGCCACGCTGGAACTGTCGCCCCCGCAGGAAAGGCAAGTAAAAAAGAACTTTTCGGTCTCATGGTCGAAGATCCGAATATAAAACCAGAGGAACTCGCGCAGATAAAAGCTCCGACCCTCGTCATAGCCGGAACCCGTGACTTGATCAAATGCAGTCATACCAGGCTCATTGCCTCATGTATTCCTGATTCACAGCTGGTTTTCATCAAGGGAGGGCACTCTCTGGCCAAAACGAGAGCTGCCGAGTTCAACGCGGCCGTAAGCCGCTTTTTGAAAGGGGAAAAATAAATATACCAATCATTAAGGGGAGGAATAGAAATGCCACTCATTGAAACGAGAAAGCTGACAAAGCATTATGGCAAATCAAGGGGAATAGATTCCCTCGACCTGAAAGTCGAAGAGGGAGAGTTCTTTGGATTTATCGGCCCTAACGGCGCCGGCAAGTCCACAACTATAAGGACGCTTTTGGGTCTGATACGGCCTACATCAGGTGAATTTACGATTATGGGCAAAAAAGTCTCCCGAAGCTCAGGGCTTTCCGCTGCCAAAGAATATCTTGCGGACATAGGATATCTGGCTTCAGAAGCGTCATTTTACGGAAATATGAAAGTAAGCGAGCTCATATCCTATTCAGCCCGGCTGCGCGGAAAGGACTGCGCCAGCGAAGCAAAAATGCTTGCGGACAGGCTGCAGCTGGACATGAAGAAGAAAATCGATGAGCTTTCCCTGGGCAACAGAAAAAAGGTCGGCATCGTATGTGCCATGCAGAGCAGGCCAAGTCTTTATATAATGGACGAACCGACGTCGGGACTCGACCCTCTGATGCAGAAAGAATTCTTCGATTTGCTCCATGAAAGGCAGAAGGAGGGCGCCACCATATTCTTTTCTTCTCACGTTTTGTCCGAAGTACAGCACAATTGCAGCAGAGCTGCGATAATCAGAGAGGGAAAGATCGTCGCGGAAGACAGTATTCATAATCTGGCCAAAACCAATATGAAGAAAGTCACTCTGAGCGGCGTCACCGACATTCCGCCGGCGCTGAAAACCAGCGTAAGCGACATTCCGCCGGCGCTGAAAACCAGCGACAGCGCGGAAGCCTTTGGCTTTAGAGAGGCTACGATTGATGGCTTTAATAGTTGCGGTGAAAACTCGCGGCGAGGTGCGATGCTCAAATCCATCTCCGTGCTCAACAACAGCATTTCTTTTCTTTATCAGGGAGATATAAGGCTTTTGCTGGGCGAGGTCGCAAAGCTTCCGATTTCTGATATGACCATCGCCGAGCCGGAGCTGGAGGAAATTTTCATGCATTATTATGAAAAAGGGGTTGATAAATAATGGTTATTTTCAATAAAGAACTGCGCACGGGAACCAAAGGCTTTGTAGTCTGGACCGCCGTAATCGCTATGATGCTGGCCGTTTGCGTCCTGATATATCCGGCCATGAAAGATCAGATGGGGCAAATGAATCAAATGTTCGCCAACATGGGTTCTTTTAGCGAAGCTTTCGGCATGGATCAGCTGAATTTCGGAACACTGATAGGTTTCTACGGCGTTGAGGCCGGCAATATCCTTGGCCTCGGCGGCGGCTTCTTCGCCGCTTACATCGGCATAACCATGCTTTCCAAGGAAGAAAGAGATCATACAGCTGAGTTTCTTCTTTCCCACCCTGTAAGCCGCGCTTCGATAATCGGGCAAAAGCTTGCATCCGTTTTTTTTCAGATAATCCTGATGAACCTGATAATCTTCGCTTTCGGAGTCGTTTCCATCTTGGCGGTCGGGGAAAGTCTTCCGTTAAAAGAGCTCTTGCTGATACACGTCTCTTTTCTTCTTCTGCAGCTTGAAATCGGCTCTGTATGTTTCGGCTTGTCTGCCTTTCTCTGCAGGGGAAGCATCGGCATCGGCCTTGGAGGCGCCGCACTGCTGTATTTTATGAACATCATCATCAACCTGAGCGAAAAGGCTGAATTTCTAAAATACATCACGCCTTTCGCCTACGCCAAACCCGAGGATATAATAGACGGCATGGCTTTGGACTGGGCGCTTGTAGGCCTCGGCGTCCTGTACAGTCTGCTGTTTATCGCGCTTGCTTTCATAAAATACGGCAGAAAGGACATCGCCGCATGATAAAATCCCGTTCCCCTTTTTTGGGGAACGGGTCATAAAATAACTGTGGTATAATGAACCCAACATCGTATTATTCGGCGTTGCCGCAGGGTAGGGTTCATTGAATCACTCTGGCTGACTGGCTTTGTGGTATAATAAACGCAATAATCATGTTGTTCAGCTTCGCTGCAAGGAAGCGTTTATTTAATCACTTTGCCATACTTGCTTTGTGGTATAATGAATCAATACAAAACTGTTATTTCTTTCAAAGAACAGGCGAAACGACGGCTCGCCGCTTTGCTTTCAGAGAGTCAAAATAACTCGACACCGCTTTTCAGAAGTAGAGTGCGCGGCGTGCTCAAACAGATTTTGATTCCGTGCTGAAACCATGCGCAGCTTCGCCTGTTTTGCAGACTGTTTTTTCAACAAAATAAAGATTTTGTGATGATTTATACGGCGGAAATGTCAATCAAACTACTTTGACATACTAGATTGGTGGTATAATGCCCGCAGAAAGTTGTATCGGCTGCGCCGAGAGGAAGCGGACATTGAAACGCCGTTTGACTGACTGGAGGGCGTTAGAATGTCCACAGGAGATTGTAACGGCTACGCCGAGAGGACGGCCACTGAGATGGGAACTTATTGCCCAATATTGTAAAATTTTTAAAAAGCTATAATATTTTACAACATTACAGCCATGATACAACATTGGACGTTTTTCTACCATAAAGGCTGCTTCAAATTGCAGAAATGTTGTATAATTCTATAAAATCAGCGAATTATACAACATTGCTGATAACGCCGCTTGACTGACTGGAGGGTGTTAGAGTAAGATTAAAGCTAATTTGTTTGGTTTAAATTTTTAATGTTGGCAAAAATCCCTGATGAAGAAAAAATGACAACATTTTCTAGTCGAGCTCTAAGATTTTGGCACTTTTCCGATGCCGAATCATGTCGATGTTGTACATTTCTAGGATTCACGATGAATTTGCCAACATATTTTCAAAAAAATGTTGGCAAATTTTCAAATTTTATAAAATATGGCAACATCAGCTGATTTTGACAGCTGATTCGACAAGTTTCGACTCACCTAAAAGCAAAAAATGTTGTCAGAAATCAGTCAAAACAAAAAATTGTACAACATTTTCCATAATATTACAAACAACTTCCAAATGACTTACAACTGCTCACAAAATCCATAATGAGAACACGTGATATATTGCAAATTTCAGCTTTTCGCTATATAATACAATTAAGTACTTAAACATATAATGTGAAAGGTGGAGGGCAGATTTGAATAAAAGTGAAATTAAGCATCTTTGTCAAGAGTTTACTGCCTGTCAAAAAACATTGATTGCTCTTGGAGATGAAATGCGGCAACAATTGCTCATTCTTATGGTTCAGATGCAGGACTCCGGCGTCCGTGTCGTGGACATTGCAGAAAAGACATCTTTAAGCCGGCCAGCAGTATCTCACCATCTTCAAATACTAAAAGATGCCGGTATTATAAAGAGTCGAAAAGACGGTCGCTTTGTGTATTATTATTTTGATCCAAGCGGCAGCAGAATCAGCGATTTAATGTTCCTGCTAGAGCATGTAAAAACAATTATTACGCAAAAAGTTGTGGATAGTTATGCTTTATAGACCGCTCTATTGTATGAAGTGATATGAATGGAAACACCATGCCAAATTAAGGGCACAGAGAGGAGAAAGTATGGCAAAACTGACGGAAAAAGCAATTTTGAGGACATTTGACGAAATGATTAGTGAAATGCCTTTTGATAAAATAACGGTTTCTGCGCTTGTAGCGAGGTGTGAAATTAGTTCCAACACGTTCTATTATCATTATCACGATATCTATGCCCTTTTAGATGAGTGGCTGGATATTAAACTGGGGAGAAAGGCTACACAGGTATTTTTGACCAATGAATGGAAAGATGTTCTCAAAGAGCTTCTGCACAGATTCCAGGACAACAGAAACACAGTCAATCATGTTTTTAATTCAATTTCTCGTGACCGATTGGAGCGGTATGTTTTTGATGTTTTGCTAGAAGATATAGACGCCATGTTTCGGATGCGCCTGGAAGGAGAGCAGATTTGCGAAACGAGTATACAGACGATGTCCAGCGTCTTTTGCTATACGATTTTTGGATTTTTGCTGAAATATATGTATAATGGTATGAAAGATGATATAGATGCAGTATTTGACCCAATCCTTGATTTCTTAGACAGCAGTATTAGCTCTTACTTAAGGCTCGAGCCTAATCAGGAAGAAAAAGATTAGCAACAATTTTAGGACAAAAAGTTCGATTTGTGCAAATATCAATGAATTACGCAGGTTTCTCCCAAATGGGGGAAACCTCTTTTTTTCTCAGTGGTGCACACTTCTTTTGTTATCTATACTGGTAATAACGAATAAATTCCGGCTCGCCTCACAGCAAGATAAACTTCCTGAAAGACATCAGATGCAATGGGAGTTGGATGCTGAAACGGTTGATGAATTCTGAGCCGGTATGAATTCGCAGTCGATACATTAAATACAAAAATAAAACAGGAGGCTTATCATGAATATTTCAACAACACTGAAAAGGTTCGGTTTAGAAAAAGCATTTGACTATCTTTACAAAGACCCAGAGACTAATCTACTCAAAATTATGCATTGGGCAGACAAGTTCTCCGGAGGCGAGTTCGAGGGTCAGCGCAAAGTCATTCGTGAAGCGTTGGAAAACCCCGACCATCCCTATTATTCCTATATCCGTAATCTGATCCAGGAAGTGGATCCTTTTGTGGTAAAAACCACTGCGGTCAATTTCTTCATCAACGCTAATTTGATTGGCTGGCCCAAACAGGAGGAGTGTCGTGAAAAATACGGCTGCAATATCCCGTGGGCAATTCTGCTGGATCCGACTTCGGCTTGCAATCTGCACTGCACCGGTTGTTGGGCTGCTGAATATGGCAACAAGCTGAACCTTACCTATGACGAGATAGACAGCATCATCCGCCAGGGCAAGGAACTGGGTGTGTATATGTACATATACACCGGCGGTGAGCCTTTAATCCGTAAGGCAGACTTGATGAAGCTGTGCCGTGAGCATTCCGACTGCATTTTCTTATGTTTTACCAACGCCACCCTAATCGATGAAAAGCTTGCCGATGAAATGTTGGAAGTGGGTAACTTTGTTCCGGCCATCTCTCTGGAGGGCTTTGAGGAAGCTACCGACGGACGCCGCGGCGATGGTATCTATCAAAAGGTCATCAAGGCCATGAACCTTCTGAGAAGAAAAAAGCTGCTCTATGGTATCTCCGCTTGCTATACCAGCGCAAATTATGATTCCATCACCTCTGCGGAGTTCTATGACAAGCTGATCGATTTGGGAGCTTACTTTATCTGGTACTTCCACTATATGCCCGTGGGTAACGATGCCTCTACTGAGCTTCTGCCTACCCCTGAACAGAGAATCGAAGTATATCGTAGAGTTCGCAAGTATCGTGCCGAGAAACCGCTGTTTGCGATGGACTTCCAGAATGATGCTGAGTATGTAGGCGGCTGTATCGCAGGCGGACGCCGCTACTTACATATCAACGCCAACGGCGATGTGGACCCCTGCGTGTTCATCCACTACTCTGATTCCAATATCCGTGAAAAGTCTTTGCTGGATGCTCTGCGCGGTCCGATGTTTATGGCTTACCATGACGGTCAGCCTTTCAACGAGAATATGTTCCGTCCCTGTCCGATGCTGGAAAACCCTGAAAAACTGCGGGCAATGGTAGAGAAATCTGGAGCGCATTCCACCGATCTGCAATCTCCGGAATCTGCCGATCACCTGTGTACTAAATGTGATAAGTACGCAGCGTGCTGGAAGCCCGTTGCGGATGAATTATGGGCTGCGGCCCATGAGGCCAAGAAGTAATAAATCAATTGGGCAGGCTACACCTGTCAGAGCCGCCTTGGGAACTATATTATAATAGGAGGAATAAACATGTCCAGTTATTTTACATCTGAATCAGTCACTCGTGGACATCCAGATAAAGTATGTGATCAGATTGCCGACAAGATTCTCGATGAAATCCTGCGACAGGATCCAGAGGCGAGAGTTGCCTGTGAAGTTACCTGCGCGACAGACCAACTCCATATTTTCGGCGAGGTAACAACTACCGCAAAGGTTGATTATGAAAAAGTAGCCCGCTCGGTCATCAACAAAATCGGCTATACCGCACACGGACATGGCTTCGATGCGGAAACTTGTCATATCCGTGTAGATTTTCATGAGCAATCCCCGGACATTAGCATGGGCATCACCCGCAGGGTAAAAAGCGAGGATTTGAATAGCGGCGCTGGAGATCAGGGAATGATGTTCGGCTACGCCTGCCGTGAGACCGATAATTTCATGCCTTTGCCTATCGAGTTAGCACATGCGCTTACAAAACGGCTGGAGTTGGTGCGGAGAACCGCTGAGCTGCCGTATCTTCTTCCTGATGGAAAGACCCAGGTTACAGTAGAATATGAAAATGATGTACCCGTGCGTGTTTCTACGGTAATTGTATCCGCACAGCATCTAGATTCAGCGAATATTGCCGATGTACGCAGCGATATCCTGACCCATGTTATCATCCCTACACTTCCGCCAGATATGGTAGATGAAAATACCCAGTATTTTATAAATCCTACCGGACGCTTCGTAATCGGCGGGCCAGCCGGAGATTCCGGTCTGACAGGAAGAAAGTTGATTACTGATACATATGGCGGTTATGCTCGTCATGGCGGTGGTTCATTCTCTGGTAAGGATGCAACCAAGGTGGATCGTAG
This sequence comes from uncultured Eubacteriales bacterium, assembly GCA_900545135.1. GTDB lineage: Bacteria > Bacillota > Clostridia > Peptostreptococcales > Anaerovoracaceae > Fimisoma. Next base: position 21,580 of record UQXL01000024.1, on the reverse strand, counting down.
CGGCGCTTATATGGCCCGGTATATGGCAAAGAATGTTGTCGCTGCCGGTCTTGCTGACCGTTGCGAGGTACAGCTGAGTTATTCCATCGGTCTAGCCGAACCGATTTCCGTGCGTATTGATACTTTTGGAACAGAGAAAGTTCCAAAATATGATGTCCTGGATGCATTGCTTCAGACAGTAGATTTACGTCCGGCAGCAATTATAAGGAAATTTAATCTTAGAAAGCCAATCTATTCTTCTGTTTCCTGTTTTGGTCATTTCGGCTCTAATGCAAGCCGGATGCCTTGGGAACAGACGGATATTGCGAATAAATTAAAGAAGCTTATTATGGCGGAAAGGAGACAGGAAAAACGTCAAAATTTTTAAAATGTTTATGTGCTGGAATAATCATTGTGGGAGGCTGCATGGTGACATACAACTTTCTTGCTCATAAGAATTCTGAACAAGAAGAAGCTGGTGTGTAGGAGGTGTACAATATGTCAAAAGCATGGAAACAATTTCGTACATGGGCCAGCATCGTCAGCTGTTGTATTATTGTTCTCGGTATTCTGATTGTAATTTGGCCGGATATTTCTGCAGTCGTAGTCTGCTTCCTTTTAGGCATACTTTGCATTGCGGGCGGCGCTTATGAGTTGGTGCGGTATTTTAAACTTGGCTTTGTAGGCGTATTTTTCCGCTTTGATCTCACGCTCGGTATTTGCAGTATCTTGATTGGTATTCTGCTTTTAATACATCCCACTGGTGCAATAGCGTTTCTGCCAATTGCTGTCGGGCTGTATATCATCATGAGCAGTGTCTTTGATATTCAAATGTCCGTTGAAATGCGCCGTTTCGGAATGGGTAATTGGTGGATGTCCATGGTGCTTGGCGTGCTTGGTACGATTTTTGCGTTCTTACTGTTCGTGGATCCTTTTAGCGGTGCTTTTGCCCTTATGATTTTTGTTGGTGTATCGCTCATCATCAGCGGAATCCAGAATCTTTATCTGATTACTTGTATTTTAAAAACGATAAAATCTGTCAAAATTCATGAAGACGACGGAAATAATGTCGTAATAGATGCTGATTGGAGCAATGTTGATTAGGACTTCTGATATTTATGACTTAGTATGAAAGAGACAGTATATAGGCGCGCCATGCCAATTTCATCAGGCGTGCCTATGTTTTTAGAAAATTAAATACTCATGACTGCGAGGTTAAAATGATTTGAGAAAATTAAAAATAAAAAATGAATCAATTTTATTAGATGGGTATCATCTCAAACTATGGTGGATACCGTTCCTTTGTATTTGGGTGATCATCATTTTAATTTGTATACGGTATAAGAATGAAATATCCATCGAGAAAATCCTCGCTTTCACCCCAAAATCACCTGTGCTTGCTGCACTTGTTATACTACTGTTGTTTGCACTAAAGAGTCTAAGTATTGTTTTTTATTGTGGAATACTTTATGCAGTGGATGGAATTCTCTTTTCATTAGCGGTCGCAATTTTCCTGAATCTGTGCGGAACAGCGGTTATGGTCTCTATCCCTTATTTTATTGGATGCCTTCTTGGAATGCTTCCGCCCACCATAACGCTGCCTATCATAGGTATAAATATTACTGATGTGTCTTCACCCGGTTTTCTGATTGCGCTAGGTGTAGAGATTATGTTGATGGCAGCATCCTTTTTTATTTATCGGATTTATAAAAAGAAACGTACAGGAGAAAGAGCAGAATGAAAACAATGAGTGCACAACTATGAAAAAATGCAGATTGATGCAAGCGAATATTCGACCGTTGATGCTTTAAAAGAAAGCTACACATTTCGTTCCGGGAGTCTTGCGTTGACATAACCGCAAGACCGTAATACAACGTATTACGAAAGGGGGCGATAAAAATGACTATTTCAATTAGACTGAATCCCGCCGAGGATGAATTGATACGCAGCTATGCAAATATGCACGGGATGACTGTATCGGAATTTATGAGGCAGCGCGCCATTGAAAAAATAGAAGACGAACTGGACCTTGAATTATTTAAAGAGGCAAAGGAAAATTTTAAGAGAAATCCGAAAAGATATACTCTTGAAGAGGCAGAGAAAGAGCTGGGCTTGCGATAATGTGTAAAGTTGCATTTACGAACAAAGTAATCAAAACGCTGAAGAAGTTTGACAAGAGTATTTCGAAGATGATCGATAATATATATAGTGCTCGCTCTTTTCCTATATTATATTTCTATTTTTATCCCTTTGATTGTTTTGCCTTTGATAGTTAACGGTCTCTGTTTTAGCGTTGAACCCTTATCTCTTTTGCCATATTTAGATTTTGGCAATATTGAAAATTCCGCACAAATAATAAACTCAACATTTAAATGATTTCTTTTGCACCTACTCAATTTCACAGTTGGCTTTCTCATTTCAAATATCATTCAGTTTCTTGCGCCAATAATATGGGAATAAGAAAGGCGGATATTCATATGCCTTTTCCCCAATTCCTTTATCTTTCCCCACCCTAAACTCTTGCCTTGCCTCCGCAAGCCGTAGTATAATTAGAAGTAATATTTCAGCGGCGCTTGTAAACGCGTCATGGCAAAAGTCCGTTCAAAACAGCAAAACTAATACAACTTGACAGGAGCAGAAGCATGAAGCTTATCAATCTATTAAAAAGCGAAAAATTATCTTTATCCTTTGAGGTGTTTCCGCCTAAGGTCAGCTCGTCCTTTGACAGCGTAAAGACCGCCACCGAGGAAATAGCCAAGCTCAAACCGTCCTTTATGAGCGTAACCTACGGTGCGGTCGGCGGCACCAGCAAATACACTCTGGATATAGCTAAAAATATAAAGGAGCTTTACGGCGTTTCTACGCTGGCTCACCTCACCTGCGTTTCATCGACTGAACAGACGGTAAGGGAAATGATCGAGCATATGAAAGAAGCGGGCATAGAGAACGTCATGGCTCTCCGCGGCGACATCACTCCGGAAATGGAGGGTCAGGACAGGAGCAAATGGCATTACAGGCACGCCGTCGACCTCATAAGGCAGCTCAAGGAAAGCGGAGCGGATTTCTGCATCGGCGGAGCCTGTTATCCGGAAATCCATCCTGAGAGCTTGAACCAGAAAGAAGACATCAAATACTTAAAAGAAAAGGTGGACGCGGGGTGCGAATTCCTCACCACTCAGATGTTTTTTGACAATAACATTTTATATAATTTCCTCTATAAGATTAGAGAAGCAGGAATCACCGTTCCCGTGATTCCGGGCATCATGCCTATAACCAACGCCAACCAGATCGAAAGGGCGCTCAAGCTGTCGGGCTCATACGTGCCTCAGAGATTCAAGAGCCTGGTGGACAAGTTCGGCTCCGACCCTGCTGCCATGAAGCAGGCCGGAATCGCCTATGCCACCGACCAGATAATAGATCTGTACGCCAACAACATCACAAACGTCCACGTTTACTCCATGAACAAGCCGGACGTGGCGGCCAAAATACAGAGCAATCTGTCCGATATTCTCGGATAGTCTCAGCTACGTGCGCAATACGCCGCTTGCGAGTAAGGCTGCAGCTCCGCGTGCAATACGCCGCTTGCGAGTAAGGCTGCAGCTCCGCGTGCAATACGCCGCTTGCGAGTAAGGCTGCAGCTCTGCCCATGGACGCCGCATGAAAGCGTAATATTCATATCCGAGGTCAAATAATGACAGATACTGTTTTCACAAAATTTTATAGTGATATCCATGTGGACAAAAGTGAGATTCTCCGCTACATGGGCTGCAGGGAGGCTGATGAAACTACGCTTTCCCTTGTGGAGGAATGTCTGTCCGAGGCGCTGCCAAAATTGGTGTACAAGACATGCTATCGTCAATTTGCGATACACGTTGATGCTTGCAAAACCGACCTTTCTTTCATGATTTCACGTAGCCGCGATCTGAACAAAAATCTCACGGGCTGTGACAGAATCATAGTCTTTGCAGCTACCATAGGCATCGAAATGGATCGCTTAATCGCCAAATACGGAAAGATTTCTCCTTCTAAGGCCCTCTGCTTTCAGGCCATAGGCGCCGAGAGGATAGAGAGCCTCTGCGACGTTTTCAATCGTGAGATGAAAGAAAAGCTTGCAGCAGAAAATCTTTTTTTAAGGCCGAGATTCAGCCCCGGTTACGGCGATCTGCCCCTTGATGCGCAGAGGAAGCTTTTCAGCGTTCTCGACTGCAGCAGAAAGATCGGGCTCTCGCTCAATGACAGTCTGCTGATGTCTCCATCAAAATCGGTTACGGCAATCATCGGCTTCGGGTCTGCACCGCGTCAGGATAAACCGCGTCAGAGCAAATCATGCCGGAGCGGCTCATCTCAGAGCGAGCCATGGCAGGGCGGTTCACCGCAAAGTGAACACGATGAGACCAGCCATGCAGGAAAGTGTAAAAATTGCGAAAACAAAAACTGCTCTTTCAGGAGGTAAAATAGAATATGACAATTTTAGAATATATGAAAGACAACATTCTCTATCTGGACGGCGGTATGGGAACGCTTCTGCAGGAGGCCGGACTTCCGCCGGGAGAATTGCCTGAACGGTGGAACATTTCCAATTCCCAGGTGGTACAGGATCTTCACCGCCTTTATTACGACGCGGGAAGCAACGTGGTCAACACCAACACTTTCGGCGCCAACGGCCTCAAGTTCTCCGACGATGAGCTGGCTGAAATCGTGAAAGCCGCCGTTTGCAACGCGAAAGCAGCCAGAGATGCTTCCCATGGCTCGCAGGAAAAATTTATCGCCCTGGACATAGGTCCCTGCGGAAAACTGCTCAAGCCCTACGGCGATCTGGATTTTGAAGACGCAGTCAGCCTGTTCAGTCAGGTGATAACACTGGGAGCCGCCGAAGGCGTGGATCTGATTTTCATAGAAACGATGAACGACAGCTACGAGACCAAGGCTGCGCTCTTGGCGGCAAAGGAAAGCTGCTCTCTTCCTGTCTTCGTTTCCAATGCCTACGGGCAGGACGGAAAGCTGATGACAGGCGCTTCTCCCGCAGCGATGACTGCAATGCTGGAGGGTATGGGTGCTGACGCTATAGGAGCCAACTGCTCCCTCGGCCCCGCTCAGCTTGAAAGCGTCGCAGAAGAACTTTTAAAATATGCTTCCGTCCCGGTTCTTCTCAAGCCTAACGCCGGTCTGCCTAAAGAATCAGGCGGCAGAGCAGTTTATGACGTTTCCGCAGCGGAATTCGCCAGTGAGATGAAACAAATAATAAAAAAAGGCGTCCGCATAGCCGGAGGCTGCTGCGGTACCACGCCTGAATATATAAAAGAACTGATTGCAGAGACCTGCCAGCTTAAGCCGCTTCCAACCAGCGAAAAAAACATGACCTGGGTTTCTTCCTACACTCAAGCCGTCAAATTCGGCCCTAAGCCTGTTTTAATAGGAGAAAGAATCAATCCCACGGGCAAAAAGCGCTTCAAAGAAGCTCTGATAAACAACGACATCGGCTATATCCTCCAGGAGGGAGTAAAACAGCAGGACGCTGGGGTAGATATTCTCGACGTCAACGTAGGGCTCCCGGACATAGACGAGAGGGCAATGCTGAAAGAAGTGATGTCAGAGCTGCAGGCCATAATCGACCTGCCTCTTCAGATAGACACCGCCGATGCCGGAGCCATGGAAAACGCCTTGCGCCGCTACAACGGCAAGGCCATGATAAATTCGGTCAACGGCAAGGAAGAGAGCATGAAGAAGATATTTCCTCTCGTCAAAAAATACGGAGGTCTGGTCGTGGCTCTCACGCTGGACGAAAGCGGCATCCCCGAGACTGCGGAGGGCAGAGTTAAAATCGCGGAAAAGATTTTGAAAACAGCCGCGGAATACGGCATATCCAAAAATGACATAGTATTCGATACGCTGGCTATGACCATAAGCGCCGACACTTCCGCCGCCATGGAGACTTTGAAGGCGTTGGAAAGCATAAATAAAGACCTGGGCTGTCACACGTCCCTTGGCGTTTCCAACATTTCTTTCGGTCTCCCCGAAAGGGACGGAATAAACAGCGTCTTCTTCGCCATGGCCATGGAAAGAGGGCTTTCCGCCGCCATAATGAATCCTTATTCGTCTTCCATGCTGATGGCGCATAAATCTTTCTGCGCGCTCCATGGTCTGGACGAAAACTGCGCGGAATACATAGAATTCGCTTCCCGATATGCCGCCCTGAAGCAGACTCAAGACTCAAGCCTCGTAGATTCGCAGAAATCAGGAGCCCCAGCTGGCGCAAGCGCTCCGGCTTCTCAGTCCGCTTCAGCTTCTCAAGGCACTTCGGCTTCTCCAGCCGCAGCGGCCGGTGCGGACAGCTTCAAATCGCCTCTGCAGAGAGCCATCGTCAAAGGACTGAAAGACCAGGCGGCGTCGCTGACAGCAGAACTTCTCTCGCAGACAAAAGCTCTTGACATAATCCAGCAGGAGATAATTCCGGCGCTCGACATAGTTGGCAAGGGCTTTGAAGAAAAGACCGTATATCTTCCTCAGCTTCTGATGAGTGCGGAAGCGGCAAAGAGTTCATTTGAAATCATAAAAGAAAAGGTGGCGTCAGGAGGCTCGGCAGACGGCTCAGCCGAAACCGCCGCGGAAAAGGCCACCGTCGTGATAGCCACAGTCCACGGCGACATCCACGACATCGGCAAAAATATCGTCAAGCTTCTCCTTGACAACTACGGCTTCAAAGTTATAGACCTGGGAAAGGACGTTCCTCCGGAAACCGTGGTCAGCGCTGTCATAGAGCACCACGCGCCGGTCTGCGGCCTCAGTGCTCTGATGACCACCACTGTTCCCGCCATGGAAAAAACCATAAATCTGTTAAAAGAGAAGGCTCCTTGGTGCAGGGTAGTAGTCGGCGGCGCGGTGCTGAATAATGAGTACGCCGGCCGCATAGGTTCAGACAAATATGCCTCCGACGCTATGGAGACGGTGAGATACGCGGGCACCGTCGTTTAACGGGAAAAGACGATGCTTATGCGGTTTGCCCACATCTTTGATTTACAAATCGACTTTCTCAAACCTCTTTGCAGAAATCCGGTATGTCAGAGTGACAAATACTCCATAGCAGACAGCTCCTGCCGCCAGGATAGGCATCTGCATGAGCAAATTCTCCGGCTGGCAGCTATCCAGCCAAACAAGCGCCGGTATGTGGGCGGTGCTTTCTATGGCAACCATCAGTATCGTCATCGGAATCGCCGCGATGACAAAGGCTTTTCCCGCCTTGTAACCGCTCATATAAAAAGTAGTAAAGAATATCAAGTCGAAAACCGCATACAGTACCAGGCCAAAACCATACCATGCGACTGTCGCGTCCAGGCCCACGGGGTTGTTTGCTATGCCAAGGGCACTCCGCAGAAGTGCAGCAGGTATGGAGATCAAAAGCTGAAACATCTGAAAGGCGACGACCAGCAGGCATTTTCCCAGAACGCTTTCCCGCTTTGTCACCGGCAGTACCGCCGTGTACCAGGCATCGTTGGTTTCTCGCCCATTCAGGAAGGTCAGGTAAGGAGCCAAACAGCCGAACATAAATATCACGCTGTATGGATAGGCGGGCACAAGGACGAGGCAGCCCAAAAATGCAAATACTATCGAAGTCGGGTGGGCGGCAAGCTTTATTTCTTTATACAGCAGCGTCTTCATCCCATTCACTCCTTTCTGTACGCAGCATTATTTCTTCCAAAGTGAGCGGACCGGCGTCCTCCGGCGTTCTCAAATGTTCAAAGGAGCTCAGAAAGGTGTTTTTATCTGCGCTCTGCAGGACGCGCCCGCTTTGAATGTATGTAATATCATCCGCACATCTGTCTAGGTCGGAAGTGATGTGGGTAGAAAAAAGAATTGAGCAGTTCTCGCTCTTTACAATCTGCCGAAAAATGTGAAGCAGTTCCTCGCGGGATACCGGGTCAAGGCCTGAAGTGGGCTCGTCCAGAATCAGCAGCTCGGCGTGGTGAGACAGGGCAAGAGCAAGCAGATATTTTACTTTCATGCCGTTTGAAAGCTCCTTGAATTTTTTCCTTTCGTCCAGTGCAAAGCGCTGGATATATTTTTTATACTGAGTCTGATCCCATTCTTCGTAAAATTTTCTAGTCACAGCAGTAATGGCAGAGAGTTTTTTCAGCGGATAAAAGTCGATTCCGCCAAATACAACGCCTATGCGCTGCTTGCACTCTTTTTCATACCGGTAAAAATCCTTTTGGAACATGGTTACGCTGCCTTTTTCCGGCGATGCCATGTTGAGGATAGCTTTCAGAGTCGTGCTTTTTCCGGCTCCGTTTTTGCCAATCAGACCCATGATGCGCTTAGATTTAAGGGAAAAGCTGACGTTTTCCAGGGTGAAACCGGGGTAATGTTTTTCAATATTCTGAACATCCAATACAGTTTCCATCATTTTTTCTCATCTCCCTCCGGTGTATCTGCTGCGCTCATGGCAGTTTTCAATAACTGCGCAACGCCTAGAAAGAAATCTTCTTTCATCATCGCAAGCCCCGGATGCTCAGGTGATTCGTCTCCGAGTACGACAAGAATATCTCCCGGCTTGATTGCAAATAAATCTCTGGCTTGTTTGGGAATTACTACCTGACCGCGCTCGCCTACGCGAACTGTTCCGAATATGTGCTTGCCTTTAGGCGCTATGGTTATGCCGGATTCCTCCTGATCGTGATGGAGCAGGTCGCTGAGCTCCACGTCATATAACCGTGCCAGAGCATCGCAATTCAAAATATCGGGAACAGTTTCGCCGATTTCCCATTTTGCGACGGCCTGGCGGGAAACGCCGATCTTCTCAGCCACATATTCCTGGGAATATTTATGAAATTGCCGCAGTGTGGACAGGTTCCGTGAAATGTTATTTTTCTGTGTTTTCATATTTTTCACACCTCCTTACTTTATTATAAGCCTGGTTTTCTGAAACTTCCACCAACTGCGGCGGACAAAAAATGTCATGTTCAGTTGCGCAAGTATAACAATTTTATCTCTGATAGAATCGCTTTTATTTTTCTTCTGACGGCTTCAGGTGTCATTCCGTATATTTCCGATATTTCTTTGTTGCTGAACATATAAAAATATTTCAGGATTATCATTTTCCGCTCTGTTTTGTCCAATTCTTCCAATATATCGGAAAAATCTTCGCCAAAGCCGTATTTGAAGACATATTCGTCAAAACTGGTGCAAAAGAATCGGTTTTCTTTTTCCGCTTTATACTCTTTATAGACGTCGCCGCCGGACGTGAGGAATTCAGCGCGTCTTGATTTTTTTCTGTACATGTCTATGGCTGTGTTCCTGGCCACTGCGTATATAAAGCTTCTCGTTCTGGCAGATCGCATATCTTCCATATTTCTTTCAGTATTCAAAAGTTTGAGCATAGTTATCTGAAACACGTCTTCCGCCATGTGAAAATCATGAAGCGCGCGGTATCCCGCCGCCATTATCATTTCCTTGTATAAATCAATGATGTCGCATATACATTTATCGTCCTGCACTTATTTTACCCGTCTGTTTTCGATATGAACTTCGCCGCCGCACATGCAAATTGCTTTACCAGAGAAACGCAATCTCCCCATGCAGCGTGTGTGAATTGCAGAGCACAATAAAAGCTGTATTCCGCTCTGCTAAGAATACAGCCTATTTCTTTTCTAAAAGTTCTATACCTGCGATGATATATTTGGACAGCTTATCCGCCTCACAAATCCTCGACGCCATTCTAAATGCCCTTTCCAGCTGTTCATTTTCATCATCCGGCATGGTTCCAAACAGTAAATAATCGGCGCTTACGCCAAGAGCCTTGACTATGCTGGCAAAAGGCTCAGTCTTAGTATCCGAAACTCCTCTTTCTATTGCTGATATGTGATTTGTTGAAACATCTGCTTTCTCGGCCAGAGCGCTCTGAGTAAGCCCTGCCTTCACCCTCGCTTCTTTTATCCGCTGACCAAGCAGTGTTTTGAAATTTTCATTCATAAATATTGCTCCTATCAAATAATAAAAGTCTACCCAATAAGAACGCCATTTACCACACACAAAGCGAGTATTTCTAGTAATGGTTTTGCGTGTGCTGTATAATTGTCTTGTAAAAATATCGTGGATATTGGCGCTGGACTTTGGAGCCGGAGGTTGACACAGAAGATCGCGCCGCTTTTGAATTTGCTTTTAAAAGACCGAGAATAGTTATATAATAGTTGCAGAAAATGAAAGAACTGGCGTCAGTCTGATGTCGGACTGATGTCAGGAAAGCGCGCATATTTGTACGGTTTAATCGGTAGATTTTGTCGTCGTTTCAGACTATAATGGCTCTAAAAAAGGAGGAGCATGATGAATTTAGGAAACAATTTGTTTAACGCAAGAAAGAAGAGCGGGCTTTCACAGGAGGACGTAGCAGAAAAACTGGGCGTGAGCAGACAAACAGTTTCAAAATGGGAAACGGACGAAACTGTGCCCGATATTCGCCAGTCGAAGAAAATGGCCGTCCTGTACAATATGACTTTAGATGAGCTGATCGATTTTGACCTCGACATAAGGGAAATCCAAGAAGCCATCGACAGAACCAGTGAAGAGAAGGAAAAAAAGATAAACTGGTCGGCCGCATGGGGTAAGAAATATCCGATACTTCTCAAATATCAAGAACACGTGGATATATCACGCTATGTCGGCAGGCTGGAGGAGATGTTAGACGAAATAGTCCAAAAGTATGGTTTCAATCAACAAGACGCCATGTTGGTTCTCAAAGACATCTTATACAATGTGTGGAAAATCAGAAAGGATTTATGATGGAACTGGGATTGATTCTGACATTATGCGGCCTTGGCGTATCATTTTTGATACCGGCCGTAATAATCTATGCCATATCAGCCAACAAAAAAAGAAAATGTACCAAAAGCGCTGACGCTGTCGTCGTAGACATTGAAACACGATCTTCAGACGACCACCGTCTGAGCTTTTATCCTGTTTATGAATATTATGCTGACGGCATAAAATACACAGGGGGTAGGGGCGGCCTTATCGAATCGTACGCCGAACATAAACGATGTAGTCCCTGTGATGTACAATCCCGATAAGCCAAAGCAGTCTTACATCATAGGCTACGACAACAAGGTGTACAAAATCCTGAGCATAGTATTCACTGTGGTAGGTTTTATACCGATAATCATCTATATTCTTATTGCTGTTCTCACGTAGCCGTATCCAAATTTGCTAAAATCGCGGAAAATGGATACGCTTTTTGCGATATTGGATACCGTGGTATCCAATATCGGTGTTTTCTCGGAAAAAGGATACCATTTTCCGAATTTTGGATACTCTTTCGCGTCACTTCAAGGCGCTCAGTCAGTAATCAAAACAATGTTTCAACGCGCTCTGCCGCAAGCAGAGCGGAACCGCATCCTGGTGCTGAAGAAGCCTACAGGCCGAGGCCGAAGTTTTCTTTGACGCGCTTCATCGTTCTTTGAGCTATGGCATCGGCTTTTTCGGCTCCGTCTTTCAAAACTCTGATAAGTTCTTCCGAACCGCGTATTTCTTCATATCTCTCGCGTATCGGCGCGAGGGCGTCTACTGTAACTTCCACCAGATCTTTCTTGAAATCTCCGTAGCCTTTGCCCTCGTATCTCGTCTCCAGGTCTTCAATGGAAATGCCGGAGAGGGCACTGTATATGTTCAGCAGATTGCTGATTCCCGGTTTGTTTTCGATGTCGAAACGCACCGAACCCTCGGAGTCGGTCGTCGCTTTCATGATGGATTTTTTAATTTTTGACGGCTCGTCGAGAAGAGAAATGCGTGAATGGATATTTTCTGCGCTCTTGCTCATTTTCTTGGTCGGATCGTCGAGCGCCATGACTCTGGCTCCGGCCTTGAGGAAGCGTCCCTCAGGAACTACAAAAGTCTTGTCATATTTTCCGTTCACTCTTATCGCGATGTCCCTGCAAAGCTCGATGTGCTGCTTTTGGTCGTTTCCGACAGGAACTACGTCAGTATCGTATAAAAGTATGTCGGCTGCCATCAGAATAGGGTAGGTGAACAGGCCGGCAGGCGCTGACTCTTTATTCTTGCTCTTGTCCTTGAACTGAGTCATGCGTGAAAGCTCTCCTGTATACGAATTGCATGTCAGTATCCATGAAAGCTCGGCGTGTCCGGAAACGTCCGACTGAACGAATACTATGGATTTTTCCGGATTCACTCCGACCGCAAGGTAAAGCGCCGCAACGTCAAGGATATGTTCTTTCAGAGCTTTAGGTTCCTGCGGAACTGTGATAGCATGCATATCGACTATGCAATATATGCACTCATGGTCCTCCTGAAGCTCGACAAACTGCTTCAAGGCTCCAAGATAGTTTCCGAGATGGATGTTGCCCGTCGGCTGTACGCCGGAAAAAACTCTCTTCATTTCAAATTGCCTTCTTTCTTAAACTGTTCGATTATGCTCTTTTCAGCACGAGAAATAGTCATCTGGGAGACTCCCAGTTCTTTGGCTATGGCAGCCTGCGATTTGTTTTCGATGAATCGCTCTTTAAAAATATACCTGTAAGTTTCGCTAAAGCCGGCAAGGACGTTGGAAATTATCTCGTTCAGCTCAACTCTTTCGTAGCCGGAATCTTCAAATCCTATATACTGCTGGAGTGGGTTGTCCTCGGTCTCATCGGTCGCTCCGGAGCTTTCCAGGGAATAAGTGCCGTAAGCTTTAGAGCTTTCGAGGGCCTGCATTATCTGCTCTCCCGAAAACCCCGTGACTTCCGAGATTTCGTCTATGCTGGGCGTCCTGCCAAGCCGTGCGCTCAGTTCTCCTTTGACCTCGTAGACTTTGGAGGTTATTTCCTTGAGCCTCCTTGGAACTTTAAGGCTCCACTGTTTGTCGCGGAAATACTTTTTTATTTCTCCCAGTATTGTAGGCGTAGCAAAGCTCTTGAACTCAAAGCCCTTTGACGGATCAAAGCGTTCAACTGCCGAAACTAAGGCAAGTGCGCCCACTTGATAGAGATCGTCGTAATCTACACCTTTTCCCAAATACTTTCTTATCAGGATATCAACCATGTACAGATTCTCTTCAACGATCTTGTTTCTAAGCTGTATTGTAGGATGTTTTGCGTACTGGTCGAATAATTCTGAACTCATTATCTTTCCTTTACCATTTTGATGGTCTTTTTGCCCTGAGTATTATCCAGTATCTCGACTCTGGTCATGAGAGACTGGATCACGAATACTCCCAGATTGCCTTCGTTGGGGCAGTCCAGGCAAGGTTTGTTGACTTTCTTGATTTTATGGTCGGAACTCATATCTTTTACTGAAATTTCAAGCTTTCCGCCATCGACAAGACATTCCACCTGATATTCTTCCGCAAAGCCCTCCGAACCGTGGCAGCTTATATTTCTGCATGCTTCGGCGACAGCTGTCTTTATGTCGTCTATCTCCTCTATGTCAAAACCCGCGGTATTGGCAACGGACCCGATTGCAAGACGCACCATGGTTATATATTCAGGCTTCCCCGGGATGATAAATGTCAGTTTATCTGTCATTTATAACGCCTCCTTTAAAATGCTTTTTCGACGCCGCAGCGGCCGCAGTGGCCAAATCTGTACGGCTCGGCCGCAAGGCCTCAGCGGCTACAACGTGAGCTGCTCTCCGTCATCCTTTTTGGCTTCTTTCTGCTCTTCTTCCTCGAGTTCTTCTTCACGGGCGACTTTGGCTAAAGCGATGATGTTGGCATCTCCTGCGACGCTCATTATCTTAACGCCCTGAGTTGCTCTTCCCAGGCGGGAAACTTCGCCGGCTTTCATCCTTATGATGATGCCGTCGGAATTTATGAGCATTATGTCGTCGTTATCATCTACGACCATGGCTCCTACCAGTTCTCCCGTCTTTTTGAACTTGGCCTTATCGTAAGTCAGAAGTCCTTTTCCGCCTCTGACCTGAGTTTTGTATTCCTCAACTCTTGTTCTCTTACCGAAACCTTTCTGAGTAACGACGAGAAGTTCCTGACCCGGCTCAACCAGTTCCATGGCGACTACTTCGTCGTCCTTTTCCAGCTTGATGGCTCTCACGCCGCCGGCGATCCTGCCCATAGGTCTTACGTCCTCTTCAGAGAAGGAAATGCACTTGCCGTGCTTGGTAACGATTATCACCTTGTTGCTGCCGGTGGTCTGCTTGATTCCTATCAGCTCGTCGCCTTCCTTGAGGTTCATGGCGATCAGGCCGGTTTTTCTGTTGGTATTGAAGTTGGAAAGGGCGGTCTTCTTGATGGTTCCGTCCTTGGTGACTCCGATGAGGAACTTGTCTTCGGAAAATTCCTTGATAGGAATGACTGCCGTGATGCGTTCTCTCTGCATGAGGTTGAGGAAGTTTACGGCAGGAGTTCCCTTGGCTGTTCTGGCCGCTTCCGGAATTTCGTAAGCCTTGATTCTGTGGGCTTTTCCGGTGTTGGTGAAGAACAGCAGGTAGTCGTGAGTCGAGGTCATTATCATGTTCTTGACGAAATCGTTTTCACGGGTGGTTATGCCGGTGATTCCTTTTCCGCCTCTTCTCTGAGCTCTGTAAGTGTCTGCCGGAACTCTCTTTATATATCCCAGGTGGGTGAGGGTGATGCAGACGTTCTGCTCTTCGATAAGGTCCTCTTCCTCCAGCTCTTCGGCGGCGGCCATTATTTTGGTCTTTCTCTTATCTCCCCATTTTTCCTTGATCTCGATAAGCTCTTCCTTGACTACGCCCATCAGCTTGTGCTCGTCTGCGAGAAGCTCGGCATAGTAGGCGATTTTTTTTAGCAGCTCGTCATACTCGTTCTGGATCTTCTCTTTTTCCAGACCCTGCAGTCTGCGCAGCTGCATATCCAGGATGGCCTGAGCCTGGATTTCGGAAAGGCTGAATCTGTCCATCAGCTTTTCCTTGGCGTCGTTGTAGCTGTTTCTGATTATCTTGATTATTTCATCTATGTTGTCTAAAGCTATCAGGTAGCCCTCCAGGATATGAGCCCTGGCTTCGGCTTTCTTCTTGTCGAAGATGGTTCTTCTCGTGACGACTTCTTTCTGATGCTTCAGATACTCGCTTATTATCTCATAAAGGTTGAGAACTTTAGGGCGGCCGTCGACCAGAGCAAGCATTATCATTGAAATGCTTTCCTGCATCTGGGTATGCTTATAGAGTCTGTTGAGAACGATATTGGCGTTTGTGTCGCGCTTGAGCTCGATGACGATTCTCATTCCCTTACGGTTGGACTCATCGCGGATACCCGTAATTCCCTCTATTCTCTTATCTCTTACCAGATCGGCGATCTTTTCGATAAGTCTGGCTTTGTTGACCTGATAAGGGATTTCGGTGACTATGATCTGCTGTTTGCCGTGGCTGGCTTCTTCTATCTCGGCTACGGCTCTTACAATAACCTTTCCCTGGCCGGTGCGGTATGCCTCTCTCATGGAGGCTTTGCCCATTATCATGGCTCCGGTAGGGAAGTCTGGTCCTTTTATTATCTTAATCAAATCTTCGACGGTCGATTCCGGCTCGTCGATGACTTTTACAGCCGCGTCGATGACTTCGCAGAGATTATGCGGAGGTATGGAAGTGGCCATACCTACGGCTATACCGTTGGAGCCGTTTACCAGCAGGTTGGGAAATCTCGACGGAAGAACGTCCGGTTCTTTTTCTTCGCCATCGAAGTTAGGCGAAAAGTCTACTGTTTCTTTGTCTATGTCGCGAAGCATCTGGAGAGCCAGAGGCGTCATCCTCGCTTCTGTATAACGCATGGCGGCAGCGCCGTCTCCGTCGACGGAACCGAAGTTTCCGTGTCCGTCCACAAGGGTATACCTGATGTTGAACGGCTGGGCCAGTCTTACCATGGCGTCGTATATGGAAAAGTCTCCGTGAGGGTGATATTTACCCATTACTTCACCGACGATACGGGCCGATTTCTTATGCGGCTTGTCCGGAGTGACTCCGAGGCCGCTCATTCCGTAGAGGATTCTTCTGTGTACCGGCTTAAGCCCGTCTCTTACGTCAGGAAGGGCACGGCCGACGATTACGCTCATGGCGTAGTCGATGTAGGAGTCTTTCATCTCCTTGTTTATTTCATGCTGTATAAGCTTTTGATCTTCAAAAAATGTTGCCATTTAAATTCGCCCTCCTTTCCCTAAATATCCAGCGTGGCGTAAACCGCATTTTCTTCTATGAATTTCTTGCGCGGAGGAACCTTGTCGCCCATCAGTATGGAGAAAGTCTGGTCAGCCTCGGCGCTGTCCTCTATGGTTATCTGTATGAGAGTCCTGTGCTCGTAGTCCATGGTTGTGTCCCAAAGCTGCTCTGCGTCCATCTCTCCGAGACCTTTGTAACGCTGGATATCCGCCTTTCCGGACTTATCCTCGAGAGTCTTCATCAGCTTGGCCTGCTCTTCTTCGCTGTAGGTGTAATATACGTCTTTGCCTTTTTTCACCTGATAAAGCGGCGGCTGGGCAGCATAAACATAGCCTCCCTCGATGAGAGGTCTCATGTATCTGTAGAAGAACGTCAGCAGCAGAGTCCTTATGTGGGCTCCGTCGACGTCGGCATCTGTCATTATTATTATCTTATGATATCTGAGCTTATCGACGTTGAAATCATCTCCTATGCCGCAGCCGAAAGCCGTTATCATGTTCTTGATCTCGTCTGATCCGAGAATCCTGTCAAGCCTTGCTTTTTCAACGTTTAATATCTTACCTCTGAGCGGGAGTATGGCCTGGCGCTTTCTGTCTCTGCCGTCCTTGGCGCTTCCTCCGGCGGAATCTCCCTCGACGAGGAATATCTCGCACTGGGACGGGTCTTTGTCAGAGCAGTCGGCCAGCTTTCCCGGCAGGGAGAAGCTCTCGAGAGCGCCTTTTCTCCTTGTCATGTCCCTGGCTTTTCTTGCGGCTTCTCTGGCGCGGGCGGCCTTGATACATTTTTCGAGTATGGCTTTGGCCTGTGCCGGATTTTCTTCGAGGAAAGCTGTCAGGTACTCATTGGTCGAAGTCTCGACAAAACCTCTCATATCAGGATTTCCCAGCTTGGCTTTCGTCTGTCCCTCGAACTGAGGCTCTGCGAGTTTTACTGAAACTATGGCGGTAAGTCCTTCTCTAACGTCTTCTCCGCTCAGCGAATCGTCGTTTTCTTTGAGGATCTTGGCTTTCTTGCCGTAATCGTTGAAAATCCTGGTAAGTGCGCTCTTAAAGCCTACTATATGAGTACCGCCGTCGGTGGTATTTATGTTGTTGGCGTATCCCAAAACCAGCTCACTGTAGCTGTCGGTGTACTGCATGGCCACTTCGACTTCGCAGGTTTCCTTGACTACTTCAAAATATATGATGTCAGGATGGATAGGGTCCTTGTTTTCGTTCTGGAATTTTACGAACTCTTTGATTCCGCCTTCGTAGTGGAAAGTTTCGCTCCTTTTCTGACCCTCGCGCTCGTCCTTGAAGATTATCTTTATTCCCTTGTTGAGGAAAGCCATCTCGCGGAGTCTGTGCTGCAGGGTGCCGTAATCGAAAACGGT
This sequence comes from uncultured Eubacteriales bacterium, assembly GCA_900545135.1. GTDB lineage: Bacteria > Bacillota > Clostridia > Peptostreptococcales > Anaerovoracaceae > Fimisoma. The sequence continues at coordinate 4,119 of UQXL01000024.1, read as the reverse complement.
GGTTTCAAATATTTCTGGATCCGGCCAGAAAGAGGTCTTTGAACCTGTCTTCTTTGACTCGCCTATTATCTCCAGCGGCGTTACCGTCTTTCCTCTTTCGTAGCACTGCTTGTATATGTTGCCGTTTCTCTTTATCTCCACTTCCATGTGGGTGGAAAGGGCGTTTACTACCGATGCTCCTACGCCGTGAAGACCTCCGGAAACCTTGTATCCTCCGCCGCCGAATTTTCCTCCGGCGTGAAGAATAGTATGAATAACTTCAACGGCAGGTATTCCCATCTTCGGATGCTTGTCCACGGGCATGCCTCTTCCGTCGTCTTCAACTGTGATAGAATTGTCTTTTTCTATAGTGACTTTTATGATCTTGCAAAAACCTGCCAGAGCTTCATCCACACTGTTATCCACAATTTCATATACCAAGTGGTGAAGTCCTCTGGCTCCTGTACTTCCTATATACATTCCGGGTCTTTTTCTTACGGCTTCAAGACCCTCCAAGACCTGTATCTGGGCGGCGTCATACTGCCCATTAGTCTTTTCTTCCAATAAACTCATTTTTTCACCTTTTTTCATAAAATTTAACTATATTAGTATAGCACATTTAAGGGGGTTTTTCCATAAAAAATATATATTTTGAGTAAAATTATTCTTTTTTTATTTTTATCCTTTAAATGGGTTATTTTCGCGCCAAAACAGCCTTAAAAAACTGTCGATATATGTACTGCGTCAAAAAGAAGTTGAGGGGAGGGCGGGATATGGTTTTATGTGCCGTTGTGTGAGTACAAAATACAGCCCTGGCGCAGTTTCTTTTTTCAGAACATAAAATTTGCTCCTCCACAGGTAAACAAGCTTTATCATTTCACTTGCCTGCCCGAAGAGGAGCTTATAAGATGCCTGCTGCGTTTCACAGTAATCGTATGATTATTTTATTGTGAAAGAGCCTGCAATCAGAAAAGATGGTATGCCACAAAATGCTCGCTGTCTCTGTCTACAAGGGCAGGAGCGCCTGCGTGACATTCCTCTGTGGCATAAGGGCACCTTGCTGCGAAGTGGCAGTCAGGCTTCATGTTGATAGGCGAAGAAATTTCTCCTTTGAGAGGAATCTGTTCGACCACCGCGTCTACGTCAGGAATAGGAATTGCTGAGAGCAGCGCCTTGGTGTAAGGATGCACAGGGTTGTTGAACAGCTCTCTTGCCGGCGCTTTTTCAATTATCTGCCCCAGATACATGACGGCTATATCATCGGAAAAATGATTTACTACCGAAAGATCGTGGGTTATGAAAAGATAAGCAATGCCGTATTCTTTCTGCAATTCTTTGAGCAGATTAAGTACCTGTGCCTGAATAGACACGTCCAGAGCGGATACCGGCTCGTCGCATACGATGAATTTTGGATCCAGGGCGAGGGCTCTGGCTATTCCTATACGCTGGCGGCGGCCTCCGTCAAGCTCATGAGGATAGACGTTGGCCAGGCGGGAAGCCAGACCTACGGTTTCCATCAGCTTGGAGACATGGGCAGTCTTTTCCGCCTTTGATTTGTGTACTTTATACCACTTCAAAGGCTCGGCGATGAGTTCTTCCACCGTCTTTCTCGGGTTGAGGGAGGAGAAAGGTTCCTGGAATATCATCTGCATGTCGCGGCGCATCTGGTGCATTTCACTGTTTTTCATCCTGGCAACGTCTTTGCCCTCAAAGAGCACTTCGCCTGCCGTAGGCTCAGTAAGCCTGAGGATAGCTCTTCCTGTCGTGGACTTTCCGCAGCCGGATTCGCCTACAAGGCCGAGAGTTTTGCCGGCGTCAAGGGTAAAGGAGATGTCGTCTACGGCCTGAAGCGTTCCTTTATTCGTTTTGAAATATTTTTTTAGATGGTTGACTTCAAGTAAATGTTCGCTCATGACGTCACCTCCTATAGTTTAAACTCAGGGTCTTCATAACGCCAGCAGGCGACATAGTGGGTGTCGCCGAAATAAGTTTTTGACGGAATTCCCTGGTTACATTTTTCTGCAGCATACTTGCAGCGCGGTGCGAATGCGCAGCCATCAGGAAGCTCCATAGGGTCAAGCATCTGTCCCGGTATCGGCTGGAGCATTTCCCGGTCGTCGTTGATCTTGGGAAGAGAGTCGAACAACCCTTGAGTATACGGATGTTTCTCAGCGAATAAAACATTTAGTATATTCTTTTGCAAATTAAAATAAGCAAAATTCATACCATAAAAAATCGCAGAGATAATTTTATTATCTCTGCAATTCAACGTCAATTTCAATATCATATTATTTAAAAATTTTACCTGCTGATTATTTACTGATTACAAGATTCTATTTTACCGCCGTTCACTCTGAATATACTGCCTTTTTCAACGGTATCCTTTAGATTTTCTGTTATTTCTGTAGAAGTGATAAAAAGCTGTGTATCTGAAAGCGATTTTATCAGAAATTCCTGTCTTATAGGGTCAAGCTCTGACATTACATCATCTAAGAGCAATATGGCATTTTCGCCGGTTTCCTCTTTTATCAGATCAAGCTCCGCAAGCTTGAGCGAGAGGGCCGCCGTTCTCTGCTGACCCTGAGAACCGAAATTTCTTACGTTTATCCCGTCTATATAAAACTGGATATCATCTCTGTGGGGACCTCTGGTTGTAGTCCTCAGCCTGAAATCATTTTCTTCTGATTTTTTAAGTTCTTCATATATTTTTTCTTCGAGATTTTCCTGATTCTTTATATTTGGATCATACTCGAGAATCAGATTTTCTTTTCCGTTGGTAATGTTATAATGTATTTTGTTGCTTATACAGCCGACTTTTTTTATAAAATCTTCTCTCATCGAAATGATTTTTGAGCCGTATTTAGCAAGCTGCATATTCCATATATCGAGAACAGAAAAATCTATTTTCTTTTCTTTCAGGTACATGTTCCTTTGAATCAGGACTTTTTTATAGCTGCTCAAAGCATCGTAATATGACGGCCTTATTATGCTTAATTCTCTGTCAGTGAATTTTCTGCGCTTTTCCGGCTCGTCCTTTACTATTCTCAGATCTTCAGGTGAAAATATCACTATGTATATATTGTCCAATATGTCGGAAGTTCTGGAGGCACTTATTCCGTCGACTTTTATGAATTTTCCCGCGTCTTTTTTCAGTATTATTTCAACTTCAGTATCGGAAAATTCTTTTTTTGCAATGGTCTTTATAGTGCAGAAATCTTCGTCAAATTTTATCATCTCACTGTCTTTTGATGTTCTGAAAGATTTTCCTATTGAAGACATGAAAATACTCTCAACGAGATTTGTCTTTCCCTGAGCGTTATTTCCGACTATAAAATTTATATTTTTGTCGAAGCTTAAATCAAGATGTTCATAATTCCTAAAATTTTTAAGCTCTATATGTTTTATGTACATTGTAAATTTATCCTGCCTGCTTTAAACCTGCTATTTTTTCAAACGGCTTTCTTCCAGGATTTTTCTCTTTTCTTCTCTTATCTTGTCCCAGTCCTTGAGACATTCTGATCTTTCGATCAACATTCCTTTGGAAAAAGAAGATAATTCTTTATAATTTTTTATAAGCTTTACCATGCCGTCGTCAAACAACTCACCGTTTTCAATATAGCTTAGAACCTTATAACTGTCGCTTTCAAAGAAAACGCTCATATCAAGACCAAACCTGGTTGCTATATTGAAAAGCGTCTCGGCGTCAGGCGTTCTTTTTCCATTTTCATAGCTTATATAGATAGACCTGCTTATTCCTGCAAAGTCTGCCATTTGAGATTGATTTAAACAATTACTTATTCTTATCAGCTTTAAGTTTTTAGCAATTCTTATCTGGGTCTCAATCTTCATATATGAGTTTACTGGCCTAATCTAACCGGTAATACCAAGTACTCGAATGAATCTCCTGAAACAGGTTTAATGAGGCAAGGACTTACGCTGTTATTGAATAGAAGAACTATACTTTCGTCTTCTATAACTTTCAAAGCGTCAAGCAAATATTTTGAGTTGAATCCTATCGTTACGTCTTCTCCTTCTTTTGTTATGATTACTTCTTCTTTCACGTTTCCTTCATCTGATTATGAAGTTATCTCTATGACAGAATCTTTTATATCCAGCTTAACGAGGTTGTTTTTTCATACT
>UQXL01000023.1 GCA_900545135.1 uncultured Eubacteriales bacterium | reverse complement strand
CGTATCGTTATCTCTTCCTCGTTCATATCTTCTCTACCAGTGAAACGCCTTCCGGCATCTGTCTGTCGACTTCTATCTCATAGTCCGAGAACTGCCTTGGCGGCCGGCTTTCGTCCTTGAGCCTGATGTCGATCTTGTCGAACAATACATGTGACGGCGCGTTCCCCATCATGCTGTCGTGCTTGAAGACGTAAAGCTTTCTCATGCACATCTTACCTCTTGCCGCGCTGTGATCGTTCTCGAACATGTTAATTATCGCTTCCCACAAGAGCTCCACATCTTCGTCGGAAAGCTTGGTCGTCTTTTGGGCGAGCGCCGCCGAAATATATCCCTCCGCGCGGTAAAGAGCGTATGGGATGATGCTTTTTTTGCCCATTTCAGTATCTCCTGTTTCCGCTCTTCCCTCTGTAGTCCGGCCTTGTCTTGTGATGGTCACATCTTCAATGAAAACCGGGGAAGCGCTCGTCGCAAAATTTATCTGAACCGGTCCTCTTACGATTCCACAAGGATCATCGCCTGTGGACATCACTGCGCCGAAAGCTCTGACGTCAAAATAATTTCTGCACATATATTCGCATGCTTTTTTCACATCGTCTGTTTTCTTACCTTTTTGTCCTGTCTCTAATCCCTCTGCCTGATATGCTTCTGCAAATTTTGTGTTCAGCGCCTTGTCAGGTTTCACCAGGATATTATACCCTTCCTCATCTGCTTTAACGAGTTCTACGTAATTTCTTATCTTTCTTTTAAGGCAGACGTCGGTTATGTAGCCATGTCCTGTCTCGGCGTCTACACGTGGTGCGTTTCCCGCGTCAGGGTCTCCGTTGGGATTGCCGTTTTCAACATCAAAGATCATTACGAAATCGTATCTGTTGTTAATAGTCATGTTTTTTCCTCCTATCTATCTTACTGTTCTCTTTTTTTCCAAAGTTCTTTTTCCTGCTGGTAGTAACCTATTATAAATTTACCTTGCTCAGTTAATGACAATGTAGCAGGGAATTCACCCTCAAAGTTTTCTATGATATCTCCCATCAATTTGTTGTAGAAGCCTCTCGTGCTTTCGCTGGTCTTCTTCAAATGAGCTTGCGAAAGCCTCATAAGTACAGGAAATATAGTTGCTGGCTTTGAAGCTGCCGATGAAAAATATTTGTCTTTAATTGTCGTGTTAAGTTCTCCAAGAGCATCTTTCTGCAATTTTTCCAGCACTGCGAACAGCCTTCCGCATAAATAGGCTTGTCCTCGATTTTCTTTGTCTAACGCCACTTTTAATCCCTCCTCTTCGTTCCTCATTAAATATGCTTTTATCAAACCTGCTCTCGTATCGTTAATATATTTATCTGTTTTAACTCTTCTTACCAGCGTCTCAAGCAACGCGGCAGGGTATCTGTTTCCGTACATCACTGCCTCAAACAGCTTCGTGAGAAGCGCAGGGTTCACTTTTTCATTGCTGCTCTTGGGTGATATGAGTTCTCCCTTTATCCTATAAAAAGGTATCATTTTTACAGTTTCAGATGACTGCATATCCCCTTGGAATTTGGCGATGTTCCAAAGGATTTCTCCATATTGCCTGCGTAGCATGAACTTTACGGATACTCGAGAGGAATTAGGCTTCATTCCTATCATATAAAAATCCACATCATCGTCTATTGCGCCATACTTGTTTTCAAGCTCGCTTTCTGTCAGCTTAAGCTGGGTACCTCTGCTCAATAGATCTTCCAGCATTGACTGAGTCTGCGATTCATCAAGTTTTTCTGATTTTCCCATCAACATGGCGATCATTCGATCTTCGTCCGTGTCATCCGGGCTCATTGTCCAAAACAAAATGGTCATATCATCCAATGTTATCTTATGTTCAGAGCTTTTAAGCAGATAATTAAGCGCCTCTGTATATTTAATCATCGCTCTTTGAGATATATTGCTGTTATACGACTGCTCGTTTCCATACGAATTTTCAGAAGAATTATTAAAGCCTATGAGAACGCTCCCCGTTGCCAGTCCTCCGTAAATTCCTTTGATTTTTCCGTGTATTCTAGCTATTTCAGAAATTTCACCTGTTACGGCGCACTGCGCAGTTTGAGCGGATTCTTTATCTTCTGCCCTTGAGGCATGAATATCATCCCACTTTTCTCTTATTTCCCACTCTTCCTGAAGCATATTCTCCGGCTCTCCGGATAGGCAAAAGGCAAATCCTGAGCCGCTGTAATTCTTTCCAAGTTCCAGTAAAAAACGATTTCCGCATTGCTCTTTGGGATTCCATTTTGTCAAAAAATTTCTAAAGGCATTTATCAATGGGGAATCCATAGCTTCAATAAACTTTAGATTCTTTTCGACAAAATCTTTGTGGGATTTTTTTGCTTTATCCGTTTTGTCATCAGGAGTAAACTGCCCATTATCATAATTAAGCCCGAATATGTAAAGAGGTCTGTGCTCAATTATATTGGCGTCTATTCCGGGTTTCTCTGTCCGCTTGGGCATAATCATGTCTAAAGGCACCCGTTTTTCTTTTATCTTTCCGTTCTTCTGCGGAATTTGTTCAATGCGTTGACAGTCTATTACCTCATCTATCTCGCCGTTCTCTGTAAGCGCTATTTTATACTTGACAGGTACGGCGGAATATCCGTTTTTAAGGACTTTTCCGTTTTTTTCGAGGACATCATAATAATCACATAGGGCTTTTATCAGCATTTTATCTCCTCCCTATATTTCTTTACATCTATTATGCCGTCTACCATGTGCGGTCTGTAATACTGCGTCACCGCTTCATCGGAAAATTTAGGATTTTCCCAATCGTTGTTCTTTGGTACTCCGCCGTCTTTAAAGTTTACTCTGTAGCTCATGAACCCCAAATCATAATCTCCCATCTTCAAAATCGAGCTGCTTATAAGTTTTTCATCAAAATCATCGACGAGCTCTATTCTTTTAGCCGGGAATTCACTGCAGCCAAGGCATGGATTCCTGAACCATTGACCGTTTTCCAACCGCCGCTTTATTATGTTGAAATGCTTTTTATCTCCGTCTGTCTCTTCATCATTTTTAAGACCTGTAAGTTCAAAGTGAAATTCTATGCCATATTTTACATTTTTCAGCACCATAGCTGCTCTCTGGCTTCGGCACTCCGATGTGTAAATAGCAGGATCTCCGCCATTGCCGTTCATCTGGCTTTTCATTGAGCTCAGCGATACTTTTTCTTTAACTTCATTGCGCCTTATATTCACAAAGTCAATCGGGTTGAATACGACTATCTTATCTATCACATATCTTATAGCCGGCTTCCAATATACGCTTTTCAGCATTCCCTCAAGGGCTCCCGGAGTAGGTACATCGTAGCTTACACGTTCTACCTTGAATTCCGGTCTGGTGAAGCATGCATAATCGCCCTCCACCATAATTTTAAATCCGTAGCTCAATCCTCTCGCTCCTTTCTTAATTTACTCCTGATACGTTGCGACACATTACCTTTGTATACTGAAAATAAGTTTATATTATATAATCTGTGGGTTCGAAGCGGATTCCCTCGTCTTCGTTATAATAATCAAGATTGGTCAAACACCAGATGCCGCTTCCGTAGTCATCTATAACGTGCTGCTTCAAAAGCTCTTCAAATTCTGCTCGGCTTACCGTACAAGTATATTGCTGCAATTTTCTTGCCTTTATTCCTCTCTTATATTTTAATTCTTCCACTAAGCTCTTGCTGTTTTCGTCCTGCTGAACTACGACATACTCTGTATAACTGTCGATAAGATTAAATTCTTCAGAGTACTTTCTAAAGGGAATACTTCTTATATCGCTGCATCTTCTGCTCATAGCGTTCTTCGTTATATTATCTTCCTTCAGAAAGAAAAGCCTGTCGTAATATTCTTTTATACATTCGCCGGAATTTATATTATCGTATTTTTTTATTATTCCTTTTGTCAGATTGAATTTCTCATCTCTCGACACGGATCTCGCTTCGTCCGCAAATTTAAAGATGTAGGTGAAAGCACCCTTTCTCTTTCCTTCCCGGTTACATCTGCCTCCCGACTGTAGAATGCTGTCAAGACCTGTCAGTTCTCTAAATACCGTGCATACGTCCAAGTCTACTCCGGCCTCGATCAAAGAAGTGGAAATTATGGTTATTCTGCTTTCATCCGGCACGTTCTCCATTGCCGGAAATTCTTCTTCCAGTTTGCTCAGTTCCTCCTTAATTTTATCTATTACACGTTTTCTGTCACGCGACGTCATATATGTAGACAAGTGATAGTTTTTTCCGTCTCCGCACTTTTTATAAAGCTCTCTTGCCTTTCTCTTACTGTTTACTATTATCAGGCTGGTAGGAGAGCTTGAAGCTTTTTCCAAGAGTTCTTCATCACTTACTTCTCCTGCGAATTCATAACTGCACTTTTCAAAAGCAGAAAAACATCCTGTGTCTTGTACCATATCCAATATTCTGCTGTCAGAAAGCGCATACTGTTCAAGCAGCTTTTTGAAGTCTGGCATCGTGGCAGTCAAAAATACAGCTTCGCTGTTCAGGTACCTCGCCGCAAATGCTATCGCTTGAAGACATGGCTGCAAATAATCCTGCGGCATCAGGTGCGCTTCATCAAATATCAGGATACTGTCAGCTATATTGTGCATCTTTCTGAGTTTTCCGCGCTTATTGGAATAGACAGATTCAAAAAACTGAACGGCAGTGGTAATTATTAACGGCGCATCCCAGTTTTCAGCGGCGCTTTTTAAAACGTTTTTATAGTTTTCATCGAAATCATCTCTGTCCTCGTAGGAAAAAGATGACTGATGGCGCAGTATTTCAGCGTCTTTTCCGAATAAATCTTCAAATTCTCCTGCAGTCTGGTCAATTATGCTGTTGTATGGAATTACATATATGATGCGCTTTTTATTCTTCTTTATAGCCCTTTCAAGCGCAAACTTTACGCTGCAAAGTGTCTTGCCGCTGCCTGTAGGCATGTTCATCAAATATATCTCAGCATCATTATCTGTTTTTTCAAACACCTGCTGCTGAAGAACTTTTCTCGTTTTCTGCAATTCGGTTTTACATATAAACGAGTTTAATCTATCATCTACTTTTTGTAGGCACTTTTCAAAATTTGCTTTCAAATGTTCGTTTACACCGGTTCCGCAAAATTTTGCCGTGTCTATCGAATCAGCGTCTGTGAGGCAGGAAAAACAGTATCTCGTTAAAAATGCAAACTTATCTACAAGCTGAAACTTATTTTTATAATCTTTCATCAAAAATGAATAAAATACATCATTATTAAGTTCCGGCAACAATGTCAACATCTCGTTTTTATATTCGCTGTAATCTTCAAAACTTCTGCCCATTCTGCCGTGAAGCGTCGATAAAGATGGATCGTCATTTATAAAGCCTCCGTCAGGCAATCCCGAATGATGACCTGCAATGCAATAACCCATTATGAGGCTTAAAGGGGGAGGATAAATTTCTTTGGCGGCCACAGCTCCGCATGTGGAATGCTCTACGTTTATATTTTCCTTGTTTATCCTGCGCTGAAACGATTTCTGATATTTCCCTACGTCGTGAAGCAGTCCTATCGCTTCCATAATTGTCTTAAGTTCAGGCACCGCAAACTCAGCGCAGAGTTTGGCCGTTCCCTCGCAATGTTCCTTTACAGTCTGGATTTCTCCCGTTTCATCGTTGACGTGAGCTTTATAGATGTCAGGCATGGCATTCTCCTCCCTGAATTACAGATTTTTGCATTATCCTCTCGAATCCTCGCGAAAAGAACCTCGCGAATATTCATGAATCCCTGCGAACATTCCCGCGAATCTTTGCTAGTCAAAGCCAGTTCTTCATTTCTTCCTTAAGCCGGCTGAACATTTCATAAAATTTATCTTTGGTCTGCTGTATTATATATCCGGCAATTTTTCTGTTATAGGCATGAGATACATTGTTTCTAGCCTCTAGCGCCTCAAGCCAAAGCTTTTCATCTTTTATCATTCCTGCTTTAAAGGCTGTCTTTAATATCATCTTAGGCGAGCCGGTTGCCGACGCTTCATATCCATGAATCATTAAAATTTCTTTCATAGCTTTCCATGATTGCTCAAAACATATCTCATATAAGCCTACAAGGCCCGTAAGTATAACCGTATCATACGGCTCTTTATAGTTGTATATTTCTCCAAGATTATCTAAGGCCGCGCAAAAATTTTCATATTTTTTCATATATAACCTTCCCCTCTCTCTCTATAGACGCTCTTAATTCATCAGCAATCGGCTTTTCAAGGTCTATTATATCGTATTCAAGCAGAGTAGAGGTCTCTTCCTCTATATCTAAAACAAAGCCTGCTACATCTCCTCCCGACACCGCAATATCTATATCGCTGGCATGATAATAATCGCCTCTTGCCCTTGAACCGAACAATATAATATTTTTAATGCCATGTCTTTGGGCAATTTCTTTTATTTCACTCAAAACTTTCGGTTTAATTCCTGTATCTATCATTTTTTAGCTCCTTTTCAGGCTTGAATACTATGCTGTAGCGCTTGAATTGATATTATCTATAACTTTTCTGATACCGTTCCATACGTTCATGTTTGTAAAGATTTCAACAACGCTGCCTCTGCAAAGCTGTTAAATTGTTTGTCTTTTTTCAGAAAATCGAAGTTGGTCATAGTTCCTCATATCTCCAATATTTTTTATATCTTATCAGCTTCTAATGCTTCATATTCCCTATTTAATTCTGCCAACAACTCTTCTTCGCTCGGTAAGTATAGCTTATACTTAGAAGCAAAAATTTGTTTCTCGTTTTCAGGCAATGTATATTTAACTACTGATTCACTTTTATCTGCGCATAATACAATTCCAATCGGTGGATTATCTCCTTCGTTCATTAATTCTCGCTCATAATAATGAACATACATCTGCATCTGCCCAAAATCTTGATGTGTTAAGTCCCCAACTTTTAAATCTATCAGGACAAAACATTTCAAAATATAATTATAGAATACAAGGTCAATCCTAAAATGTCTTCCATCGAAAGTAATTCGCTTTTGTCTGGCAACAAAGGAAAATCCTCTGCCAGGCTCTAAAAGAAATTTTTGTAAATGAGTAATCAACGCTTGTTCTAAATCACTTTCATAAAAATCGTTACTTGAACTCAAACCAAGAAATTCCAAGACATATGGGTCTCGAATAACATCCTCCGGCTTCTTAGCAGGTTCTAATGTCTGAATTTCTGCTGAAACTTCTTCTTTATTCTTGCTGGATAATAATCTTTCATAAAAGAAAGAATTTATTTGCCTTTCAAGCTGTCTTGTACTCCATTGTGATTTTACAGCTTCCCTCATATAAAAGTCTCTTGCACTTTCATTTTCTACTTTCATCAAAAGTCTATAATGTGTCCAGCTTAATTCGTCACGCAGTGCGTGACCATTTGGAAATGTCAAGTAAAACTGCCTCATAATTTGCCTTTTCATTGCCGCCTTGTTCTTTTATAATTGACTTTCCGATATTCCAATATGCCTCAACCATTGCAAAATTGGCTGTTTGGTAAACTTTATTTCTTGCTGAAATTAAGATTTCTTTAATCTCATTATAAAAAGTTTTATCCATTTTACTAAGAATATCCTTTCGTTAGAATTTTTCATTTTACATTCAATCTTACAGGCGCGCAACCTTTTACGCACGATTTGCTTACCCATAGATCATCTTCAGAAGCTTCATCAGAATGCCTGTCGGCAATATTCTGAACAGAAAGCCTAAAAACTCGTTGGAAACGCCTACTATCTTGTGGGACGGCAGATGATTTCTCTTCAGGATTTTTCCCACCGTTTCCGCGACCTGAACTGGAGTCATGCCGCTCTGTTCCGATTTTTCCATTTTCGACACCGATGCTTCTATCCGGCCGCCGTACACGTCGTCGCCTACGACCGTTTTCCTGCGGTTTTCCGTAAACTCAGTCTTGACATCGTTGAGCATAACCGCAGACGTTTCTATACCAAAAGGCTTGAGCTCTATACCGAGAGAATCGCTGAAAGCGTTGAGGGCCGCTTTTGTCGCCGAATAAAATCCCTGAAACGGCAGAGGAAATATGGCCGCCAGAGAAGAAATAAACACGATTTTTCCGCTGCCCGCCTCGCGCATAGACGGAACCACCGCCTGAGCGCACCTGACCGCGCCGTTAAAATTGACGTTGGTCTGCAGGCGATAGTCCTCTTCCGGTATAAATTCCGCCGCTCCGGAAATCCCTATTCCCGCATTGCAAACCAAGACGTCGATTTTTCTGTTTTCCTCCAGAATTTCAGAAAACGCTTTATGTACGCTTTCGCTGTCTCCGACGTCGCATTTTTTCCAGATCACATCGCCAAGCGGGGCTTCCGACCTCGCCAATCCGTAAACCTTATATCCGTTTTTAAGCAAAACTTTAGCTATCTCAAAGCCTATGCCCTTTGACGCTCCAGTAACTACAGCCGTTTTTTCCGTCATTTTTTTATCTCGCCCTCTCTTTCTTCATCGTCTGCCATCTTTTCGCTTTTCGATGAATTTACGCTATTCGTCATACTCATCGGCTCCATATGCTCCGTCAGCCGCACCATCTGTACTACTCGCGCCAGTCTCACTGCCTATGCCGGCCTTTGGCAAGCCTCTGTCCTGAGGTTCGTCGGCCGCGTCCTCATATATGTCGCCCGGCTTCATGGAATATCTCTTGTCTTCTACACTGTTTACAAAATTAAATTCGTGCTCTCCGTGCATTATCGCCTGCACAGGAAGTTCCCTAACAGTTCCGTCCGCCAGAACCACGCATAAAACCGGGTGTAAAAACGATTCTTCAGTTTTGTAACATTCGTCGTCTATGTCAGTGAAGGCGAAAACCGCTTCGAATACATTTCCCTCAGGTATGCTGGCCGGCATGTGGATTTTCGGCGGATTTTCCATCTCGCAGCCGTTGCAGTATTTCCACGGAGTGGCGGAAAACACGCCATAGGGATATATCACTCCGCTTTTGCCGTCTTTCCCCTTCTTTCCGTATCCGGGCCGGCGCATATAGACGTCCTGAATAATAGAATATTTTCCTCCGGTGTTGATGGCTCTAAGGTTGAGAAAGCAGTGAATCACATTTTCGTCAAAAGAATCTTTCTCAAAATATATGAAATTATTCAGCTCGTCGAACGTGTCAAGTTTCAGCCGGCTTTTTCCGGAGAAATACTGCGCCGCTTCGATTATCAGCGACGCCGCGCCTGTCACGCATCCTATTATGGCGATTATCATCGTATAATCCATATTTCGCCCTGCTTTCTTTTTAATAACTTTCAATCATTTCCCCAGCATTTTTTCCGCGAACCGGCGGCAGCGCTGCTCAATACCTTGGATTTTTTCTGCGTCTCCGGGATCGTTGGCCGTTTCCATCAGCGCGAAACCTGCCGGGAGCATGAAATTCTTATTCACATTGATCGCTCCGATTACCTGCTGGGCGACTATATCTCCGCCGCTGTAGCCTGAGACGATGACTGCGTAAACCCGCTTTTTGCTAAAATCGTTGACCCTGAAAACCGATGTCAGCCTGTTGATAAATGCCATTATGTTGGCGCTCACCGAATCATTGTAGTTGGGACAGATCAGCACCAGTATGTCGCATTTGACTATAGCCGGATATACCTTTTCCACCATCACACCGCCGTAGAAGCAGTCGCCTTTTTCACCGAAGTGGAGACAATCTTCATATTTGCAGCCCCGGCAGTCCCATACCTGGCCGTTTCTCATGGAAATCTCCTCGATCTCAGCCGCACCGTCAAGCTCTGAAGAAATCATTTTCCACAGAGCCAGACTGTTGGAGGTCTTATGGCTGCTGGCATGAATGGCGACTATGTTCGGCTCGCGCTGATTTTCAAAGGAAAAAGATATGATTTTTTCTGCCAGCGATATACAGCTTTTCACATAAGCTCCATACAGGTCAACGCTCCATAGCCTCGCCACCACCTTGAAATTGGCCAGGTCAGAAGTCGCTTCCACAAGCGGTTTTCCCGGGAAACTGCAGCCCGTCATATTGGCGGCGAACAAAAATCGCCGGCCTATGTCTTTTGTATAGAGGCTGGAAGAGCCGTCTACGATCACGCCTCCCACAGAGCCTTTCAGCATGGCAGGGGAGCTGCTTGCCGGGCCTTTCGGCGCAGCTGCTGAATCCGCACAGTCATCACATTTCCCAGACGCTGCAAAAGTTTTCTGCAGAAAATCCAGTATCCTGTATGCTTCCAAATTGATTCCGCTTGCCGGGATTTCAACGGCAAAAATCAGTCTCGTATTTTCCAGACAGCCATCCTCAGCCGCCGCGATAAACTCATCGGCTCCGTTTACGGCTTGCAGGCAAGTGGTCTTTCCGGCTTCGGCTGTAACCTCATCTAAAATCTTGTCAAGGCGACTTTTGATTTTGCCGATTTTCTTCTCAGCCGGTATTCTGATTATCCAAAGTTCTCCTCGCTTCAAGCATATCGCCCCCATGTTTCATTTTTCATCAATCCAAGAAAAGCGGCCTCTAATCCCGTCAGTGCGGCATCCGCTTCGCATGATTTTGACATAATCTGCGGTATCTGCTTCGCATGATTTTGACATAGCCTGCGGTATCCGCTTCGCGTGCCGCATGCCTAGGTCTGTGGTATCCGGGCAGCCTATGGTCAAACTGCAAAACGGCAATCAAACTTTAGCGTTGCTCTCGGTTCTCCAAAGCTTGGCTCCTGCTTTTACTTGAGAGAGCAGAGATTTTTATATGCTTTCTCTATCCTGTCATAAAGCTTTTGCGGCAGCGGAAGATCTTCTATTTCCACAGCATCCCCGCATATCCTGTTCCTTATTCCGAGGAACGCTCCGGAAAGGCCGACGCAATCAGTTCCAGAAAGGTCGCCGCAGGCAGACTCAGAAAATCCGCTGCAGGTATCTTCGGAAAAATCGCCGCAGGAACCCGACTCTTTCCCGGTTTTCCCATTCTCCTGCTTTTGCCAATCGCGGCCCAGATACGCAGAGCTGTAATTCCACTGTCCGGCCAATGTCAAAAGCAGAGACACGGCTCCTGAGGAAATCGCCGGCGCCAGATAAGGTTTAAAGCCCAGTTCGCGCACGCGTAAATTTGCTTCCACAGTGAGTTTTGTCAGCTGTCTTGATATTTCGTCGTCGTAATTCTCAATGCTGTTGGCGATGACCAGATCATCTCCGTGTGGTCCGAAAGCCCGTCCCTCTTCAAGATATGAGGCAAAGCGCATGTCTCCTTCGGCTGCTTTCTGCCGCGCGAAATATTCTGCTCGCTTGTTCATGACCCCGAGTCCGTATCCTCTCACCTGCCCCGGAAGCAGCCCGGAAGAAGCCAAAACTTTCTTGCACAGAGGATCCACAGGATCTGAAACTACTGCAAAAATTCCTTTGAACCCGGCTTCTCCAGCCAGCCTTCCATAGTTGGCAGCTATAACGCCGTTGGCTTCAAGCTGCATCATGCGCACGTCGCCCGATGCTCCTATCGGCGGCACGGCTTTGCTGGCACAGAACACGAGCATATCGCAGTCGAAGAGATTTTCTTCCGAAACGGCTTCCACCGGAGGCAAAGGCTTTTCGCCGAAAGGCCAGCCAATCTGGTTCATCTCCGCTTCGTAGCGTTTTACCACGTTTTCATTTACGTCAAATATTCCTATGGAATCTATCAAATCAGCTCCCAGAAGTTTAAGCCCCAGCAAAAGAGTCGCGCCTACGTCTCCCAGAGCCGCTATATTAACGCGGTTGCCATGGGGCTTCAGAGGTTTTGCCAGTTTCAGACATGGTATGTCATAATCTCTGGAAGCTTGGCCATCCGTCCCGGCTTCTCCGTCAGAATAGCTGCCGGCCTTGTATTCTCCGGCATGCACGCCGGTCAATTCAAATATGCTACGGAAACGACCTGCGGGCTGAATGACGCCAGGCTGGCTGCCGCCGGGCTGGCTACGGCCTGCGCCATTATTGCTGCTGCCCGCGCGCACTTCTGGCGTTCCTAGCATTTCAAAATCCTTTTCATTCTTTTCAGTCATCTGAACACTTCTCTTTCAATTTTACCTGAACATCTTTCTCATTCTTATCAGTCTTTCTATATCCATTTCGACGTATGCGGAAGCCGCTATGTTTTCGTCCGGCTTTACATAACTGCCCACGTCAGGATTTTTCGTGTCAGCGATGACTTCGCCCAAACGCTTGAGCGTCAGCTTCTGCTCAAATTCTTTCTGATATTCCTCTTCAAGGGTTTTCAGGATATCTCTGGCATTTTCCAGGCATGTCATCGAATATTCGTATATGCTGCTTCCCGGGATATTTCCGAGGAAGCTTGGAACTGCGTAAGGCAGCAGCAGATTCAGCGAAGGCACTACGCCCTGTTTTTCTACGGAAACATCTCTGTCTTTCATACAGTCGCCTCCGATATATGGATACATCGCGCTTTCGTCTATCCAGCATTTGAGATTAGGCAAAAAATATGCGCTGTCTACGGTTCTTTCCTTGATGGTCATAAGATCTCTGCCTCGGCCTGTCTGAACTCCGGCCACAGTTTCGACCACTTCCACATCGTTGGCCTTGAGGATAGGGTCTATAGCGTTCATTCTGTAACCTTTGTGGAGAAGATCATCTACCAGAATCACCGGCCTGTTGAAAGATTTTATGGTGCGTATCTGGTTTTCCAGCGTAGAGTAAAAGCTGCTTTCCTCGACGGTGAAATCCAGCACGTCCCTGCTGAAATATTTCTCCGTATGCAGAGTCTTTGTCACCGTGTTTGGTACAGCCACGCCTGCCAGGACTTTTCCGAAAGGTACCACCATGCAGCTTCCGTAAGCCTTATCTTTATATGGCACCGGCGCTACGCCGTTCAGTCTGGCTATGAGGTTAATCATCTTATGGTGCATTATTCCCGAGTTGTATGAAACTATCAATTCCGACGGATATATGGAAGTGAGCACCTTTAAAAGTCTGTTATGAGCTTTTTCCACCGCTTCCAGCACTGCTTCGTTTTTGTTCAGCGGATGCTTGATCATCGTATCCACATTTTTAAAGATTATCACGGGCGAGCGCATATCCACGGCGTATATGGGCTTGGTGCCGTCCGCGGCTATGTTGACGAAGCCCTGTTTTTTCACGATGTCTACTATATTTTTGTCAAGGCCTGTCTGATGGCACGGGTGATATACGACGTAGGTATAGTCCCTCGATAAAAGTTCTGAGATCATCTCAACCAGCACCGTCTGCCCTAAGTTTGTTATGGAGCTTTCCCGGCTGAAAAACAGACCGCCTATCACCGCGATCGCACCGGCGGCTTTGCTCCTGATGTAAGCGGCTATATCCTGGTCCTTGAACGCGCTGAGCAGATCTATGCTGTCCAGTCTGCTGACGGCTGCGGCGGCGACTGCTTTATTCCCCAGCTTGCCGTCTCTGATGACAACGGTCTTTACATCTTTTCTGCCCAGATACTCGCGCAGCACATCAAGGTCGTAGCCGTAAGCGTCCAGTTCTTCTCCCATGTCGTCGAGAATTGAAACATCGCTCTTGTTGAACTCCTCCAGCTTCATGTCCCTCGCCTGCAGGATGTGTTTGTAAGCAGGCTCCCTCATGTAAAGGCTGTTCTCAAATATATAATTCTGTGCCACCGGGTCTATCAGATTGGATATGTCTCTGCCGGAGTCGATATTTTCTCTGATTCTGGTGGAGCTTATGTCCTCATAGTATTCTTCCAGATGCAGGTTTATGATATCGCCTGTTATCGGATAGATTTTCTTGTTTTTCGCACCGTCCCGCCTTTCGTCCGACGAGCGTTTGAAAATTATATGATTCATCGAGTGTATGGAATTCTCGGAAGGCGCGTTTCTGTAGCAGGAAGCGTTTTCTATGACGTCGCTGCCGGCCACAAAGTAAAGTTCCCGCTCTTTGAAGATTTCTCTCAGTTTAGCCAGGTCTCCAGGATTTGCGATGTTTATAGGTATATCGTCGGGGAAAACGTATATGTTTTCTTCGTCAGCCACGGAAATGTTCATGATCCTCCTTCTGTGGAGGCGAGGCTGAGTTTTTTTCGACCAGCTGAATTCGTCCAGCGCCAGATAAACTTCATATCCCATATCCCTTATCTCCGTCGCTATGGCTTTATGACTCAGGCTGAACGGGTCGAAGGTCCCCGGAAAAAAGGCCACTTTCTCAGATTCCCATGCGAAAAGATCGCCGTTTTCCAGCTCGTATTCGGAGATAAAGCGATATATATGCTTGAGCACGGCGGCATTATTGAAGAAATCCAGTTGATTTTCGCTGCGGTTTTCATACAGCGTTATCAGTTTTTTGCCGCACTGACCGAAAATCTCATGTTTTTCCGGCAAACTGAGTTTTTCGGAAGCGAAGATGTTCATGCCTATGGTCCAGAGAGCTTCCTGACTTATGACGCTGTTATAATTGGCAAACCCTTTGATTATCAGGTTTATCAGCTTGTGCTTTCTGGCTGTTCTGGTCTCTTCGCTCTCTTCGTCTCCGAACAGGCAAGCATATATTTTGTAGTTTTCGGCCATCACTCCGAATGTGTGAAGAACAGCCGCCGCCACCTGACCGTTGGTTCCTCCCAGGAATTTTTCCAAGTCGAGGATAAGCTCATCCAGCTCTCTCGGCGGAAGATGGAGCATGATGACTCCCAGATAATCGGGAATATATTTTGAAAACTGATAATCTCCAATTTCAAGGCCTTTGCCCAGTTCTACAGCTATTTCATTTCTCTGTTCAAGGGGCATCTTATCTATTATGGAAACCAACGCCGCTCCGGCGTTTTTACGCACCACCACCGTCTCGCTGACTTTTACCAGATTGCCCAGGTGCGTCGCCACGTGAAGAGCCTGACCCTCGCCTGCCTTTTCCTCCAATGACCTGAGCATGAGTCTGATGTTGGCTACTTTGATCGGCCAAGGAGTTCCGGCTTTCAGATTGTCCAGATACATCTCGGAAAGCTCCTCCGGATTTATGTCCCTCTCCGGATCAAGGCCAAGGCACATCTTAAGTTCTTTATAATAACTTTCTTCGTATCTGTCACCAAGGAGATGATTCTTCACTCCGGCCGCTGCAGCCCGCAGGCCTTTATCTTCTTCGCCGAAAATTCTCTCTGCAAATTCCAGCATCACCTCTATCTGTTCGTGCGAACACAGCTTCGGGTCTATAGTCATCGCCGCCTGCAAAAGAGATTCTTTGTTCCTTTCGCTCAAGTCAGTCTTTTTATACCAGAGCAGAAACAGATCTATAAAGCCCTTTCTCCTGCTTTCAGCGCATCCTGAAATCAGCGACGACACTACGCTTTTCAGGCTGTTTCCGATCCACTTTTCGTGCTGAGCCGTAAGCCTGTAATCAGGTACGAGAATATATTCAAGCATGCTGTGCCAAAGGGAAATATTGCTGATTTCCTTAGGCGGCGGACTGACGCCCTCCGGCAGTTCTTTTTTATATTCCTCATTGAAACGGGCTATTATCTGGCCTATTATCTCTCCTGCCTGATTTCTGATGTCGCTTTCCCTGTGAACTAAAAGCTCGCTTAAAAACCTTATGGTCATAAGTTTCTGCTTCTCAGTCATGTAGGTGGAATATTCCCCGAAAATTGAAATATATGTCCTCAGATTTTTCCACTGTTTTTCACTCCTGGCCGTTTCCAGAAGTCCTGCAAACTCTTCCTGGCTGTAAAATTTATTCATCAGCTTGGTATTGTGTTCGATGGAAAGGTTCTTGACCTCTCTTACCACCTGTCCGCCTCTGAGCAGTGTCACGTCTTTTTTGGCCGCGGAAACCGGCGGCTTAGGCTCTCTCACCGGTATTTCCGGCAAGGCTACGTCCACGCCGAGGCCTATCATATATTTTTCGAAGTCTATAAGTTTATTGTATACGCGGCGGTATCTTTTTTCTTTAGCCTCATCCACGTTGTCCAGCTTGTCCAAGATGACCTGGAAAGATTCGTCCAAAGTATAGAAATGTATTTCTTCCTCGCCGCCGGGCTTCCTGCTGCTTTTAACTCTGAAATCTGCGTATATCAAGAGGAGGGATTCTATGGAAAGATTCTCGACTTCCAAATCCCAGGTGGAATGGTTGGCCGCAATATGGCCTATCATAGGCATACCGAATCTGTCGAAGCACGTGCCTGTGTAATAATAATGAAGATAAGGGATGCGCTTTTCCTCGCTCTTTCTGCAGCCGTATTTGCCGATATCGTGTCCTGCCGCAGCTCCAGAAACCAGCCCCAGATCTATCGGTACTTTAAGCGCTTCAAGCTGACGCGCCGCATGCATGGCTACATAGTGAACGCCTGCGATATGTCCGAGAGTATTGTAAGGTTTGACTTCAACGCCAAGCCGCATAAATTCGTAGAGATAATTTCTATCGGCGACTCTGAGCAGGCGAAGATATTCCTCGTTATATCCTTTTTGCATTATCTCTTCCGGCGTAAGGAAGCACATTTCTACGGTAGGGTCGAAAGGCAGCGTCTCTTTTTCAATGGTATACAGCGATTTGAGCAGCTGAAGAAAGAACAGTCTCCCCTTGACTGTCGCCATAGCTTTGATGCCCTCGTCTTTCTGCTTTCCGGGGAAAAGCTGTTCCAATACATGACCGTAGCAGCCCTTAAGCCAGCCTTCCTCCGGCTCTTGGCCCAATTCCCTAAGCATAGGCTCCGCATGCGGCAAAACTTGTTCCGCTATGAAGCGTCCCCTTTCATCGGTATCACCACAAAGTTTTTGGCAGAAAGCTTCCATATCTTTTTTCTCAAGGAAATTCTCCATCTCTTCACGCGACATGTCCATCTGTTTCAGAAAGAACTTTTCTGTCATATTGCGTTCGATGATTTCGTTAAGCCTTATAATTTTGTCCATAGCTTTCGCTCCTAAAATTTGATCCTTATATTTGAATTTAACCGTAATATCTGCTCTTTGTGTTTATCTTTTATACTTGCCTTTTATGGCTGACTTTGGCCGGCTAACCACCACCTCTCCCGCCTGATGGCTGCCCTTGGCCGGCGGTCAATCTTGACTTATGGTTTATCCTGGCCGGCGGTTGAACTCGGCTGAGGGTTGAGCTCGGCTGACCATTGATCTTGGCGAGAGTTTGGCTAGGCCGAAGGTTGAGCTAGTCCGGCAATTTTTTCCCAAAGCTCGAACCAATTTACCTGTAATATTCGCAATGTTGTAGAATTTAGAAATTTTATGAAATTCTACAACATCTCTTGCTCTAAAAGTGGTCTTTGCTGTGCAAAAAACGTCCAATGTTGTAAAATTCCTTAATTTTTCAAAATTCCACAACATAAAGCATTAAGCATGCTGCATTTTTTTAATTTTTTTCTGAATTTTACAACATTGTTTTATTTTTGCTGCTTCTTGAGGTCATAACGTAACTGCATTGTTGTATAATATAATGGTTTTTGAAAAATTCTACAACATTGAGCAGTAACCCGTCGTTTTCCATGGCTCCAAGACTCCCACACCACATACAAACTACAGTTTCAAAAACTGGTTTATATTTTCGTTAATCATGCAATGTCGATGGGCTGCAGTTTTGCAGTTTAAAATTTTGTGGTTTTGTAATCTTACAGTCTCGCAGCCTTGTAATTTTATGGAAAATGTTGTACAATTCTTTTCTTTGCTTGATTTTTGCCAACATCTTTTGTGTTCATGCCTGTCGAAATTTGTCGAATCAGCTATGAGTTCAAGTAAATGTTGTCAAATTTCGTAATATTCAAGTTTTTGCCAACATTTTTTTGAAAATATGTTGGCAAAATCAACATAAACCTTAAAAATGTACAACATCGACACGATTCGACACCCTAAAACTCTATAAAATTACTAGTTTCTATCTCAATATGTTGTCATTTCAGCAACAAATTTAAAATTTGCCAACTTCTCCTAAATCTGACCAAAACATTTATTTGACCTATGCCTTTCAGCTCAGTATTTCAAAATCAAAAAGTAATGATTTTATTGCGGTATCCTCCGTTCAGGTAAAAAGCGTTTCAACTAATGTTTTCGCCTTATGAATTGCCGCAAAGCCAGTTCAGCAAAGTGATTCAATAAACGCTTCCTTGCAGCGAAGCCGAACAATACGATTATTGGGTTTATTATAACGCCCTCCAGTCAGCCAAGCGGCGTTTCAATGGCCGCTTCCTCTCGGCGTAGCCGCTATAATCTTCTGCGGACATTATACCACAGAACACTAAAACTAGTAAATAAAATCCACTTTGCCTCCGCCAATCAAGTCCCGCCAGCTTCGAATATAATTAAAAATCCGACATCCAAAGCGGGCGGCGCAAACTTCCGGCGCATATTTACATATACGTATATGAAAATACCCGTCTGGCGCAGCCGTCCGCTTGTCATATCAATTTACTTTAACGTACTTTCTGCCGTCCTGGCTCTGTTTTCTGATCTCATATATCCCGCGTACCGAAAGCTGTCTTCTCTCAAAGACCTCCTGCGCGCTTCGTATATCGGATGTTTTCAGGTAAAGCCCTGTGCCGCATGATCTTATCAGTTCCGTCGGCAGTTTTCTGAGCGTTGCGCTTATGCCTTCCTCTTCCAGCAAATCATGGGCGTATGCAGCCTTGTAAAATGATGAGAAGGCTATTATATATTCTTTTTCCATCCATCAGTCTCCTTGCCGTTTATCAGAATTTTTTTCTTTGGTATGTAAAAATCCCGAAGCACTAATTCAACCAGCAGTTGGCCCTCCTGGCAGCTGATTCAAGCGGCCGTTGGTCTGCCTGTCAGTTGATTCACCCGGCCGTTGGTTCGCCCGGCAGTTGTCCCACCTGTCAGTTGCTCTGCTCGGCAGTCACTCCGTCCGAGCAGCCTTTCTACGCCAAATTTCCCTACTGGCAGTCCTCCCCTGGCCGTTTATCTTACAGGCCTTATCAATTCAGCGGCAGCTGCGATTGTCTGAGAGCTGAAAGCCTCATAGTTCTTTGCTCTTCACCAGGTCAAAAGTCAGGTCAGAAAATCTTTTTCACCAATCTTTTAGCCAGTTCTCCGAAAGAGGCCTTTTCCACCGATATCTCTGCTACGAGAGGATATTCGGCTATCTTTTCATCGCCTTGATATACATTTAAAACACCCACTTTGTCTCCTTTTTTAAGAGGCAGATGTACTTTTTCGTCTATCTTTGCCTTGCTGGAAATATCGCCTTTGCCGCCTTTTTCTGTCAAACATGTTATGCGGTCTGCGGTTACAGCTTTAAGAGTCTGAGGCTGGCCGTTTTCTACTCTGATTTCTTCTATTGCCTGACCTTTTTCCGCGATGACGCAAGTTTCAAAATTGGCAAAGCCGTAGTCCAGCAGCTTGCTCACCTCGGTGTTTCTTATCTGCGACGTTTCGCAGCCCAAGGCGACGGCTATTAAATGAGTGTCTTCCCTGGTGGCGGAAGCTGAAAGGCAGTATCCGGCGTCTGTGGTGAATCCTGTCTTGATTCCGTTGCAGCCCTGATACTGTTTTATCAGCTTGTTGGTGTTCGTCAGCCCGAACTCCTTTTCTTTTCCCGGAAGTCCTACGGTTATGCTGCTCTGCCAGGTGGTGAACCACTCGTGGGTTTCTTCATATTGGTAAAGTTCTTTAGACATCAATGCTATATCGTATGCGCTTGAATAGTGATCTGCTACTGGCAAGCCGTTGGTATTGCAGAAATGGCTGTCTCTCATCCCCAGTTCTTTGGCCTTTTCATTCATCCTTTCGACAAATATTTCTTCGCTGCCGGCCACGTATTCAGCCAAGGCGACGCAGCCGTCGTTGGCGCTGGCCATCGCCACGCCGCGCATCAGTTCCTCTACAGTATGGGTTTCGCCAAACTCCATATACATTTGGCTGCCTCCCATGGAAGCCGCTCTTTCAGATATGGTCACTTCGTCCTCCAGCGTTATTTTCCCCTCGTCCACGGCCTCCATAACCAAGAGCATTGTCATTACCTTTGTAACGGAAGCGAGAGGAAGTTCTTCGTGACAGTCCTGCTGAAAGAGCACTTCTCCTGTGTCAGCGTCTATGAGGACTGCGCCTTTAGCGGCCACCTCAAATGGCGCCTTCTGCTGGTCTTCCTCAGGCGAGTCGGACACTGTTTCCAGTTCTATAGGCTCCTGTTTCGGAAAATTTTTTCCTATGCCGATAAACGCGCACATGATAACTGCACAGCCCAATACGGTCACGAAGATTTTTTTCTTCGCGGCGGAAAATCTTTTTTCATTTTCGGCAGTCTTTTTTGCTCCGGAATTCTCAGCGTTCTTTGCTTTCCTCTTAAATTTCATAAAAGCGCCGTCCTTTCTTAATATGGTCTATAAAATATATGCGAAAAGACGGATAATATACGGTCAAAAGCTCATAGGGCGGTCAATTGACAAGAGCCATCCAATCTACATAGAGTAACCAATCGACAAAGAGTAGTCAATTGACAAAGCCCGTGCAAAAATAAAAAACCGGCTGAAGACATCCATGGATGAAATTCAGCCGATGATTTCTTTGCATCAATATTAAAATTCGTTTTTATTCGCCTTTAAAAATTTCAGTTTTAACGGGATTCGCAGTCCAGGGTCTGTTTCAGCTGCAACGGCATCTGACGTTCGTCCAGGGTCTGTTTCAGCTATAACGGCATCTGACGTTGGTTCAGAGGCTGTTTCAGCTGCAACGGCGTCCGCCGTTCAAAGACGGCTCCTGTTTTAACCTGAAGCGCCGTTCAAATACCGCTTTATGCCTGACACGATAGGCTTAACGCGATTCCCTGTCCACATAATCGCGTTTTTTCGCCAGGCTCATATAGGCAGGTCTGATGATCTTGCTGTCGGTTATCAGTTCCTCCATGCGGTGGGCGCTCCAGCCGGCGACTCTGGCTACCGCGAAAAGCGGAGTATAAAGCTCCTTTGGAATATCCAGCATGTCGTATACGAAACCGCTGTAGAAATCCACGTTGGGACTTACGCCTTTAAATATCTTTCTGTCTTCTGCTATGAGCTTAGGCGCGATTTCTTCGATATTATTGTAAAGCTCCATATCCTTGTCGCGTCCTTTATCCTTTGCCAGCTGCTCGACAAATTTTTTGAAGACTCTTTCTCTCGGATCTGAAAGAGAATAAACCGCATGGCCCATTCCGTATATGAGACCCTTTCTGTCGAAAGCTTCTTTATGAAGAAGTTTCTTTAAATATGCCGCGATTTCCTCCTTATCCGAATAGTCCGATATATGTTTTCTAATATCGTCCATCATGTTCATGACCATCAGGTTGGCGCCGCCGTGCTTCTTGCCTTTTAGGGAAGACATGGCAGCAGCTATGGCAGAATAAGTATCGGAGCCTGATGAAGTGACCACCCTGGTCGTAAAAGTGGAGTTGTTTCCGCCGCCGTGCTCCATGTGAAGCAGCAATGCTATGTCCAGGACGCGGGCTTCAAGTTCAGTGAACTGCATATCCGGCCTCAGCATCTGGAGAAAATTTTCTGCTAGGGAATATCTGGCTTTCGGACGGTGGATGTACATGCTTCCGTTATTGTCGTAATGATTATGCGCGTGATAACCATATACCGCCAGCATCGGAAATATTCCTATCAGCTGGATACACTGCCGCAGAACATTGTCCAGCGTCAGGATGTCCTTGCGCGGGTCATAAGACGCTAGAGTCAGTATGCTCCTGGTCATCGAATTCATTATATCCGCGCCCGGCGCTTTCATTATGACGTCCCTCGTGAAATTGGTCGGAAGCGTCATGCACTGAAAAATTATATCCTTGAAGCCTGCAAGTTCTTCTTTGTCCGGCAATTCACCGAAAAGCAGAAGATATGCGCCTTCTTCAAATATATATCTCTGTCCTATTCCGCCCTTGACCAACTCTCTGACATCATACCCTCTGTAAAGGAGCTCACCGTCGCACGGGATTTTCTTGCCGTCCACCTCGTCGAAAGATCTGACCTGAGATATATTGGTCAGTCCTGTAAGAACACCCTGGCCGTTTAAGTCTCTGAGTCCCTTTTTTACTCCGTATTTTTCAAAAAGTTCCTGCGGTATGGTATCGTTTTTTACACACAATCCCTCATGATCTTTTACGTACTTCTCTACTTTGTTCATCTTCTGCTCCCCTTTTTCAGTATTTTCTTCTTCGCAAGCCCCACGGACTGCTCTGCACAAGATATATCATATCCCCGCGGACTGCCCGGCGCAAAGGCAAATTTCCCTGCCGGCCTCTATTTCCTCCGCGTAATGAAAGCCTGCACTATGATTATATTATAATCCTATTATCTCTTTTATCAGCTTAGGCGGCTTCGCCGGCTCTTCTCCGATGACGAAGGCCTTTGAAGCTTCCTTCATGGCGCTGTCCAGCTTGGCTTCATCGTTGCCGTAGAAGACGGCCAGAACGTCTCCGGCTTTGACCTTGTCGCCTACTTTTTTGCATACATAGATGCCGGCCGACAAGTCTATCGTATCTTCCTTGGTAGCGCGTCCTGCTCCCGTGTGCTGAGATGCAAGACCTATTCTTCTCGCCTCTATCTTCTGGACATATCCGTCTTCCGCTGCCGTCAGCTCTTTCTTGATTGAATGAGTAGGGAAAAGGCTGTAATCATCTATTACATCAGGATTTCCGCCCTGAGCGCTTATGAATTCCCTCAGCTTAGCCAGGCCGCTGCCGTCTTTAAGGGCCTTTTTCGTCATCTCAAGTCCTTCTTCAGGCGTATTTGCCTTTCCGCCCAGATATACCATGATTCCGCTTAGCCTCTCGGCCAGCTCTGTTATATCGTCGGGGCCGTTTCCCTTTAAAGTTTCTATGGCTTCTATGACTTCAAGGCTGTTGCCCACGGCTTTTCCCAGAGGCTGACCCATCTCCGTGATGGCGGCCACAGTGCGGCGGCCTGCTTTGTTTCCTATATCGACCATCAGGTCTGCAAGTATCCTGGCGTCTTCTTCGTTTTCCATGAAAGCTCCGTCGCCCACTTTTACGTCCAGCACTATGGCGTCGCTTCCGGCGGCCAGCTTCTTGCTCATGATGCTGGAGGCTATCAGGCCGAAATTATCCACGGTGGCAGTCACGTCCCTGAGCGCATAAAGCTTCTTGTCCGCCGGCGTTATATGCGCCGTCTGTCCTATCACAGAAAGCTTTATATTATTTACCTGGCTCAGGAATTCCTCCGGCTCCAGAGCTATCCTAAAGCCCGGTATGGATTCCATCTTGTCTACCGTTCCCCCTGTAAAGCCAAGGCCTCTGCCGCTCATCTTGGCGATGGGAACGCCGCAGGCTGCGGCAAGCGGTCCTACTATGAGGGTGGTCTTATCTCCCACTCCGCCGGTCGAATGTTTGTCAACTTTAATTCCCTCTATAGGTGACAAATCTATGGTATCGCCTGAATAGCGCATCGCGTCGGTCAAGTGAAATATCTCTTCCCTGTCCAGCCCCTGAAAGCATATGGCCATCAGCATGGCGGAGACCTGATAATCAGGAATGGTTTCCGCCACGTATCCGTCTACAAACCATTTTATCTCTTCAGCGGACAGCGCTGCTCCGTCTTTCTTTTTCTGAATCAAATCTACCATGTTCATTAGAGAATCACCTCTTTAAAACTCTTTCCTATCTTTGCTGCTTTTGCTCCTAAAATATCAGCCGCTGTAGCTCCCGCGTCGGCAAAACTTTCGCGTATGCCGATGTCGGCGCCTGCTTTAACTTTCTTTCCGTATATGAGAATAGGAACGTATTCTCTCGTGTGGTCAAAGCCGCTGTGCACAGGGTCGTTGCCGTGGTCGGCGCAGATCATCAGCACGTCGTCATCGCCCAGTGCTTCGATTATTTCAGGTATCCGAGCGTCAAATTCTTCTATGCACTTTCCATATCCGACAGCATCTCTCCTGTGACCGTACTGTGAGTCGAAATCCACCAGATTGGTGAAGATGAAGCCGTCAAAATCCATCCTGAGCGCTTCTATGGTCTTGTCAACGCCGTCCATGTTGCCGGATGTATGAACTGCCTCGGTCACCCCTTTGCCGTCGAAGATGTCGCTTATCTTTCCCACCGCATAGACCGTCTTTCCTGCGTTTTTAATATTGTCCAGAACAGTGTCTTCAGGCGGCGAAACAGCGTAATCCTTTCTGTCAGACGTTCTGACGCGCTGACCGTCCTTTATCACGTAAGGTCTGGCGATTACTCTTCCGCAGGCCACGTCTCCTACCAGCATGCGGCGTGCCGTTTCGCATATCTCATAAAGCCTCTCAAGCGGTATGACGTCTGTATTGGCTGCTATCTGAAACACGCTGTCGGCGGAAGTATATACTATCGGTTTGCCGGTGGCTTCATGCTCCGGTCCGAGATTTTCTATGATTTCCGTGCCTGAAGCAGGATAATTGCCCAAAATGCCTACGCCGATGGCCTTTTCAAACTCCTCAATAAAGCTTTTCGGAAATCCCTCCGGGTAAGTTTTAAACGGCGTCTTGGTATATATTCCGGCGATTTCCCAGTGTCCTGTTATCGTGTCCTTGCCCTTTGAAACCTCCGCCATCTTGCCGAAAGCTCCTATAGGTTTATCACAGGCCAGATTTTTCCACGAAACCCCCTGGATATTTCCTATTCCCAGTCTAATCAGGTTGGGAATCTTGATGTCCCTTTTATTTTCCAGTATATGACCGAAAGTATCGGCTCCTGCATCTCCGTACGCTGCGGCGTCAGGCAGGGCTCCCACTCCCATGCTGTCTGTAACTATCAATACAACTTTACTCATAATATAACCTCCTTTGGCCGACCTTGCAGGTAGTCCAGCGATACCAGCTCATATCTGACTCCGTTGAATATACCTTGCAAGCCTTTCCTGAAAGATTCTTTTCCGTGAAGATGACCGTAAACACAGATCTTTACTCCGTATTCCGTCATAAGCCTTGTAAATCCTGAATCCTGCATCTTATCGTTTGTGGGCGGAAAGTGCAGTACGCCTATTATCTCATCGGCCCCTGAAGCTTTGCCCTCCTCCAGTGAAAGTTTCAGCCTGCCCAGCTCTCTTTCATAAATTTTTCTGTCCGCTTCAGTGAAAAACTCCTCTCCCGGACATATCCATCCTCTGCTGCCGCAAACGGCAGTCTTTTTTCCTCCGGCTTCCACGACATAGCATTTGTTTTGGACAAACGTCATATCTTCGCTTCCGTATAATCTGTTGAGCTTTCCGGCGGACTGCCACCACAGATCGTGGTTTCCCTTGAAGATGACTTTCTTGCCCGGCAGCTGTCTTATCCACTGGAAATCAGCTTCGGCTTCATCTAGTCTCAGCCCCCATGAAATATCGCCGCACAGTATGACTATATCATCGCCGGACACGGTTTCCTGCCACATCGCTTTAAGTCTGGCGGCATGGTCCTGCCACAAGTCTCCGAATATATCCATAGGTTTTTCCACACCTTCGCCAAAAGACAGATGCAGATCTCCTATTGCAAAAATCTTCATATTTATATCTTACCCTTATTTCCCTGGCCTTACGCATTGCGTTAAGCAAATTTAACCATAACAACGGCGGCTCATTGCGTTATTCGTTTTGGCTCATTGCGTTATTCGCTATTCGTCCGTGTCATCTGAAAAGCCATCCGAACCGTATGCGCCCTGTGCTCCCAATGAGCCTGACGAGCCGTATTGTACAGATGAACTGTATGAAGCCCGGCCCCCGGACGCGCCGGACATATCTGCCTCCGGCATTTCGATTCCCAGCATTTCTGAAGATTCCCTTTCCGGAAGCTGGGTAACATTCTTGAGCTTGCGGATTATGCTCCTGGTTCTCACGCCGATCAGCTTATCAAGCTCAGCGTTGGCCTGATTTATCTTGTTCTGTGTCGCCGCCAATACGTCTCCGAATTTGTCGAACTCAGTCTTGACAGCCCCCAGCACGTTCCACACCTCGCTGGAATGTTTCTGAATGGCCAGCGTCTTAAAGCCCATCTGCAGGCTGTTCAGAAGCGCCGCCATAGTGGTCGGCCCGGCGATATTGACTTTATAATCCCGCTGGAGAGTTTCAAGCAGTCCGCGTCTTACAACTTCGGCGTAAAGCCCCTCGAAAGGCAGGAACATTATGCCGAAATCTGTAGTCTGCGGAGGGTCAAGATACTTGTCCCTTATATCTTTAGCCTCAGATTTTATGACCTTTTCAAGATTTTTGACAGCCGCCTCTATCGCAGCTGAATCTCCTGTGTCGTAGGCGTCCATCAGGCTGGCATACGCATCTCCCGGAAATTTTGCGTCGATGGGAAGCCATACGACTCCCTCGTCGTCTCCCGGCAGCTTGACGGCAAACTCAACTCTCTCGTTTCCTGAACTTTTAGTCTTTACGTTTTCTTCATACTGCTCCGGTGAAAGTATCTGCTCAAGTATGGCGCCCAGCTGGACTTCGCCCAAGATACCTCTGGTCTTGACGTTGGAAAGGACTTTTTTCAGGTCTCCGACCCCAGAAGCCAGAGTCTGCATCTCTCCCAATCCCTTGTAGACTTGCTCAAGCCTTTCGCTCACCAGCTTAAACGACTGGCTTATCCTGTCCTCCAGCGTTTTCTGCAGCTTTTCGTCAACGGTCATGCGCATCTGCTCCAGCTGTTTATTGTTATCAGAGGTCAGGTCAGTTATCTTCTTTTCCATGGTGTTCCTGATGTTTTCCAGCTTCTGCTCGTTTTCGACAGCCATATTGGAAAATCTATGGTTGAGATCTGCAAGCCTGTTGTCCATGGCTGCGGCGCTGTCTCTCTGGTTAGTGGAAATCATGTCTCCGAACGTCTTCAGGGAAAGCTGGATATTCTCCTGTGTTTCCTGCCTGAGCCGGCTCATTTCCCTAGCCATGGCTGACTGCCTGCTGACGAGTATTATGGAAAGCGCCGCAACTGCCGCCAGGGCTGCGAGCGCTATATATAACAAAGTCTGTTCTGTCATCCTGTTTGCTCCTTAAAAGTTCCCGTTTTGGGTTTATGTTATATTTTATCACAGATTGATGATTTGCGCCAGTTATAGTTATGTGAAGAAAAGCTATAATGTAACATGCTGGAAAACTGTGCTGCGTATCAAAAAACCGCCGGGTTCAAATATCTGCCCGGCGGTTTTGATTTGCATATTCAAATTTCTATTCTGATACTATTTTACAGCTTTCTTGGCTGTTTCGCACAGGGTTGCGAATCCTGCCGCATCATAGATAGCCATCTCGGAAAGCATCTTTCTGTTGATCTCGATGCCTGACTTCTTGAGGCCGTTCATCAGCTGGCTGTAGCTGATTCCGTTCATTCTCGCGCCAGCATTGATTCTTGCGATCCACATCTGTCTGTACTGTCTCTTCTTCAGCTTTCTTCCTACGTAAGCCGATCTCAGGGATCTCATAACCGCAGGGTTAGCTGCCTTGAAAACTTTGCTCTTTAATCCGTAAAAGCCTTTAGCCTGTTTCAGAATTTTTTTATGTCTCTTATGTGCGTTAACACCTTTTTTAACTCTTGCCATCTTTCTTACCTCCTAACCTCGATTATTTCGCCATTGACCTTAACATTCTCTTCAGGTCCGCGCTCGTTAAAGTAGTAGCTTTTCTCAGGCCTCTCTTTCTCTTAGCTGCCTTCTTAGTAAGAATGTGGCTCTTGTACGCCTTGTTTCTCTTAATCTTACCGCTTCCGGTCAATTTCATTCTTTTGCATGCCCCTCTATGGGATTTCATCTTATTCTTTGCCATGATGATTACTCCTCCTGATTTAATATGTCCATATAAAATTAACTATTTGTCATTTTTAGGTCCTAAAACCATTGTCAGGCTGCGGCCCTCAAACACAGGCTTCTTCTCGATCACGCCTACGTCAGAAACAGCTTCCGCAAAGGCGTTCATCACGTCCATGCCCTTGGCGGCGTAATCTCTTTCTCTTCCTCTGAATCTCAGACCGACTTTGACCTTATCCCCATCAGCTAAAAATTTCGACGCAGTCTTTGCTTTTACCTGAATATCGTGTTCTTCGATAAACGTGCTGAGCCTTATCTCTTTAACCTGAGTTGTCTTTTGTTTCTTCTTGGCTTCTTTTTCTTTCTTCTGAAGCTCATAACGATATTTGCCGTAGTCGAGGATCTTGCATACTGCAGGCTTGGCGTTAGGTGAAATATTCACTAAATCCAGCTTTCTTTCGTTTGCCAAATCCATCGCCTGTTCTATCGGCATTACTCCCAGCATACTGCCGTCAGAGTCGATTACTCTTACTTCTTTATCACGAATTTCTTCGTTGATGAGATTTTCCTTGCTAATGGTTACTGCACCTCCCAAAATGCTTGCTTTTATTGACAACGTCGTCTCAGCCGATTTTTTTAGCTCTGGGCTTTGTCGATATTTCGGAAATGTCTTAAGAGCCAACGCCGAAACATAAAAAAGCGGATACATGAAGTATCCGCCTGTAAACATCTTGCACACATAAAAAATCTTGTGTTTCAAAGCTATTTACCCGTTCTGGTGCTATGGCCGGACAGGTGAGAAGCGGATAACTTCTACTTCATACTCGTATAGAATACCATGGTATGCTGCCGGTGTCAATATTTTTTTATTTGACTTTTTATTTTTCGCGTGCTAATATTTAGGTAATAAAAGGGCTGCCGCTTTTAGTCGGGCGGTTCAGTCCAGAAAATGTTTTCTGAAAACCGTCAAACTTATCAGTTTGGCGGTTTTGCGTTATTTGTCGCTCTTTTGCAAAGAGTGATAACGGCTATTACAAGCAGCATAAGCTGAATTGCTTCAGTAAGCGTTATGTACATAGCTATCACCCCTTTCCTCGAGGGAGTGACCAAACCACAAGACGGCAGCCTGTGGTGTAAATGCCCGGCAAGCCGGGTGAATTACCTTGGCTCTAAGATATTCATCTCATAATCATTTTATCAAAATGGGAATTTTTGTCAATATACTTTTGCCTTTTTCACTTTCCTTTTTACATTTGCCTACACTGCCATCCGCGGCGAACTGCCAGCTCCGCAATCGTGTTTGCCGCAAACTTCGTAATTGACACTTGTTCTTCCATTATAGTATCATCGAATCAGAAGCAATATCAAAAATTTGCAATATCCAATAACAGTATCCAATATTAAATATCAAAAATTTACTATATCCAATATGTATGAAAGCATAAATCGGCGGAGGTATTAGAGTGGAGGCTTTAAGGCAGTACCGGGGACTTCCCGTGCAGATTTATTTTTTAGCGTTGGCCCGCGCCGTTGTCTCTATGGGCTTGATGTTCGTATTTCCTTTCATGTCTCTGCTTTTGACCAGCGTCCTGGGGTTTTCATCAGTCATTGCCGGTTATATAATGGTCATGACTGCGGTGGGAAATGTCGCCGGTTCAATAATCGGCGGAAAGCTCTCAGACTCTTTCAGCAGAAAAAAAGTATTTTCTGCTTTCGCGATGATGGTCGTCATCGTCATGATCATCTCCGGTTTTATATGCACCAAGCGGATGGTCGTTCCTTTCATCGTCCTTGCCTATTTCTTTTTCAGCGCGGTAACACCTTCAGTATCGGCCATGGTCCTCGACTGGTGCGACGAGAATAATAAAACAGAAGCCCTTTCCCTCCTATATTTGGCCAGCAATATAGGGAGCTCGATCGGCCCTGTTATAGCAGGTCTGCTTTTCTATGACCACATGCCTTGGATTTTCTTTGGGATGGCTTTCGCATTCATATTCACTTTCGTCCTCGTGCAGCTGAAAGTTTCGGAGCACAAAGGTCTTGCAAGCGTGTCCGCCATAATGCCGGCCGAGGCTTTTTCTGACGACGGTTCCGGCCAAAAAAGCGAAAAAAAGTCCTATTTTTCGATAATCCTTTCAAAACCGTCTCTTTTGATATTCATAATCGTCCTGATAATCCTGACCCTCTGCTACATAGCTTTAGATTATATGCTACCGCTCCATTTCAGCGACATTTTCGGACTCAGCCGCGGTTCCAAATATTCTTCGCTGATATGGTCGGTCAACGGACTTACAGTGGTTCTGCTCACACCTTGGCTCATATCTTTTACAAAGAAGCACCATCAGCTTTTCAATATGATATTTGCAGCTCTTCTTTACGCCGCAGGATTTGCAGTTTACGGCCTGACGGAAACTCCGATTCTTTTATATGCGGCAGTTCTCATATGGACGTCCGGTGAAATCCTCATATCCACAGGCGCAGGCGTATATATCTCAAACCAGTCGCCTGAAACGCACAAAGGCCGCGGAATGGCCACTTACGAAATGTCACGCGGCATAGGCCGCTGCCTGGGGCCTCTGCTCTTTGGATATCTGCTCGTTACGCACACATACTCACAGGTATGGCTCATAGTGGCGGCTATATGTCTGGCGATGTCGCTGGTGATGCTGGTATTGTATAAAAAAGAAAGAAAATCAGGCCTGTAAATTTATGGCCTGATTTTATCTTTGTATTGCTTATTCGCAGTCGTTCCCCGGTCCTTATCTTCCCCATCAAGCGGTTTTCATCTTTCCATCAAATATTTTCTGCCGTTTTCTTCTATTTTAGAACAGTTCTCAAAGGCAACCTCTATATCTTTTCCGCAGGCAATCATGCCGTGATTGGCCATTATGGAGCCGAAATTTCTGCCAAGAGCCGCTGCGGTATTTTTCGCCAGAGCTTTGCTCCCTGATAAAGCATATTCGCCCACTTTCAGCTCTTCACCGAAAACATCGCGATACTCAGGAAGAATATGCATATTGCATTTGGCCGCCGCGAAAACGCAGGCGTACTTTGAATGAGTATGTATTATGGCTCCAACATCATGTCTGTTTCTGTATATTTCCGCGTGAAGCTCCTTTTCAGACGTCGGCTTATTTTCTCCCTCATGAGCGAGAGTTTGTATATCCACCTTGACCATATCGCCTGGCGTGAGTCTTTCGTAATCCAGTCCCGAAGGAGTTACCAGCATATTTTTGTCGTCCAGTCTTATGGAAATGTTCCCCCAGGTTCCTTGAACCAGTCCCCTTTCGACCAGTTTTTTCCCGTATTCGACGAGAGCTTGTCTGATATTCTCTTCCATCTCGATGAGAGCTTGTCTTGCGTTTTCTTCCATCTATTCAACCTCCACAAGTCTGACTGCTTCTTCAGCTCTGGAATATTTCTTCTTATATTTCTTTCTCATCAGCTTGGCCTCCCACTTGGGAATGGGCTTGCTGCCGCCGAGTTTTTCCGCCAGCAGAAATACTTCTGCCGATTTTTCAATCACCGTCATTGCAACTACAGCTTCATAGAGAGTCCGCCCCAGCGTCATCGTATAGCCCATGCCTTCTCCGTCCTTGCTTATCCCCTTGAGAACGAAGCAGCCCTCGTTGTTTTTAAGCGCTTTGACCAGAGACTTTCCCATAGATTTGTTGCTGTCTCTTCCGTCCACTATGTACGCTGTATGGCCGAAAATCTGAGCCATATCGTCAAGACAAGCTCTGAAAGGCTTGGCCTCTCTCAGCGCCTGCTGGCAAAAAGGAGTCTGCGAATACACAACAGCCCTGACGTCGCTTTTGGGAATCGGAAGCGCGTCCATGTCAAGCTGCGTTATGTCCTCTTCTTCAAGATTCCCCATATCGGCTCCGTCCCTCGTGGCGAAAACTCCCTCTGACGTCTGCAGTATCATCTTTGCGGCTTCTCCCACCGGATACGGTTGTTCAGCCATCATGCGGCCGTATTTTTTCATTACCTCATATATCTTGCTCATCTCATTACTCCGTTTTGAATTTATTTCCACTAGTATTTTAAATGACATCCGCTTCAATGTCCATACTTTTAGCAAATTAAAGAAAAAGCCGGCTGTCATGCTGCCGGCATAAATTATATTTTATTCTAAAATTTTTCCATCAGTAGAAATAGTGACGACCTGCCACGGTATGAACTTTCCGCTTTCTTTGAGGGCACTTTTAGCCGCCGCCTCTATCCCGCCGCAGCAAGGAACTTCCATGCGCACGATGGTAAGGCTCCTTATGTCATTTTGGGAAATAATCTCTTTCAGCTTTTCGCTGTAATCTCCCTCGTCCAGCTTGGGACAGCCGATCAGGGTTACTTTTCCGCGCATGAATCTGTCGTGGAAATCGCCATAAGCGTAGGCTGTACAGTCAGCGGCTATCAGGAGATTGGCGCCTTCAAAATATCCGGTTTTCACCGGCGCCAGTTTTATCTGCACAGGCCACTGGGCAAGCTGGCTTTCGGCTCTGGTATGTCCGCCGGAATGACCCGAGGGGCATGATGCTGTATTTTCTGGGCTCTCCGCTGTCTGCGCGTTCCTTATTGCCATCGCTCTGCTTCCAGGGCAACCAGAATGTTCGCCCGTCCAGTTTGGCCCTGCGCCGTTTTTTTCGCCGCCGCCCGCAGTATTTGTTTCTTTCCGGCCTGCAGCTTTGCTGGCCAAAACCGCCTCATGATCATATGCGGGAGCCTCCCTTTCTTCAAAAGTTATCGCCCCGGTCGGACACGCCGGCAGGCAGTCTCCAAGCCCGTCGCAGTAATCTTCTCTCATCAGCTTCGCCTTGCCCTCCACCATGGCGATGGCGCCTTCATGGCAGGCGGCAGCACACGCTCCGCAGCCATTGCACTTTTCTTCATCTATCTTTATAATTTTTCTAATCATTTTTCTTGACCTCTTTCCCGGCTTCTGTTTCGACCTCTTTCCCGGTCTATTTCTCCAACCCTTTCTCGACTTCGATCTTGAAAACATTTATCACATCGCTGTCAGGACAGCAGAAACAGATTTCGCCGTTCTTGTTTACAGGAGGTTTTCCTCCATACCTTAAAATATCTATGTACGGAAAAGCAACATGCATCGCCATGGGACAAAGCAGTCCCCTGTCTTTATCGTAGTCAAAGCTGTCTCCTATCTTATGCCCTCTGTGGCATCCGCACTCTCCTTTTCTGTCGACCAATGTTATCGTAATTTTCGGTTTCACCGAGTTCACCTCCAAATATCTGCGCAAATATTCATTGATTTTATGAATTGATTATAGTATTATATCAAAAATAAAACTGTTGTTTTTACAACAAAACGAGGAAGTATGAAAAAAAATTTTGAAGGTTTAAAAAATGTATATGAATTTGAAATTTTCCGCGGAATAAAGGCAGAAGAGATGGAAGCGATGCTTCAATGCCTAAACGCAAAATCGTCTTCATTTAAAAAGGGCGAGGCAATCATGCTTGAGGGAGACCCAGCCAGCTGCATGGGCATAGTGATTTCCGGTCAGGCGGATATTATAAAGGAAGATTATTACGGCAACAGGAGCATAATGGCGAAAGTCGACGCAGGAGAGCTTTTCGGCGAAGTCTTTGCCTGTGCCGGGGCAGATGCCATGCCGGTCAGCGTTTTTGCCGCGGAAAACTGCCGTATAATGTTTATGGACTGCGGAAAAGTTATCAGAACATGCAGCCGCAGCTGTCCTTTTCACGGTACACTCATTTC
This sequence comes from uncultured Eubacteriales bacterium, assembly GCA_900545135.1. GTDB lineage: Bacteria > Bacillota > Clostridia > Peptostreptococcales > Anaerovoracaceae > Fimisoma. Next base: position 7,391 of record UQXL01000023.1, on the reverse strand, counting down.
AAATCTTCTGCGGATAGTGTCGGAAAAAGCCCTGTTTCTCAATCGAAAAATCGATTTTCTTTCCAAGCGCAGCACGCGGGAAAAGCTGCTGGCTTTTCTCTCTTCCCAAGCCAAACAAGCAGGAAAGAGTGATTTTACAATTCCTTTTAACCGCCAGGAACTGGCCGACTTTCTATGCGTGGAAAGAAGCGCCATGTCTGCGGAACTCAGCCGAATGAAACGCGACGGGCTGATCGACTATGACCGCAGCCGGTTTCGGCTGCTTTAAGCTCATTATAGACTGTTTTTAACTCATCTTCGGCTGCTTTAAACTTCCGCACTTACGGCGAAAGAAAGCCCTCTCATCGATACATATCCTTTGTATGCCAAGCACTGGAAGCAGACCTGCCGCCTGCCAAAGCACTTAAATGTAATCTCGGTTTTGGGCTCTAAAGCGAGAGGGGCTCGTGTACATTCCTGACTCTGATTTCATATATTTTGTGCCGCTTCTAAAAATTATATCTTCAAAAACTTCTCCGGCTGTGTTATAAATATATTATACGCTTTGCGCCCATAGCTCAGGGGATAGAGTAGCACACTCCGAATGTGAAGGTCGAGGGTTCGATTCCCTCTGGGCGCACCAATGAAAGATAGAGGTATTTTATACCTCTATCTTTTATTTATGTTGTCTGAGGAATCGAACCCTTGGGCGCGAGCGTAAGTGAAAAGCTTCAGTGAAGCTTTGAACAGCGAGCGGTTTGAGGCGGTCAGAAGACCGCCGAAAAAGCAGCATGCGAGGACTTGTCCGATGCAGGCGGTCGATTCCCTCTGGGCGCACCAATGAAACAGAGAGACTTTTCAAGTCTCTCTGTTTTGCTTTGTACTAAAGGGAATCGAACCCTTGGGCGCGGAGCACCGCATGCTGAAGCATTGTGCTCTTGGTATTGGATCTAACGGCTGCTCATCATGAATGAGAACATTTCTTATATTAAACGCAAGGAATTGCCTTTTGATCTTTTTCCCGCTATAATGAATATAAACTGACAAAGTCAGCGGTCTTTCAATACGATCAGAAGGCCTCTGAAGAGTCATAAAAAAAGCTGCTTGCAGCATGTTGCAAAGGAATCAGAAAATTGAAAGAAGAATGTTTAATATGCAAAGCTCCTCTTGAATATCTGAATATGGATATTGAAATGGAGTGCTCGATCTGCCATAAAAAAGAACAGAGCAAAGCCAGATGTATAAATGGCCATTATGTGTGCAATGAATGTCATACAAGCGGAATAGAGGATATTGTCTCTTTCTGCCTGAGTTCTGAGGCAAAGGACCCTGTTGCTGTACTGAATCAGATGATGGAGATGCCGTTTTGTCATATGCATGGCCCGGAACATCATATCATGGTCGGAGCAGCGCTTTTAACAGCTTACAAAAATTCGGGCGGTGAGATCAGTCTTGAAGACGCTCTGTCTGAAATGGTAAGCAGGGGCAAGCAAATACCCGGAGGCTCTTGTGGTTTCTGGGGAGCCTGCGGCGCCGGAATCAGCTCTGGTATGTTTATTTCCATCGTCACCGGAGCCACGCCTTTATCAAACGAAAGCTTTGGTCTTTCACACAAGATGACCGCAAAATCATTGGAGAAAATCGGAATGATAGGCGGCCCGCGCTGCTGCAAAAGAGATTCTTACCTCTCCATTCAGCAGGCCGTAAGCTTTGTCCGCGAACATCTGGGCGTTGCCATGGAATCCAAAAAGATAACATGTTATTTTTCAGATAAAAACAACCAATGCATAGGAAGCAGATGTCCTTTTTCAAAATCCCTCAGATAATCGGCATAATTTCTTACAATGAAAGCAGTGAATTGTACATAAATATAATAAGAGGGGAAATGCAAGCGGCAATTCTCCTCTTTATTACGCGGCAAATATATAAAATGATAGTCTGACGACTATTACAGTCCCAAATCCTCATCTATCAAAATTACTTCAGCTTCCATTCCGCCCATAGGTCCCCAGAGGACTACCATGCCATTGCAGATTCTGTCCTTACTGCGGCAGTCGTAACATTTGCCGGCAGCTTGGGTACAGGGCGTTTTTCTGTTAAGCTGCTTCGCGCGGCCGGGAGCAGCCACATTTCTTGCTCTTGAAACAGCTGAATCATAGTCATCAGCAATCTTATTTCTTCCTATGACGAAATATATTTTTTCGTGTCCGAACAATAAAGAAGAAACCCTGTTTCCCACGCCGTCTATATTGATGATTTCACCGGTCTTTGCCAGGGCATTTGCTGAACTTATGTAAATTTCAGCCGTCATCGCTTTCTTCCTCGCCTGATCAGCGTCCTGCTTCCAATGCCATATCACATCGTTGTGAGAATCAAGCGCTTCGAAAAGCCCTATGCTTTCCACCGTGGCTGAACCGCCTATTCCTACAGTCTTTCCGTCAATTTCACCGTTTAGATAATCGGCCGCTTCCGCGCCCGAAGAAAATGACTTCACATCATATCCCCTATCCACCAAGTTTTTACTTACTTCTGAAAAATCTGTCATATAAGTCCGCTCCTTAATATCTTATATTTAATTTATTATAACTCCGCGTAAAAAGAAAAGCAAAAATACTTTTTATTTTTTGTGAACATCTGTTTACTTTTTGTTCTTTTGATGATATATTTAATTTAGAAATAAGGAGGAGTGCTTTATGGCAGTATTAAAAGAACGCGAACAAAGAATATTGAATTACATGAAAGATGAGATAAAAACCAAGGGATACCCGCCGACAGTGAGGGAAATTTGCAGCGCACTGAATATCAAATCAACATCTACTGCTCATAAAGACATTGAGAGCCTCGTGAAACAGGGATACTTGGTCAAGGACCCATCCAAGCCGCGTGCCCTGATGGTGGTAGACCCTGCAGGAAACTCCGGCAATTCCGAAAATACATATTCAAACGTCTCATCATACGGTAGAAACGATATAGTAGATATACCTGTAGTGGGAAGAGTAGCCGCAGGAACGCCTATTCTCGCCGAACAGAACATAGAAGATACGTTTCCAATACCTGAAAGATACGCTTCCCCAGGCAATAATTATATGCTCAGAGTCAAGGGAGAAAGCATGATAGAAGCCGGTATAATGGACGGCGATCTCATATTGGTTCAGCAGTCGGATACTGCAAACAACGGTGAAATCGTAGTTGCAATGATAGACGGCTTTGAAAGCGAAGCTACGGTCAAAACTTTCTACCGTGAAAAAGGACACATTAGACTTCAGCCTGAAAATTCTTCTATGAGCCCTATCATAGTCAACGACGTCAAAATCCTCGGCAAGGTCAGGGGCGTTTTCAGATACTTCAGCTAAAGTCTGAGAAATAAGTTTTTAGAGTTTGTGCTGCGATCTGTTCCAGACTTTCGGTTTTTGTCGGCTCACAGAAGCTGCAGGAACGCGTACACATTCATAAAATAAATCCTTAAAATCATAGCGCGTTTTACGTCAGAGATACGAAGCGCGCTTTTTGTCTGCCAAGCCGCAAGTATCATCTGGGCTAGCAGTATCACCTGGACTAGCAGTATCATCAAAGCCAGGTGCATGCATCCGGCAGCAATCGCCGCACGATTTTTCCTGCCCTCTCTTCACATTTAGAAACTATTATGTTATCATATTCACCGGCTGAAAATTAAGCCTGCAGAAAATTTATACAAAAACAAGCAAAAGAAGCAGGCAGAAATTAAGGAGACATAAAAGATGAGTTTATTGACTGTAGAAAACGTGACCCACGGCTTCGGTGCAAGACAGATACTGGAAGACGCTTCTTTCCGCCTGCTCAAGGGAGAGCACATAGGCCTCATCGGAGCCAACGGCGAAGGTAAATCAACGTTTTTAAATATAATCACAGGCAGGCTGATGCCGGATCAGGGCAAGATAACATGGTCCAGGCACGTAAAAGCCGGCTACCTTGACCAGCACAGCGTTCTGAAAAGCGGAATGACCATCAGAGACGTGCTCAGGACTGCTTTCGACGATATGTACGGTCTCGAACAGGATATGCTGAAGCTTTATGAAGATATGGCCGAAGCTGACAAAGATAAGATGAACGATATGATGGAAGAGGCCGGGGAAATACAACAGATGCTTGAAACAGGCGGTTTTTATCAGCTCGATGCAAAAATAGAAGAAGTCGCCGGAGGACTCGGCCTGGGCGATATAGGGCTGGACCGTGACGTTGCTGATCTTTCCGGCGGGCAGAGGACAAAAGTTCTTCTGACAAAGCTGCTGCTGGAGAACCCATCTATTCTGATTCTTGACGAGCCCACCAACTATCTGGATCATCAGCACATACTATGGCTCACCAGGTATCTGAACGAATATGAAAACGCTTTCATACTCGTTTCCCATGATATGGAGTTTCTCAATTCAGTGGTAAACGTGATATATAATCTCGAGGACGGCAATCTTACACGATACACCGGCAACTATGAAAACTTCATGCGCATGTATGAAGTCCAGAAAGAGCAGGAGCTGAAAGCTTATCAGAGACAGCAGGCTGAAATAGAGAAGCTGGAGGATTTTATAGCCCGCAACAAAGCACGCGTGGCCACCCGGGGAATGGCCAATTCAAGGCAGAAACAGCTGGACAAGATGGAAATTTTACAGCGTCCGCAGGAAAAGATCAAACCCGAATTCAGCTTTCTGATGGCCCGCACGCCGAGCCGCTTCGTTGCAGAAGCCAAAGACCTGGTCATAGGCTACGATGTCCCTCTCACAAAGCCTGTCTCTTTCACCATTGAAAGAGGCGAAAAGATAGCCGTCGTGGGAACCAACGGATTGGGCAAAACTACTCTGCTCAAAACCATACTTGGCCAGATTCCTCCTGTAAGCGGACAAGTCGCTCTGGGAGATTATCTGTTTCCAGGTTATTTTGAGCAGGAAGCGTGCAGGGACTCGGAAAAGACTGCGCTGGACACTTTCTGGGCGGAATTCCCGTCTATGGAAAACAGGGAAGTCAGACTCTGCCTTTCAAAATGCGGCCTGACCAACGAGCATATAACCAGTCAGATGCGCGTTCTCAGCGGCGGGGAAAACGCCAAAGTAAGGCTTGCCGTCGTCATGAACAGAGCGCACAACTGGCTCATCCTGGACGAGCCAACCAATCATCTCGACGTTGACGCCAAAGAAGAACTGAAAAGAGCTCTGTCAGAATATCCGGGGACAATCCTCCTCGTTTCCCACGACCCGTCATTTTATGAAAGCTTCGTAACAAGAATCCTCAATGTTGAAGACTGGACGACTAAAATAGTGTGATGGCGCTTGCGTTCGCGCCCTTTTAAGCACAATCAGCCTATTATTATAGGCACCAAAACAGGCACCAGTATGCTCAGTATAACGCCTGACACAAACGAATACACGGCTATCTCACTTCTCGTCGCTTTTTCCACGATTGGCAGGCATACGTCCATCGCCGCCGCTCCCGGCATGGCGGTGGTCTCAAGATAACCGATTTTTTTGGCAACCAAAGGAATAAAGACTATCGCCAAAAGCTCTCTCATCACGTTGTGCAAAAATGAAACTGCGCTGGCAGTGAGATATCCCGCTTCCATTATGATTCCCGGAGCCAGCGTATACCAGCCGAAGCCGCTGCCGACAGCGAGACATTCTCTGAGACTCATGCCGATAAATGGCATAGCTGCAGCTGCCCCGATAAGAGTTCCGATTATCGTTGCGGCAGGAACGGCAAGTATTCTAAAGCCCACTCTTTTAAAATTGCTGACGACCGTGCCGTCCAGTCCCAGATCGAGGCCGACAAACACCAGGAGCAGACAGAGACCTACTTTGATTCCGATTCCGGCGGCAGAATCAAACTCTTCCATTCTGCCTGCGAATATATCTCTTATGACAAAGTATCCGATTATCATTCCTATTATCACAGCAATGATAATCAGCACAGTCATCAGATTTCCGCCCTTTTGCTCTTCCTCCTCTCCGGAAACAGTATCCTGAGCAAGCTCAGGATTCAGCTGATTTGCCCTTTCACTATCCTTTAGCCTGCCGTATTTATCTATCTTCATCAGCTTTCTGATAAGGAAAACAGCCGATATTGAAAAGCCTACCGTCAGCAGCGTCATGATCAGAGCTGATACTCCGATACTGCTCAAATTCTGCGTGATTTCAGCATTGGAGCCCATTCTCATTCCCATGAGAAGCACCAGGACCGTGATCGCGGCAGTCTGGACTTTGCCCGTCCACGAAAGCTTATCTTTCCGGCTCCTTATCCTGCTTCCTATTATATAGCCTATAACTGTAATTCCAAGATACAATAACAAATCTGACATTGAATCCATAAACTCCTTATATCCTTAATTTACACCTAATTTTTATTATACATCGTATAAATTCAAAAATCTACCATATATCTTCAGGTATACATGGCTTGGTGGCCGACGTTCCGTTTTTGAATCGCGCGCCATGGTTTTTTTCATCAGGATAATCTTTTATTGTACCGGAAATCCGTAAAAATAGCCTTTCTTTCTCCGCTTCATATTTTGGCATGTACTTTGCATTTATGTTTTAGCAGAGATACTGCAAACAAAGGATAGGAGGGGTTTCGCCGTGTACAGCAGAAAGCAGATTTTAGACCTTTCTTTTGAGGACGCCGTTGAAAGATGCCGTAAAATAGACGCTATGCAAGGCATGGGCATGCAAGATATACAAGTGCTGGACGAACAGACGATGGCGGATTTCATGCGGGCTTACGCAGAACGCGAGGGATTTTATTTCACTGAAGCTGAAATTCATTCCACAATCGTCGCCGACGTGGAAACGCTGAACAAACGCGGTGAAGTTTTGAAACTTACGGCAAATACCTAAAGTTATTTTCTTTGCCAAAGCATAAATACAGCAAAAAAGAGAGCTTACGCTCTCCTCGTCATGCACGCTATAAGATATGTATGCCTCTCAAACTGCTGGCACCGCAAGCTGCCGGCATCACAGATTACAGGCTCTACAGGCTATGTTTTACCTTTTTCCGCGCCAAAGTGGCCTGCGGAATCCCCAGAAATTCTGCCGCGGCTCTGGTAGTCCTACATTTTTTCAGGGCGAAGGCGATTAGATTTTTCTCCTGCCTGTTCATGGCGCTGTTAAAATCCATCTTCTCTCCGCTGCTGCCCTCTTTTCTCATATCGAAATGCGTTATGTCATACAGACTCTCGTTTATCAGCATATCCACCGCTATACCGTCTATTATATGTTCCTTCTCAGATATGTAGAGGCGGTGAACCGTGTTCTCCAGTTCGCGCACGTTTCCCGGCCAGTGATATTCTCTCAGTTCCTCGAGGGCGTCATTGGAGAATTCTTTCTTTACTCCGTACTTTTCACTGTATCCTTTTATGAACGCCTGGGAAAGGCAGGATATATCGTCCTTGC
>UQXL01000022.1 GCA_900545135.1 uncultured Eubacteriales bacterium | reverse complement strand
AAAACGCGGAAAATGGATACGGTTTTTACGATATTGGATACCACAGTATCCAATATCGGTGTTTTTTCGGAAAATGGATACGATTTTTTGAAATTTGGATACGCTTCCGCTTCGTCAATACGAGCAGGAGTAGAGCGTTTCCGAGAGGAAACGCTCCTTATTTTTGACTGGAAAATGACGCGGTTCCGAGCAGAAATTGCTTTCTATTCGCCCGTTTTTCCTTGACAAGGATTTTGAAATATTGGTATAATAAAAGCACAGTGAACAGCTTTTTGTGACTGACGGAAAATGCGGATAACCGCAAGGAAGCAGAAAGCTTAGAACGCCGGCCGTCTGGGTGTATTTGTTCCTTGCAAAGGGACGAATATACCCTTTTTTTGTTGGCGAACGCCTGCGAGGCTGCCGCCAGGGCTGACGAACCTTAATCCGAGGCAGACCGGCGCTGGCGGAGAGGGCAGCGAAAACAAAGCCGTTCACATAAGAGGAACCGGACATACGGACGATTTTGGGAGGACCGATATGAAAAAAATTGGAATTGTGATGGGCTCTGACAGCGATTTACCGATAGCTGAAAAAGCTGTGGCTACGCTCAAAGAATTGGGAGTACCGTTTGAAGTACACGTTTATTCTGCGCACAGGACGCCGGAGGCTGCGGCGAAATTTTCTGCCGAGGCGAGAGAAAAGGGCTTCGGCGTCATCATAGCCTTCGCCGGCAAGGCGGCTCACCTGGCCGGAGCGCTGGCGGCCAACACTTGCCTGCCTGTGATAGGCGTACCTGTTAAATCTTCAAATTTAGACGGCATTGACGCTTTACTGTCGACCGTTCAGATGCCATCGGGGATACCTGTAGCTACGGTTGCCATAGACGGCGCAGTCAATGCCGCTTTGCTTTCATGCCAGATGCTGGCCATAGAAGACGCCGACCTGGCTGAGAGACTCAGAGCCAAGAGAGAGTCGGACGCGGCGAAGGTCCTGGAAAAAAACGCGGCGATTTCCGCGAAATTTTAGACAAAAGCCGGAGAACGGCAGAAAACAACCAAGATAAATTTTAATTTACATAAGGAGACATAAGACAATGGAAAAGAAACTCGTTTACACCGGAAAGACTAAGAACGTATTTGAACTCGACAACGGAAACTACCTTTTGAAGTTTAAAGACGACTGCACAGGAAAAGACGGCGTGTTCGACCCGGGCGAAAATTCAGTAGGACTGACCATCGACGGAGTGGGCGACGTCAATCTGCGCATGTCCATATATTTCTTCGAGAAAGTCAACGCAGCCGGAATAAAGACCCATTACGTGAACGCAGACCTTGCAGATACCACGATGGAAGTTCTTCCTGCAAAGGTTTTCGGAAAAGGCCTTGAAGTTATCTGCCGCCACAAAGCCGTAGGAAGCTTTATCCGCCGCTACGGAGAATATATCGAGGAGGGAGCGGACCTGCCTGCTTACGTTGAAACTACTTTCAAAAACGACGAAAAAGGCGATCCGCTGGTAACAAAGGACGCTCTCGTCGCCCTCGGTGTTATGACGGACAGCCAGTATGAGGATATCAAGAGAATGACTCAGCAGATTACACAAATCGTCGCTGACGACCTTAAGGAAAAGGGACTCGTCCTTTACGACATCAAGTTTGAGTTCGGATACGACAAGGACGGAAACGTCATGCTGATAGACGAGATTGCCTCCGGCAACATGAGAGTTTACAAGGACGGACAGTATATTGACCCGATGAAGCTTTCAGAGCTCTTCTTTGCATAGGAGGAAGCAATGGGTGGATTTTTCGGAGTTGCCTCTAAAGAAGACTGCATGGTAGACGTGTTCTTCGGCGTGGATTATCATTCGCACCTTGGAACCAGACGCGGCGGACTTGCCGCTTACGACGATACCATCGGACTTCAGAGGGAAATTCATAATATTGAGAACTCACCGTTTCGGACTAAGTTTGAAAATATATTCGATGAAATGAAAGGCCGGTCGGCGATAGGCTGCATCAGCGATTCAGATCCGCAGCCGCTGCTGATACGTTCCAAGCTGGGAACCTACGCCATATGCATCATCGGAATCATCAACAACGCCAAAGAACTGATAGAAGAATACATGAACGTCAGCGGAGGACATTTCGATTCCATGACCGGCGGCGAAGTCAACAATACCGAGCTGGTGGCGGCGCTGATAAGCCAGAAGCAGGATTTCACAGAGGGGATCAGATACGTACAGAATTCTATAAAAGGAACGGCTTCCATCCTGATTCTGACCGATAAGGGAAGCATAATAGCGGCCCGCGACAGAGTCGGAAGAATCCCTGTCCACATCGGAAAGGGCGAGCTTGGGCACTGCGTTTCCTTTGAGTCTTTCGCGTATACAAAGCTGGGATACGAGTACGTCAAGGAGCTGGGACCGGGAGAAATCGTCGAGCTTACCGCCGATGGCGTGACGCAGCTGGCGCCGCCGGGAGAAGAGATGAAGATATGCGCCTTTCTGTACTCCTATTACGGATACCCTACGTCAAACTACGAGGGAATCAACGTGGAGGCCATGCGCTACCGCAACGGAGAGATAATGGCCGAAAACGACATGAAAAACGGCCGGCCGGAGGAGCTGGACTACGTGGGAGGAGTTCCTGACTCGGGAACGCCTCACGCCATAGGCTACGCCAACAAGAGCAACGTGCGCTTCGCCAGGCCTTTCATAAAATATACGCCGACATGGCCGAGAAGCTTCATGCCTGCCAACCAGAAAGAGCGGGACAAGGTCGCCAAGATGAAGCAGATACCTGTTCACGAGCTCATACAAGGCAAGAACCTGCTGTTTGTGGACGACTCCATCGTCAGAGGCACCCAGCTCAGAGAGACGGTGGAATTCCTGTACGACAACGGAGCAAAGGCAGTCCACATGCGCTCCGCCTGCCCGCCTATAATGTACGGCTGCAAATTCCTCAACTTTTCCAGAGGAAGAGGGGATATGGAGCTTCTTGCTAGAAGAGTGATACAGGAGCTGGAGGGCGATGAGGGACAAAAGCACATCGAGGAATACAGCGATTCCTCCACTGAAAGAGGAAAGGCCTTGAGAAAAGCCATATGCGAAAAGTTCAATTTCGCCTCCCTTGAATTTCAGTCCATCGACGGTATCATAGAGGCCATAGGCTTAGAGCCGTGCAAGCTCTGCACTTATTGCTGGAACGGAAAAGAATAGACGGAAAGGAATAGAAAGATGAATACCAAATCAAAGTCAGACAGCTACGCTGCGGCAGGAGTGGATATCACAGCCGGATACAGAGCTGTCGAACTGATGAAGCAGCATATAGCAAGGACCATGGTCAGCGGAAAAAGTGATGATATAGGCGGCTTCGGCGGACTGTTCGAGCTTGACATCACCGATATGAAAAAGCCTGTGCTGGTCAGCGGCACCGACGGAGTGGGAACCAAGCTCAAGATGGCTTTCCTCATGGACAAACACGATACGGTCGGCATAGACTGCGTCGCCATGTGCGTCAATGATATAATCTGCTGCGGAGCCAAGCCACTCTTTTTCCTCGATTACATAGCCTGCGGCAAGAATTATCCTGAAAAGATCGCTCAGATAGTCGCAGGAATAGCGGAGGGCTGCGTTCAGTCGGGCTGTGAGCTCATAGGCGGAGAAACTGCAGAAATGCCGGGATTTTACAGCGAGGACGAGTACGATCTGGCAGGATTTTCAGTGGGAGCTGTGGACAAGTCTAAAGTTCTGGACAAGACCAAGGTCGCATCAGGCGACGTCATAATAGGCCTTGCTTCCAGCGGAGTCCATTCCAACGGATTTTCCCTGGTGAGAAAAGTGTTCGACGTGGAAAACGCCGACCTCAAAGCTCCAATGAAAGAACTGGGCGGAGCTTCCCTGGGCGAAACGCTGCTGACGCCGACAAAGATCTATGTGAAGCCTATGCTGGAGCTTTTCAAGGCTGTGGAAGTTAAGGCTGTTTCTCACATCACAGGCGGAGGCTTCTATGAAAACATTCCGAGAAGCATCCCCGACGGATACTGCGCCCGCATAGACAAAGCATCCCTTAAAATCCTGCCGATATTTAAGCTGATAGCTGAAAAGGGCGGTATCCCTGAGCACGACATGTTCAACACCTTCAATATGGGAGTCGGCATGAGCGTGGTAGTTTCCGCAGAAGAAGCAGAAAAAGCGCTGGAGACTTTAAAGACGGCCGGAGAGGACGCTTATGTGATAGGTGAGCTCGTTAAGTCCGGTGAAAATTCCGATGAAAAGGTGGAAATATGCTAAAGGCCAGAATAGCGGTATTCGTTTCCGGCGGAGGGACCAATCTCCAGGCTTTGATAGATGCCCAGAAGAGCGGCGTCATAAAAGACGGAGAGATAGTTCTGGTTGTTTCCGCCAAGAGAGACGCGTATGCTCTTAAGAGAGCAGAGGAAAACAGCATACCTGCCGTGACCGTCGTCAGAAAGGAGTTCGCATCGCAGGAGGATTATGAGGACAAGCTTTCTGCAATCATTGACGAGGAGAAGATTGACCTCATCGTTCTGGCAGGATTCATGAGCATTTTGAGCGGGCGGTTCACCGGAAAGTACGCGGGAAGAATAATAAACGTACATCCGTCGCTGATACCGTCTTTCTGCGGCAAAGGCTTTTACGGTCTCAAAGTCCACGAGGCGGCTTTGGCTTACGGAGTCAAGGTGACGGGAGCCACCGTTCATTTTGTCAACGAGATTCCCGACGGCGGCAGGATAATCATGCAGAAAGCCGTGGAGGTAAAGCCGGGCGATACGCCTGAAATTCTCCAGAGAAGAGTCATGGAGGAAGCGGAATGGCAGATTTTGCCAAAAGCGACTCAGCGGATATGCGAAAAAATAGCTGGGGAAAGACAGCAGTTTTAAAATAACAGAGATAATAAATTTCAGATAACGAGGAGGGCGAAATGAGCGTATACGAGGCCAGGACTATGGGAAAGACCATAGAAAACAACTCTTACGCAGGCAGAGGAATCGCGGTAGGAATGACAAAGGACGGCTCCAAAGCGGCGATTGCGTATTTTATCATGGGAAGAAGCGAAAACTCGAGAAACAGGATTTTCCGCGAAGAAGGCGAAGACGTGGTTATCTATCCTTTCGATGAATCCAAGGTTGAGGACCCGTCCCTCATAATCTATTCGCCGCTCAGAGTTCTCGGAAACAGAGTCATCGTCACCAACGGCGACCAGACTGATACGATATATGATTTTGTAAAGAGAGGAAAATCGTTTGCGGAAGCCCTCGAAACCAGAGAATTTGAGCCGGATGCTCCCAACTGGACGCCGAGGATAAGCGCCATGCTGACGCTGAACAGCCCTGCGTTCTCCTACGAGATGAGTATTTTAAAGAGCATAGACGAACAGGGAAGCGGCTGCGCCAGATACACATATTCCTATCCTGCGGCTGCGGGACTTGGACATTTCATCCATACATACGAGCACGACGGCAATCCGCTGCCTACTTTCCAGGGAGAGCCGAGGAGAATAGAAATCCCCGACGACATGGACGAGTTCGTCAGCGATATATGGGAAAATCTCAACGAACAGAATAAGATATCGCTTTATGTGAGATATATAGACTTAAGAACTAAAGAAACCAAGAGCAAACTTATCAATAAGAATAAATAAAAGTCAGGCGGTGAATCATGAAAGATTATGAACTTAAATACGGCTGCAATCCAAATCAAAAGCCGGCAAAGATATTTATGAAAGGCGGAGCTGAGCTTCCTATAGAGATTTTAAACGGAAGACCTGGATACATAAACCTGCTGGACGCTATGAACAGCTGGCAGCTTGTAAAGGAGATAAAAGAAGCTCTCGGAATGTGCGCTGCCACGTCATTTAAGCATGTCAGCCCAACATCAGCTGCGGTGGGTATACCGATGAATGAAAAGCTGAAAAAAGCGTTCTTTGTAGACGACATCGAGGGCCTTGATGATTCTCCTATAGCGACGGCCTACGCCAGAGCCAGAGGAACAGACAGGATGAGTTCTTTCGGCGACTGGATAGCCCTTTCAGACAAGTGCGACGTTACATGCGCCCGCCTCATAGCCAGAGAAGTTTCCGACGGAATAATCGCCCCTGACTACGATGAAGAAGCTCTGGAAATACTAAAGAGCAAGAGAAAGGGCGGCTATAACGTCATTAAAATAGATCCGTCATATATTCCGGAAGAAACGGAAGAAAAGCAGGTTTTCGGCATCACCTTCAGCCAGAAGAGAAACGACCTTAAGATAGACAAGGAACTGCTGAACGACGTAGTCACCAAAAACAAAGAACTTACAGAAGAAGCCAAGAGAGATCTGGTGATCGCACTGATCACCTTAAAATACACCCAGTCCAACTCCGTCTGCTATGCCGAAGGCGGCCAGACTATAGGAGTGGGAGCGGGACAGCAGTCCAGGATACACTGCACGAGGCTGGCAGGAGAAAAGGCCGACAAATGGCACCTGCGTCAGCATGATAAAGTGCTGGGACTGCCGTTCAAGGATGAGATCAGAAGACCTGACAGAGACAACGCCATAGACGTATATCTGTCGGAGGACTTTGAAGACGTCATCGGAGAGGGAAAATGGCAGCAGCTTTTCACCGAAAAGCCTGAAGAATTCCCGAGGGCGGAGCAGAGAGAATACCTTGCCGGACTTACAGGGGTGGCTCTGGGCTCTGACGCGTTCTTCCCGTTCGGAGACAACATAGAGAGAGCCGCGAGAAGCGGAGTGACTTATATCGCTCAGCCGGGAGGTTCGATAAGAGATGACAATGTCATAGAGACATGTGATAAATATAACATGGTCATGGCCATGACAGGTATAAGACTTTTCCATCACTAGGATTATTGGGAAAGATAAGACTTTTCCATCATTGAGATATAAAAAGCCTTTAGTGGGGCGCGGGCCTCTCCGCTCCCCACTGAAGCAAAGCGGAGGTAAACATGAAAGTAATGGTAGTAGGCGGCGGGGGAAGAGAGCACGCCATAATAAAAAAGATAAAGGAAAATAAGAGCGTAAGCGAGATTTTCGCACTTCCCGGCAACGGAGGAATAGCGCAAGACGCCGTCTGCGTTGATATAGGGGCAAAGGACATCGACAAGATCGTTGAATTCGCAGTGAAAGAAGCCATCGACTTTGCCGTGGTCGCTCCGGATGATCCGCTGGTGCTTGGGGCGGTTGACGCTCTCAGAGCAAAGGGGATAAAGACTTTCGGACCGGACAAAAAGGCTGCCATCATCGAGGGCAGCAAGGCCTTTTCCAAGGATCTGATGAAAAAATACGGCATACCTACGGCGGAATACGAGACTTTCGACGATATGGAAAAGGCTCTTCAGTACGTAAAAACATGTCCGATACCTGTAGTGGTAAAAGCAGACGGTCTGGCTCTGGGCAAGGGCGTCATAATCGCCGAGACCAGGGAAGAAGCGGAAAACGCCGTCAAGACCATAATGGAGGACAGAGTGTTCGGAGACAGCGGCAATCAGGTGGTGATAGAAGAATTCCTCACAGGCCCGGAGGTCTCGGTTCTTTCTTTCACCGACGGCAAGACCATAATTCCGATGGTTTCCTCCATGGATCATAAGAGGGCTCTCGACGGAGACAAGGGTCTGAACACCGGCGGTATGGGAACAGTCGCACCGAATCCGTATTACACCGATGAAATCGCCGAAGTATGCATGGAGACCATCTTCAAGCCTACGATAGAGGCGATGAACAAAGAGGGCAGGAGCTTTTCCGGCTGCCTCTACTTCGGCCTCATGCTTACGGCGGGCGGACCTAAAGTCATAGAATATAACTGCCGCTTCGGCGACCCTGAAACTCAGGTGGTGCTACCGCTTCTTGAAAGCGACCTTTTAGACATCATGCTCAAGATATACGAGGGCAGGCTTTCCGAGGCAGAGGTCAAATTCAAAGATGAAAGCGCAGCCTGCGTAGTCATGGCTTCAGCCGGTTATCCGTCAAAATACGAGACGGGATTTGAAATCACCATGCCAAATGATAAAAATATATATGTGGCCGGCGCCAAGGTAAAGGACGGCAGACTGGTCACAGGCGGCGGCAGAGTGCTGGGCGTTACGGAGACCGCGCCTACGCTGAAAGAAGCCGTGGACAGAGCGTATGAAACTGTAAAATCGGTTCACTTTGAAAACGCATATTACAGAAAAGATATAGGAAAGCGCGCCCTGATGGCAGAAAGGAGCTAAGTATGGTTTTCAGAATTTTCGTGGAGAAAAAGCCAGGCCTCGACAACGAAGCTCAGGCTTTGAAAAACGATATAAAAGAACTGCTTCAGATAGGAGGACTTGAAAATGTAAGGCTTTTCAACAGATACGATGCGGAGAACCTTTCCGCAGAGCTGTTCGATTACGCCGTGGATACGGTATTTTCAGAACCTCAGCTTGACAACGTGACTAAAGAGCTGCCGGAGGCGAATTTCATATTTGAAGTGGAATACCTGCCGGGTCAGTTCGATCAGAGGGCTGATTCTGCTGCCGAATGTATACAGATCATTTCAAGAGGTGAAAGACCTGATGTGAAGACGGCCAAAGTTTACGCACTTTACGGCAAGCTGAGCGACGAAGACAGAGAAGCCATAAAGAAATACGTTATCAACGCAGTGGAGTCGAGGGAAGCCGATATGGATCTGCCTGAAACTCTTGTAAGCGAATATGAAGTACCTGACTCGGTCGAGACCGTGGAGGGCTTTTGCCGCCTGAGCGAAGATGAGCTTGCTCAGTTCATCGCAGACAGAGGACTGGCCATGGACCTGGCTGACATCAAGTTCTGCCAGCAGTATTTCAAAGATGAGGACAGAGATCCGACCATCACGGAAATCAAGATGATAGACACCTACTGGTCGGACCATTGCCGCCACACGACTTTCAATACGGTCATCGACAATGTAAAATTTGAAGATGAAACTCTGCAGGAAGCTTTCGACAGATACATGGAAGTCAGAAAGTCGCTGGGCAGAACCAAGCCTGTGACGCTGATGGACATAGGCACCATAGCAGTCAAAAAGCTCAAGAGCCAGGGCAAGATGAAAAACCTGGATGAATCGGACGAAATCAACGCCTGCACAGTAAAGATAAAAGTAGATACTGATAAGGGAGAAGAGGACTGGCTGCTTCTCTTCAAAAATGAAACTCACAATCACCCGACTGAAATAGAGCCTTTCGGCGGCGCGGCCACCTGCGTGGGCGGAGCCATAAGAGATCCTCTTTCAGGAAGAAGCTACGTCTATGCGGCCATGCGCGTCACGGGAGCCGGCGATCCCCTCGTACCCGTTTCGGAGACAATCCCAGGCAAGCTGCCTCAGCGCAAGCTGGTTACCACGGCAGCGGCTGGCTACAGTTCCTACGGCAATCAGATAGGACTGGCTACAGGACAGGTGGACGAGCTTTATCATCCGGGCTACGTGGCCAAGAGGATGGAGATAGGAGCAGTAATCGCAGCGGCTCCTGCCGAGAATGTGGTAAGAGAAGTTCCTAAAGCAGGAGACAGAGTCATTCTCTTAGGCGGAAAGACGGGAAGAGACGGATGCGGCGGAGCGACCGGCTCCTCCAAGTCACACGACGCTTCTTCCCTTGAGAGCTGCGGAGCTGAAGTTCAGAAAGGAAACGCTCCTGAAGAGAGGAAGCTGCAGAGACTTTTCAGAAATCCTGACGCTTCAAAGCTGATAAAGCGCTGCAACGACTTCGGCGCCGGCGGAGTTTCCGTCGCCATAGGAGAACTGGCCGACGGCCTGGAAATAGATTTGGATAAAGTCCCTAAGAAGTACGAGGGATTGGACGGAACCGAACTTGCCATAAGCGAATCGCAGGAAAGAATGGCCGTAGTGGTGGCTGAAAAAGACGTTGAAAAGTTCTGCGCCCTCGCGAGAGGCGAAAACCTGGAAGCCACGGTGGTGGCCAGAGTAACGGCCGAGCCTGTGCTTTCCATGCACTGGCAGGGCAAGAATATAGTGAATATTTCGAGAGAATTTTTAAATTCCAACGGAGCGGAAAAGCATGTAAACGTGGAGACCTCTCCTCTCGGCGATTACGGCAGAGAGGGCAAAGGCTCCTTTGCAGATAATTACAGCGCCATGGCTTCAGACTTGAACGTGTGCTCAAAGAGGGGCCTTTCCGAGAGATTCGACTCTACCATAGGCGCAGGAACGGTGCTTATGCCTTTCGGCGGCAAATACCAGAGGACGCCGATACAGGCCATGGTAAACAAGGTCTCCCTCGAAAAGGGCGACACTAAGACATGCAGTCTGATGTCCTGGGGATACAATCCGTTCATAACTGAAAAGAGTCCTTACCACGGAGCATATCTGGCTGTGGTCGAGTCGGTCTGCAAGCTGGTGGCGCAGGGCGCAGCCTTTGACCAGGTCTATCTCTCTTTCCAGGAATATTTTGAGAAGCTGGGAAAGGATCCGAAGAAATGGGGAAATCCTCTGGCGGCTCTTCTCGGCTCCCTCGACGCTCAGCTGGAGCTTGGAGTAGGAGCAATAGGCGGAAAGGATTCCATGAGCGGAACTTTCGAGAATATACACGTTCCTCCGACGTTGGTTTCCTTTGCGGTGACGGCAGAAAATGTGGACAATATAATATCACCTGAATTCAAAGAGGCAGGACACGATGTGTATCTTATCCGCCCTGCTAAAAATGACAAGGGATTACCTACAGGAGATTCCCTCAAGGCGGTATTCGATAAAGTGACCGCCCTCATGAGAGACGGCTCGGCAAAGGCCTGCTATACTCCTGCTTACGGCGGCGTGGCGGAAGCAATTCTCAAAATGGCCATGGGTAACGGCATAGGGTTTGCTTACAGCGGCGCTTTGAGCGATGAGGAAATCTTCGGTTATGATTATGGTTCTTTTGTAATTGAAATGGGAGAAGGCAGCGGATGTCCTGGCGGCGATGATTGCCGCGGCTGTGACGAGAGCGGCGGCAAGTGTGAATCCGGCGGAGCAGGCTGCAGCGACAACGGCGCAGACAGCTTTGAATGTATTCTCATAGGCAAGACCACTGCCGACGGAAAAATCTCGAAGGGCGGAGAAGCTGTGGACTTAGGCGAGATATGCGGTATATACGAGGACAAGCTGGAGCCTGTTTACCCTTGCAACATCAAGACAGGGGGCGAGAAGCCGCAGAACATTTCCTGCGAAACGAAAAAAACTTTCGCTGCCTCGGTCAAGACAGCCAAGCCTCGCGTTTTGATTCCTGTTTTCCCTGGAACCAACTGCGAGTACGATTCGGCCAAAGCTTTTGCCAAGGCAGGAGCAGAGACGGAAATCTTCGTGCTCAACAACCTGACGGCGGCCGATGTGGCCAGGTCAATTTCGCTCTTCGCCGAAGAAGTGCGTAAGAGCCAGATCATATTCATACCGGGAGGCTTTTCCGGCGGCGACGAACCGGACGGTTCAGGCAAGCTGATAACGGCTTTCTTCAGAAACGAAGAGATAAAGGAAGCGGTGACAGAGTTACTGGAGAGCCGTGACGGGCTGATGGCAGGTATCTGCAACGGCTTCCAGGCGCTGATAAAACTCGGTCTCGTGCCTTTCGGAAAGATTCTGACTCCAGACGAAACTTCCCCTACGCTGACTTACAACAAGATTTCCCGCCACCAGTCCAAGCTGGTGAGAACGAGAATCGCGTCAAACAATTCGCCTTGGCTTTCGCAGGTCAAGGTAGGCGACGTATATACGGTGCCTATTTCCCACGGAGAGGGAAGATTCATCGCGCGTCCTGAGCTTTTGAAAGAGCTGGCAGAAAACGGACAGATAATCACCCAGTACGTCGATATGAACGGCGAGGCGACAAACGATATACAGTTCAACCCCAACGGCTCCGACTGGGCAGTAGAGGGAATCGTTTCACCTGACGGAAGAGTTCTGGGCAAGATGGGACATTCGGAAAGAATAGGCTACGGGCTCTATAAGAATGTTCCGGGCACATTCGATATGAAGATGTTTGAGTCAGCCGTCAAATATTTCAAATAAAACTGCCGTCAAATATTTAAAATAATATTGCTTCCTGATATTGACATGACCTCTGATGAAGTAATATAATAAAGAGTATTTTTTGAAATGGTATTACACTATTGCAAGGAGATGATGATAAATGGAAAGAAGAATAGGTACAGTTTCGAGAGGACTTCGCGGACCGATAATCAAAGAAGGAGACGATCTGAGAAAGATAGTCGTTGACACTCTGATGGCATGCATCGACGGCGGAGACTTTGAGATAGGCAGCAAAGACGTTTTGGCTGTCACCGAATCAATCCTAGACCGCGCTCAGTCCAACTACGCTACCAAGGAGCAGCTTGCAGAGGATATAAAGAACAAGCTGGGCGGCGGTACTGTGGGAGTCGTTTTCCCTATACTCAGCAGAAACAGATTCGCCATATGTCTGAGGGGAATAGCCAGAGGCAGTAAGAAAGTAGTGGTTATGCTCAGCTATCCGAGCGACGAGGTGGGAAATCATCTTCTGGATATAGATCTGCTCGATTCCAAAGGCATCAATCCTTATACGGATGTGCTTTCTCAGGAGGAATTCGAGGAGACTTTCGGCAAATCGCGCCATACTTTCACCGACATGGATTATGTCAATTACTATAAAGAAATCATCGAGGAAGAGGGGGCGGAAGCTCAAATCGTATTCGCCAATAATCCTAAGAAGATACTTGATTATACCGATAAGGTAATCTGTGCTGATATCCATACGCGCGCTCGCACCAAGAGAATCATCAAGGAAGCAGGCGGCGATGTTGTCATCGGCATGGACGACATACTGAATGCTCCTGTAAACGGCTCGGGATATAATCCGGAATACGGAATCCTGGGTTCAAATAAGGCCACTGAGGATATGATAAAGCTCTTTCCTGTCAACTGCCAGGAATTCGTCGAGGGCGTGCAGGCAGACATCAGGGAGAGAACGGGGAAGACCGTGGAAGTCATGGTTTACGGAGACGGAGCTTTCAAAGACCCTGTAGGAAAGATATGGGAGCTGGCAGACCCTGTTGTATCGCCTGGATTTACCAGCGGCCTCAAAGGGCAGCCTAACGAGCTCAAGCTCAAGTATCTGGCCGACAACGATTTCGCTCATCTGAGAGGAGACGACTTGAAAGAGGCCATAGAAGCGGCTATCCGTGAGAAAGACGATAATCTGGTAGGTCAGATGGTTACCGAGGGAACTACTCCGAGGAGACTGACCGACCTGCTCGGTTCACTTTGCGACCTCACGTCAGGCTCCGGTGACAAAGGAACTCCGTTTATCTATATCCAAGGGTATTTCGATAACTACACGGACTAAGAGAACACTGTGATATACGGATAGTGATATGTGACACAGTGATACGCGACACAGTGATTGTGATACGCGACACAGTGAGACAAGTTATATGCGCGTCTATTTGACCGGCAGAGCCAGACATTTAGGCGCGTTTTGTATAGTAGAATGTCCCATAGTAGAATGGTCCGCAGAGGATTGCAACAGCTGCGCCGGGAAGAAGCGGACACTGAAACGCCGTTTGACTGACTGGAGGGCGTTATAATGAACCCAGCACCATAATATTCGGCGTTGCCGCGGGAAAGCGGCCATTGAGATGCGAACTTATTACTCAATGTTGTAAAATTTTTAAAATGCCATAATATTTTACAACATTACAGTCGCGCTGTGACCTCAAGCAGCCGTAAAAATAAAGCAATGTTGTAGAATCTCGGAATAATCTCGTAAAATACAACATGATTTCTGATTCGTGTTGTAATATTTTGATAAATTGAAAAAATCTACAACATTAGACGTTTTTTTCGCCGTAAAGGCTGCTTAAAACCGCAAAAATGTTGTATAATTTTATAAAACCAGAAAATTCTACAACATTGCGGCTAACGCGGGAGAGGATGCGGCCATTGAAACGCTGCTTGCCTGACCGGCGGGCGTTAGATGCGGCCATTGAAAAGCCGTTTACGTGACCGGCGGGCGTTAGAATGTATTGCTGCAAAACTGTTATTTCTTTCAAAGAACAGGCGAAGCGACGGCTTGCTGCTTTGCTTTCAGGGAATAAAAATAAGTCGCCACTGCTCCTTAAGAACAGAGTTGGCTGCGTGCTTAGACAGATTTTGATTCCAAGCTGAAAACATGCGCACCTCACCTGTTTTGCAGACTGTTCTTTTCAATGAAATAAAGATTTTGCAACAATTTACACAGCAAATATCGATTGAATCACTTTGCTAAACTGGCTTTAGGGTAAAATGCACCAACATCATATTGCTTGGCATCGCCGCAAGACAGGATTCATTGAATAACTCCGCAAAGCTGGCTGGCGTTACAATCCTTTTGTTGATAAAAAAAGCAATGAGCGGGCGAAAGATTGAATTGAGGTTGTATGTAAGATTGAATAGAGGTTGTATAAAATATGGAATAGAGGTTGCACATTCGTATGAAAAAAAGAAGTGAAATTAAAAAAAGCGGTAAACATTCGCTGAAAAAACATTATTTAATATTTATTGCAGCTTGCCTTATAGCATCGTTTTTGGGCTCTGAGTTCTCCGGAACGCTGAATATTTCATCATCAAAAGACCCGGTTCAAGCTGTGCAGACCCAAAGCTCTGAGGCGGAGAATTCGGCAGCGGATGAAGCATCGAATACGGCGGCAAATGAGGCAGAGAATGCAGATGAAAGTGAAGTAAATTCGCAAGGCAGCGAAAAAGTACATACCAAGACATACACGCTGACGTGGGCGGACGTACTTGCAGTCATAGCGGAGAATGGCACGGAAGCAGGAAGAGAAGTCGCAGAGCAAAATAAGGAGGAAGAAATCAAAAGCTCACAAGAGGGAAATCCAATATTTGAGCGTAGCGGAGGCGTTCTTGCCAGCGTTGCCAATCAAATAACCTCAGGCTCCATAATAGTGACTCTTGTTGCGGCGATAGCTTCGATAACGGGGTCGGAGAACATAGGAATTTTAGTTTTGATAATATTGGGAGCTGTTATTTCCTTTGGCTTCTGGTTTTTTGTCACCAACGTATTTCAGGTCGCAACGCGCAGAGTATTCCTCGAGGGCATGGAGTATGAGAGAGTAACTCTACAGCGGTTTTTCTTCCTTATCAGGGTGAAAAAATGGTTCAAGGCTTCGCTGACCATGCTGCTGAAATACGTTTTATACACGCTGTGGTGTTTGACGATAGTGGGTATTTTCGTCAAGAGATATTCATACTTCCTCGTACCGTATATCGTCGCTGAAAACCCGGATATAAAAGCAAGAGAAGCGATAACCCTATCGAGGAAGATGATGAAAGGACACAAGTGGGAATGCTTTTAATTCGCGCTTTCATTTCTGGGTTGGTGGTTTTTAGGAGCAATAACATTAGGACTTTTAAACGCATTTTTTACAAATCCGTACAAAGTCGCGGCTTTCACCGGGTATTACGCAGAGCTTAGAGCTGAAGCCATAAAAAATGCAATTCCCGGCAGTGAGCTGCTGAATGATAAATATCTCTATGAAAAAGCTGGCAGAGCGGCCATCGAATCGAAATATAAAGAAGTCATCGAGTTCATGGAATCGCCTGAAGAGAAAGCGGAAAAGCTGGGCGGCTGGAGAGGATTTCTTGCCGATAATTTAGGCGTTATGAAGAACGCCAGGCTGAATATATCCGCATCCAGGAACTTATAGACGACGTGCAGGGTCTTGCTTATCCTACGCGTCTTTTCCCTGTACCGGAAGAAAACCGGAGAATGCTGGTGCAGTCCATAAATTATATGCGCCACTATACGATATGGTCGCTCATAGCGATTTTTATCGTAATGTCTTTCGTCGGCTGGATGTGGGAAGTATCGCTGCACCTGATAAGAGAGGGACAGTTTGTCAACAGAGGAGCGCTTCACGGACCGTGGCTGCCTATATACGGAACCGGTTCCGTTCTCATGCTGACGGTCCTGAGCCGTTTAAGAAAGAAGCCTTTGATAGAGTTTACGGCGACGGTTGTCTTATGCGGAGTTCTTGAATATATGACTTCTTATGTCATGGAAATGGCCACAGGCGGAATAAGATGGTGGGACTACAGCGGATATTTCATAAACCTGAACGGAAGAATATGCGCTGAGGGGCTGCTGGTATTCGGCGTCGGAGGCCTTGCAATCGTATATCTTATCGCTCCGGTCATAGACAGTCTTTTGCGGAAGATCAGCGAAAAAAAGGTCATGATAATTTTGTCAGCGCTGGCTCTGACATTTGCGGCCGACGTCGTATACTCTCATTTTTATCCTAATATGGGAGATGGCATAACCAGCGTATACAGTGAGGCGGAGGACGATTCCGTACTTGATGACACAGATGCGACGCATGAATGACGATTCTGCATCTAAGCATCGTGAGGCAGTTGAGATTTATATGAATATACTTTCAGCATGCACTGAGGGTAGGAAAGGCGGAAAAATGAAAATATATATCAGCGCGGATATCGAGGGAGTGACAGGCGTTACTTCCTGGAATGAAACAGAGCTGGGAGATAAAGAGCACGAAGCTGCTGCTCTGCAGATGACTAAGGAAGTCCTGGCTGCGTGCCGGGCAGCGGTGCAGTGCGGCGCAAACGAGATCGTGGTAAAGGACGCCCACGATTCGGCAAGAAATATGAAAGCCGGAATGTTCCCGGAAGAAGTGACTCTCATAAGAGGCTGGACCAACACTCCTGAATCCATGATGGCCGGGGTCGACAGTACTTTTGACGCCGCGGTTTTCATCGGCTATCACAGCGGAGCGGGCTGCAACGGCAATCCCCTTTCCCACACGATGAACCGTGAAAATAATTATGTCAGAATAAACGGAAAAAACGCAGCGGAATTTGACATGAACGCTTATGTGGCTGCTTATTACGGCGTGCCGGTGGTCTTTGTCAGCGGAGACCAGGCTTTGTGCGATCATGCCAAGGAGCTGGTTCCCGGAATAACCTCTGTAGGCGTGAAGAGAGGAGCAGGAAACGCAACTTTTAATATGTCCTGCGAAAAAGCATGCAGGCTGATAGAAGACGGCGTAAAAGCGGGACTCGGCCGCATAAAAGAATGTATTATATCCTCGCCTGACAAATTTGAAATGGAAATCAACTTCAAAGAATGTACCAAGGCTCTGCGTGCGTCATTCTATCCCGGCGTAAGACAGATAGACGACCGGACCGTTTCATATACCGCAAAGGACATACAGGATATGATGGCGGCAAGGATGTTCATACTATAGGAGAGATTCGGCGCAAGCCGAAAGCAGTTTTGACGAAGTGAGACCTGTGGACCCTTGATGAGATGGCTGCAGGTCTTTTTTATTTTCACATGGCCTGACATTTCAGGGAGATGGCGTTGTACTGTAATTTCTGCAAAATTTTTTATTGCCATTGACGTAAAAGACCATATAGAGTAGAATAAAAGAGAACATTTGTTTGTAGAAAAAACGGATATAATAACATTTAGAAACTACAGGAGAATTCCGTATGAATAAAGAAAACCTTTTCAAAGTGGTATCCGATTACCAGCCCACAGGCGATCAGCCTCAGGCCATAGAAAAGCTGGCCGCAGGTATACTGCAGGGCAAGAAAAGCCAGACGCTGATGGGAGTGACAGGATCAGGCAAAACTTTCACGATGGCCAAGATCATCGAGAAAGTTCAGAAACCTACCCTCGTCATCAGCCACAACAAGACGCTGGCCGCCCAGCTCCACGGAGAATTCAAGGAATTTTTCCCGGACAACGCAGTGGAATATTTTGTATCCTACTATGATTATTATCAGCCGGAAGCATACGTGCCCTCCACTGATACGTATATAGAAAAAGATTCGCAGATAAACGATGAAATAGACAAGCTGCGCCATTCCGCCACGGCTTCGCTGGCTGAGCGGCGCGACGTGATAATCGTAGCCAGCGTTTCCTGCATATACGGACTTGGAAGCCCGTTCGACTATGAGAATCAAATGCTTTCCCTCAGACCGGGAATGGAAAAAAGCCGCGGAGATATCCTGCGCAGGCTTGTGGACATTCAGTATAACAGAAATGACCTGGCTTTTGAGCGCGGAAGCTTTCGTGTGAGAGGCGACATCATAGACATCTATCCGGCCGGCGGAGAGTCGGCGGTCAGAGTGGAGCTGTTCGGCGACGAAGTGGAGTCCATCAGGGAAATCAACCCTGTGACAGGTGAGATAATAGGTTCCCGTGATCACATAGCCATTTTCCCGGCTTCCCACTACGTGACATCTCCTGAAAATATGGAGAAAGCCCTCAAGACCATCGACGAGGAACTGGAGGAACGAATCCGCTGGTTCAAGGACAGGGGAAAGCTGCTGGAAGCCCAGAGGATAGAGCAGAGAACAAGATACGACCTTGAGATGCTCAGAGAAGTGGGAACATGCAAGGGCATAGAAAACTACTCGAGGCATCTGAACGGACTCAAGGCAGGATCCAGACCGTATACGCTGATAGACTATTTTCCGAAAGACTTTCTCATAATGATAGACGAGTCCCATGTCATGCTGCCGCAGCTTCGGGCCATGTACGAGGGAGATAGGTCGAGGAAATCATCGCTGGTGGAATACGGCTTCAGACTTCCGTCAGCCCTTGACAACAGGCCTCTGAAATTCGATGAATTCAACGGCCTTGTCAATCAGATAATGTTTGTCAGCGCCACGCCGGCACCATACGAGAGGGAACAGTCCGGCGGCATAGACGCCGAGCAGGTAATAAGACCTACAGGGCTCCTGGATCCGCCTATCGAAGTTCATCCTACCGACGGCCAGATAGACCATCTCATAGGAGAAATCAAGAAGACTACAGCTAAAGGCCAGAGAGTATTCATAACCACGCTTACCAAGAAGATGGCCGAAAGTCTGACCGACTATCTCAAAGGCGTGAACATCAAGGTAAGATATCTCCATTCCGAGATAGATACGCTGGAAAGGCTTGAAATAATCAGAGACCTGAGGATGGGCGTATTCGACGTTCTCGTAGGAATAAACCTGCTGAGAGAGGGTCTGGATATCCCGGAGGTTTCTCTGGTCGCCATACTGGACGCTGACAAAGAAGGTTTCCTGCGTACAGAAACATCGCTGATACAGACCATCGGCCGCGCCGCGAGAAATGTGGACGGCAGAGTCATAATGTATGCCGACGGGATAAGCAAGGCCATGAAAGCGGCCATAGACGAGACCGAGAGGCGAAGAAGCATTCAGAAAGCGTACAACGAGGAGCACGGCATAACGCCTGCTTCAGTGAGCAAATCAATACGCTCCGTCATCGAAGCGACTCATGTGGCGGAAGACGAAGACGTTTACAAAGGCAAGAGTCCGCTGGAACTGACAAAGAAAGAGTTAAAAGATTATATCAAGACGCTGGAGGCCGATATGAAGCAGGCTGCCGCAGATCTGCAGTTTGAACGGGCTGCCCAGCTCAGAGATAAAATATTTGAATATAAAGTCAGGCTGTAGCTTTGCACGGCCCTGCACAGCGCCAGTCTGACGACAGGAGAGAAAGAATATGGCAAAAGATATCATCATAAAAGGAGCTAATGAAAACAACCTGAAAGATCTCTCGGTGACCATACCGAGAGATAAGTTTGTAGTATTTACGGGGCTTTCCGGTTCAGGTAAATCATCCTTGGCCTTTGATACCATATACGCCGAGGGACAGAGAAGATACATGGAGAGCCTTTCATCTTACGCCCGGCAATTTTTGGGGCAGATGGAAAAGCCGGACGTCGAGTACATCGAGGGACTGTCGCCCGCAATTTCCATCGACCAGAAAACAACCAGCAGGAACCCCCGCTCCACGGTGGGAACAGTAACGGAGATCCACGACTATCTGAGACTTTTGTACGCCAGAATAGGCAAGCCCCACTGCCCGGTATGCGGCAAGCTGATAACCAGCCAGTCGGTGGATCAGATGGTTGATACCATAATGGAATTTCCAGAGGGAACCAAGCTTCTTGTGCTGGCTCCCGTTATAAGAGGCCGCAAAGGAGAACATGAGAAGATACTCGAGAGGATCGCAAAAGAGGGCTTCACCCGCGTGAGAGTGGACGGAGAGATAAAGGTCCTCAATGAAGACGAGATAAAGCTGGAAAAGACTTTCAAGCATAATATAGAAATCGTCGTTGACAGAATCGTCGTCAAGCCGGGACAAGAGGGCAGAATTTCCGAGGCCTGCGAGCTTGCCATGTCTCACGGCGACGGTCTGGTAAACGTGATAGGCGATTTTTACGATCATCACTATGAAAAGACATTCAGCAGCAAGCTGGCATGCCCTGAGCACGGGGTCAGCATAGAAGAGCTGGAGCCGAGAATGTTCTCTTTCAACGCGCCCTTCGGAGCATGTCCGGCCTGCAACGGCATAGGATTTACGCAGAAACTCAACCCTGACAAAGTAATAAACTACGATTTGAGCATACCTGACGGAGCTCTCAATCTGATATTCGGTTCAATGGAATTCAGCGGCTTCTACCGCCAGATGGTCAACGCGCTGGCCGAGGATAACGGAGTGGATATAGAAAAACCGCTCAAGGAAATGCCGAAAAAATTCATCGACGAGCTGCTGTACGGCACGGGGGACAGGCATTTAAAATACTATTACGTCAGCAACAATACAGGAGCCAAGTCGCTTCAGGACAGACCGTTTGAGGGCGTGATAAACAATGTGGAACGCCGCTACAGAGAGACCTCTTCCGAGTATTTCAAAAATAAGATGGAAGAATATATGAAGATCGACCTTTGCCCTGAATGTCACGGAAAAAGGCTTAAGCCAGAGATTCTAGCAGTAACAGTAGGCGGAAAAAATATAGCCGAGCTTTCCGATATGTCCATAAGGGAAGCCCTTGATTTCATCGAGGGGCTGGACCTTTCGGAAAAGGACAGAAAGATCGCCTATCAGGTTCTGAAAGAAATAAAGGCAAGACTCAGCTTCCTCATCGACGTGGGTCTCGACTATCTGACGCTGAGCAGAGCGGCCGGAACGCTTTCCGGAGGGGAGTCCCAGCGCATAAGGCTGGCGACGCAGATAGGCTCCAGCCTGGTGGGCGTGCTCTATATACTGGACGAACCAAGCATAGGCCTCCATCAGAAAGACAACGAAAAGCTGCTGGCAACTCTGCGCCATCTGACGGACATAGGCAATACGCTGATAGTCGTGGAGCACGACGAAGATACCATGTACGTAGCCGACCATATCGTGGACATAGGACCGGGAGCCGGAATAAACGGCGGACAGCTTGTGGTTCAGGGAACAGTGGATGAAATCAAGGCATGTAAAGAATCTCTCACAGGACAGTATCTTTCGGGAGCAAAAAAAATCACAGTTCCTAAAGAGAGACGGCCGGGCAACGGAAAGACGCTTACCATAAAAGGCGCGCGCCAGAACAACCTGAAAAATATCGACGTCGAATTTCCTCTCGGGAAGCTTATCTGCGTTACAGGGGTCTCAGGTTCCGGCAAGAGCAGCCTGATAAACGAAATCCTTTACAAAGGCGTTTCCAGGATAACCAACAGGACACTGGAAGAAGCCGGCGAGCACGATGCGATACTCGGCATCGAGAACATCGACAAGGTCATAGATATCGACCAGTCTCCTATAGGGAGAACGCCTCGATCGAATCCGGCCACATACACTGGAATGTTCACCGGCATAAGAGATCTGTTCGCCGGACTTCCCGAAGCTAAGATGAGAGGCTATGGAAAAGGAAGATTTAGCTTTAATGTTAAAGGCGGACGTTGCGAAGCATGCGGCGGTGATGGTATAATAAAGATTGAAATGCATTTTCTGCCTGACGTTTATGTCCCTTGTGAAGTGTGCAAAGGTCACAGATACAACCGCGAGACCCTTGAAGTGAAATATAAGGGCAAAAACATCTTCGATGTTTTGGACATGAGCGTGACGGAAGCATTGGAATTTTTCAAGAATATACCGAGCATAAGCAGACAGCTCAATACCCTGGAAGAAGTAGGCCTTGGCTATATCAAGCTGGGACAGCCTTCCACCCAGCTTTCGGGAGGAGAAGCACAGAGAGTAAAGCTGGCTACCGAGTTGTCGAAGCGGAGCACGGGAAAGACGCTTTACATTTTAGACGAGCCGACTACAGGTCTGCACTTTGCGGACGTGGACAAGCTGATATCGGTGTTGGACAAGCTGGTAGACGCAGGTAACACTGTCGTGGTTATTGAACATAACTTGGATGTCATCAAGAGAGCCGACCACATCATAGATCTGGGACCTGACGGCGGAAACAGGGGCGGAACCATAGTGACCGTCGGAACGCCTGAAGAAGTAGCTCAATGTGAGGAATCATACACCGGACAGTTCTTGAAAAAACTTTTGTAATGAAGACGGAGGACATCCAGATGGAAAAAAACATCAATCTGACCATGCTGACTGATTTCTACGAACTCACCATGGCCAACGGCTATTTTGAAACGGGCATGGCAGACGACATCGCCTATTTCGACATGTTTTTCAGGAAAGTTCCCGACGGCGGCGGATATGCCATAATGGCCGGCGTGGAACAGCTGATAGACTATCTCAAAAACCTCAAATTTACTGAAGAGGATATAGATTTTCTCAGGAGCAAGGACATATTCTGCGAAGATTTTCTCCAGTACTTGAAAGACTTTAAATTTGAATGTGACGTTTGGGCGGTGCCGGAGGGAACGCCGATCTTTCCTCACGAGCCTATCATCACTGTCAGAGGACCTGTGATGCAGGCCCAGTTCATAGAAACTATGGTTTTGCTGACAGTTAATCACCAGAGCCTAATTGCCACCAAGGCCAACCGTATCGTCAGAGCGGCACAGGGCAGGGCGGTCATGGAATTCGGAACTAGAAGAGCCCACGGCGCTGATGCGGCTGTATACGGCGCAAGAGCCGCATATATCGGAGGCTGCACCGGAACGGCCTGCGCCATAGCAGACAGGGATCACGGCATCAAAGCGCTGGGAACCATGGCGCATAGCTGGGTACAGATGTATGAGGACGAATATTCGGCATTTAAAAAATACGCTGAAATCTATCCTGACAATTGTACTCTCCTGGTGGACACCTACAATGTGCTGAAATCCGGAGTTCCGGCTGCCATCAAGGTTTTTAAAGAGATGAAACCTAAAAACATGGGCATCAGGATAGACTCAGGAGACGTCGCATATCTGACGAAACGAGCGCGAGCAATGCTGGACGCCGCAGGCCTAGAGGAATGTAAGATAGTTGTCTCCAACTCGCTCGACGAATATATAATCAGAGACGTCATCATGGAGGGAGCCTGCATCGATTCGTTCGGCGTGGGCGAAAGACTGATAACCGCCAAGTCGGAGCCTGTGTTCGGCGGAGTTTACAAGCTGGTGGCCCTCGAATCAGGAGGAAATCTCATTCCTAAGATTAAAATTTCGGAAAATATTGAGAAGATCACCAACCCTGGATTCAAGCATTTGTACAGACTTTATGATAAAGAGACGGGCAAGACAAGAGGAGATGTGATAACTGTATTCGACGAAACTGTGCCGGAAGTTGATGAGTATGAAATTTTCGATCCTAACGCAGTATGGAAACGGACAAAGATAAGAGACTATTTTGTTCGAGATCTGAGAGTCCAGATATTTGAAAAGGGAAAATGCGTCTACGAAAGCCCTTCGATAGACGAAATACGCGATTACTGCAAAGCTCAGGTGGAGACCCTCTGGGCAGAAACGCTGAGATTTGAGAATCCTCAGACATATTACGTCGATCTGTCGCAGAAACTCTGGGATATGAAGAACGATTTGCTTAAAGAACTGGCGGGCAAATAGGGCTTAACAGGAGAATAATAAATTGTTAAGAATTCCTTAAAGACTTTTTCTTCATCTTGTTGTATAATTATTTTATCAAGACAACTAAAAGCTTTTGACAAAAGGGGAACGGTATGAAAAAGGTCTACATATTGCTGACAAAGAGCAATACGGTTTGCTCGAAAATCATATATCAGTTTACAAAAGGCAAGTATACCCACGCTTCGATATCTTTGGACGCCAATTTTGAGCAGATGTACAGCTTTGCCAGAAAATACAGATATGCGATGCTTCCGGCAGGCTTTGTCAGAGAAAACCTGTATGAGGGGATAATGGGTGATTCTGACAATATGAACTGCGCCGTATACGAGCTGGAAGTGACCAATCTGACCTATTTCAAGTTGAAGACTCTTCTGCACAACATGGAAAAGAAAAAGGACGAGTATGGATATAATATCCGTGGACTGCTCGGCTGCATATTCGACAAGAAGATAGGGAGAGAAAAACATTTCTATTGTTCAGAATTTGTATATTATGCTCTTGTTGAATCAGGCGCCGTTAAGGAAAAGGGGGGGGCTAAAGCAAATAATTAAGCCTATGGACCTGAGAGAACTGCCTGATACGAGAGAAGTCTTCAGCGGAAACATAAGCATGCTGAGAGACACCAGCATAGCGATGTAGGGAATAAAACGAAAACGGCTGCAGAAACAGCCGTTTTTTATGTCCAAAAATTTTAGCATATGAGCATATGTCTGAGCATTACATCGAGCCAGAGGCGTTGAGCACATTTTTGATCTTGTGCTGAACCATGGCTCTGATGGCGTCTCTTCCAGGTCCGAGATACTTGCGCGGATCGAATTCGGCAGGATTCTCTGCCAGGAATTTTCTTATTTCCGCGGTCAGTGCAAGCCTCAGGTCTGTGTCTATGTTCACCTTGCATATGCCGTACCTGGTCGCTTCGCGGATCATTTCTTCAGGGACTCCCTGAGCTCCCGGGATATTTCCTCCGTACTCATTGCATTTGTCCACGAATTCTTTCAAAACTGTCGAAGCTCCGTGAAGAACGAGAGGCGTGTCAGGAATGAGCTTGTGGATTTCCTTCAGCCTTTCAAAATCCAGGTAAGGCTCCCCTTTGAATTTATATGCGCCGTGGCTTGTTCCTATCGCGATGGCGAGGGAGTCTACGCCTGTTCTTTCCACAAATTCTGCGGCTTCTTCAGGGTCGGTGAAAGTAGCTGAGCGGGCGTCGACCTTGATGTTGTCCTCAACTCCGGCCAGCTTGCCCAGTTCAGCTTCGACGCAGACGCCGTGAGCATGGGCATATTCTACGACTTCCTTGGTCAGTCTGATGTTTTCCTCGAAAGGATGCTTGGAACCGTCGATCATTACGGAAGTGAAGCCGTCGTCCACGCACTTCTTGCATATATCAAAATCTTCTCCGTGATCCAGGTGCAGGGCTATGTCAAGACCTGTGTCCTCGATGGCTGCTTCTACCAGCTTTACAAGATATGCCGGCTTGGCATATTTGCGGGCTCCGGCGGACACCTGGAGGATGAGGGCTGACTTTTCGATTTGAGCCGCCTCGACTATTCCCTGAATTATTTCCATATTGTTTACGTTAAAAGCTCCGATAGCGTAATCAGATTTCAGAGCTTTAGCGAACATGTCTTTTGTTGTTACCAGTGCCATTGCAAACCTCCTTTTGGTTTAATACAAGTATTATACACCAAGGGAGGA
Source organism: uncultured Eubacteriales bacterium (assembly GCA_900545135.1). Lineage (GTDB taxonomy): Bacteria > Bacillota > Clostridia > Peptostreptococcales > Anaerovoracaceae > Fimisoma. Next base: position 15,252 of record UQXL01000022.1, on the reverse strand, counting down.
GATATTAAAAGATGTCATTTTTGTTTTCACTTCCTGAACCGCCGAAATCTCCTGAACCGCCGAAATCTCCCGAGCCGCCGAAGTTATTAGAATTGCCGAACCCTCCGGAGTCGCCGAACCCTCCGAAGCCGCCGGAGTTTCCGAATCCCCCGAGCCCGCCGGAATCTCCGCCGAGGACAGAGAGCAAAGGAGCGACGGTTTCTATGATATTGCCAAGATCAGGTATCGCTTTGCTTATTATTTCAGAAGGCGGAGGCAGTTTGGGGCGTTCAGACGGATTGAGCGCCATCTGGCCGAGATTATCCATATGGTTCATTATGAAAGTCAGGCGGTGCAAATCGTTCAATATTCCGCCAATTTCTATGGGAGGCAGTATGCCGCCAAGGATACCGTTTCTGCTTGAACTATCGGCGCCTCTGCTAGCGTGGCCTGCCCCGCGTCCGCCAGAGCCGAAGCCTCCGGAATGATCCATACCCGGTTTTCCGCTGTCGTTTCCGGCAGCCAATATGAGAAGTATTGCGGCGATGCCTATTACGTTGGAATTTTTAGCCATATGTATACCTCCTGTTTATATGCCATAATATGAAATTTACAGCCCCTAAGTGCATAAAATGCTATGAAAGATATTGAAGGAGGTCAATTATGGAATTAAATGATAAAATGGTAGGGGATATAGCCCGTCAGCTGGGCATTAAACCTGGAAGAAACAACGGGCAGGAGATTCTGAGACAGCTTGAAAACAAAAGCGATGCTGAGCTTGAGCGCGAAATTCTGAAGATTAAAGAACAGCTCAGGGCAAACAACATAACTTATGAAAAACAGCTGACCATGCTCAGAAATCTCGCGCCCATGATGAACGGCAGGCAGAAAGCCCGCCTGCAGAAAGTCATAGAGCTTTTGCAGAGATAAAAAATGCCGGCTGGCTTCCCTAAAAGGATTGCCAGTCGGATTTTTTAATAGCATATTATCGGACAGAGAAAGTCACATGCAAACAGGTTTTAGCTCCAGTTTATGGCGCGTGCTATGTCGTTCTTGGTGGAACCCTTCTCGAAGGAGAACACGCCGGCGCTGACCTTTTGATGGTCTATTCCCAGACTGTCGCAGGCTGACTGATATTCAGCATAATCCTTGAACAGGCCTACATCTATGAGACATTGAAGCGCAGAAGAAGCAGTATCTCCGTAAACGCTTACTTCCACTGTTTTGCTCAATTTTCCGTTTGACCAGAGTTCCGTAGGTTTATCTGCGGAGGAATCTTTGTCATCGTCTTTATCTGTACCGGATTGTTCGCTGCTGTCGTCGTTGTCTGCAGGTTCTGACTGCCCGTCGCCTGTGTTTGCATCGGAGTTTGAGTCTCCGGAAGAATCGCCGGATTCAGCGTCTGAATTATCGGGACTTTCCGCCACAGCGCCGTCATTTATATAAGTCTTCGGGTACTCTATTATCGCGCTCATGCGCCACACGATGAGCAGGGCGGCAACTACGAGTATGGCGAAAGCAACCAGTATATCGTTATTATCGTATAAAAAGTCCTTTAATTTTTTCATAATCTCCTCCCAATCTTCGACACATATATTTTAGCAGATAAAGACTTTTTTCTCAAGATGTTTTGGTGTATAATATGTGATATGATAAAATTTACAGTAGGGGAAAACCAAGGAAACCAGCGACTTGACAGATTCTTGAAAAAGTACTTTGCCAAGTCGTCTCTGAGTCATGTATATAAATTGATAAGAAAAGACGTAAAGGTCAACGGCAGAAGGAAGTCTCCGGAGACGCTGCTTGAGCCGGGCGATGAAATAACTATATATATTTCCGCCGAAGAAGCTGAAGCGATGCAGCGAAAAGCAAAGGAAGTGCGGGCAAAAAAACAGTTCTCCGTCGTGTACGAAGACGAAAATATATTGGCCGTAGAAAAGCCTTTCGGCCTTTTGACCCACGGTGACGGAAAGGAAAAGAAAAACCACCTGGCCAATCAGGTTTTAGATTATCTGATAGCCAAGGGAGATTACGTTCCTGCTGAAGAAAAGACCTTTGTCCCCTCGCCGGCCAACAGGCTTGACAGAAACACGACGGGACTCGTGCTTTTCGGCAAAACATCTGCTGCGCTGAGAGAACTGAATGGCATGCTCAGAGAGCGCGGGGCCATCGACAAACTGTACGTCACAATTACGTCAGGCCGCATAGAAGAAGCGATGCGTCTCAAAGACGAGATGACCAAAGACAAAAAGAAAAACATAGTTTCTATAAGCGAAGACGGCGGAAAACTGATGGATACAGAAATCTTTCCGCTGGCCTGCAGCCTGGACGGCAGATACACTCTGGTTCAAGTAAAGATCAATACGGGCCGGACCCATCAGATAAGAGTACAGCTTGCCGGAGCAGGCCATCCGATAATAGGAGACACAAAATACGGAAGCGAAAAAATCAATCAAATCGTAAAAAAGCGATATGGCTTCACGACACATCTGCTTCATGCTGGACGAATCGCGTTCAGAAACTGCAGGGAAGACGGCCCGCTCTATTATTTGCAGGGGAAAGAAATTACTTGCCCGCTTCCCGGGAATTTTGCAAGAATAAAAGAAGATATTTTTGGAAAAAATTGATTGTGGAGATTATAAATGAGAGAAGCTTATGAATGGATAAGAGACATTATAATTGCTCTTGTTATTGCAGGTACCGTACTTTTATTTTTCAAACCTATAGTTGTAAAACAGGAATCGATGCAGCCTACGTTTTATTCCGACGATTATATCGTAGTCAGCAGGCAGGCATATAATCTTTTCGGCGATGTGGAAAGAGGAGATGTAATAGTTTTCAAGTCGAAGCTGCTTAATGAAAAAGGAGAGCAGAAACACCTCATCAAGAGAGTCATCGCTGCAGGCGGCGATACCATTGAGATAAAAGACGGATATGTATACGTCAACGGAGAAGCGATAGACGAACCTTACGTAGCCGAAGAGGGGATTTCAGGAGAAATGAGCAGTGTAACGGTGGAAGAAGGCAAACTGTTCGTCATGGGAGACAACAGGAGAGTGAGTCAGGACAGCCGTTCGCCGGAACTGGGCCAGGTGGAAGAATCTTCCATAGTCGGAAAGGTCGTGCTCAGAATACTTCCGCTTGACAGTATCCAAACCTTCTAAAACATTCTCAAGCTTATGGGGATTTTGGATGAAGAAAATTTTGCTGGGCGCATTGAGTATAGCTTTCGGCATAGCGGCGGCCATAGCTGTGCATTGCAGTTTTATGATCGTTGAAATAGAGGGAAGCGATATGCTGCCGACTTTTGAGCCGGAGCAGAAAGTCATAGTCTTTCTACTGGCCGGCAGGGAAGACGTCAAAGAGGGCGATCTCATCGCATACAAACCGCATTTTTATCAGATAGACGGAAGCCGCGGTCCCATCGTGAGGCGAGTAAAAAATATTTCCGGCTCTGAGCTTGAACTGGCGTGCGATGCTGAACTCACATCGGAGGATGAAATTTTTATATCCGACGAAGATATTTTAGGAAAAGTGATTACATTTAATTAGACAGTTGATTTTATGGGAGAAATATATGGCCAAGAGAGAGCGAAAGCTTGTAGCTAACAACAAAAAAGCCCGCCACGATTACTTCATAGAGGAAGTTTACGAGGCCGGGATCGTGCTCACCGGGACTGAGATAAAGTCCGTCCGCCAGGGCAAGGTGAGCATCAAGGAAAGCTACGCTAAAATAGAAAGAGGCGAGCTTATCGTCCACGGCATGAATATAAGTCCCTATGAGCAGGGCAACAGGTACAACGTGGAGCCGCTGCGCCCGCGCAAGCTGCTGTTACATAAACAGGAAATCCGCAAGCTCATAGGTTATACTACGATGAAAGGAATGACCCTTGTCCCTCTGAACATGTATATAAATGAAGACGGCAGGGCGAAAGTGGAGATTGCCGTAGCCAGGGGAAAGAAAAATTACGACAAGCGCGAAACCATTGCCAGGCGCGATGCAGCAAGGGATATAGACAGAAAGATGAAAGAAAGGTTTTGAACATGAAAAAGTTTAGAATCGAAAAAGAATTTTTAGACATATTCCCGGAAGCCCGCCTGGGTATTTTAGTATGTCATGGCATTGACAACCGTATAAAAGAACAGGATAAATATGCGGTATATCTGAAAGACTCCGTCTCTCTCGCGGCGCGTCACATAGAAAATCCGGAATTTACGGAAAATCCCGTGATAAGAAGATGGCGCGACGCCTTTTATAAATTCAAAACAAAAAAAGGCGCTAGGTGTTCCATCGAAGCTCTGCTGAAGAGGGTGTCAAAAGGCGGTGAAATCGGCCCGATTAACCCGCTGGTGGATATTTACAACGGGCTCTCTCTCAAATACGGTATTCCGGTGGGCGGAGAGGATATAGACAAGTTTGAGGGAAACGTCAGACTGACGCTGGCCTCAGGCGACGAAGAATTTATGACGCTGGGCAGCGAAAAGAGCGAACCGCCCAGCCCAGGAGAGATAGTATACAAAGACGATGCAGGCGCCATCTGCAGATGTTTTAACTGGCGTGAAGCCGTCAGGACCATGCTGACTGAAGAAACAACGAACGCCTTTATGTGCATAGAAACACTGAGCAAAGAAGAACTTCCCGTCCTTGAAGAAGCTCTGGAGGAACTCAAGAATCTCATAGAAAAAGAACTTTCCGGAACATGCGAAAAATATATCGTAAGCGCGGAATCGCCGGAAATAGTCATTTCTAATTGATCACAAATGCCCGGCGGAGTGGAAAACCTGCGGTTTGCAGGCCTGCCGCTCTGCCGGGTAATTTTTCGCTTATTTTCCGCCTGCTCTGTACACTTCTTTTCCGTTGAGGACAGTCATGATGACGCTGACGTCCTTTATTTCATCTTCAGGTATCTTGAAAATGTCCCTGTCCAGGACTGCGAAGTCCGCATATTTGCCATTTCTTATACTGCCCTTTCTGCCCTCGTCGTAGGAAGCGTAGGCTCCTCCCATGGTGTAAGCATAAACCGCGTCGTATACGGAGATTTTCTGCTGCGGAAGCCAGCCCGAATCAGGCTTGCCGCTGAGGTCTTTTCTCGTCACTGCGCTGTAGATACCCTCCATGACATTGAAGCTTATTACAGGAGCGTCGGAGCCGAAAGTCACATGAAGTCCCAGATCCATCATGGTTTTCCATGCATAAGACGTTTTTTCCAGTTCCTCGCCTATGCAGTCGCGGACGATATACATGTCGGAGTCGATGAAAGCCGGCTGAACGTGCATGACTATATTCAGGTCACGGCAGCGCTTCAGAAGCTGGTTATCTGTGATCTGACAGTGTATCAGAGCGTGGCGCATGTCGGCGCGGGGACATTTAAGCTGGGCGTTTTCTATGGCATTGAGATTCATCTCCATCGCGCCGTCTCCAATTGTATGGAGCGATGCCATCAGCCCGTGCTGCTGGGCGAGAAGAATCAAATCGTTCAGCTCTTCCTGGGTCAAAGTCGCTATGCCGCGGGTCGATGGATCGTTCCTGTATGGTTGCCTGAGAAAAGCCGTTTTTCCGCCTAGGGAACCGTCCACCAGCAGCTTAAGCGACCCTATTCTGAACATCGGAGTGCCTTCATTGGTGTGATGTCCTTCGCTTAAGAATTTTCTGAGCAGAGGAACTGAAGCCAGCAGACATTGTTCGTAGACTCTGACGGGAAGCTCGCCTGTTTCGTCGAGCTGGTGATAAGCGTCCAGGACTTTCTGGTACTGACCGGCGGGGATTGCTTCAAAATCATCGGTATGTATGGACGTGATGCCGCAGGACAGAGCCTTTTCCGCGCCGTTTGTGAGCATGCGCTTTATGTCTTCCGTCGTCAGCTCGGGAAGCGCGTTATATACCAAGTCCCTGGCGGCCTCGGCGAAGATTCCCAAGGGCTCTCCGTCGGAATCGAATTCTATGTGGCCTCCTGCCATCTGCGGCGTGTTCCTCGTCACACCCATCACTTCCAGAGCTTTGCTGTTGACTGAAATTATATGAGCGCAGGCGCGGGTATAAAATAAGGGAATATCTGTGGTGATTTTGTCCAGGTCATAGCGGTTTGGATATCTTGTATCTTCCCAGCCATCCGTATTCCAGCCGCGCCCCTGCAGCCACGTCAGCGACGGATGCTTTGCGAGAAAGTCACGCCCCAAGGCTATGAGGTCGTCCATGCTGCCCGCACTGTACAGGTTGACCTTTTCCAGACTGTAACCGTAGCTCAAAAGATGCATGTGGCTGTCGCAGAACCCGGGCAGCATGGTTTTGCCCTTAAGATCACAAAGCTCGGTATCCTCTGTCTTTAATTCAAGGATTTCTTCGTTGGTGCCGACACGCAGGATAATGCCGTCTTTTACCGCCACGGCCTCGGCCTTCGGTATGGCATCGTCCATGGTGTAAATATTACCGTTGTAGAAAATAGTATCCAAAAAATCATCTCCCTTGATAATCGTCTTATAGAATATATTAAAACTAAATACAGCAAGCGTCAACTTGATTGGTGCGGATTATGGGCCGGCAGATATGCGCTGATGTCGGCAGACTGACGCCGGCAGATATGCCTTGGGCGGGTTTGACACCGTCATCGGAAAGTGATATATTTTTGTCAAAATAATAAGTTGTGAGAAGTTATTAAGTTGGGAGAAGTTCTGATGAAATAGACGCTGCTGACGTTGAGGAGCAAAGCTTAACAGAAAAAATCAGCGACAATCTAGCCGCGCCAGGCAGGCTCCTGGGGTCGCTGAGTACATGCTATGGCATTGAAGGACTGAAATCCGAAGGAATCGTACAGATCGTAAGATTTAATGATGGCAGATATTATTCAGTTACTCCTGTCGAAGACGGCAAATATTTGTTTTTACTGTACAGCGATGGGGAAACCTTGTGTGACAGCGAAAGCTATTATGTCGTCGACGGCTATCTGACGTCAGGCTTTGCGGACAGAGATGAGTTTGAAGATGTTGGACCAGGGCTGAGCAGGGAAGAAATTCTCCTGAAAGATCCGAATGCTTACGTATATGAAAATTTCAGCTATCATCGTTTTTCAGACAAATCTGTTCTTGAGATCGAATATGATACGGATAAAAAAATTGTTTTGGATAGTCTCTTCTATTATCCCGAGGATCATAAGGAAGAACCCTATATGGAATCAGTGGTGGACTATTTGTTGCCGCAGGATCTGGCGCTGCTTTTGTAGGAAGCGCAGCCTGATTTCGTAGGAAGCACCGCCAATATTGCAGTAACGAAACAGATAATATATAATTGCATTATAGTAGTTTTGCTTAAAACTTAAAAAGGCGGTAACAGATGAAGAAGATTTTTTTATGCCATGCTACTGAAGACAAGAAATTCGTAGAAAGGCTGGCCAAAGACCTGATGCGGTTCGGCATCGAAGTATGGTTCGATAAGTTTGAGATGAAGGTAGGGGAATCGCTGCTGGAGAAGATAGATGACGGAATAATGAGCAGCGGATATTTTGCTGTGATTCTTTCCCCGCGGTCGGTAGGAAAACCATGGGTAAAACACGAGATAAGATCGGCCTTTGCCAAGAAATTCAGAGACGACAGCTTCAAAATCCTGCCTGTAATGTATGAGGAATGTGAGACGCCCCTCTATCTGGCAGACTTGTTTTACGCCGATTTCACAGGAAACTACGACAAGGGGCTAGGCGACATCCTCAACGTATTTGGCATGAAAGACACCGACGTGTGCACCGAAAGCAACTGGCGGCGCGTACATAAAGTTAATCCGCGCAATAAAGACTGGAAACAGTACAAAGACAGAGAATACAGAAATCTGATAACCACTATTTTTAATTTCTGCTATGCCAACAGATGGGGCATCTATGTGGGCGGTCACAGCAATCCTTACGCCGTGAATTTCCTGGCAGAATATGAAGATGAAAAATACAGACATCACATGGAGTGCATCAGCGTCAGGACTCTGCGCCGATGATGTTTACAGGCTTTCCGCGAAAAGAGAATATAATCCCAACAATCTCAAAGCCAGCGACTATACAGAAGAGCTGGCTCACAGCGTCCAGCAGGCGAGAGAAAAACTGATGGAGATGATGCTTGATCTCAATGAAAAATACGGAACTCCGAAGCAGAAAGCGAGAATGTACGTGATGAAGAGATTCATGACGCAGGAAGAAAAGGACGACTTCATCAACTCGATAATGAATTACAATATAATATATGACGGAGACTTTCACCAGGCGATAAGGGAGCTGCATAAGCAGGACAACGACGGCATACGCGCAGATATGCTTTATATGTGATTTAGCGCCGACGGTTTGAGAACCAAGGGGCCGGCGGCATCATGTACACCAGAGCGAAGCTGACGGATGAAGAGGGAAAAGAAAAGGAGATTCTCACTTTCGGACCTCTGGCCATAGCTAAAGACCATCAGAGTAAGGCCTTTGAAATAGACGAAAAAGAGGCGGAAGCATACGACGAACGTTTTGAAAAGATGGAAAAGCAGCGCCAAGCCAGTCAGGAAGAATTCTATATAATCAGCAATTCTGTATTGCGCTGACTTGCTTTTCCGCGCAGTTGTCAGCAGTTTGGACGGAGCTGCAGCCAAGCAGCACAAAAATCATAAGGAGAAAAAATGAAGCAAGCGTATTTCAACTGGAGCAGCGGCAAGGATTCGGCGCTGGCTCTGCATAAGGCCATGCTTTCTGGAGAATATAACATACACAGTATGCTAACGGTGATAGACGGCAGTGAAGACCGCGTTTCCATGCATAATGTAAGCTCGGGACTGGTCGGACGGCAGGCCCGCTCCATAGGCATACCTTTATTTTTAATGAAGATGGACGCCGGAGAAACAGAAAATCAATATCAGGCGAAGATGGAAGCCTATATCGGTGAATTGAAAGCACGCGGCATAGATACAGCCTTGTTCGGAGACATTTATCTGGAAGAAATACGCCGCATGAGGGAGAAAAAATTTGCGGGTACAGATATCAGGGCCGAATTTCCGCTGTGGAATATGAGTCCGGAACAGATAATGGAAGAGTTCATCGGCGAGGGCTTCAAAGCGGTCGTCACGAGTATAGATCGTTCCGTCCTTGATGAAAGCTTTTTGGGACGCGTCATCGACAAGGATTTTGTAAAGAGCATGCCGGCCGGAGCTGATTTGTGCGGAGAAAACGGAGAATACCACTCTTTCGTCTATGACGGCCCCATCTTTACACAGCCCGTGCAGTTTTCCGCAAAAGGCAGACATCATATAGATTATACAGACGATAAAACCGGCAGAAAAAGCAGTTACAGCTATCTCGAAATTCACTGAAGGAGAATATATGCAGACCATAGCCATAATAGACGACGACATTCATATAGGCGATATGCTGGAGGAAGCTCTGAGAAAGGAATGCTATAATGTAATACGCGCCTATTCCGGAACAGAAGCCCTTTATCTTCTCGAAAGCAAAAGACCCGATCTCATCTTGCTTGACCTGATGATGCCGGGACTTACCGGTGAAGAAGTGCTCCCAAGGATAAAGAATATCCCTGTGATAGTCATGAGCGCCAAAGTAGGCATAGACGACAAAGTGAATTTGCTCACGGGCGGCGCTGTGGATTACGTCACGAAGCCGTTCAACGTGAGAGAACTCATTGCCAGAATAGAGGTGCATATCAGGCTGGACAAAGCGGGGAAATCCGCCGGAGGAAGCGACGCCAATGGCGGCCTTAACGGTATTGAAATCACCGGAAAAAATAGCTTATTGCGTTTAGGCGATTTGACTCTCGACCCGCAGGCAAGGCAAGCTTTTGTCGGAACAAAAGCCGTAAAACTTACAAAGACCGAGTATGCGATACTGAAACTACTGATGAAAAATCCCACGCAAGCTATCGCCAAATCCGTGATATTGGACAGAATAAGCGAAGATACGCCGGACTGCACGGAGAGCTCGCTGAAAATTCATGTGAGCAATCTGCGCAGAAAGCTTAGAGACGTATCGGGAAAAGATTACATCGAAGCGGTCTGGGGCATCGGCTTCAAGATGGCAGGATTTTAAATCTTTACCCTTTCTTTACTTTTTTCTTTACCGCTTTCTTTACACTTGTCTGCTAGAATCAGGCCATGAATAAGGCGGGGATATCGCCGCCGTAAGACAAAAAGGAGGTATTTTTATGGAATATGTACTTACCGCTCATGGCCTTTGCAAGAACTACAGACATTTCAAGGCTCTGAACGGACTTTCCCTGAGCGTTCCGAAAGGATCCATCTACGGCCTTGTCGGCAGGAACGGAGCTGGTAAAACAACGCTGATAAGGCTAATATCCGGACTTCAGGAACCTACGTCGGGAGAATATATACTTTACGGCGTATATAACGATGAGAGAGGGATCAACAAAGCCCGCAGGAGAATGGGCGCAGTGGTAGAGACTCCCTCGATATACGGAGATTTGACCGCGGAAGAAAACATCAGAGAGCAGTATATGATACTGGGCATGCCGTCATTTGACGGTGTCAAGGAGGTACTGCGGCTGGTGGGTCTTGAAAACACGGGAAAAAAGAAAGCCAAGAATTTTTCGCTGGGCATGAAACAGCGGCTTGGCATAGCGATAGCTCTCTGCGGCGATCCGGATCTCCTGATTCTGGACGAACCTGTGAACGGGCTGGACCCTCAGGGAATCATAGAAATGCGGGAACTGATACTCAAGCTCAACCGGGAAAGAATGATAACCGTCATAATTTCAAGCCATATCCTTGACGAGCTTTCAAAGCTTGCCACCCACTATGGATTCATCGACGGCGGACGCATGGTAAAGGAGATAAGCGCCGAAGAGCTGGAAGCGGCGTGCCGCAAATGTCTTAGGGCTGAAGTGGATAACATCAACTCTCTTTCCGTGGCCTTAGATGAAATGCAGGTCGAATATAATGTCGTTTCCCAGACGAAAGCTGACATCTTCTGCAATATGAGCATGACTAAACTGGTAACGGAACTGGCAGAAAGGGGCTGCCAGGTGATTTCTGCCTCAGAAAAAGATGAGAGCCTTGAAAGCTATTTCATCAGCTTGGTAGGAGGTGAGGAGCATGAGTAGGCTGCTTGCCGCCAACTTTACCAGGCTTAGAAAAAATAAGCTTTTTTATCTATGTCTGGGCTTTATGATTTTCCTCGCCGTGACATTGCCTATCTCCCAGGCTCATCAGATAGCTGAACTCAACCAGCAGAGAGGTACTGAATATGAAACTGTGCTCGACCAGCAGTATTTCATTTTTGTCATGTTCATCGGCCTGGTAGCTTCAGTATTCTGCGGTATGTTTCTCGGAACTGAGTACAGCGACGGCACGGTGCGCAACAAAATCGTAGTGGGCCATAAGAGGACTTCCGTCTATCTGGCTAACCTGATAACATGCGCCAGCGCCAGCCTGATGATGTGCATAGTGTTCATAGCTGTTTATCTGGCAGTAGGCTATCCGCTGCTGGGAGGCTTTCATAGTGAGATCAAACAGATACTGCTGCTGAGCATAGCCGGCCTGATGACAGCCGTTTCATTCGCGTCGATATTCACGCTTATTTCCGCGATAAGCCAGAACAAAGCCGCCATAGCAGTTTCATGCATACTGTTTGCTTTTGTGTCGATGTTTGCCGGACAGATCATAGAGAACAAACTCGAGGCTCCTGAATTTTATTCTGGATATACGTATACGGATGATAAAGGACAGGTAGTGGAACAACCATCGGAAAAAAATCCTAATTATCTCGAAGGAACAAAGAGGGAAATCTACGAGTTTCTTCATGATTTTCTGCCAGGAGACCAACAGCAGCAGATAGGAACGATGAAAGCTGAGAAACCATGGCTGCTGACCGCATATTCGGCGACTCTCATCGTAATGACTACGGGAGCGGGATTATATATTTTCAGAAGGAAGAATTTGAAATAGAGGAGTCTTTATGGGAAACTGGTTATGGGTCTTGACAGGCATATTGCTTTGCATAATATTCATCCTTTTATTTAAGCTGTTTATGCTAAAAAAAACGGCAGAGGAAATACAGAGTCAGTTTGCCGAAAAACTCAAGACCGAAACCAATACTCTCATAAGCATATCCCATAGTGATAAAACGATGCGCAAGCTGGCAGAAGACATAAACGTACAGCTGCGGAAACTGAGGGAAGAAAGGCAGAGATTCCAGAGGGGAGATACGGAGCTTAAAACCGCCGTGACCAACATATCCCACGATCTGAGAACTCCGCTGACTGCTATATGCGGGTACATGGAACTGATGGAAAATGAAGAAAAATCAGAATCCGTCAGCAGATACCTTGAAAGGATCGGCGAAAGGATAGAAATGCTCAAATCTCTGACAGAAGAGCTGTTCAAGTATTCCATAGCAGCGCAGATGGAAGAAATGCAGAAAGAGCATGTGGATCTGGGCAGACTACTGGAGGAAAGCCTCGTATCCTTTTACGGAGCTATAAAGCAGAATAATATAGAGATGGAAGTTTCACTTGCCGGTGAAAAAGTGGAAAGAACTCTGGACTCGAAAGCAGTAGGCAGGATATTCGGCAACATAATAAACAATGCCATAAAATACAGCGACGGCGATCTGCAGGTATGGATGGGAAACGACGGAACAGTCACCTTTGCCAACACAGCTAAAGGGCTCGACGCTGTAGTCGCCGCCAGGCTTTTTGACAGGTTTTACACGGTGGAAACAGGAAGAAATTCCACCGGCCTAGGCCTCTCGATAGCCAAGATACTGACTGAAAGAATGGGCGGCAGCATAAAAGCGCAGTACGCTGACGACATGCTGATGATAACGGTCTGTTTCCCTGAAAACCCCAAAGATGACCTCTCCGGATGAATTTTGTATAGCCGCGCCGGATGAAATCGTCCTTGAGCCTCTCCGGATACTGTGGTAAAATTTCTCTATGTGACAACAGGCTGCGGTGAAAAAACGCATAAAAATTAACCGTAGGCGAAATTAACCACAGACACACAAACGTTAGGAGACAAAATGCTTAAATATGCAATAATCGGAGCAGGCGGCACCGGCGGCGTCATAGGCGCTTACATGGCAAAAGCAGGCAAAGACGTGACGCTCATCGCCAGAGGCAAACACCTTGACGCTGTTAGAAACTCGGGAATCAAGATAGAAAGGCCGTATTCAGGAAAGCATGAGACGATAGCCGTAAAAGCCTCTGCCATGGAAGAATACAATGAAAAAGCAGACGTAATATTCGTGTGCGTAAAAAGCTATTCCCTGGGTGATACCATACCGTTCATAAAACGCATCGCTCACGAAAAGACCATCGTGATACCTATACTGAATGTCTACGGCACCGGCGGCCGTATGCAGAAAGATTTGCCGGACCTTTTGGTTACGGACGGCTGCATATATGTTTCCGCCTATATAAAGGAGCCGGGGGTCATTCTGCAGGAGGGAGATATATGCCGAATATTTTTCGGGGAAAGAAAAATATCTTCTGGCCGCGTGGAAGCCATATCCTGCCCGGAATCTTCTGCAGACTCTTTCCATAAGCTTGAAAAAACGATCGAGAAAGACCTTAAAGACAGCGGAATAGACGGCGTGCTGTCAGAAAATATAGAGAGGGACGCCCTGCAGAAATTCTCTTATGTATCGCCGATAGGCGTCGCCGGACTATATTTTGACGTGGCGGCGGGAGATTTCCAGAAAGAAGGCCCGCAGCGGGAAATGTTCAAGTCGCTCATAAGAGAAATCGTAGCTCTGGCCAAAGCCATGGGCATAACTTTTGAAATAGATTTGGTGGAGACAAATCTCAGAATCATGGAAAGCCTCGCACCAGGAGCCACCACTTCGATGCAGAGAGATATAAAAGATGGCAAAAATTCCGAAGCCGACGGCCTCGTCTTTGAGGTCATACGCCTCGCGGAAGAATACGGCGTGGCTGTTCCTTACTACAGGAAAGCCGCAGAAAAAATCAAGCAGCTCATATGAGCTGCTTGATTTTTTCTGACATTTATAGGTACGACATGTAAGCTCAGGAAAGTAAGTGATTTATGCATTCGCATAGAGACTGGGAGTTTGGAAGCTTTGACAAATGGAGCGGAGGTTCAGAGGATTGGTCCTCAGTGAATTGGCGTTCAGAGGATTGGTGAGCCGTGAATTGGCGTTCAGAACACTTGGCATTTAGAAAAGTGAAGATCAATAATTTAGTATTCGGTGGATTGATGTTTTTTTAACAAAAATGGTGACAAGTAGATTATGGCGAGGTATAATGAACCCAGTATCGTATTATTCGGCGCTGCCGAGAGGTAGGGTTCATTGAATCACTTTGCCAAATTTGATTTGTGGTATAATGTCCGCAAAGGATTATATAACGGCTGCGCCGCGATGGCGCGGCCATTGAAACGCCGCTTGACCGACTGGAGGGCGTTAGAATGAACCTAAGATTGCATTCTTCAGCGTTGCCTTTTAAATAACAAGCTCAGCGAACAGGCTGGGCGGAATGCTCGATATCGCAGTTGCCTTTGATCTTCCCGGAAATACTGGCATTGCTGCATTTTACATCGCCGACGATCGTAAAATTATCTCCTGCTATCAAGTCGTCGGTCAGAGTAACATTGCCTTTGACCCGCGCACCGCTGAAAAACGCGTTTTGCGCGCTTACATCGCCTATTATCAAATCTGTAGCATGGACGGTCGCACTAGTTTTCACATTACCGAAAAGCTGGCCGTCGACAAAAATATCGTCGTCAGCTTTGATATCTCCCGTGACAGTCATGGTTTTGGTTATACGGGTACTGTCGGCCGGGGCTTCTGAAAAATCTTTGATTGTCGTAACTGTTTCCGGAACAATGGTCTTCTGAGAAGACATCTCTTCTGCTGTAAAAAGTTCGGAATTGTTTTTCTCGGCAGATTCCTGAGGACCCGATTGACCGTCAAAGCCTGTAAGCTCTCTCAGGGCTTGGGTAAAATTACTTTTCATCTTAGTTGAGTTTTTTCCATTATCTGGACTTAATTATACCATAAATCTTACATTTTTTAACAAAAAACAAGTCGCCCATAACTTGAAAGCATCGTTTGACGCGGCGGAGATTGTAGCTTTTGATGCAGCATAGATTATGGCTTTTGACACGGCGGAGATCATAGCTTTTGACACGGCGGAGATCATAGCTTTTTTTCTGGAAAAATTATGAGCAAAGTGGTATAATAAACGCAATAATCATATCGTTCAGCTTCGCTGCAAGGAAGCGTTTATTGAATCACTCTGCTAAACTTGCTTTGTGGTATAATGTCCGCAGAAGAT